>CALCJD010000016.1 GCA_937960895.1 uncultured Spartobacteria bacterium | reverse complement strand
ATATGAAACTCCTCCAAACAAACGTGCCTGGGATTCGGAAGTGGATTTTGGGCGCCCTCGGATGCGGCGTTCTGGCCCTGACCGGTGCCCAGGCGTCGCCCATCACGATTATCAATTACAGTTTTGAGGATCCAGCCATGCCCGATGTGTGGAACACCACCTTTGACGGGGTGCACGGCTATAGTAGTGAGGGGGTTCCGGGATGGTACAGCAACGAGCCGTCCATCGGAGGGGCCATCCGCTATGATATTCGTTATCCGGGCCGGACGGGGAACAATGTCATGTATTTGCACGGTTCGGGGAATCAGAACTTCTACACCGCAAACTTCGACCTCGGCGTGGAGTTGCAGAGTTATTCGACCTACACGCTCACGTTTGACGCGTTGTCCTGGTGGTGGGTTTGGAATGACGAGGAAAAGTCTCCGATCACGGACGGATACATCACCTTCCGTCTGGGCGTGTATACCGGGGACGATTACGAAAGCCGGGTGGCACTGGCGGAATGGGCGGGCGATCTTTGGATGCTGGAGAATGGAACCCTTTTGCCCAAGGTGACCATGACCCTTACCTTTACGACGGAGGAGGTGGCGCCGGGGACCAAATTCTGGATTGGAGGAGATCTGTATGGGAACGATTCGGACTATCACCGGCCGACGTTCGACAACTTCCAGCTGACCGTCGTGCCCGAGCCTTCCGTCGCCGCCCTGCTGGGGCTTGGTTTGTTGACGGGACTGCGTCGTCATCGCAGACTGCGTCGTGAAGGACAGTTGGTTTGACCGGATACTTCCCTTGAAATTGCGATTTTCTCTTTGCCTGGGGGCGTGTGCCCTGGCCGTTTCCGGTCAGGGCCGCGCTGAGTCCGTTCCCATCGTCAACCCCGGATTTGAACACCCCGAACTCGCCGACGTGACGAATGTCACCTTCGATGGCGGAGTGGGGGGATTGGGTCCCGTGGAGGGTTGGAGCAGCAACGAGCCCGGCATCGGGGGCATCATCCGTTTCGATGAACAATATCCCGGACGGACCGGTTCCAATGTCCTGTATCTTCACGGAACGGGCGGTCACAATTTTCACACCAGGGAGTTTGATCTCGGCGAGGATCTGCAAAGCCACACCACTTATGTCTTGAGTTTTGACGTGGTGCGCAGGGCCGGGGTGACCCGGGGAAATTCCGTGGTCTTTCGTGCGGGTTTGTATACGGGGGCCGATTATGACAGTCGCGTTCCGCTCGTGCAGCATGAAGGGGAATTGCTGCTGGTGGATCGTGATGGAAACCCGGCGGACAAAGTGCGGGTGACCCTGGTGGTCACCACGAAAGAAGTTCCGCCCGGCACCAAGTTTTGGATCGGAGGGGATGTCTTCGACGCGGATGAGTATCATCGCGCGCAGTTCGACAACTTTACCCTCGATAAGGCCGACAAGGTCGCCGAATAAAACGTCCCGAACCGCCCGAGGTCCGCGGGTGGAGTTCCGCTTTGGTGTGGCTCGCAGGGGCGACCGTCGGAAGACGGAGCGCGCCGGTTCCGTCCGCGCCCCGCTTTTTTTCAGGTTGCTTCGGCCGGCCGTTCCCGTCCGGTTGGCGAACGGGGAATCCTACTCCGGCGGCACAAATCCCCGCACGCCGCCGCGCTTTTTCCATTCCCGATACAGCATCCAAAGGAAGCATGTTGCCAGGGACTGAAAGGTGACCACCCAGAAGGGAAGATGGCGGTAGGCGAGGGAGGGTTCGGCCTGTCGGGCTTTGAGAAAGTCGAGCCAGGCGCCGCAGAGCAGTCCGGCCACAATGACGACGAGGGAACGCACCAGGGCGGTGGCCGCCGAAAATTGTCCGAACTTTTGCTGCGGCAGCAATTGCATGCAGGCGGGAAGTTCCGAGGCTGTGAACAGGGCGGCGATGGGGATGGCCATGCCCACCACGGCAATGTAGGTCAAAAACACCCGGTCGGCCGGAATCTCGAAGAACAGGAAAATGAGCGGGAGGGTCGACAGGACGGTTTGGGTCATCGCCGCAAAAAACAGGGTGCGAATGGGGGACAGGCGGTCGCTGAGGATGCCGGCGGGCAGCAGGAGTACGCCTCCGATGATCAGGGCGGCACTCGCGTATTGTCCGATCTGCTCCAGATTGAGGCCGATCGACTGACAGAAAAAGATGTTGAAGACGGAGGCATTGACCGCCACCGCCCAGAACGAGGTGAACAGGTAAAAATACCAGTAGAAGCGTCGGGTGAAGCTTTCGACGAAAAACGTCCGAACACCGGCCACGATTCCGCCGCCGCCCTGGAGGGGAGACGGCGGCGGATAGGAACCCTCCTTCACCTGGCGGCACATCAGGACAAAAACCACGCCGTAAATCAGCGCCGCTCCCACAAAGATTTCCAGGGTGTGGGTCTCCGCTTTGGGAAAGATGAAGAAGAAATAAAAGCTGCCGGCCAGCGTGCCCACGCAGCGGAAGATGGCCAGAAACCGCGCCAGATAGGCGTGGGGCACCACGTCGTTGAAGAGATAATAATACACCGACGCCACGAACATGTTGAAAAACTGAAAGCCGATGACAAACAATCCCAACAGGGTGAGTGTGACGACCCGGGTGTCCTGCAGCGCGGTGGCCCGCACCAGCCACTCTGCGATCTTTGGGGCGAGGCCGATCAGGATGAGAAAAAAACACAGAAACGGCAGTGTATTCAGGATGAAGGGAATGCGGCGGCCCCGCGGTCCGCGGTGGCGATCGCTCAGATAGCTGACCACCGGACAGACCGTCGCATTGAAAAGACCCGGGATGGTGGTGAGAAACAGCGCGATGAGCCAGTTGGGCGCGTCCAGCCGGGACAACATGAGGGGAAGGATTGAGGGGGTCACGCTCTCCATCAGGCTGAAACAGAAGTCGCCCAGCAGCAGCCAGAACATCAGCATCAACATCCCCGGAAACGTGTAGGTAAGGGTGCCGATACGGTAACGGTCCTCTCCGGCGGGGGAAGTCGGGCGGCTTTGGAGACTGGCGTTCATGCGGAATTTCGGCTGAGGGTGCGACCGGCCCGCAGGGTGGGAAAAATGACGGGGCCGGACCGAAGGAAATGGCGGGTGCGGACGGACGGCTTTGCGGGGATATTATTTCAGTTTTTGAATGATTCCAGAATTTTTCTCCGTCATCAGCATTTTTCCCCGGGGACGGAAACCGGGATTCATGTGGCAGAGAATGATGTATTTCATGGAGAAATGCGGCTGCCGGGGGGTGGCGGCTGCAGATTTTGATGGACCATTTGATTAATTCATATATTTAAAGAATTCATAAAAAGAGTTTTCATGAAAAAGGCTGTCGAAGAAATTGGAGTTGGAGTCATCGGCTGCGGAGCCATGGGCATGTCCGTCGTGCGCCGTGTTCTCGCGTTGGATGGACGGGTGCGGGTGAAGGCGTTGTTCGATCCCAACGCCGAGTCGGTCGGGAAAGCCCTGGAGGAGCTTCCGGAAACGCCCGTGGTGTGCCGCTCCGTCGACGAACTGCTTGCCGGACCGGACATCTCCTGGGTGATGATTGCCTCCTGGAATTCCTTCCATTGTGAGCAGACCCTGGCCGCCTTCGGGGCGGGCAAGCATGTCTTCTGTCAAAAGCCGCTGGCGATTTCCCTCTCCGAGTGTCTGGAGATGTACCGGGCCTGGCGTCGGACGGGACTGACCTTCAACATCGGATTTACGCTGCGGTATTCGCCGCACTATCGGAAGATCAAGGAATTGATCGACTCCGGGGCGATCGGTCGGATTGTCAGCATGGAGTTCAACGAGACGCTGGAGTTCAATCACGGGGGATACATCATGGGTGATTGGCGCCGTCTGCGGCGGAATGCGGGGACGCATCTGCTTGAGAAATGCAGTCACGACATCGACCTGGCCAACTGGATGGTGGGGAGCCGGGCGATCCGGGTGGCGTCATTTGGCGGTCTCAATTTTTTCACGTCGGAAAACGCCGGGCGGATTCAGGACGTGGGGCGCAGTCCGGAGGGGAAGGAGGCTTATCGCGCGTGGCCGGGATTGATCGGCCTGAATCCCTTCACGTCCGACAAGGATATCGTGGACAATCAGGTGGTCATTATTGAATACGGGAATGGCGTGCACGCCACCTTTCATACGAATTGCAATTCCGCCCTTCCGGAACGCCGCATGTACATTCTCGGTTCGGAGGGGGCGATTCGGGCCGACGTCCTCACCGGCACGATCCATCTGAAGAGGATCGGTTTTGATAGCCGGCTGGAGGATCATTCGACGGATGCGGGCGGGGGGCATGGGGACGGTGACGCCTATCTGGCCCGCGAGTTGGTGGACAGCATGCGCAATGGCAGTGCCCCGGCGGCCGGCATGAAGGAGGGGCTGGAATCCTCGGTTGTCTGCTTTGCGATTGACGAAGCCCTCGACACCGGAAGGGTGGTCAGCCTGGAGTCTTACTGGGAACAGGTGGAGGAGTGCGAAAAGGAAACCCCGGAACGCGAACTCGCGGTGGCCTGCTAAATATGAAATTCCCCCAAATTCTTCGGGCAGGGGCCGTTTTTCTGGGGTTGACCGTGGTTTCCTGCGGGCTGGCCCGTCCCTCGAAACCGGACGTTGTTCTGAAAAACGACCGGCTCTCCCTGGGGTTCGATGGCGGAACACTGTCGCTCGTCAGCCTGGTCGATCCGCTCACCGGGCACGAGTTTCTGGAGAACCTGCCGGAATCGTCCTCGCTGTGGGTGCTCGACATGGAAAAGCCGGACGGCACGAAGTTCCAGGTGCGCAGTAGCGGCGACGGCAAGCGTCGCCTCAAGCGTTCCGGGGACACCGTCACGCTCACCTGGAGCGGCGTGGCGGCGGGTGACGAACCCGGGGCCCTCGAGGTGGTGGTCACGGTTTCCCTGGCGGAAGGAGCCGACCGCTCGTTCTGGAACATCGAGGTCCGGAACGAGAGTCAGGCCTGCCTGGTCAATGTGCTTTTTCCTTTCATCGAGGGGATCTCGAAGCCCGGTCAGCCGTCCGCCGCCGTTCCCCGACACAACTGGGGGAACCTCGAAAGGGAGATCACCTACATACGGGGATCCTATCCCTGCGACATCTGGCCGATGCAGTTTCTCGCCCTGCTTGAGAAAAACACCGGCCTTTACCTGGCCTACGAGGACCCGAAGACCACCCCGAAATATTTCGACCTGAGGCCCGGAAAGCATTTTTTCTTCACCAGCTTCGTGGAGAATTCCACCCAGCCGGGCAACGACTTCATCTCCCCGGGACCCGTCGCGATCGGTGTCTGCGGTCCGGATTGGTGGAGGGCGGCCAAGATGTATCGGAAATGGGCCACGCAGCAGCAGTGGGCCCGCCGGGGACCGCTGACGAAACCTTCCGACATTCCGGAAGGCGCCAAGAACATCGGCATCTGGTTCAACGAGGACTTTCTCAATGTCCGTGCCGAAGAAAAGGACGGGCAATTTCGCGAGGCGGAGGAATTTTACCAACTTCCGCTGGCCGCGCAGATCTACTTCTGGCATCGGGCGGCTTTCGATACGGAATATCCCGAATATTTTCCGGCGCGTCCGGGTTTTGAATCGCTGGTCAGAAACCTTGTGGGCCGCGGAGCCTTTGTTGCGCCCTATGTGAACGGGCGTCTGCAGGATCTGAACGTTCCCTCGGCCGAGGCGGCCCGGCCTTTCCTCGTGAAGAAGCGCGACGGAACATCTCCGGTGGAAGACTACCAGTCCGGAGCCACTCTGGGAGCCATGTGTCCGGCCACCGCCTATTGGCAAAAAACCATGCTGGATGTCTCCCGGCGGCTCGTCGAGGAGGGCGTCAACGCCATTTATTACGACCAGATCGCGGCGGCGGAACCGTATTTGTGCTTCGACCCCTCGCACGGCCATCCGCTCGGCGGCGGATCCTATTGGGTCGAGGGATACCGCAAGATGCTGGGCGAGGTGAAAAAGCTCCGCACCGCCGCGGGCGAACCCGTGCTCATCGCCTCGGAGAACACGGCCGAGAGTTACATGGATGTGGTCGACGCCTTTCTCACCTGGACGCCGCGTGATCCCACGGAGATTCCGCTGCTGACTGCGGTCTACTCGGGTTACGCGATCTATTTCGGTTCCAATGCGCAGGTCGAGGAGAACTCGGGGTTGGGGCCGTTTGCCATGATCGTGGGGCGCGACATGCTCTGGGGGACGCAGCCCGGCTGGATGCATATTGATTTGTCATCCGGACGTGGCGGCTATCTTCGCGATGTCGCCCGGGTCCGTTATGCCGCGCGGCGGTTTTTCCAGTTCGGAGAACTCGTCGGCGAACTGAAGCCGACGGCCGATCCCGGCACGACCACCGGGGGATGGAAAAACGTGAAACGCGATGGCAGCGGGGCGACCCCGGTCACGCTGCCGGCCGTGATGTCTGCCGTCTGGAAATCCCCCGACGGCGCCCTGGGCCTGGCTGTCGCGAATCTTTCCGGCGAGGAACGCTCCTTTTCCTACAGGGTCAGGCCGTCCGACTATGGAGTGAATCTGCCGGAGGGAGGCCGTTGGAAACTGGTGCTGACAAATGTCGACGGGGACACCGAACTTCCGGCGACGTCCCAGGACGACCTGGAGCGTGAGGAACGGCTGAAGCCCTGGGAATTCCGGGTTGTTTCCGTTTTGCCCGAGTTCGCGGTTTCTGCGAAGCCGTAGACGAATTTATGGAAGAAGCCCTTACCGCCCTGGCGTCCCGTGTGCTGGGTGGCCACGCGACGAAGTTTTCTTTCCTGCAGGACGGCGGATTGCCCCCTCACACGTTCGAATTGCGTCATGAGGGAGCACGGGTGAACGTCCGGGGATCGGACGGTCCCGCCCTCGGCGCCGGTCTTTCGTGGTATCTTTCCCGCTGTGCGGGCGCGCACGTGTCCTGGCACGGATCCCATTTGGGGCGCGTGGCGGAGCTGCCGGCCCTGCCCGGGCCCGTCGTGCGACGGACCGCCTGGGCGGAGCACCGGTATTTTCTCAACTATTGTTGCTTCAGCTATTCGCTGGCCTTCTGGCGCTGGGAGCAATGGGAGTTCCTGATCGACTGGATGGCGTTGCACGGAGTGAACATGCCGCTTTCCGTCACGGGACAGGAAGCGGTCTGGCAAAACGTGGGTCGTGCGCTCGGACTGTCCGGCAAGGACCTTGAGGAGTTTCTGCCCGGTCCGGCCTATCTGCCTTTCGGATGGATGGGATGCCTCGATGGTTGGACCGGTCCGTTGCCCTCCCGTTGGATTCCGGAACACGAAGACCTCGGCCGCCGGATTTTGAACCGTCAGCGTGAACTCGGCATGAGGCCGGTTCTCCAGGGTTTTTCGGGTCATGTTCCGCCGGCCGTCGTCAGGTTGTTTCCCGAAGCCTCGGTGCAGAAAATCCGCTGGCTCGAGTGGGAAACGTATTTGCTCGATCCGCTGGATCCGCTTTTTTCCAAAGTGGCCGCCCTGTTTCTGGAGGAGCAAAAGCGCCTCTTTGGCACGAACCACCTCTATGCGGTCGATCCGTTCATTGAAATGGTGCCGCCATCCGGAGAACCGGAATATCTTGCCAGACTGGCGCGGGCCATCTGGTCCGGCATCGCGACAAGTGATCCCGAGGCCACCTGGATTTTGCAAGGCTGGCCGTTTCATTTTCAGAAGGCGTTCTGGACCGCGCCGCGGCTCAAGGCCTTTCTCGATGCGGTGCCACAGGACCGGCTCCTCCTGCTGGATCTGTATTGCGAGTCCCATCCGATGTGGCGCGAGACCGACGCCTTCCACGGCAAGCCCTGGATCTGGTGCAACGTCCAGAGTTTTGGACAGAACGTGGTTCTGACCGGAGCCCTGGAGGTCAACGGGCGCGGCTTGGAGGAGGCGCGCCGGGATCCGCTGGCAAAAAACCTTTGCGGGATCGGCATGGTGAACGAGGGCCTGTGTCAGAATCCCGCCGCCTACGACTTCCTCTTCGAAAGACCCTGGGAAAATGACGGGGAGAACCCCGCCGCCTGGGGACGGATGTTTGCCGCCCGTCGCTACGGCCGGGATCTGGCTTCGACCTCCGAAGCCTGGGCCGTGCTGGCCGAAACCGTTTATGCACGCGCCCGCATCGAGGATTCCGGACTGGTCCGTTGTCCCACGATTCCGGTGCAACTTCTGCCCGAAAAGGAAGTCGTGGCGACCAATCGCGCCTGGTTCCTGCTTCTCGAGGCATCGGAAGAATTGTCGGCTGAAGAGACGTATTGTTTCGATCTTCTGCACGTGGGACGCCAGGTCCTTTCGAACTTGGGCAATCGCTGGAAAGCGGATCTGCAGAATGCGATCGCGGCGCAGGATGGGGAAACGTTCGCAAAACTCGCCGGGCGCATTCGGGAGTTGCTCGGGGATTTTGCGATGCTGCTTGCCTGTCACCCGGCCTTCTGTGTGGAACCGTGGATTGCCTCCGCCGTGCGGTGGGGAGAAACCGAGGAGGAACGCGCGCGGCTGCGTCAGGGTGCCCTTCGACAGCTGACGCTCTGGGGCGACGGCCGGGCGGAGGAATTGCGGGATTATGCGCGGAAGGAATGGTCGGGCCTCGTGGCGGAATTTTACCGTCCCCGCTGGGAGCGCTGGTTTGCCTTTGTCCGGGAGGCCTGGGCGGACGGTCGTTCGCCCGATCCCGGGGTGTATCGGTCCCAAATGATTGCATGGGAGAGGGAATGGATCCTCACGGCCGACCCGCGCGATCTTCCCCGGCAGGAAACGGTGGCCGCCTCCCGCCATTTGTGGAACAAGTATCGGGCTGATCTCCGATGAACGAAGTCATTTTGGCGTTGGATCTGGGAGGAACCTGGATGAAGGGATGCGCGTCCCCGTGGCCGGAAGAGACGCCGTTTCCCGTCCGGAATGTGCGACGTATCCGCACGCCGCTGGAAGGCTCACGCGATGCCGACGGGTTTGCCGCCGCCGTGGCCGCCTTTTGCCGGGAACTGGCCGGCGGCGGGTCCATCCGGGCAATCGTGGCCGCCACGGCGGGTGAGGTGGACGCCCAGGGAAAACGGTATCTTTGCGCCGGCGCGCATCTCGGCGTGATGGGATCCACTCCATGGGGGGATCGTCTGGAGGCCCGGCTCTCCTGTCCGGTCACCCTGATCAATGATGCGGAAGCGTTTTTGCTTGGGGCCGCCGTCCGGCATCTCGTGCCCGACCAAGGGGCGGTGGGCGCCCTTGTTCTTGGCACGGGTCTGGGATTTGCCATGGCGCGCGACGGACGTTGGTGGCGTCCCAACCGGCGACTGATTCATCTGGGGGCCATTCTGTGCGCCGATGGCGATTTCAACGCCATGGTGAGCGCCGTGCGGGCCTCGGAGGAGGGCGTTTTTTCCGAAGGAACCTCCGGACTCGCCGCCTACCTCGGCCGGCTATCCGCCGCCATCGCCACGGCGGTGAACCTGTTTCAACTCGACACGGTCCTGCTCGGAGGGGGCGGCGTGGACGCCCTGCAGGGCACCGGGATTGATTGGCTTTCCGAACTGAAAAAGGCCGTTCCGGCCCGCCTGCTGCCGAGGGCGGCGTCCGTCTCGCTTGTGCCGGTGGACCGGGCCAATCAGGTGATCTTGGAAGGCACACTGACGTTGGCGAGGGGGAATGCACACGCCCTTCAGGGGCGGGCAAAAAAGTCCTTTCGCGGCCTGGGCACGGAACGGGGAGGATTCCTCGCGGGGATGGAAACCCGGTCGCCGGTCGCGATTGCGGCCCGGTTGTGCGAGGAGGAGGCGGCCGCGGCCGGCCGCCTTTCATCCCAGGCCGAGGCCCTTGCCCGGGGGGCGTCGCTGGTGGCCGACACCGTGCGCAGGAACGGACGCGTCTTTTATGTCGGCGCGGGAACAAGCGGCCGCCTTGGCGCCCTGGATGCGGTGGAAATTCCCTGCACGTTCGGCGTGGAGCGCCGGCATTTTCAGGCCATCATCGCCGGCGGGGTGAGTGACGCCGCCCTCACGATCGAGGGGGGCGGCGAGGAGGATGTTTCCTCGGTGCCGGATCTGATTCTCGCCGGTCTGCAGGCGGGCGACCTTGTGGTGGGCATCACCGCCAGTGCCACGGCGTATTTCGTCCGGTCCGCCCTCGCCTTTGCCCGAAGCCGGGGCGCGGCGACGATTCTGGTTCATGAAAATCCCGTCGAAGCCGGGGTGGCCGATCTGTCCATCCGCCTGGAAAGCGGGGCCGAGCCCATCGCGGGTTCCACCCGGATGAAGGCGGGCACCGCCACAAAAAAGGTTCTCAACGCCCTCTCCACCGTCGCCATGGTGCTGTTGGGCAAGGTGCGCGAAGGCGAAATGATCGACCTCGATTGCAACAATGAAAAACTCCGCGAGCGGGCCGTGAGGATTCTTTCCTCACTGCGCCGGATGCCTGAGGAGTCTGCGAGGGAGCTTCTGAAGCAAAACGGATTTCAACTCCGCGCGGCTCTGGAATCCAAGGATCCCCTCCGGCGCGGGGACGGATGATTGGTTGGCCCGGACGGATGAGGTCCGGCCGGGCGCGGGGCTCAGTCGAGATTCACGGGTCCCGGGGGTTCGTAGTTCCGGTTCCACTTCAGCGTCCAGAGTTCATTGATCGGCACGAAGCGCACGCTGCCGTCCATGAAACAGATGTTGACCCCGTTCCCGTGGCGGCGCATGGCCAGATTGTCCACCATGCGCCAGTTGGCACCGTTCATGGGAATTTCCTTTCGGTCCTTCATGGAGCCGGCCGGAGGTACGGGATCGGTGTCCACCGGCCAGAGTCCTTCCCAGCGCGCGTCCATCATCATGGGAATCTTTGAGATGTCGTCCACCCGGGAGGAACCCAGGCTGGCCCGTTCCCGTTCCATCGTCGCGTTGTCCATGAAGGAACGCCGCGTCCACATGTTTAATCCGTAGCTGCTGTATCCGGCGTCCCCGGGTGTCTTCAGCCACGATCCCTCGTTGAGAGCCCAGGCATGTCGGTGGCTTCCCCACTTGTTGCCGTCGGCGTTTTTCAAATCGTTCCCACCCGGATGGGGCGCCGCGGGGCAGCTGCGCACGGCGTCGAGATCGCAGTAGTCGCGGAGGGCCGAGAGCCAGGTCAGATTGTCGGGATTTCCGAAGGCCGCATCGTCTCCGGGGATGAAGTGGTGATTGTCGGCTTCATAACTCAGCATGGCCGTTCCCAGCGTGCGAAGCTTGACCACGCAGGCGGCGCTTTTGCTTTTGTCGAGGGAACGGTGCGCGCTGGGAACAAGCAAAGCGGCGAGAAGGCCGATCGCCGCCACCACGATGAGTGTTTCCACGAGGGTGAACGCTCCGGGGGGCGCGGAAAGAACAAAAGGCCTCTCCCGGATCGCCCGCGGCCAACGTTCCCCCCTTCTCCAGGTTCTGCAAACAACGTGCTTCATGGTGCTTCTTGTGGTGGGTACTCGTTTTCAGGGAACCTGTCATGCCGTTCGAATTCCCCGAAACGGATGACACGGAAGCCGAAAAACCGACCCGGCATCCAATTAATTGAAATAATGAATAAATGAAAGGAAATTTTTCCGGATCTTTTCGGTCCGTCCGGGGCGTGGGAACCGGAAAAGGAAAGGCCCCGTCGTCCCGCGGACGTTTGGCGCCTGGGGAAGACGGGGCCAAAGGCGAGGGCGTTCCGTTACGGCAGCGGGAAACGGCTGGTGAACGCGACGACCTGTTCGCGGATTTTGGCGAGGGCGGCGTCATCATTCCGGGCCTGGAGCGCCGCATGCAGGTGGTCGGCGATCTCCATCATGTCCTCCTCCTTCATGCCGCGGGTGGTCATCGCCGGCGTGCCGACGCGGATGCCGCCGGTCTTGGTGATGGGCTCGGTGTCGAACGGGATGGCGTTCTTGTTGACCGTGATGGCGGCCTTGTCGAGGGCGGTGGAGGCCTCGGCGCCGTTGAGACCCTGCGGACGCAGGTCGACGAGCATGAGGTGGTTGTCGGTGCCGCCGGACACGATGCGATAACCCAGCATGTTCAGGCGGGCGGCGAGGGCCTTGGCATTGTTGACGACCTGGTGGGCATACGTCCGGAAGGAGGGCTGGAGCGCCTCGTGCAGACAGACGGCCTTGGCGGCGATCACGTGCATGAGCGGACCGCCCTGGATGCCCGGGAAGGCCTGGGAGTCGAGTTTTTTGGCGAATTCCTCCTTGCACATCACCAGGCCCCCGCGCGGACCGCGCAGGCTCTTGTGCGTGGTGGTGGTGACAAAATGGGCGTGGGGGATCGGCGAGGGATGAGCGCCGCCGGCCACGAGACCCGCGATGTGGGCCATGTCGACGAAGAGATAGGCGCCGACGGAATCGGCGATCTCCCGCATGCGGGCAAAATCGATCGTGCGCGGATAGGCGGAGGCGCCGGCGGTGATCATGCGGGGTTTCACCTGCTCGGCCTGCCGGGCCAACGCGTCGTAGTCGATCTGCTCGGTCTTCTGATCCACTCCGTAGTGGTGGACCTCATAAAGCTTGCCGGAAAAATTCGCGCGATGGCCGTGGGTGAGGTGGCCGCCATGGGCGAGGTCCATGGTGAGAATGCGGTCCCCGGGCTGGAGCACGCTGAAATAAACCGCCATGTTCGCCTGGCTGCCGCTGTGCGGCTGGACGTTGACGTGTTCGGCTCCAAAGAGTTTTTTGGCGCGCTCGATGGCGAGGGATTCCACGACATCGACGTGTTCACAGCCGCCGTACCAGCGGCGTCCGGGATAACCCTCGGCGTATTTGTTGGTCAGGCAGGACCCCTGCGCCTCCATCACGGCCTTGCTGGTGAAGTTTTCGCTGGCGATCAGCTCGACGTGCTCGAACTGACGGTGACGTTCGCTGCGGATGGCTTCGGCAATTTCCGGATCCACGCCGGCGAGGGCGTCGAGGTTGTCGGTGGGTGCGGTAGAGGATGGCATGGAGTGACTGTCGATGAATTTGAGAATGGCGGGAAGGGCGGCTTGAATGGTGTCGCGGCAGCGTTCGTAGGTGGCGCGACCCAGACCGATCGGATCGGGAACGTCGGGGGAGCCATCCTCGAATTCGCGCAAAAGGAACGTCTTGCCGGCGGCCTCGGGGAAAAAAAGCTCCAACAGCCGCTTGTGGTCGCGGGTCATCACAAAAATGTGCGTGGCCTTTTCCACCAGCTCCTCGGAAACCGGCTGGCTGCGAAACTTGGAAAGATCGATTCCCAGCGGCTGAAGCGCGCGCACCGCGTCCCCGCTGGCGGGTTGACCCCGCCCGGCGCTGACGCCGGCCGAAGAGACCGCAATGTCGTCGCGCCCGGCCACGAGCTTGCGAAAAAGCCCCTCGGCCATCGGACTGCGGCAGACATTGCCAGTGCAAACAAACAGAACGTGCTTCATTGCGCGAGTCCCCCAAAATGGGGTCGGGTGGCCTGCAAGTCAATCGCGGCGGTGAAGGGAAAGAACACCACCCTCCCAATTCCCCCCCTCCCGCCCATTCCGCTCTTTCCTGCGAAACACCCCTCGGGGGCGACGGGGCCCAACCTGCGTTCAAAGAATTAAAGATATTTTTTTCTTTATTTAAGGAGTGAGGGCTGCTGGACTGGCATTGAGATGAAAACGCAGGGGAGTCTTGCCGGGGTGATTACCGGAGGTCGATGCGGCGTTGCGGCCGGTGGGAGGCGTGCACGAACGCGGCGTGTATGAACGGGTCTGAATTTCCTCTTCGCCATGTCCTTCCGGCGCTAAAACGAATTTATGTTCATTTACGGCAAGACGGCTTCCAACGCGATTGCGGTCATGAGCTACCTCGCGGAGCGTCCCGGGCAGCGTGTGGGATCGGGCGAGATTGCCGGGGCGCGGTCCATACCGAGGCCGCTCACGGCGAAGTTGCTGACCCAGCTGGCGGCGGCGGGATTGGTGGCCGGTCAACCGGGTCCGCATGGGGGCTACAGGCTGGCGAAACCACCCGGAGCCATCCGCCTCTCGGACATCATTCGTCTTTTCGAGCAGACGGAACTTCCGTCGCTCTGCCCGTTTGGCCCCGGCTGGTGCGGGCACGGGACCCCCTGTCCCCTGCACGATCGCATTGCCGCAATGGTGGAGGACAGCCGGCGTTTCATCGAGGAAACCACCCTGGCGATTTTTGCGCCGCAGACCTGAGGGGGGCGGAAGGTCGGCGGGGATGGGAGTCCCCGCGGCCGCGGAAGTCCCGCCCCGCCGCCCGCCAACCCCACGTTGAATCATGAAAACCGTCACCCGACCCGATATCACCGGACGCCCCGATTTGATCGTGCTTGTCGATCGCTTTTACGAGCGCGTGCGCCGGGATGAAATGCTGGGATATGTCTTTGATGACGTGGCCCGCGTCCGCTGGGACGAACACCTGCCCAAGCTTTACGATTTTTGGGACACCGTCCTGTTTCGGACCAATCGTTTTCGCGGAAACCTCATCGGCGCGCATGCGCGGCTGATTCCCGAGGCCGGAATGGATCGGGAAATGTTTGATCGCTGGCTGACCCTGTTTCGGGAGACGGTGTCGGAGCTTTTTGCCGGACCGAATGCCGGACACATTGTTCGCTGCGCCGAGGACATGGCGTCCGTTTTGCATGCCAGGATCCATCAGGCACCGGATGAGCGCTGAGGGGAGGCACAGGGACACCCGCATGTCGCCGCCCGGCTATTGGGCGCTGGTGCGGGCGGGGGAACCCTTCCGGCTTTTCTTTCCGCTTGGCACCCTGTTTGCGATCCTGGGTGTGGCGCTCTGGCCGCTGTATGTCTGGGGTTTCACCGCGTCGTATCCGGGGCAGATGCACGCCCGGATCATGATCGAGGGATTTCTGGCGTGCTTTGTCATGGGATTTCTCGGCACGGCCCTGCCGCGTCTTTTGGAGACTCCGGGGGTCACCCTTTATGAAACGCTGGTGTGTGCGGCGTTGTTGACGGCGGCCGGGGTGATGCATCTGGCGGGCCGTCCGGTGGCCGGCGACCTGCTTTTTCTGCTGGGGGTTTTGCTGTTCGTGGCCGTGCTGGGGGTGCGGTTCATGATGCGGCGGGACACGCCGCCGCCCGGGTTTGTGCTGGTGGGGCTGGGATTGGTGTGTGCGCTGACGGGAACCGTTCTCTTCCTGATTCCGGAGATCGCGCCTGCGCGGGCGGCGGCCTGGCAGCCCGGGATGGCGCGGTTGTTGTTGTATCAGGGTTTTCTTCTGCTGCCGGTGATGGGGGTGGGCCCGTTTTTGCTGCCGCGATTTTTTCAGGTGCCCAGCCGGCATGCCTTTCCCGAATCGTATTTTGTGCCGCGCGGGTGGTGGCCGCGTGCGCTGACGGCGCTGGGGTGCGGAGTGGCGGTGCTGGCGGGCTGTGCCCTCGAGGCGGACGGCTCCGTCCGCGCGGGGGCGGTTCTGCGGGCGGTGGCTGTCGGCGGGTATTTTGCCGCCGAGATGCCGTTCCGGGGCAGGGCGCACGACGGGGGAACGCTCGCTTTCGGTGTGCGGACCGCCCTCTTCTGCATTCCGGCCGGATATGTTCTTGCGGCGGTTTTTCCGGGTTGGTCCGTCTCCTGGCTGCATGTGGTTTTCATCAGCGGACTGGGTTTGCTCACCCTGCTGGTGGCCGCACGGGTTGTTTACGGTCATGGAGGACAACTGGAGCTTCTGAGGGGCCCGTTGCGCTGGATGCGGGTGGTCATCGGTCTGGTGGGGCTTGCCATGCTGACGCGGGTCGGAGCCGACGGGATGCCCGGCGTGCGCATGAGCCATTACGCCTATGCGGCGGTGGTGTGGATGGCGGCCGTGGGTGTTTGGGCGGTTTTTGTGCTCCGTTTTGTGGGGAGGGCCGAAGGAAACGACCGGGCGTGAAAACGGTCGGTCCGGTTGTGAAAGGGGAGGGCATTCCGCAGGGAAACGCACCGCCGCCGGGGGAATTGCCTTGTGAGCGGGCTCCGTCCGCCGTATGTAGCTTGACTCCCCGATGAGCACACAGGCCGAGCATTCCGAGTGGTTGGAAAAGGCGTGGCGGTTTGCCCACGTGCTGACCGGCTGTACCGAGGGCGCCCGGAGGGCCTTTCAGGAAACAGTGGAGGAGGTGCGCCGTCATCCGCACGGGGATGAAGAGGATCGGGTGGCGGGTCTTTTTTTCACGGTTCTGCGCCGGCGGTGCCTGAAGTTTCCCGCCCGCAATGAACTCTCCGGAAATGTGGGCATCCTGCACTCCCTGATGGAACCCGGACGCAGCGCGCTCACGCTTCTTTGTCTGAACGCGTTGTCCGCGCGGGACATCCAGCGTGTGCTCGATGTGGATCCCCGCCGGTTGGCGGAAGTTCTTGAACAGGCGCGTCAGGCGCTTCGCTCCCCCACGCCATGACCCCCAAGGCCGCCCGCGTTTTGCTGCTCGCCCGCCGGCCGGATGGTCACGATGACGCCTCCCTCAAGGAGGCCCTGAGCGTGGCGTCCGCCTCGCCCGAGTTTGAGGCCGAGGTCCAGCAGTGGCTCACTGCGGACCGGGCGCTTTCCGACGAGCTTTATTCCATCCCCCTGGCCCCGGAGGCGGTCGCCGCCATCGAAGAGGCTTCCGAATCCCTTCACGCCCGGCGCGCGGGACGCATCTCGCTGCGGAATCCGGCAACGGTGGCGGTCGGCCTCGGTTTTCTCCTGCTGGTGGCCGTGCTGGTCTGGAATTTTCTGGGCCGGGCCGGCACGTTTCCCGACGACGGCGTGAAAATCGCCACCACCGGCGGGAAGGCGGCCCCCACCCAGTTTGACGAGATCCAGGAACCGACCGAAAACCTGCCGGATTGGTTCATGCTCAAGGGATTTGACGACTTTCGGGTTCCGCCGGGCTTCGGAAAATTCCAGGCCTTGGGGGTGCGTCTCTTCCGTGTGGAGGACGAACCCATCGCCCAGGTGGCGGTGGCCGGCGACTTCCCGATGTTTTTCTACTCCTTCCGCAGCCAGCCGTTTGGCATCTCGGTCTACCCCGAAGGGTCCTGGCGCGTCACCGAAGCCGCCCCGTGGGCGCTTGCCATTCGGGAGGAAAACGGAATCTGCTTCCTGGTGGCCCTGCGCGGAAACAAGAACGACCTGCGCCGCATCATGGAAAAGGCCGGGGTGCATTGAGGAGCCGGCGGGTTTCCTGATCCCGTCAGCTTCCGAGCCGGGAGGGGGCGGCAGGCCCGGTGCATGGATGCCCCTTCCGGGGATCACGAACTCGCGCTGGCATAGTGCCGCAGCGCGGATTTCCAGAACAGCCGGGTGACCACGGTGACGAAAAGCGCGGCCGTGCCGAGTTGCAGAAGCAGCGGGACCGGATTTTCCGCGGCGCGAATGATCAGCCGGGTGGGAACGTTGGTGACCACAATGATCGGGATGAGCCAGCTGAAGACGAATTTGAAAAGTCCGCGGAAAATGACGTCGGGATAACGTCCGAGATTGAACAGGGCGTAATAGCCGTGGATGAGGCCTTGGGCACGGATGATCCAAAAACTGAAGGCCGCCAGGCACATCAGGATGCTGTAGTGGATCATCACCCCGAGCGCCACCGCGACGGTGTACAGTCCGATCTGTCCGGGGCTGGGCGTGATTTGCAGTTTGAGCAGCGCCACGATGACAAACCCCACGCCGATGAGGGCGTTCACCAGACTGTCGAGGCCGAATTGTTTGGTGGAGACGACGAACTGGGTGTCGATGGGCTGCAGCAGGAGGAAATCCAGCCGTCCGGTCCGGACAAGTTCCGGCAGGTTGGCCAGATTGAGGTAAAAGAACGCCTGAAAAATCTGGGAGATGATCTGGTGGGTGCCGACGAGCAGAACCACCTCCCATTTGGTCCAGTCGCCGATTCGGTCGACGTAGCCGAAAATCACTTCGATGAACACGATCTGGCCGAGAAACCAGAGCAACTCCACCCCCATCCAGAGCAGGAAGTTCGCCTTGAAGTTCATCTCGCGGATGAGCGAGTTGCGAAACATGATCGCGTAAACCTGGGCGTAGCGGCGAAGCATGGAAGGGAGGGGACGGCGCGTCAGTTGGCGTCTCCCAGGAACTCGTTCAGCCGGGTGCGGCCGGTGCGGCCGAGGGGAAACGGGGTCGGGATGCCCTTGAGCCAGAGCCGGGTTTCATTGCGGGAGAGATTTTCCGTCCGGGCGATGCGGGAGGTGTTGATCATGAGCGAACGGCTCAAACGCAGAAAGGGCGGACTCGGCAGGGTGCGTTCGTAGGATCCGATGGACTGGCAGATGAGGAGGGGGGCTTCGCCGGCGATGTGGAAACGGGTGAAATCCTTTTCCGCCTCGAGGGCGGCAATGTCGTGGAACGAGGCCAGGACGGTTCGTTGGGGCGTCCTCAGGCGGATGCGGTCGCCGCTTTCCTGACCGGGCGGGGGCGCAACGGGGGCGCACGCCGCACGCAGCCGGGTCACCGCGGCAGCGAGGCGTTCCGGACGGACGGGTTTCAGAACATAGTCCACGGCGTCGATGTCGAAGGCCCGCACGGCGTGATGGGAATGGGCGGTGACAAAAACCACCTTTGGTACCGGATCGAGGGTTTTGATCAGTTCGAAGCCGTCCGCGCCGGGCATCTGGATGTCCAGAAAGATGGCGTGGGGTTTTTCCTTCAGGAGGAGCGGTGTGGCGGTGGAAACCCGGTCGGCCTCGGCCACGACTTCGACCCCCCGGTGCGTGGCGAGCATGCGGCGCAGGCCCTGGCGGGCCAGCGGTTCATCATCAATCACCGCTACGCGGAGCATGGTTCTCCCTCCAGTTGGAGTTCGGCGCAGACGGTGTCGCCATCCTGATGCAGGTTGAGACGGTGGCGTTTCGGATAATGGATGTGCAACCGCCGGCGGAGGATTTGCAGACCCAGTCCGGTGCCGTACGGATCCGGTGACAGGCGGCCCTTGTTGATGACGGTGACAACCACGCTGTCGCCGAGGGTTTCCGCGTGCAACATCACCTTCCAGGGGGGATCGGCGGTCTGGAACCCGTGTTTGACCGCATTTTCGACGAGGGGCTGCAGGAGAAAGCAGGGGATGGTCCGGCTGCGGGCGTCCTCGTCCGCCGTGACCCGCATGAACATCTGATCTCCGAAGCGGGCCTTTTCGATTTTGAGATAGGCATTCATCGCGTCGATTTCGGCGGCGAGCGGAATGATGGAGCTGTTTCGGTTTTCGAGGGAATACCGGAGATAGTCGGAGAGGTCGAGAACCATGGACACGGCGGCGTCGGGGTTGGTGGGAATGATTGTGGCGACGCCGTTGAGGGAGTTGAAAAGGAAGTGCGGGTCGAGCTGGGCGCGAAGCAACTGCAGCTCCATGCGCTGGGCGGCGGCCTTCGATTCCGCCGCCAGCTTGCTTTTTTCGTGGGCGTGCCGTTCCGCCTGCAGCCAGAAGTAGAGCAGACTGAACGCCATGTAGATGAGCCAGTAAAACAGCAGCCGCATCAGCCATTCCTCCAGCGGACTCCAAAGCGGATTGTCCCAGCCGGTGAGATGCACCAGATACAGGACCGCCATGGACTGCATGCCGGTGGCGGCCAGACTGAGCGCAATGAGAATGGTCGCCGCCGAGACATTGAAATCATGCCGGTGTTTCATCCACCAGCTGTAGGCCCAGTGGAGGAGCCCGCAGAGCAGGATGGAGAGGGTCTCCTGGAAAAGGGTCAGCCCGAATGCGCGCAGGGCGTTCTGGTGCATCGCGAAACGCACCAGGAACATCGGCACGGCCAGAGCGGTCCAGAGCCCGATGTTCCAGCGCCAGAATTTCGTCAGATGCCACGCGGGCGCATTTCCCATGGGGGCGCATGTTGCCGGGGGAAGAGTTCGGGGTCAACGCGACAGGAAAACCGGTTCGTCGAGTTTCCCGCCGGCATCGTCGAGTTGCAGCGGCGCAATGTGCGTTTCGTTGCACAATGGGAGCATGAAAGTGCTGACCTCTCTGTTCTGGATGGTGAGTCTGACCGTTCTGCCCCTGCTGTCCGCATTGGGACACGGATCCATGGCCCGGCCCATCAGCCGGTCGTATCAGGTTTTCCTGGAGAATCCGCAGACGCCGCAATCCGATGCGGCGCGCGCCGCCATTGCGGTGGCGGGGACGCAGGCGTTTTACGACTGGCATGAGATCAATCGTCAGCTCCCGGCCCACGACTACCGCGCGCAGATTCCGGACGGGGAGCTCCCGGGGGCCGGGCGCGCCAAATACGCCGGGCTCAACCTGGCCCGCACCGACTGGCCGGCCACCCGCGTGCAGCCGGGACCGTTGAATTGCGTCTTTTACGCCTCCACCCCCCACGATCCGAGCTACTTCGAGGTTTACATCACAAAGGCCGGTTACGATCCGCGCCAGCCGCTCAAATGGAGCGACCTCGAGCCGCTGCCGGGCGGGGAACATGCGCGCCTCGAAGGAAAAAACTACCTCTTTACGGTGCATCTTCCCCAGCGCACCGGACGTCATGTGCTTTACGTGATCTGGCAGCGCATTGATCCGGTCGGCGAAGTCTTTTTCTCCACCAGCGATCTGGATTTCGGCGGCGTCGATTACGGCACGCCGTCTCCGGAACCCAAAGTCGCCCCCGACCTTCCTCCGGACCATCATCACGGCGACCCGGCGCCCACGCCCACACCGACCCCGGTTCCCACGCCCACGCCGACCCCGGGCAATGGCAATGCCACTTTCGAGACCGCCCAGGTCAAGGTGACCTTCAAAATCGTCAACGACTGGATCAGCGGATTCGAAGGCAATGTGGTGATTGAAAACAAAACCAACGGCACATTGAAGGACTGGAACCTCGCCTTCGACTTCGGGCACGACATCGTCAGTCCGTGGAATGCCCGCATCGTCAGCAAAACCGGCAACCGCTATCTCTTCGACGCCCAGCCGTATGCCTGGAACAGCGCCATCCCGCCGCAGGGCAAAGTGTCCTTCGGATTCACCGGCGCGCCCGGACAGGTACGGCAGTCGCCGATCAATTTTGTCTTCGGAACCGGCTCGGGGACACCTCCTCCGCCCCCGACGCCTGTTCCCACGCCCACCCCCATTCCTACACCCACCCCTACTCCTCCCCCAACGCCTACCCCCACTCCGACGCCCACTCCGACGCC
>CALCJD010000015.1 GCA_937960895.1 uncultured Spartobacteria bacterium | reverse complement strand
CCTCACCCGCACCGAGCACATGTTCTTCGAGGGCGACCGCATCGACGCGATGCGGGAAATGATCCTCGCGGACAAGACGGACGACCGCAAGGCCGCCCTCAAGAAGCTCCTGCCGTATCAGCGCGCGGACTTCATCGGCATCTTCAAGGCGCTCAAGGGCTACCCGGCCACCATCCGCCTGCTCGATCCGCCGCTCCATGAATTCCTGCCGCACGACGCGAACTCGCAGCAGATGCTCGCCGAAAAGACGGGCATCCCCGCCGACAAGATCGCGCAGCGCGTGAAGGAACTCCACGAGTTCAACCCGATGCTCGGCCACCGCGGCTGCCGTCTCGGCATCGCCTATCCCGAGATCACCGAAATGCAGGCCCGCGCCATCTTCGAAGCCGCCGCCGAGGTGCTGAAGAAGAAGATCAAGGTGAAACCCGAGGTGATGATTCCGCTCGTCGGCTTCAAGAAGGAACTCGACCTGCAGGTCGAAATCGTCCACCGCGTGGCCAAGGAGGTCATGGCCGAGAAGAAGGTCAAGTTCGACTACCTCGTCGGTACGATGATCGAGGTGCCCCGCGGCGCCCTCACCGCCGACGAAATCGCCCAGACCGCGGAGTTCTTCAGCTTCGGCACGAACGACCTCACGCAGACCACGCTCGGCATCAGCCGTGACGACATGGGCAACTTCCTCACGCCCTATACGGAGAACGAGATTTTCAAGAAGAATCCGTTCGCCTCGCTCGACCAGACCGGCGTGGGTCAGCTCATGAAGATCGCCGTCGAAAAAGGCCGCTCCAGCCGCAAGAACCTCAAGCTCGGCATCTGCGGTGAGCACGGCGGCGACCCGGACAGCGTGAAGTTCTGCCACAAGCTCGGCCTGAACTACGTGTCCTGCTCGCCCTTCCGCGTGCCGGTGGCCCGCCTCGCCGCGGCCCAGGCCGCGCTCGAAGCGGAGAAATAATCCGAGCGGCGACAACGCCAAGCCTTGCAAAAACCGCCCGGGGAGAAATCCCGGGCGGTTTTTCTTTTCCCGGAAAAACCCGCGGGTCTGCCGGATGCTTTCGTCACCCCCCCTTGGGGTCGGTGGCTGCGGGCGGAAACTCCGTGGCCGGCCAAGCTGCGAAGCCCGGTCCCGGAGTTTTCATTTTTTATTGAAATTTATGAATCTCCGTTGTTGGATCGGCGGACGCATGGCCGACTCCGAGTCCAAAACGCCTCAGACTCTGTCCGCTTTGGAGATCGAGACGATCGAGTTGTTCATCAATTTTCTGAAATTGATCGGACTGCCGAAGACGGTGGGGGAGATCTACGGGCTGTTGTTCGTTTCCGCCCAGCCGCTGTCGATGGATGATCTGATGCAGAAGTTGAACATCAGTCTGGGCGCGGCGAGTCAGGGGTTGAAGATCCTGCGCGGTTTCGGGGCGGTGAAGGCCGCCTATGTCCCCGGAAGCCGCCGGGATCATTACGTGGCGGACTTGGAGTTGAGCCGGTTCGCCACCGCGTTCATCAAGGAGGAGCTTCAGCCCCGCATGGAGACCGCCGTGGAGCGCATCCAGCGGATGGAGGAGCTGACGAAGGAGTTCGGGGAGGCCGAGCGCAGGACGGTCGGGGAGAAGATCGAGCGTCTGAAGCACTGGCTGGTGAAGGGCCAGCAGATGCTTCCCTGGATTCTGAGATTCCTGGTGCGCTGAGCAACCGGCGGTCTGCGGACCGCGCTGCGTGATGCGGCAACAACAACATTCCGCCTGCCAGATGGTCTCGATATTGACGCGAATGACCAGAGGCGGCAGCTTGCCCGGATGGCGGAGCCGACCGGAAATTTCCATGAATCAGTGTTCTGAAAACGATGCAAAATAATCCGTCTGCGCTCGAGTGGACGGTGCTCACTCCGCGGAAGCCGCTCCTGGATCTGCGGCTTCGGGAGGTGTGGCAATACCGTGATCTCATCGCCCTTTTTGTGCGCCGCGATTTTGTGGCCACCTACAAACAGACCGTGCTCGGACCGCTGTGGTTTCTCCTGCAGCCGCTCTTCACGACGATCGTCTTCACGGTGATTTTCGGGAAGATCGCGCAGTTGCCCACGGACGGCATTCCCGACTTTCTGTTCTTTTTCTCCGGCGTGGTGGTGTGGAACTACTTCGCGGACTGCATCACGAAGACGTCGACGACGTTCAGCGCGAATTCCGGCGTGTTCGGCAAGGTGTATTTTCCGCGGATGACGGTGCCCATTGCCAGTGTGATCTCGAATCTCATCACCTTTGGCATCCAGTTTGTGCTGTTTCTGGTCATCGTCGGCTGGTTCATGCTGCGGGGCAACGCCGTGCAGCCGAGCTGGAAGGTGGTGGTGTTGCCGGTGCTGGTGCTGCAGATGGCCATGCTGGGCATCGGGGTGGGGTGTCTGGTTTCCGCCCTCACCACACGGTACAAGGATCTGAACATGGCGGTGGGATTCGGCGTGCAGCTCTGGATGTATGCCAGCGGCGTGATCTTCCCGCGTTCCGAGGTGCCGGCGAATCTGCAGTGGCTCATGACCATCAATCCCATGGTGCCGGTGGTGGAGTCGTTCCGGTACGTCTTTCTCGGCGCGGGCACCGTGGAGATTTACCAGCTGGCGGCCGGCGCGATTCTCAGCGTCGTCATTTTCCTCTGGGGTGTGGTGATCTTCAACCGGGTCGAGCGGACCTTTACGGACACGATATGAGCGAAAAGGATTTGCAGGGCACCACGTGGGTGGTGACGGGCGCCGCCGGATTCATCGGCTCGCATCTGTGCATCGCCCTGCTGCGGCGCGGGGCGACCGTGCGCGCCCTGGACAATCTGGCCACGGGCCGGCGCGCCAACCTCGAGGCCGTTGCCGCCGAAGGCGGGGCGGGTTTCTCCTTTGTGGAGGGCTCCATCGACGACGCAACGGCGGTGGAGCGGGTGGTGGCCGGTGCGCAGTACGTGCTGCACCAGGCGGCCCTCGGTTCGGTGCCGCGTTCGATGGCGGACCCGCTGGCCTCGCACCGGGCCAATGTCGACGGATTCATTACGGTGCTTGACGCCGCCCGGCGGTCCGGGGTCCGGCGCATGGTCTACGCCTCGAGCAGTTCGGTGTATGGAGACCATCCGGAACTGCCGAAACGGGAGGATCGCATCGGCGCACCGCTCTCACCGTATGCCGCCACCAAGCGGATCAACGAGGTGTATGCCCTGGCTTATCGCAATGCCTACGGGTTTTCGGCGGTCGGACTGCGGTATTTCAACGTCTTTGGTCCGCGCCAGGACCCCGAGGGGGCTTATGCGGCGGTCATTCCCCGCTGGTTTCGCGCCCTGCTTCACGGCGAACCGGTCGTGATCTACGGCGACGGGGAAACGAGCCGGGATTTTTGCTACGTGGACAATGTGGTTCAGGCCAACCTGAAGGCGGCGCTGGCCGACCTTCCCGCCGACGCACCGCCCTGTTTCAACATCGCGGCCGCGGGACGGACGACACTCAATGAACTGTTCGGCATGATCCGCGATCAGGTGGCCGCCTTCCGGCCCGGGGTTGCCGAAGCCCGGCCGACCTATGCCGATTTCCGGCCCGGCGACATCCGCCACTCACATGCCGACATTTCGGAGGCGCGGCGGTGCCTGGGCTACGAGCCGACCCACGACGTGGCCGCCGGACTGGCCCGGTCCGCGGAGTATTACGGAAACCTGTTTTCCGGCGCACGGTCATGAGCGAGGTCATCAAGGTCGAACATCTCAGCAAGCGCTACCGTCTCGGGGTCATCAACCGGGGCATGTTGTATCGCGATCTGCAAAGCTGGTGGGCGCGCCTGCGGAAAAAGGAGGATCCCAATGCGCCGATCTCCAGCCGCGTTTCCCACCCCAACCGCATCGAACACGGCGATGAGTTCTGGGCGTTGCGCGACGTCAATTTCACCGTCCGGCAGGGCGACACCCTCGGCATTGTGGGACGCAACGGGGCGGGCAAATCCACGCTGCTGAAAATTCTCAGCCGGATCACCTCGCCCACGGAAGGCCGGGTGGCGATGCGCGGCCGGGTCGCCAGCCTCCTCGAGGTGGGCACCGGGTTCCATCCCGAATTGACCGGCCGGGAAAACGTCTATCTGAACGGCGCGATCCTCGGCATGTCCCGCGCCGAGGTGCGGTCCAAGTTTGATGAGATCGTCGAATTCTCCGGGCTGTCGGACTTCATCGACACGCCGGTGAAGCGCTACTCGAGCGGCATGTATGTCCGCCTGGCCTTTGCCGTGGCGGCGCATCTCGAGCCGGAGATCCTGGTCGTGGACGAGGTGCTTGCCGTGGGTGACGCCGAGTTTCAGAAAAAGTGTCTCGGCCGCATGGGACAGGTCACCCGCGAGGGACGGACGATCCTGTTTGTCAGCCACAACATGAACGCCGTGCAGACCCTCTGCAAACGTGGCATCGTGGTGGACGACGGACGGATTGTTTTCGACGGGGAGGCCAAGGCGGCGGCGAACTTCTATCTCCATCGCAACGCGCCGACCGCCGACAGTTACAAAAATCCCGCCAATCGCGCGGGGACGGGGGCGTTTCGGATCGAGGAGATCGTGTTCACCGACGAACACGGACATCCCCGGCCCGAGCCGGTCAATGGCGAGACGCTCGATGTGCGGTTCCGCTTCCGCCACCACACCACCCGGCGCTTCCCGGCCATGCAGATCTCCGTGACCTTCGGCACGACGGATCAGATCAACGTCTTCAACCAGCGCAACACCCTCAAGGGGGTCGCCTTCCGGGACCTGCCCGAAACCGGCGAGATTGTCCTGCGCATCCCGCGCTTTCCGCTGCCGGCCGGCGAATACGAGCTTTCCTACACCGTAAAATCCGAACCGCGCGGCGGCGAGGTCCTCGACAGCGTGCATGTCGGCATGGCCTTCACCGTTCAGGACGGCGCCTTTTTCGGCACGGGGAACAGCCTGTCGCGCATCTCCGGCTTATGTCTTGTGGACGGAGACTGGCGTGTGGAGAATGGCTTATGATTGAACCGGTTTCCGAAGACAGACGCCTGGCCATTTGGGAGGACTGGAACTCGGGCGGCGGCCCGAAGTATCCGCACGAAAAGGTTGTCCAGTTTTGTTTTCGCAATTATCCGCGGGACGTGCGTCCCCACACCCGCGCCCTCGACCTCGCCTGCGGAGGCGGCGTGCACACGCTGTTTCTGGCCGCGGAGGGTTTTCAGGTCACGGCCTGTGACATTTCCGAAAACGGGGTGAAGTGCACCCGGGAAGGATTGCGCAAGCGCGGCCTGAAGGCCGACGTGTCGGTCTGCGCGATGCAGGACATTTCCTATCCGCCCCAGTCCTTCGACCTCGTGCTTTGCATTGCCGCCCTCGGCGCGGCCGGCCCGGAGGCGGCGCGGGGCGCCCTCGACCGTCTGGCGGCCATCTGCAGGCCCGGGGCCAAGGCGTTTTTCCTCTTTGAGTCGGACGACGATTTCCACGGCATGGACAACGAACTGAAGGTCTACGGCTATTCGCGCGCCGAGGTGGAGGAACTCTTCCTGCCTCGCTTTTCGCGGGTCTGGATCGACGAGCACACCAGCACCTACCAGAATGGCAGGCTGTTCCAGAAGGACTGGCTCGTGACGATTTTTTTCTGATCGGTGAAAATCCTTGTCGCCACCCCCCTCTGGCCGAATTCGCAGCACACCGTGCGCGGCGGCAACATCATCATCTTCGAGATGATCCGCCAGCTCGCCGGGCAGCCGGGCGTGGAGGTCTTGGTGCAGAAGGTCTCCCGTCCGTCCGAACCTCCCCCCAACGAACACGAGCTGGCCTCCCGGAAGATTCTTGCCGGAAAACCCGGCATCACCGTGCTCGACGAATACCGGCTCGGGGAATCGGAGATCGCCCCGCGCCGCGCGGATCGCTGGCGGATTCTGACGCCGCAGATCGCCGATTATTATCCCGAGTGGCCCGGGCGGGCTCGGTGGCAGGAATACCTCAAGGCGCAAAAGCCCGATGCGGTTCTCATTCCGCTCGCCGAGTGGATCACCGCGCTGACCAGCGACTTTCCCGGAAAAACCTTCGCCTATTACGGCAATCCCGATCCCAAATCGCGCCGCCGGCGGGACGATTTCTCCCTCGAGCGCAAGCGCATCGGCATCCTGGAACACAGCAAGCGGCGTGTGGACATGGCCCACCTCGAGCGCATCCACCTGGACCTCATGCGCGGCATCACGCATTGCGGAAACGTCTCGCTCAACGACGCGCAGTATTACACCGCCAAGGGGCATCCGAACGCGTTTTACATCCCGCACCTCTGGACCGAGGCGTCGCCGGTTCCGCGGGCCTACGAACGCGAGCCCAAGCCCCTTGCACCCGTCCGGGTCATCGCCAACATCGGCAAGCTGGACGCCACCGCCAATCGCGACGGGCTCCTGGTTCTTGCCGAACAGATGCTGCCCCTTTTTCGCGTCGGCGAATGCCAGTGGGAAATTCTCGGCGCAAACCGGCTCGACCATTACGTGCACGAGCGTCTGCAGCGGCCCGACGTCCTTTTCCGCGGCTGGGTGCCGGACATCGACGAGGAAATGGCCTCCGCACAGATCTTTCTCTGCCTCAACAACGCCAGTCCCTACAAGGTGGGGCACACGCGGTACCTGCACGCCATGAGCCTCGGCTGCTGCATCGTGGCGCACGAGGATGTCCGGCTCTCCATGCCGGAGCTTGTGCATCGCGAAAACTGCCTGCTCGGCTCCACGGTGGCCGAAGTGGCCGCCCGGCTGCGCGAGGCGGCGCTGCATTCCACCCTGCGCTCCGCCCTGGGACGCGGCGCGGTGAAGACATTCCGCGAAAAGTTCACCGCCCAGGCCGTGGTGCCGCAGATTCTCGCCCGGCTGCAGGAATAGGGGTTCTCCGTTTTTTTTGCCCATGAGTTTGACCATTGGAATCACCGGCCTCGGGTATGTCGGCCTTCCCCTGGCGTTGCGCTTTGCCGAAGCGGGGGCCCGCGTGCTCGGCTTCGACATCGACCCGCAGAAGATCGCCCGGCTCACCGCGGGGGAAAGTTACATCCGTCACATCGAGGCCGCGCGCATCGCCCGGGCGGTGGAGAACGGCCGCTTCGGGGCCACCACGGACTTTTCCCGGGTGTCCGAATGCGATGCCGTGCTGATTTGCGTGCCGACCCCCCTGACCCGCAATCGCGAGCCGGACCTGACTTTTGTGCTCAACACCGCGCGCCTCATCGGTCCGCACCTGCGCCGAGGCGCGCTGGTCTGCCTGGAGTCGACGACCTATCCGGGCACCACCGACGGAAACCTGCGCGAGGTCTTGGAGGAAACCTCCGGCCTGCGCGCCGGCGAGGATTTTCATCTGGCCTATTCGCCCGAGCGCGAGGATCCCGGCAATCCCGCCAGCAATGTGGCGCGGATTCCGAAGGTGGTGGGCGGCCTCACCGGGGCCTGCCGGCGCAAGGCGCTCGAGGTTTACGGTGTGGCCATCGAAAAGCTCGTGCCGGTGTCCTCCTGCCGTGCGGCCGAGGCCACCAAGCTGATGGAAAACATCTTTCGGTCCGTCAACATCGCGCTCGTGAACGAGCTCAAGGTGGTTTACGAGGCGATGGGCATCGACATCTGGGAGGTCATCGAGGCCGCCAAAACGAAGCCCTTCGGATACATGCCGTTTTATCCGGGTCCGGGACTGGGCGGCCACTGCATTCCCATCGATCCCTTTTATCTCACCTGGAAGGCCCGTGAATACGGCAAACACACGCGCTTCATCGAACTGGCCGGGGAGATCAACACGTCCATGCCCGATTACGTGGTGAGCAAGGTGATGGAGACGCTCAATGCCGACGGCAAGGCCGTCAAGGGGGCGCGCATCCTTTTGCTCGGCCTGGCCTACAAGGCCAACGTCGACGACGACCGCGAATCGCCCGCCTACATCCTCATTGAAAAACTCGAGGCGCTCGGCGCGCAGGTGTCCTACAACGATCCCTACGTGCCGGAAATCCGTCCGTCCCGCGAACATGCCGCGCTGGCCGGTCGGAAATCGGTCGAGATCTCCAACGATTTCGACCTGCTGCTGCTGGTGACCGCGCACGACGCCTACCGGAAATTCGATTTTTCGCAGATCACCATCCCCGTGGTGGACAGCCGCGGGTGCGTGGATCCCAAAGTCTGCCGCGTGATCCGGAGCTGACCGCCTTCGTTCTGCGGCATGTCAGCGCCCCACTGATTTTTCGTACATGAAAATCCTCGTCATCGGTGCCGGCAGCATCGGGATGCGCCATGCCCGGGTGCTTCGCGAAGCCGGACACGAGGTGGCGCTCTTTTCGACGCGGCCCGCGGCGCGGGAGGCGCTGCGCGCCGAAGGGTGGACCGTGCCCGGGGTGATGACCGATTTTCCGGGATGCTCCCACGCGATCGTGGCATCCCGCACGGGGCTGCATGTCGAACACACCCTGCCCCTGCTCGAAGCGGGCATGGACGTGCTGGTGGAAAAACCTCTGGCCGTGGATGCGAAGGAGGGACGCCGGCTCGCCGACGCGGCGGCGCGCCTGGGACGAAAGGTGTACTGCGCGCTCAACCTCCGGTTTTCCCGGTCGCTGAATGTGTTTCGCGGGTGGCTTCCCCGGGCGGGCCGTTTCCACGCCGCCCATGTGGAATGCCGGTCCTATCTGCCGGACTGGCGGCCGGGGACGGATGTCCGCACCGCCTACTGCGCGTCCGCCTCGGAAGGCGGGGTGCTGCGGGACCTCGTTCACGAAATCGACTACGCCGGCTGGATCCTCGGGTGGCCGGAGCGGGTCTGGGCGCGCTTTGACCGGAGAGGCCGGCTGGGCCTGGCGTCCGAGGAGGCGGCTTATCTGGATTGCGAACTTCCCTCCGGTGCCAATGTGCAGATCGATCTCGACTATCTTTCCCGCATTCCCATCCGCCGGATGCGGGTCTTCGGGGAAAACGGCACCCTGACCTGGGACGGCATGACGCAAACCGTCGAATTTGCGGCGCCCGGACGGGAGGCGGAGACGCACACCGACCCGGAGACCAAGGATGAAAACCTGCTGTGCCAGGATCTCGCGTTTTTGCGCGGCGAGGAGGATCGCCTGGTGCCGGTCGGGGAGGCCCTGCGCGGCCTTGATGTCTGTGACGCCGCCCGACGTTCCGCGGAGACGCGGAGGGAGGAACGCCTTTCATCCGACACTCCATGAGAACGCTGGCTTTTGTGTTTGCCCGCGGGGGGTCGAAGGGCATTCCCCGCAAAAACCTGCAGGATCTCGGCGGACGTCCGCTCCTTGCGCATGCCATCACCTGCGCGCAGGCGGTGCCGGCCGTCGAGCGGGTGATTGTTTCGACCGAAGACGACGAAATTGCCGACGTGGCCAGACAGTTTGGCGCGGAGGTTCCCTTTCGGCGCCCGGCCGAACTGGCCGCGGACCGCGCTGCGGAGATCCTCGCGTGGCGGCATGCGCTGGCGGAGACGGAGGCGCGGTACGGCGCTTTTGACATCTTTCTCGGCGTGCCCACCACCGCGCCGCTCCGGGAACCGGAGGATCTGCAGAGGGCGCTGGACGCCTTTGTGCCGGGGGAGACGGATTTTGTCATTACGGTGACGCCCGCGCGGCGGAGTCCGTATTTCAACATGGTGACCGTGGACGGAAACGGGTTTGCCCGGCTGGCCGCCGGGGCGGACGGAAACGTGGCCCATCGGCAGGAGGCGCCCAAGGTTTACGACATGACCACCGTGGCCTATGCGGCGGCGCCCGATTTTCTCCGTTCCGGGCGGAAACTCTTCGAAGGCCGCGTGCGCGCCGTGGAGGTGCCGGCCGAACGGGCCCTCGACATCGATGAGCCGCTGGATCTCGACGTGGCGCGATTCCTTTACTCCCGGAAGACGAATCGGCGATAAGAGGTCCATGGTTTCCGAACTCACCAATTTGCAGGGACAGACGGCGGTGGTCACCGGCGGGGCGGGCGGACTCGCGTCGACCTTTTGCGAGGCGCTGTGCGAACTGGGCGCGGACCTCATGCTGCTCGACTGCAACGAGGAGGCGGTCAGGGCCGCGGCCGCGCGGTTGCATGAAAAATACGGAACCGAGGTGACTCCGCTGGTCGTGGATCTGGAGAACGAGGAATCGCTCCGTGAAGCCATGGCCTTTGCCCTTCAGCATCGCCCGAAGCTTGAGATTCTCATCAACGGCGCCGCCTTCTGCGGAAGCTACCGGCTGGAAGGCTGGGCGGTGCCTTTTGAACAACAGAGCGTGGAAGTCTGGCGGCGCGCCCTCGAGGTGAATCTGACCGCCGCGTTCACCCTTTCGCAGGGTCTGGCCCCGGCGCTGCGGGCCTCGGGCAATGGACGCATCATCAACTTCGGCTCGATCTACGGCGTTTCGGCGCCCGATTTTTCCCTCTACGAAGGCCTGCCCGACATGGGCAACCCCGCCGCCTATGCCGCCAGCAAGGGCGGATTGATTCAACTGACGAAATGGCTGGCGACCGCCCTGGCGCCGGACATCCGCGTGAACTGCCTTTCTCCGGGCGGGGTGTATTCCATCCAGTCGGAGGAATTTGTCCGCCGCTATTCCGCGAAGACGCCGCTTGGCCGCATGGCCGACTCGGTGGACATCGCCGGGGTGGTGGTTTTTCTGGCCACGGATCTTTCCCGCTACATGACCGGTCAGAATCTCGTGGTGGACGGAGGGTGGACGGTTTGGTGATGAGCGCTTCCGAAAACGCATCCGATCCCGCGGTTTCCGGCCTGCCCCGGCCCGGCCGCTGCCTCCTCATCGCCGAGGCCGGCGTCAATCACAACGGCAGCCTCGAGCGCGCCCTGGAGATGGTGGATGCCGCCGCGGAGGCCGGCGTGGATGCGGTGAAATTCCAGACCTTCAAGTCGGCGCTGCTCGTTCACCGGGACGCGGAAAAGGGGAAATATCAGCAGAAGACCACCTCCGCCGGGGAGAGCCAGTATGCCATGCTGGCCCGGTTGGAACTTTCCGCCGGGGACTTTCGGGTGTTGAGGGACCGGTGTCGCGAGCGCGGCGTCCTTTTTCTCTCCACGCCCTTCGACGAGGAAAGCGCGGTCCTGCTTGAGCAGTTGGATGTGGCCGCCTTCAAACTCAGCTCCGCGGACATCACCAACCTGCCGCTCATCACGCGCGTGGCCGCCACCGGCCGGCCGGTGATCCTTTCCACGGGAATGTCCGAACTGGGGGAGATCGACGAAGCCGTGGCCGCCGCACGCCATGCGGGATGCCGGGACCTTCGGCTTCTGCACTGCGTCTCGGCCTACCCCACGCCGGCGGCGGAATGCAACCTGCGTGCCATGGATGCCCTGCGCAGCCGCTACGGGGTGCCGGTGGGATTTTCCGATCACACGCTCGGCATTCACATTGCGCCCGCCGCGGTGGCGCTCGGTGCGGAGATTCTCGAAAAACATTTCACCCTCGACCGTGCGCTGCCCGGACCCGATCACGCGGCGTCCCTGGTTCCCTCGGAACTCGCCCAAATGGTCGCCAATGTGCGCGAGGTGGAGTCGGCCCTGGGCGACGGAGCCAAGCGCCGCACGGCCTCCGAATCCGAAAACCTCGCCATCGGCCGGCGCAGCCTGCATTGGACCCGGACCATTCCGGCCGGCGAATCCGTGCGCGTGGAGGACTTTGTTGCGCTGCGTCCCGGCACCGGACTTCCGCCGGGACGGCGCGACGGATTGATCGGCCGCCGGCTCGCCCGCGCCGTGCGGGAGGGGGAGATGGTCCGCGAGGAGGACTTCGCATGATTGTCGCCATCCATCAGCCCCAATATCTGCCGTGGGTGCCGTTCTTCGACAAGATGGACGCCTGCGAGCTCTTTGTCTTTCTCGACACCGTGCAGTTTCAACGGCGCGGCGTGCAGAACCGGAACCAGATCCTGGGTCCGGACGGCCCGCTCTGGCTCACCGTTCCGGTCAACGCCTCCCGCGAAACCCTCATTCAGGATGTCACCATCGCCGCCAACCCCTGGCAGCACGCACACAGGCGCAGCATCGAGACCTCGTATCAGAAGGCTCCTTATTACAAGGAATACGCGCCCGGGCTCCTGGACCTGCTCGGACACCCCTGGGAACGCCTGGTCGACCTGAACATCGCCACCACGGCCTTTCTGGCCGGGGCGCTCGGCATCACCACGCGATGCGTGCGCGCCTCGGAGCTGTCCGTCACCGGCGCCAAACAGGACCTCATTCTCGACATCTGCGCGGCCTGCGGCGCGACGGAATATCTCTCCGGCCCCGGCGCCCGCGCGTATCAGACCCCCGCCGAATTCGCCGCGCGGAACATCCGCCTGTCGTATCAGAACTACGAAAACAGGCCCTATCCCCAGCGGTTTGGCGGAGGGAATTTCACCCCGGGCCTTTCCGCGCTCGACCTGCTTTTCAACCTCGGCCCCGGCGCACGGGACCTGTTACTCTCGGGCCGCGGACCCGCCCTGACCGAATAAACTTTCATGAACGACCAAAAACTCTCTCCGGTCATCGACTACTGGAACACCAAGGCCTCGCAGGAGGCCAGCGACTGCGCGCGCATCGAGTCGGGTCAGCGCGCCCAGCGCATGCGGTTCGAAAATTTTGTCATTCATCACGACCTGGCGGGCGCGCGCATTCTCGACGTGGGTTGCGGGGTGGGGGATTTTTACGATCATCTCAAACGCCGCGGCATTTCCTGTGATTACCTCGGGGTGGACATTGCGGAGAAAATGGTCGTCCGCTGCCGCGAGCGGTTTCCGGAGGCGCGGTTTGAGCTGGCCGACGTCACCCGCTGGGAACCGGCGGCTCCCTTCGACTACGTCGTGTCGTTCGCCATCCACAACGTGCGCATGGAGGGCGGACGCGAATTGCTGGAATCCGTCACCCGCCGCCAGTTCGAACTGTGCACGAAGGCGGCCCATGTGAGTCTGCTGACGGACCGGTTCAAGGGATTCGATCCGCACATCCAGCCCTGGCGCGCCGAGGAGGTGCTGACGCTGGCGCTGTCCCTCACGCCCTATGTCGTGCTGCGTCACGATTACCTGCCGAACGATTTCAGCGTGACGCTTTACCGCGAGCCGCTCATCGACACCCGCAAGGACCTTTGTCTTCCCCCGCGCGCCGAATGAGACGCATAGCCTTCCTGACCGCCGCCCGCTCCGATTACGACATCATCCACCCGGTGATGCAGGCGACGCGCGCCGCCGGGTGCGATGTCGAGGTCATTGCCGGCGCGGCGCAGATGTCGCCCTTTCACGGCCGCGGCATCGACGCGATCCGCGGGGACGGCTTTCGCGTCCGGACCGGCATCGAATCCCTGGTGGCCTCGGAAACCTGGACCGGCCGCGCCCTGTCCTTCGGGCATCTCATGAACGGACTGGCGTCCTCCCTGTCGACGGACAAACCGGACATTTTGTTTGTGACCGGCGACCGCGAGGAGGCGCTGGCCGGCGCGCTGGCCGGGGTCTTCCTGAAAATTCCCGTGGCGCATCTGCACGGCGGCGACCGGTGTTTTGCCTCGGATGTGGACGAGGTGTTCCGTCCGGCCATTTCCAAACTTTCCCACCTTCACTTCGTGGCCTGCGCCGATCACAAGGACCGGCTGGCGGCCATGGGTGAGGACCCGGAGAAGATCTGGGTGAGCGGCGCTCCCGGACTCGACCGTCTGCGCGCCGAACCCGATCTCGGCGGGGCGGCCCTCCAGGAAGCCTTTGGCATCGCGCCCGGACAGCCGTTTTTCCTTTTGATTCACCATCCGTCGCCGACGGTGGATGACTCGGGCACCGGGGAGGAAATGGAGGCCGTGCTGGACGGGGTTCTCGCGGCGGGCGTGCCGGTCCTGTGCAGTTATCCCAACACGGATCCGGGCAACATCGCGATGCGGAAGGCGATTGACCGGCGTGTGGCCCGCGAGCCCCGCCTGAAGACCTACTTCAACATTCCGCGTCCGCTCTTTGTCACCGCCTACCGCCGCTGTGCCGCCGTGCTGGGCAATTCGTCGTCGATCGTCATCGAGTCGCCCTTCCTCAAGGTGCCGGGCGTGTTGATCGGACCGCGCCAGGATTTGCGGACCATCGCGGACAATGTTGTCCGCGTGCCGGTGGATCGGACCGCCATCCGGGAAGCCTGCGACCGCGCGCTGCACGATGCGGAATACCGCGGGCGGGTGAGCCGGACGGAAAGCATCTACGGGGACGGTCATGCCGGCGAACGCATTGCCCGTGTGCTTGCGGAGGTTCCGCTCCCGCACGAACTCCTGCTCAAGACCATGCCCTACTGAATCGTATGAACGTTCTGGTTATTTCCGTTCACCCCGACGATGAAACCCTTGGCTGCGGAGGCGCGATGTTGAAGCACCGCGCCCGGGGGGATGACGTTCGCTGGCTGATTCTGACCAGCGCGCGGGAGCCGCTCTGGAGCAGGGAGGTGATCGAAACCAAGGCGCGGGAGGTGGCGGCGGTGGCCGCGGCCTACGACATCCCGGCGCCCTACCGGGCCCATCTGCCGGCCGGACAGCTGGACCATGTGCCGCAGGAACAGATTCTTTTTGCCGTGCGTGATGCCGTCCGCGACGCCAGGCCCGAGGTGGTTTATCTGGTTCATGGCGGGGACGTGAACTCCGATCATCGCGCGGCCTTCACGGGGGCCCTTTCCGTGCTCAAACCCTTTCACCTGCCCTCGCTGGGGGTGAAGCGCGTGCTTTGTTACGAAACGCTGTCCTCCACGGAAGCCGCACCCCAGTTGGTGCAGAATGCCTTCCTGCCGCAGATCTGCTGCGACATCACGCCGTGGATCGACCGGAAAATCGAAATCATGGGCCTGTATGCGTCGGAAACGCATCCGGACCCGATGCCCCGCGGACCGTCGGCCATCCGTGCGCGCGCGCGGGCCCGGGGGGCGGCCTTCGGTCTCGAATACGCCGAGGCCTTTTCCCTGATCTGGCAGGTGGAATGAAAATTCTCCGTTTGATGAGTCGGGTCTTTCGGAAACCGCAGGCATGATCCCGCGGTGTGTCATTCTGGGCGGGGGCGGCCATGCCAAGGTTGTCATCGAAGCCCTCCGCGCCGAAGGGCGGCTGGATCCCGTGGCGATTGTGGACGCGGCCGCCGCGCGCAAAGGCCGTTCCGTCTTCGGGGTTCCGATTGTGGGGGACGATGCGGCGTTTCCTTCGTTGCTCGGCTCGGGCATCACCCTCGCGGTCTCGGGCATCGGCGGTGTGCGGGACAATACCCTCCGACGGAACCTGCTGACCAAGGCCCGGGAGGCGGGATTCACCATCGCCGGCGTGGTGCATCCGTCGGCCCTCGTGAGTCCCTCCGCAAAAATCGCCCCCGGCGCCCAGGTCCTGTGGGGCGCGGTGGTCGGCCCGGATGCGGTGGTCGGGGAGGGCGCCCTGGTGAATACGCGCGCCATTGTCGAACACGACTGCCGCGTGGGGGCCTATGCCCACGTCGCCACGGGGGCCGTGCTGGCCGGGGGGGTGACCGTGTCCGATCTCGCCCATGTCGGCGCCGGCGCGGTGGTGCGGCAGGGAATCACCATTGGCGCCCGCGCGGTGGTGGGAGCCGGCGCGGCCGTCGTGAAGGACGTTCCGGAAGGGCAAACCGTGGTTGGCGTGCCCGCCCGGCCCCTGTAGGATTTTTTTCCGAATCGATGAAATCGCTCGAATCCGTCTGCATTCGTGAAAACGGCAGCCTTTTTCAGGCTCTGGCGGTGCTTCAGGAAGGGGGCGCCGGCATTGTGCTGGTGCGAAACGGCGAGGGCCGTCTGCTGGGTGTTTTGACCGACGGAGACATTCGGCGCGCGCTTCTGCAAAAGGCGTCCTTGGACGATCCCGTGGCGCCTTATGTGAGTCACGACATCACTACCGTGGGCCCCGGAGCCTCCCGGGCCGAGGTGCTGGATCTGATGCAGGCATTGAGGATCCACCAGGTTCCGGTGGTCGGCCCCGATGGTTCCGTGCAGGGTCTGCATCTTTTGCACGAGCTGCTGGGGGCGGCGGACCGTCCCCATTGGGCGGTCATCATGGCCGGAGGCCGCGGACTGCGCCTGGGCGACCTCACGAAAAACACACCCAAGCCCATGTTGAAGGTGGCCGGACGTCCCATCCTCGAACGCCTCATTCTTCATCTGGTGGGATTCGGCATTCGAAGGATTTTTCTCTCGGTGCATTACCTTTCCCAGGTGATCAAGGATCACTTTGGCGACGGCTCGCGCTTCGGATGTTCCATCGAATATCTCGAGGAATCCGAACCGCTCGGCACCGGTGGCGCGCTCAGCCTGCTGCCCGCGGTGCCCGGGCATCCGGTCTTCGTCTGCAACGGGGATCTCATCACCCAGGCCGATCTTGATGCAATGATCCGCTTCCACGAGGCGGAGGCGTTTGACCTCACGGTCGGGGTGCGGGAATACACGTACCAGATTCCCTTCGGCTGCGCCGAGACGGAGGGGAACCGACTGGTGGGCCTGACCGAAAAGCCCTCCATGGTTCACCAAATCAATGCGGGACTCTATGTCGTGTCCCCGGAAATTCTCGGCCTGGTGCCCCGCCAGTTTTTTCTGATCACGGAGCTGATCCAGACCTGTCTGGACCGCGGAAAAAAGGTCGGCGCCTGGCGGGTGGAGGATGATTGGATTGACGTCGGCCACCGCCACGAATTGGATCGCGCGCGCAATGGCGGCGCATAAATTTTCATGACGACTTCCCTCAAAGGCAAAACCGTTCTTGTCACCGGCGCCGGCGGATTCATCGGCAGCCATCTCACCGAGCGCCTTGTCGAGCTGGGCGCGGAAACCCGGGCGTTCGTCCGCTACACCTCGACGGGTTCGCGCGGCTGGCTCGAAAAATCGCCCCACGCCGCCAACATCCGTTTCATCCACGGGGACATTCGCGATCATTCCCTGGTCGAAAAGGCGGTCAAAGGCTGCGACGTCGTTTTCCATCTCGCGGCCCTGATCGGCATTCCCTATTCCTACGACGCGCCGGATTCCTACGTGCAGACCAATGTCACCGGCACGCTGAATGTCCTGCAGGCCTGCCGCGCCCATTCCGTCGGACGCCTGGTGAGCACGTCGACCAGCGAGGTCTACGGCACGGCGCTCTACACGCCGATTGACGAGAACCATCCGCTGCAGGGCCAGTCGCCGTATTCCGCCACGAAGATCGGCGCCGACAAGCTGGTCGAGTCGTTCTGCCGCTCGTTCGAACTCGACGCCGTCACCGCGCGCCCCTTCAACACCTTCGGTCCGCGCCAGTCGGCGCGCGCGGTCATTCCGACGATCGTCAGCCAGTTGCTGGCCGGAGCCAAAAGGATCCGCCTGGGCAATCTCGGGGCGCGCCGCGATCTGAACTATGTGGCGAACACCGTCGATGCCTTCGTGGCCTGCGCCGTCACGCCGGGAATCGGCGGACGCACCATCCATTTCGGCTCCGGCCGCGAGGTGTCCATCGGCGAACTGTTCACCATCATTCGCGGCCTGACGGGTGCCGATGCCGAAATCGAAGTCGAGGCGGCGCGCATCCGGCCGGAGAAAAGCGAGGTCGGACTGCTTCTGGCCGACAACACAAACGCGCAAAATCTTCTCGGCTGGTCGCCCCGGGTGAGCCTCGAGGAGGGACTGGGCCGTGTCATCGCCTGGATGAAGGACAACCTGCACCTTTACCGCACGGAGGAATATGCGGTGTAGCGGACGGCCCGGAGCCGACACTTTGCCTCAATCCCGCACTCCCGGAGACCTGTGAATTCGCCCGAACCCATTCCCCTGTGCGAGCCGTCGCTCAGCGGACGCGAGCGGGAGTATGTCGACGAGGTTCTGCGCTCCGGCTGGGTGTCCTCCGCCGGCCCCTTCGTCAACAGATTCGAGGAGGCGTTTGCCGCGCGTCTCGGCACGCCCGGGGCCGTGGCGGTGGCTTCAGGGACCGCCGCGCTGCACCTGGCCCTGCTGGCCTGCGGAGTCCGTCCGGGAGACGAGGTCCTGGTTTCCGCGATGACCTTCATCGCGCCGGCCAATGCGGTGCGTTATGCCGGGGCGTGGCCGGTGTTCATCGATGCGGATCCCCGGACTTGGCAGATGGATGTCGCCCAGGTGCGGACGTTCCTGGAAACCGACTGCCGCCGCACGGCTGGGGGACTCGTCAATCGCCACACCGGCCGCCGGATTTCCGCCATCCTGCCGGTTCACATCCTCGGGCATCCCGTGGACATGGACGCGTTGCTGGCAGCGGCGGAGCCCCACGGCCTGCCGGTCATCGAGGACGCCACCGAATCGCTCGGCGCCTTCTGCCGCGGCCGGGCGGTCGGCACGATCGGCCGGGTGGGGTGCTTCAGTTTCAACGGCAACAAACTCATCACCAGCGGTGGCGGCGGCATGGTGGTTTCCCACGATCCGCAGATCCTCCGGACCGTCCGGCACCTTTCGACGCAGGCCAAACTTCCCGGCAACGAATACATTCACGACGCGATCGGCTTCAACTATCGGCTGACCAACCTGCAGGCGGCGCTGGGTTTTGCGCAGTTTGAGCAGGTGGACGATTTTCTGCAAAAAAAACGCGCGATCGCCGACACCTACCGCCGCGCTCTGGCCGGAATTCCGGGACTGGAATTTCAGCGGGAGGCGGATTGGGCGCGTTCGGCGTGGTGGTTGTTTACGATTCTCGCGGAGGGATCGCGCGATCTCATCCGGGCGCTGGCGGACGAGAACATTCAGTCGCGTCCGCTCTGGCAGCCCATGCACCGGAGCACTCCGCATGCCGATTCCTTCGCCCTGCCGTGCCCGGTGGCCGACCGGCTTTTTGAAGGTGGAATTTCCCTGCCTTCCTCGGTATCCCTTCCCCCCGACGACCAAAAGCGCGTCTGCGAAGTTCTGCGCGCACGCACGGTCGCGTCCACATCCAACTGACATGTCCCATACCTACCCCAACGTTTTCTGGTGCAAAAACTGCCTCAACATGTCCACGCGGCCGCGGATCACTTTCGACGAGCGGGGCTGGTGCAATGCCTGCCAGTGGATGGAGCAGAAGAAAACGATGGACTGGTCGGTCCGTCAGCGGGAGCTGGTGGAACTTCTGGACCGCCACCGTTCGCGCACCGGAGGATTTGACTGCATGGTTCCTGTCAGCGGAGGCAAGGACGGTTCGTATGTCGCCTACCAGCTCAAACACAAATACGGCATGAATCTGCTGGCCGTCACGGTGACGCCCGCCCTCGCGCTGGAACTGGGCAACCGGAATCTGAGAAACTTCATCGACAGCGGGTACAATCACATCCAGATCAATCCGGATGTGAACGCCATGCGCATCCTCAACCGTCAGGGGTTCATCGAAAAGGGGTTTCCCTACTACGGCTGGCTCATCGCCATCCAGACGGCGGTGATCCGCCTCGCCATCAATCTCGGCATTCCGCTTTTGTTTTACGGCGAGGACGGCGAGGTGGAATACGGCGGTTCCACCGAGTCGCGGGACCGTGCCACGTTCGACATCAATTACATGAAGCGCGTCTATCTGGAGGGCGGCTACCGGAAGGTTCTTGAGTCCAGCGGATTGTCCGAGTCGGAACTGTATTTCTTCCAGTTCCCGACCGAGTCCGAACTCGCCGGCAAGGAACTGCATCTTACGCATTTTTCCTATTTTGAAGCGTGGGATCCCTACCGGAATTACCTGGTGGCCAAGGAGCATTGCGGCCTGCAAGAGGCCGAGGAGACGAATTCCGGGACGTTTACCAATTTCGCCCAGAACGACCAGGCCCTTTATGCCCTGCACACCTACATGATGTACCTGAAGTTCGGTTTCGGCCGGGCGACGCAGGATGCGGGCATCGAGATCCGGCGCGGGGCGATGACCCGCGACCAGGCGGTCAATCTGGTGCGGCTTTACGACGGTTGGTATCCGGAGGAATTCATGGAGACCTATCTGGATTATTACCAAATGACCCAGGAGGAATTCGACGCCGTTCTTGACAGGTGGGCGAACAAGGACCTCTTCGAAAAGGTGGACGGCCGCTGGACGCCGAAGTTTACGGTGCAGTGAGTCCGGACACGGCCGGCCCCTTCGTGTTTTTTCGCTGACCATCCGAAAAATGCCGCAGGTTTTCGTCATTGATTACGGCATGGGCAACATCCTGTCCGTGCTCAGCGCGGTGCGCTTTCTCGGCGCCACCGCGGAGGTGACCTCCGATCCGGAGAGCGTGGCCCGGGCTGCGAAACTCATCCTTCCCGGCGTCGGCTCCTTCCGCCGGGCGATGGAGTCCCTGCGCGCGTCCGGACTTGACCGGGCGATTCACCACGCGGTGCACAACGACGCGAAGCTGCTCGGCATTTGCCTGGGCATGCAGCTGCTGGGCACGGTGGGCACGGAGGACGGCGAGACGGAGGGGCTGGGGCTTGTCAATCAGCGGGTGGACGCCTTTTCCCCCGGGGAACTGGCCGGCCGGAAGGTCCCGCACATCGGGTTCAGTCCGGTGAAAGCCGCGCCGGGGGCGAGGTTGTTTGCCGGCCTTCCGGCGGAGGCGGATTTTTATTTCGTCCATTCCTACCGCATGGCACCGGACATTCCCGACACGGTCGTTTCGTCCTGCGAACACGGCGTGCCCTTTGCCGCCGCGGTCGAGAAGGGAAACATTTTCGGCACCCAGTTCCATCCGGAAAAAAGCCAGACCAACGGCCTTCTTTTGCTCAGGAACTTTTTGAGGCTCTGAACCCATGCCGCGCAAACGCATCATCTTCACGTTGCTGCACGACAGGGGAAACTTCATGCTCAGCCGCAACTTCCGGCTCCAGCGTGTCGGCAATGCGGATTGGCTGGAGAAAAACTACAACTTCGCCGAAATCGCCTTTGCCATCGACGAATTGATCGTGCTGGACGTCTCGCGCGGCGAACGGAACTTTGCCGCGTTCTGCACCTGCCTGGAACGGGTGACCCGCGGCTGCTTCGCCCCCATCGCCGCCGGCGGGGGCGTGCGCACGGTCGAACAGGCCCGGCAGCTCCTGCGCTCGGGAGCGGACAAGATTGTCGTGAACAGCGCCCTGCACCATGACGGGGCGTTCATCCGGCGCCTCGCGGAGGATCTGGGCCGGCAATGCCTGGTCGCTTCGGTCGATCTCAAACGCGACGCCTCCGGGGAGTTTCGCGTCTGGATCGAAAATGGCGCCACCCCCGTGGAAGGATCCGCCCGGGACTGCCTCGCCCGCCTGGCCCAACTGCCCGTCGGCGAATTGTATCTCAATTCGATGGACCATGACGGCACCGGGCGTGGCTACGATGCGGCCATGCTTGACCTGCTTCCCCCCGACTGGTCGATACCGGTCATTCTCGCCGGCGGCGCCGGCAATCACCTGCACATGGCCGAGGGGCTGGGACTCCCCCAGGTCGACGCCGTGGCCACCGCCCATCTTTTGAACTTCGTCGGCAACGGATTGGAAAACGCCCGGCGCCGGCTGATGGAAATGCCTTTTGATCTCGCCACCTGGCCTCAACGGGACTGCCTGAAACCATGATCTCCAAACCCATGCGTCTTTCGCTCGAACCGGACCGGCTTTCCGCCTACGTCCAGAACCAGCTCAACAACATCTTTCCCGACGGGAACGGTGTCGGCGTCATCGCCGACCACGTCCGTCCCGCCCTCGACCGCCTGAAGGTCTGCATCGGTCACGTGCGGGCGAAGTATTTTCGGGACAACGGCGTCTCCACCTTCAACCACCTCAATGGCGACCAGTACGCCATGTTCCTCTATCTCCTCGCCAACACCATCTACCGCGCGGAGGGACATTCCCCGGTGTGCGAAAAACTTTTCAACCTCAACAAAACCCTGCACGGCCTCGACTGCTTTTATTCCATCGAACTGCCGCGCATCTTCCTTTTCTGCCACCCCGTCGGTTCCGTGCTCGGCCGCGCCAAATACGGCGATTTCCTGCTCGTGTACCAAAACTGCACGGTGGGCGCGAACCACGACACCTATCCGGAAATCGGCCGCGTCGTCGCCCTCTACAAGGGCGCTTCGGTGATCGGTCGCAGCAGGATCGGGGATTTTTGCAAAATCGCCGCCGACTCCTCCGTGCTCGACGAGGACGTCCCGGATCATTCCATCTACATTGGAAGACGGGGCAACAGCCGGACCAAACCGGCGCTGCAGCCCGACAGTGTCTGGGATCCGGAAATGATGAACGACTGGCTTGCTGGAAGTTAACGACTTGATCAATCGTTTAATAACTGTATGATCGGCATTGGTTTATGTCGAGAAGCAGGCCAATGCGTCTTTCCCTCCCGGTCGAGGCATTGAGCCGCTATGTGTGCACTCAGGTGTCCAATTATTTTCCGGATGGGAAGAGCACGGCGGTGATTGCGCGGTATGTTTCGGCGGCGCTGGAGCGGCTCAAATATTGTCTGGACCATGTGCGGGCGAAATATTTCCGGGAGAACGGCGCCACGACCTTCAATCATCTCAACAACGACCAATATGCGATGTTCCTCTACCTCCTCTCGCACGAGATTGCGCGCCGTGAGGGGCCGGGGGAAGTCTGCGACAAGCTCTTTGGGTTGAACAAGGCCCTGCACGGGATCGATTGCTTTTACGGCATCGACCTTCCGGACATTTTCCTCTTCTGCCATCCGGTGGGCACCGTGCTGGGCCGGGCGAAATACTCAGATTTTTTCCTTGTGTATCAGAACTGCACGGTGGGATCGAACATGCGGGGGGAATATCCCGTGATCGGGCGGTGTGTGTCGCTTTACAAGGGGGCGTCGGTCATCGGGGCGAGCCGGATCGGCAACAACTGCAAGATTGCGGCGGACTCCACAGTGCTCGACGAGGACGTTCCGGATGATTCGATTTACATCGGACGGCGGGGGGAAAGTTTTCTCAAACCTTGCACCCGGCCGGACCATGGCTGGGATCCGGAGACTCTGAACGGGGGCGTCTAGCGGAGAGTCCGCTCCCGGGAGCCTCCCCGCTGGACAGATCCCGTCCGCTTTTCGAAACTGGCGGGCCGCACGCCCGGGCGTGCGACGATCACGATGAAGGTTTTCTTTTTCTTTTCCGTTCTCCAATACCATCTGGAGAGCCGCGAGGTGGTGCGCTATTTCCACGCGCAGGGGGCCCGGTGTGCGGTGCACCTGGCCTTTTCCGGTCGCGCGCTCGGGGAGGCGCGGGAGTTTTACGCAAAGCTGGGCGTGCCCTGCACGACGGCGGACGCGGATTTCTGTTACGAGGAGGCGCAGGGTGACGACAGCCGTCCCCCGCAGCCGATCACGGTCGAGGAGATTTTTTCCCGCATCGGGAGATCCCGGTATGATCCGGGGCGTTTCCTTTTCGAATTGAAACGGATCGCCCAAACCGCCGTGCGCTACCGGCGGGTGCGCGGGGAGGCGGAGCAGATGCTCGACCGGATTGCGCCCGATGTCGTTTTTCAGGGATCGTTCCTTTCGTGCGGACGCCTGGACAATGCCCTGGCGAAACTCTGCCACGAACGCGGCATCCCCTGTTTCTGCCTGCCCTACACGCCGGTGGTCGGCACCCGGCTCAGCATGGAGGGACGCCTTTCGAACATCCTGTGCGGGATGGTGAAACCGAATCACGTCTACGATCCGCACAGTTGGATCCACCGCTTCATCAAGGCGGTCTTTCCCGATTGGATTCATCCGGTGCTGAATGTGCCCCTGATGCCCTTTGTCGATTACGAGATGCTTGCGGCCAAGCTGGCGGGGATCGGCGAACCGTGGCCGTGGCAGAAACCTTCGCTGCACTTCGACGCATTTTTTGTCTGGACCGACCTGGCGAAGCGTTGGGTCATCGAGGAACCCTCGCGCTTCCCGCCGGAAAAGGTTCACGTCTTCGGTGCGCCGCGGCTCGACCCGGTATCCTCGGTGCTGGGGAACGGGGAACTGGAGAAAAAGGTGTGCGGAAAGCTCGGCATCACGCCGCCCTACGTGCTCCTGCACATTCCGCCGGCCTTTGAGCACCGCGTCCTTTCGCGCGAGGAACACTTCGGCAATGTCGACATGCTGTGCGGCATCGCCAAATCGGCCGGACTTCCCGTGGCCATTGCGCTGCACCCCCTGGCGAACATCCCGGATTACCTCGACACCTTCCGCAAGCACGGGGTGGCGTATGACCCTTCCCTCGACATCACGGAGCTGTTTCCGCTGGCCGGCGTGGTGATGGCCCACCCGTCCTCCACCAATTATCTGGCCAACATCTTCAACAAGCCGCTCGTGGTGTATGATCTGCGGAGGGAATTGTGGACCGAAACCGACTGGACGGTCTACGCCGCGGGCACCAAATACCGCGGGCTCGACGAAGCGGGCTTGCGTCAGGCGCTCGCCGAGGCGGTGGCGGCCTCCGCCGGGGTGACGCGCTCGGCCCCGCCGCCCCTGGCCTGTGCGAGAATCTATGAGTTCACCCGGCGTCATCTGGGTTTTGCGGACTCGCCAACGGCGGCGAATCTGAGACAATCGGCCACCCCAACATGAAACCCTACTGGCTCGAATTCAAAGGCGCCTCCTTCGAGGCCTTCCTCGCCGACCAACTGGTTCGCTCCCTTGACTGTTCGGCCTGGGTGAACCGTTTTTGTTCCGAGGACGAAATCAAGGGCCTCGGGAACACCGTGATTTCGCGGCCCGTCCGAGGCTGGTTCCGCGCCCTCCACCGCAAGATCGAGGAATTTTTGCTGGAGACCGTGTGCGTGAATCTCCCGGAGGGACACGAACCGATCTCCGACGTTCTTTACCACCGGCGCTTTGGCTGGATCGGCATCCTCCGCGAGCACGAGATTTTCCTCGGCAAGATGGTCCTCGGGAACGTCGGCAAACTCGCCGTGGGTCCGCGCACGTATTTTTCGGGTCACCAGACCCTCAGGGGCGAAGATCCCGTGATCTTCGGGGCGTTTTGCAGCGTGGCGGAAGGTCTCTATCTCAATTCGTCGCCGGACTTTCACGCCATGAAAGACCCGTCCACCTACGAGTTTCACGACGAGCCCCGCGATCCGGCCAACACCTGGAACATGGGGTACCGGAACCGGGAGGCCGAGGAGGCTCCCAGGGGCATCACGGTGGGCCACGGGGTGTGGATCGGCCGCAACGTCCGGCTTTTTCACGGCGTTGAGGTCGGCAACGGCTGCGTGATTGCCGAAAGCAGCCTCGTGCGCGGCAAACTCGAACCCTACGGCGTTTATGCCGGGATTCCGGCCAAACTGAAGCGGCTCCGTTTTTCCGAAAAGACCATTGCCGCCCTGGAGGAAATCCGGTGGTGGAACTGGAGCCCGGAACGCATCAAACGGAACAAGGCGTTTTTCGAAACGGACCTCACCCGGTTCGACGGCGACGTGAAAAGTCTCATCGTGGAATGAACCGGAGAATCATCGCCGAAATCGGCTCCGTGCACGACGGATCGTTTGGCAACGCCTGCAAACTGATCGAGGCCGCCGCGGCCGCCGGCGCCGACGTGGTCAAGTTCCAGACCCACATCGCCGAGGCCGAGACGCTGGCCGACGCGCCCATGCCGTCCTATTTCAAGGGCGAGCCGCGCATGGAGTATTTCCGCCGCACCGCCTTCTCCCGGACGCAGTGCCGCGAGTTGATGAAGGTGGCGGCCGGGGTCGGCGTGGAGTGGATTTCCTCGCCGTTCTCCCTCGAGGCGGTCGACTTTCTCGAGGAGCTGGGCATGCGGGTTTACAAGATTCCGTCCGGCGAGGTTTCCAATCTTCCCCTGCACGAGAAGATTGCCGCCACGGGCAAACCCGTGCTGCTTTCCTCGGGCATGAGTTCGTGGACGGAACTGGACCGCGCCGTGGATGTCTACCGGTCGGCGGGCAATCCGCTGGTCGTCATGCAATGCACGACCGAATACCCCTGCGCCCCCGAGCATGTCGGGCTCAATGTGCTGGCGGAAATCCGCGAACGCTACGGCGTGCCGGCCGGATTTTCCGACCACACCCTCGATCTGGCGGCGCCCGTCGCGGCGGCGGCCCTCGGGGCCACGGTCATCGAAAAACATTTCACCTTCTCGCGTCTCATGTATGGCAGCGACGCGCGCCATTCGCTTGAACCCGGCGAGTTTCGCCGGATGGTCGACGCCATCCGCGCCACGTGGACGATGCTTGACCATCCGGTCGACAAGTCGGATGCCGGACGGTTTGCCGAGATGAAGCGCGTCTTCGAAAAAAGCATCGTGTCCGCCGTCGCGCTGCCCGCCGGGACGGTCATTGAAACCGCCCATCTTGCCTTCAAGAAGCCCGGCGACGGCATCCCCGCCGCCGACTACGGCCGCCTGCTCGGCCGGCGTCTCAGGGTGGATGTTCCCGCCGATCACAAATTCCGCCTCACCGATTTCCAAGAAACCTGACCGTCTGTCCGCCGCGTCACCGGGCGGGGTCGCCCGCTGAACGCCGTGCCGCCGGGCGGTTTTCCTCAATCTTATGAAAAAAATCTGCGTCGTTGTCGGTTCCCGCGCGAACTACAGCAGCATCAAATCCGCCATGGTCGCCATCCGCGAGCACCCGGCCCTGGAATTGCAACTTGTGGTGGCCGCGTCCGCGCTGCTCGACCGTTACGGAAGCGTCGTCAATTTGATCGAGAAGGACGGGTTCGAGCCGGCCGCCCGCATTTACATGCTCATCGAGGGGGAAACCCCGGCCACGATGGCCAAATCGACGGGGGTCGGACTGATGGAGCTGCCGACCGTCTTTGAGCGCCTTCAGCCCGATGTGGTGCTGACGGTGGGCGACCGCTTTGAAACCATGGCGACCACCCTGGCCGCCGCCTACATGAACATCCCGGTGGCCCACACCATGGGGGGCGAGGTGAGCGGCACGATCGACGAAAGCATCCGCCACGCCGTCACGAAGTTTGCCCACATCCATTTCCCGGCCAGCCGGGAGGCCGCCGAGCGCATCATCAAACTCGGCGAGCCGCCCGAAACCGTCCATCTGGTGGGGTGTCCGCGCATCGACCTGGTCGCCGAGATCCTGCGCCGGAAAGGCGACGGCCTCGACGAACATCTTTTCGACCTTGGCGTCGGTTCGAAGCTCGATCTCAGCCAGCCGTTCATTCTGGTGTCCCAGCATCCGGTGACCACGGAATACGGCGAGGGGGAGCGTCAGATCACGGCCACCCTCGACGCCGTGCGGGAGACCGGGCTGCCGGCCATCGTTCTCTGGCCGAATGCCGACGCGGGTTCCGAGGACATCGCCCGGGGCATCCGCAAGCTGCGCGAACGCCACGAGGACAAAAACATGCATTTCTTCAAGAACCTCCCGACCGCGACCTACATCCAGCTGATGGCCCGCACCGCGTGCCTCGTCGGCAATTCGAGCAGCGGCATCCGCGAAGGGGCCTACATCGGCACCCCGGTCGTCAACATCGGCACGCGCCAGGTCATGCGCGAGCGCGGCAAAAACGTCATCGAGGTGCCCCACGACAAGGACGCCATCCTGGGCGCCATCCGCCGGCAGTTGGAGCACGGCCGCTACGAAATGGAGCCCATTTACGGGGACGGCACGGCCGGGCGCAAAATTGCCGAGGTGCTTGCGAATCTGGGGCCGATCAACGTGCAGAAGCGCATCACGTATTGACCGGCGCAAAGCCCGCCGGGACGCCCCTCCTTTGAAAGGGGGGCGTCCGCGGGACGATGGAAATAATCCGCATGTCCGTCATAGCCCTCATTCCCGCCCGGGGCGGTTCCAAGGGGATTCCCGGCAAAAACCTGATTCCCGTGGCCGGAAAACCGCTCATTGCCCATACCATTGCCTGCGCCCGGGCCGTGCCGGAAATTTCCCGGGTGCTGGTTTCGACGGATTCCGCCGGGATCGCGGACGTGGCGAAGGCCCATGGCGCCGAGGTGCCGTTTTTGCGTCCGCCGGAGATTGCGCAGGACGACACGCCCATGGTGGCCGTGCTCCGGCATGCGCTGGAGTGGCTGCGCGGCGGGGGCACGGCGGTGGAGGCCCTGGTTCTTTTGCAGCCCACCTCGCCGCTGCGAACCCCGCGGTCCGTGACGGGGGCGATCCGGCTTTTCCGGGACCGCCGGGCCGACAGCGTGGTGAGTGTGATCCCCGTGCCGCACAACTGCACGCCGGGCAGCCTTCTGGAAAAGGACGCCTCGGGGCGGGTCCGGCCGGCTTTTCCGGAAATGGGCCAGGCCGTCCGGCGTCAGGACAAACCGGTGTTTTACGCCCGGAATGGTCCCGCCGTGCTGGTGTTGCGTCCGGCCCTGGTCGAGGCCGGGAAGCTCTATTCGGAAAACACCCTGGGATTTGAGATGTCCCGCCGCGAGTCGTTTGACATCGACGACCGGGACGATCTGGAGATTGTCGGGGCGCTGCTGGAGTTTGCGGACCGGCGCGCGGGCGGCGAATCCGCCTGAAATCCGGGTTTTCGCGAAAAGCCGTTTGCCCCCGGGCCGCTTTTCGGGAAAATGCCCCGCTTGCATCGATGAAGTGGTTTGACCGTTTGAAGTATCACTGGCGCGCCGGCCTGGCGGCGCCGCGCTGGAAGTTTGCCCGCGAGGCGGCGCAACCCGGCCCCAATGCGCCGCGCGCGCTCATCGCGGCGATGGGGGACTGGGACTACACGCTGAAGACGGAGTCGATGCTGGCGCTCGGACTTCGCCTGGCCGGCTGGCGTGTGGCGGTGCTCCTGCGCGACCGGACGATCCGTCATGCCGAGGCGTGGCTGCGCAATGCGGGCGTCACGGAGATCCATTATTTTTCGGACCACCATGTGCCGACCGCCCCGGAGGAGGCGGAGAAGCTGAAGAGGGAAATCCGCGCGGCGGGGACGGAATTTGAACAGGTGAAATCCTGGCGGTTCCGCGGCTGCCTGATCGGACCGCAGATCCTGGCCAGCATCAGCCGGAAGATTTTTTCCGCGGGCTTCGACGTCACCGCCCCGGACGTGCGCGACCGCATCGACGGGCAGTTGAACGCCTGCATCGAATATGTCTTCACGGCGGAGAAGGTGCTGTCCGCGTTCCGGCCCGGGATGCTGCTCGTCAACGAGGCCAACTACACCTACTTCGCCTGTCTGGTGGACACCGCCATCCAGCGCGGCATTCGCGCCATCCAATACGTGCAGCCCAACCGCGAGGATGCCATGTTCTTCTGGCGGCTCGACCGGGACACCCGCCGCATGCACCCCGCCTCGGTTTCGACGCAGACCATGGAACGCATGCGCGGGATGCCGTGGACCCCGCGCCGGGAGGAGGAGATCAACGCGATCTTCAGCGCCCGCTACGGCGGCAAATGGTACCTGCAGAACCGCAATCAGGTGGGCGTGAAGGAGAAGACGCGCGCGGAAATCTGTTCCGAGCTGCAGCTTGATCCGGCCAAGCCGCTCGCGGTGGTGTTTTCCTCCGTGCTTTGGGACGCGAACCTTTTTTACGGCACGGATCTCTTCAAGGACAACGGCGAGTGGTTCATCGAGACGATCCGTGCCGCCTGCGCGAATCCCGCGGTCAACTGGCTGATCAAACTGCATCCGGTCAACACCTGGAAGCGCGAGCTGGAGGGCGTCACCGGCGAACTGGCCGAGACCAGGATGATCCGGGAAAAAATCGGCGACCTCCCGCCCCATGTGAAGCTGCTCCTGCCCGACTGCGGCATCAGCACCTACTCGCTTTTCCAGAACGCCGAATACGGCATCACCGTCCGCGGCACCAGCGGCATGGAAATGCCGTGTTTTGGCAAACCCGTGGTGACGGCCGGCACGGGACGTTACGCCGGGCGCGGCTTCACCATCGATCCTTCCAGCCGTGAGGAATATCTCGCCGTGCTGGGCAGGCTTCACGAAGTTCCGCCGCTGGACGAGGAGACGGTCCTGCTGGCCAAAAAACACCTTTATGCCGCGTTCTGCCTGCGTCCGTGGGTCTTCAAGAGTTTTGTTGTGACCATGCGTCCGCCGAAGGGTGCCGGTGATCTGGACTACGCGACGTTTGAGCCTGCGGTGAAGTCGCTCGACGAGGTGAAGGCCAATCGCGACCTGGAAAAACTGACCGCGTGGATGATCTCCGGCGGGACCCCCGATTACGTGGACGAGGAACTTCTCGCCTCATGAGGATCGCCCTTCTCACAAGCACCGAGCCGCGCCATTGCTACATGGCCCACCGGCTGGCGGACGCCCTGGACCTCAGGCTGGTCGTCCGCGAGGAGAAGGGGCTGGACACGTTTTACGAAGGCCGCGGGGACGCGGAAATCATCGCGGGTCACTTTGCCCGCCTTCGCGAAACGGAGCGGAGGTTTTTCGGAACGTATCGTTGGGAGGACCTGCGTGCCGAGGTCCGCACCGTGCGGCGCGGCGAGCTGTCCAATGCCGCCATGGCCGAAGCCCTCGGGGCGGCGGATCCGGAGGCCGTGGTGGTCTTTGGTCCGGGCATCATCCGGGAGCCCCTCCTGAGCGCGCTTCCGGCCGGCCGCACCCTCAATCTCCACCAGGGGCTTTCGCCCTACTACCGCGGCAGCGGCACGAATTTCTGGCCCTATCTGGAGGGCCGCCTGCATTGCATCGGGGTCACCGTGCATTATCTCGACAGGGGCATCGACACCGGCGGCATCATCGCGCATGGCCGGCCGGAGATCGAGCCGTCGGACACCCTGCACACCCTGGGCTGCAAAACCGTCGAGGTTTCGGCGGATCTGGCGCTGCGCGTGCTGAAGCTGCTCCATGCGGGGCATTCCCTGCCGGCCATTCCCCAATGGGAGGGCGGCCGGCTTTTTCAACGCAAGGACATTTCGGGCGGGGTGATCGAACGGCTGCTCGCCCTGGAAAAAAGCGGCGCGACGGCGGAGTTTTTGCGGCGGAGGGCGGCCGGGGAGATCGAACCCATCCGCGTGGTGAATCTGGACTGATGCCGGTCACCGCGGTCAATTTTCATTATGTCGGGATGCCCCGCTACCCCCATGCCGGCGTCAATTCGCTGAGCGTGGAAAAATTCGGGGAAATCCTGGAGGCAATGGGCCGGCACTTCGAGTTCATCGGCCTTCCCGACCTGCGGCGGCTTCTGGAAGGGGGCGGGTTTCCCGAGGCCGATCTCTGTCTGGTCACCTTTGACGACGGTCTGCGCTGTCAGTCCGAGACGGCGCTGCCCGAATTGCGGAGGCTGGGCGTGCCGGCGGCCTTTTTTGTTTCGTCGGGTCCGCGGGCGCACGGCCGGGCGGCGGCCACCCACAAGCTGCATTTTCTGCGGGCCACACGCGGGGACCACACGCTTTTTGAAGCCCTGGAAAAGGCCCGCGGGGACGGATTGCTGGATTCGTCACCGACGGAACTCGATCCGGAAACCATTTCCCGCCACTACCGCTATGACGCGCCCGAGGCGGCGGCGCTCAAGTTTTTCTTCAACTATCACCTCGATGCGGAAAAGGCCGAACACGTGCTGGATGTGCTCTTTTCCGCGTGCGGGATCGACGAGGCGGCCTTCGTGGACGAATTTTACATGTCGCGCGAACAGATCCGCGAACTGGGGGCGCTTGGCGCCGTCGGATCGCACGGGGTGAGCCACCGTCCGCTGGCGCGGCTCGACCCGGACCGCGCGCGTCGGGAACTGGCGGAAAGCCGCCGGGATCTGGAGGAATGGTCCGGCGCGCCCGTGGAGTTTGTCAGTTATCCCTTCGGCAATGAAAAGGCGGTCGATCGGACGACGGGTCAGTTGGCCGCCGGAGCCGGATACCGCGGGGGATTCACCATGGAACGCGCGAAAAACCGCACCGCGGCCGACCCGCTCCTCCTCGCCCGCATTGATGTGCTTGATGTCGACGGGCGGGACGGTCTGCCCTTTCGTTCGCGCTACTGGCAGGAATGAAGGTTGTTCATCTCAGTTATTACGCCGGCAAGGGCGGGGCATGGACGGCCATCGACGGTCTCAACCGTCAGCTGCAGCGCCATGGAGTCGACTCGCGCATTCTCTGCGCCGCCCGGGTGGGATCCTTCGACGACCGCACGGACATCGCCACCCCGGACCGGTTTCCGCTCCGGCACGCCATTTTGCGGAGGTTTCCCCATCTGCCGGAATATCCCATCGCGCCCTGGGTGCGCGGACGCTGGAACAATCCGCCCATTTTTTCCAACTGGATTCCCCGCTTCGACGTCGCGAACCATCCGTGGATCCGCGAGGCCGATGTCGTGCACGTCCAGTGGATCATTTTTGGACTCGCCACGCCCGAGCAGCTTCCGAAGCTCAACAAACCGCTTCTGATTTCGCTGCTGGATTACTGGCCCCTCAGCGGCGGGTGCGGTTACACGTACGGCTGCGAAAAATACCGCACCGGCTGCGGGGCATGTCCGCTGATGCAGTCGTCGCTGCCCTGGGATCCGTCACGGTGGAACTGGCATCGCAAACGCCGCGTGTACCAAAAGGCGCGCCCGACATTTGTCACCCTGAGCCGACAGATGGCCAGGGACGCCGAGAGCTCCCCGATCATCGCCGGCAACCGGGTCGTCACCATCCCGACGGGCATCGACACGGAAACCTTCGCCCCCGCCGACCGCTTGGAATCCTGCGGGATCCTCAAACTTCCGCCCGACCTGCCGATCATTCTGATGGGGGCGCAAAACCCCGCCGAGAAACGCAAGGGGTTCGACCTGCTGCTGGAGGCGGTTCACCATTTGCATGCGGAGCGCGGTCCGACCTTCGGACTGGCGGTTTACGGCACCACCACGGAAATCCCGTGGAAGGAAATCCCGGTGCCATCCTTCGACCTGGGACGCCTGGAAACCCCGCTGCGCAAGCACGCCTACCGGGCGGCGACGGTGTTTGCCGCGCCCTCCCGCGAGGAAAACTTCGCCAGCACCGTGCTCGAGGCGCTGGCCTCGGGGTGTCCGACGGTGGCGTTTGACATCGGCGGCATGCCCGATGCCATCACCGACGGCGAAGTGGGCTTTCTCTGCAAACCGTACGACACCCGCCAGCTGGCGGCGGTGCTGGGGAGGATTCTTGACGATCCGGTTGAGCGCGAACGCCTTGCGACTCAGGCTAGACGAAGGGCGCTCGATGAGTATTCACTGGAGGTTTATGCCCGAAGATATTCCGAGCTTTACGCCGCCCTGGCGGCCGAATGCGCCGGGAACGTCGTGAGCCGGGCAGCCTGATTTTGTATTTATCGCCATGTCATTATCCTGGAAACGGCTTTGGGGCTTTCTGCTGATTGCGCTGGCGACGTGTCTGGCGGCCTTTGCCGTCTGGGTCGGCTTTGTCTTTTTCATGTACAACATGGTGACGACCCATGACGAATACTGGGTCGAGGAAATTGTGGCCCGGAAGAAGGCCGCCGCCGAGAAACGTCAGGGCGGCCGGCTCATCATCGTCGCCGGTTCGACCGGGTGGTACGGCTTCCGGGTGGCCACCCTGGAGAAAAAACTGGGGGTGCCCGTCGCCAACATGGCCATTCACGCGGGGCTGTCCATTGCGGGCGTCTGCAGCGACGCCCTGGAGGTGGCGCGCCCCGGCGACGCGATCCTCATGGCCTTCGAATACGAGCAGTTCGAACGCGATCCGTTCCAATACCGCTCCATGGACCACATGCTGAGGGTGCATCCGCACATGCTGCTCACGCTGCCCCCGCTGGAGGCCCTGCGGTATGTTCTCGCGCCTCCGCTGAGCGAGTTTCAATTCCGCTGGCAATATCTGCAGCGTCTTCGCAGCGGCGAGGATATCCACGCCTTCGCGAAGGAGGTGGTGGGGCTCACCGACGAGGAAGGGGAGATCACCGACCGCAATGCCGCCTACGCCAAGCCGGTGGACCCCTATGCCCAGCCGAAAACGCTGGAGCCCATCAATCCCGAGGCCACGGAACGGCTGGCCTATTACATCAAACGCTTCCGGAAAATGGGCCTGCCCGTCTTTGCCACCTGGCCGCCCCGCCTGCTGCATCCGGAATATGACCGCGCGCAGATCGCGGCCATCCAGAAGGAAATCCGCGAATTTTACGAATCCCACGGCGTGGTGGTCGTTGGAGAACCGACCATCTCCGTCGAGCAGGGCGACCAATTTTTTGACCACTCCGGCCACCTGACGGAAAAGGCCGCCAGGGAGCGCAGCCGGATCGTGAGCGACTGGCTGCTGGCCAATCCCGTTTTTGAAGAATGGCTGAAAACACGTCCCAAATGACGGCACCGGCGGCGGCTTCGAAAAAGCTTCCGGTCAACATCCTGCCCCTGGATGCCATCCGCTTTTTGTCGGCGCTGTGGGTCTGCCTGTATCATGGCGCCAAGCCGCCGGGAAACCGCGTCCTGCCCTACTTTGACCTCGCCTGGGACAGCATTCTCTTTGGCGGCACGGGGGTGCTGGCATTTTTTGTCATCTCGGGATTTTGCATCCATTACCCGGCCGTGGCGGCCGGAACCACGCCCAAATGGGGGGCGTATCTGACGCGCCGCTTCGTGCGCGTGCTCATTCCCTATTTTCTCGTCCTGCCCTTTGCATGGCTGACCGGGCGTCAATACAACATGCTTTACGGCAACGACCTGGCCTGGACGATTCTCTGCGATCTCGCCTATTACGCGCTGTACCCGCTGCTGTATCACGCGGCGAAAAAGGTGGGCTGGAACGCCCTGCTTTTTGTGTCCTTCGTTCTTTCGGCCGTCGGGATGAAGTTGAACATCGACGGCAGTGTGGATGTCGGCACCGCCATCCTGATTCCGATCTTTCTGCCGGTGTGGGTGATGGGCTGCGTGATCGCCGAGGCTTACACCGCCCGCGCGCGGGCCGATGCCCTGCCCGTCCCGCAATCCCGGAAGGTGGTTCTTGTCCGGGCCATCATCCTGATTTTCACCCCGGTGCTCGCCATCCTGTCCTTTTACAAGATTGTCTACTGGATCTATCTGGGCGTGCCCTTCGGCATCTTCGTGACCTACTGGATCTGGCTGGAAATCTGCTACTTCTCCTCGGGCCGGGTGGTTCCCGCGCTTTTGACCTGGCTGGGTTCCTGGATCTATTCGCTCTACCTCACGCATCCCATCACGCAGGTCGGCGTGGAGATGTTCCTGAGGAATTATTTTCCGGAATTCGACGAGTTGCTGCAGTCCCACTTTTTCTGGTTGTGCCTGCGGTTTGTGCTGCTCGTCGGAGCCACCTTTGTCTTTGCCTATGTCTTTGCCCGTCTTGTCGAGTGGCCGAGTCATAATCTGGCGCGCCGCCTTTCCCGGAAAATGAATTTCTAGGACCATGCTTTTTCACTCCGCGAACTTCCTCGTTCTTTTCCTGCCCCTGGCCCTGGCGGGTTATGTGCTCGCAAAGCGGATCGGAACGCTTTGGGGCAAACTGTGGCTCATCGGCGCCTCGGTGGTCTTCTACGCCAGCTGGCGTGTGGAGTTTGTGCCGCTGATGGCGTTTTCCATCATTTTCAACTACCTCGTTGCGGAGGGTCTTTTCCGCATGAAGAAGGGTTCGCCGCGCGGACTGCTGCTCACCTTCGGCGTGCTGGTGAATGTGGGGATCCTGGGGTATTTCAAATACCGGAACTTTTTCTTCGAAAATCTCAGCGCGGTGACCGGATGGACGTTTGCGCAGGACGACGTGATCCTGCCGCTCGCCATCTCGTTCTACACCTTCACGCAGATCGCCTACACCACCGATGTGTACCGGAAGCCCGACAAGCGCCGGAGCATTCTGGACTACTGCATGTTCATCATGTTCTTTCCGCATCTGGTGGCCGGGCCCATCCTGCGGCACTGGGAATTTTTTCCGCAGATCCGGCACGGACTTCCCAAAATCCTCACCCGGCATTTCTTCCCGGGCATCATGCTGCTCCTGCTCGGTGTGGCCAAAAAGATCGTCTTCGCCGAAACGGCCGCGTCGGTTTCCGATCCCATCTTCAATTCTCCGCCGGGCACCATCACGTTCTTTGAGGCGTGGGCCGGCGCGGTGGCCTTTGCCATGCAGGTCTATTACGATTTTTCGGCCTATTCCGACATGGCGCTCGGACTGGGGCTGTTGTTTGGCATCCGGCTGCCGGTCAATTTCCTTTCGCCCTACAAGGCCACCAACATCATCGATTTCTGGAGTTGCTGGCACATCACGCTCGGCCGGTTCCTGCGGGACTACGTCTACGTTCCGCTCAGCCGCCTGATGCGCGACCACTGGAAAATGCCGCTCGACAAGGCCAACAGCAGCCTGGTGCGCGGCATGCTGAGCATCTTTGCCACGATGATTGTCAGCGGCGTCTGGCACGGAGCCGGCTGGCCGTTCATCCTCTTCGGCTTCTGGAACGGCATCGGCCTCGCCCTGAACCATGCTTCGCACAAATTCCTCGGCCCGCCGAAAAACGACCCCAGGCCGGTCATCGCCCTGAAGTGGATGATCACCTTTGTGTTCATCATGCTCACCTTCGTCTATTTCCGCAGCCCGAGCGTGGCGAAGGCCCACAGCATCATCGGCGCCATGTTTGGCGGCGCCGGACTCACCGCGCCGGCCTATCATGCCGCGTCCTATGCCGACGCCCTCGGCCGGTTCGGGGTGCAGTTCGTGGAAACCGCCCTGCCGGAAATCGGCCGCACGGAGATCTTCTGGCTCGCCTTCCTGCTCGCCTGGGCGCTGATCATGCCCAACACCTTTGTGCTGCTCCGCCGCTGGCGGCCGTCGACGGACAAGATCACCGACAAGTCGCGCTTCAGCCTGCGCCCCACCTGGTGGGTGGCCGTCGGCTTGGGCATCGTCATGTTCATCATCCTGAAGTCGTTCTTCGTCGCGCGACCCAGCGAGTTCATCTACTTCCAGTTCTAGTGGGCAAACTCTCCGTGGCATTGGTGACGCCGTCGTTCAATCAACGGCGTTTTCTGGAGGCCGCCATCAACTCGGTGCTGTCGCAAAACCACCCCCGTCTGAATTATGCGGTGGTGGACGGCGCCTCCACGGACGGCTCGGCCGAGATGCTGAAATCCTTCGCCGGACGCCTGGCCTGGACGGTTTCGGAGAAGGACGCCGGTCAATACGACGCCATCAACAAGGGGTTCCGTCATGTCGAAGGCGACATCATGGGCTGGCTCAATTCCGACGACCTGCATTGTCCGTGGACGCTGGCGGTGGTCAGCGAGATCTTCGAGACCTTCCCCGAGGTCGAGTGGCTGACCACGCGGTTCCCGCTCCGCTGGGACGCGGAGGGGCGTGCGACGAACTGCTTCGACAGCCGCGGTTATGCCCGGGAGGCCTTTGCTCGCGGCGAATATTGCGGCGGGGCCGACGGTTTTTTTGCCGCGCCCATCCAGCAGGAAAGCACCTTCTGGCGCCGGTCGCTGTGGGAACGCAGCGGCGGGGCGCTTTCCACCGAATTCGGCTCGGCGGGGGACTTCGAACTCTGGTGCCGGTTTGCCCGGCAGGCGCAGTTGCACGCCGTGAGTGTGCCGCTCGCCGGTTTCCGTCAGCACGGCGACCAGCAGACCGCCCGGGCGCGGACGGAATATTTTCATCAGGCCCGCCGCGCGCTGGAGACGCATTTTCCGGGAAGGGGACAATCCGCCTGGTACCGACACCTCCGCCCGCTCATGCGGGACCGCCTGCCCGCCGGCCTTCAGCCGCTCGCCGTATCGGCGGGGCTGCTTTATGAGGCCCCGGTGATTTCCCGCACCCGCGACAACACCTCCTGGCGCATCGATCACGTGAAGGTATGAAGCAACGCCTCGTCCGATTTCTGAAGCGGAAGCTCAGTCCGCTGGTTTCCAAGGTCTGGGAAAATCCCTTCACGCAATTCACCGCGCCCGAAGCCCTGCAGCGGATCGGGGCGCACGGCTTCCCCGTGGCCTCGGTGATCGACATCGGGGCGTCGGACGGACGGTGGTCGCGCAAGGCGATGGTCCATTTTCCCCAGGCGAAATTTCTCGCCGTCGAACCGCTGGCCGAGCGGTCCGCCGCGCTGGAGGAACTCAGGCGCGAAAAGCCGAACTTCGACTTTGCCATCGCGGCCGCGGGTAGCGGGGTGGTGAGGGAGGTCACGCTTTCGGTGTCCCCGGACCTGGATGGAAGCACGGTGGACGGTCGGGGCGGCGAGGCGCGCCGGGTGCGTTCCGCCACCCTCGACGAACTGGTCGCCGAACACCGCCTGCCCGGCCCCCATCTGGTGAAGTTCGACACGCACGGCTTTGAGGACGAAATCCTCCGCGGGGCGGAAAAAACCCTGGCGCAGACCTCGGTGATCATCATGGAGGTCTACAATTTCAACATCTCCCCGCATGCGCTGCGGTTTCCCGAGATGTGCGGACGGATCGAGGCGCTGGGCTTCCGCTGCTACGACATGGCGGACCCGCTCCTGCGTCCGTACGACCGCTGCCTCTGGCAGATGGATTTTTATTTCTGCCGCGCGGATGCGGCTCCGTTTGCGCACAACGATTATCGATGATTTCCCGTCTGAGACGCTGGGCGGCGGATCGCCAATTTGCCCTCAATCGCTGGCTGCTGGACCGGCGGGATCCGGAGCTGGATTTTCCGGTGATCCCCGACCTCGCCGCCGAGGCCGCCCGCCGGGGGTGGCCGGTGCGGAAGGTGGCCGACGGGACCATTCAGAGCAACGATGTCAGCCGCTGCCTCAGCGAGGATTTTCACCTCTGGGTCACCCGCGGCGGGGAGATGCTGCGACGCCATCGCGAATGGCGCCGCGATCCGCGCATTTCCTGGCGCTGGGCGACGGCGCTGCACGCCGTGCGGCGTTACCGGCTGGGGGACACCTTTGTGTGCACCGTTCCCAAGGCGCGCGTGTACCAGCGCGGCGGCGCGGTCTTCACCGAAAACGACGAGCTGATCAGGGAATCGTATTTCGGCATGTGGAAACCGCGCAGCCGGGAGTGGCGTCAGGCCCGGCCGGTGAAAATCAAAGGACGGGTGATTCATTTCGCGGTGATTTACGCGGACATCAACATCTCGCACTTCACGCTCGACTGCGCCCTCAAGGCCACCCTCTTTGACTCGCTGGCCGGCGAGAAAATCCTGGCCACGCCGCAGTTCCGCGAGTGGCACTACGAAACCTTTGAACTGTTGGGCATCGGACGCGACCAGTTCGTCTTCACCGACTCCCTTCTCACCGAGTGTGACGAACTGGTGATCGCGAAAACCTCGGACGAATGCTTTTTCCCGCACGCCGTGCATCTGAAGGAATATCGCCGCCGCATGCTGGCCGGGGCCGGGGTGACCGGAGGCGCGCGGCCCACCCGGCGCCTCTACATCAGCCGGGCCAAGGACAAGCGCCGCCTGGTCAACGAGGACGAATTGTGGCCGGTCTGGAAGGACCACGGGTTTGAACGGATCTTCTGCCAGGACATGACCACCCGCGACAAGGTGCGCCTGTTCGCGGAGGCGGAGGCCGTGGGCGGGCCGCACGGCAGCGGGTTCATCAATTGCATCTTTTGTCCGCCGGGTGCGAAGCTGATCGAACTGCACAACCCGTATTGGTGGGACGCCAGCACGCCCCACTACAATCAGCTTCTCGGACACGAATATTGGTACGGCTTCGGCGAAAACGCGTCCGAGTCCTTCGACACCACATTTGACCGCCGCAAGCTGGAGCGGCTGCTGGATTACGCGCTGGGCGGTCCCTCGACCGACCCGATTCCCTACTGATGCCGAGGATTGTGTACATGTTTCGCGGCGGCCGGGCCGAATTGCTCTCGCGCATCGCCGCCGGCGTGGCGCCGAGGGAGTTTCTCTACGGATACGACGCCTTTGCCGAAGCGGGCTGGGAAGTGTCCTTTGCCGAGGCGGCTCCGGGCGACAGCCGTTGGGTGCGCCCGCTGATGCGCCCCCTGCAGAATGCGGTTTCCAAATATCTCGCGACCAGCTTCGCCGCCAGCAATGTCGTCGTGCATTGGGACAAGATCCGGAAGGCCGACGTCATTCTCAGCACCACCGACGGCAACACCTTTCCCTTGGCGGTGCTGAAACAGATGGGCGGCCTGCACGCGCGTCTGATGGCCATCACCCAGGGCATCTACGACAGCCGCCGCAAGCTGGAGGGGAAAATTCTCGGAAGAAAACGCCTCGAAACCCTGGGCGGTCTCATGCGGAACATCTCACAGTTGGTGGTGCTGGGCATCGGTGACGAGGAGGCGGTGCGCGCCCATTTCGGGGAGTTTGGCCTGCCGCCGATGGAGATCGTCCAGTTTGGCGCCGACGAGGTGTTCTGGCACCCGGAGAATGTTCCGCCCGCCGACTCGATTCTCAGCGTGGGCTCGGACCATCTGCGGGATTTTCCGACCCTGCTGAAGGCGGTGCCCGATCTTCCGCTGCGCCTGGTCACCCGCATCAAACTCCCGCGCGAACTGGTGGGTCCGCGGGTGACCGCGGACGGCAACATCGACGACATCGCGCTGCGCCGTCTTTATCAGGAAAGCCGCTTCGTGGTGGTGCCGATCAAAAACGAACGCCGCGATTCCGGTCACAGTGTGACCGCGCAGGCGATGGCCTGTGGCAAGGCGGTGATTGTTTCGGACACCCCCGGGCTGTGGGACCGGGAGTTCCTGCGGGACGGCGAAACCTGCCGCCTGGTGCCCCCGGAAAATCCCGAGGCCCTGCGCCGGGTGATCCTGGAACTCTGGAACGACCCCGCCCAGGCCGAACGCATCGGCCGCAACGCACGCCGGCTCATCGAAGAGCGATGGACAAGCGGCCATTTCGGCAGGCATCTTGTGCGGCTCGCAAATTCCCTTTTGTAAAATGAACGTACTCATCGTTGGCGGAGCCGGATTCATCGGCTCGCACACCGCCCTGCGCTTGGCGGAACGCGGACACGAACCGGTGATCCTTGACTCGCTCGACCCGCAGATCCACGGCTCCGACGCGAAAACCTCGCCCTGCCTGCGCAGCATCGAGGGGAAATTTCCGCTCGTCGTCGCCGACACCCGCGACCGCGCGGCGCTGGATCGGGCGCTGCAGGACGCGGACGCCGTCCTCTATCTCCCGGCCTGCACCGGCACGGGTCAGTCGATGTATCAGGTCGAACGCTACAGCGACGTCAACGTGCGGGGTGCGGCGGTGTTTTGCGAGGCGCTGGCCGCCGCCAGGGACCGCGTCCGGCGGGTGGTGGTCAGTTCCACCCGCGCCATCTACGGCGAAGGCGCCGCGACCTGCGGCGAACACGGTCGGGTGGTTCCCCGCAGCCGCGTGGCCGCGGATCTTGAGGCGGGCCGCTTTGAAACCTCGTGTCCGGTCTGCGGGGGGGGCGTCACGCCGGAGGCCTCGTGTGAGGACGATCCGAATTCCCCGGTGTCGATTTACGGGATCACCAAGCTGGCGCAGGAAAATCTCATCGCCAACATCGGCGGCGCGCTGGGCATCCCGGTGACCATTTTCCGCTATCAGAACGTGTACGGTCCGGGTCAGTCCCTCAACAACGCCTACACCGGCATCCTTTCCATTTTCACCCAGCTCCTCATGGCGGGGAGGGAGATCAATCTTTTCGAGGACGGAAAACCGACCCGCGACTTTGTGTTCATCGATGATGTGGCCGAATACAACGTGCGGGCGCTTCTCGACGGGGAATCCGGCGTGCGCACGCTCAACGTGGGTTCCGGCGTCCGCTCGACCCTGTTCGAGCTGGTGGAGGCGCTGGCGGCCGCGCTGGACGTGGAGCCGAAATACCGGGTTTCCGGACAGTTTCGCCTCGGCGACATCCGTCACGCCGTGGCCGATCTCTCGCGGTTGCAGGCGGCCCTGGGACCGAGGGAATTCACCGGTCTGCGCGAGGGAGTGGCGCAGTTTGTCCGCTGGGTGCGGGAACAGGGCACCAGCGCGGACGCCAATGAACGCTTCGACCGCTCGCTCGCCGAAATGGCCCGGGCCGGTCTCCTGCGCGGAGCCAAAACTCCATCCTGATTCCGACCAGACCTCACGGGTTCTTCGGGCGGTTTCCCAAGCCGCCTGAAGGCCGTTCCCAAATCGTGTCATCCGACGTTTCCATTCTCGTTTCCGTTTACCATCCCTATCGATGGACCGCGTTTTTCACGCATGAGCTCATCGAAAAATACTGGCCGGATCATCCGCCGCTTTTCTTTTGCGGATTGACCCCGGAGGAAGCCGGGACGCTGCCGCACATTCCGGTGGGCGAGCCGGCGCTGCCTCGTGTCTGGGGGCATTTTGTTCTCGAGGCCTGTCGGGAGCTGAAAAAACGCGGCTTCACGAAGACCTATTTCCTGCTTGAGGATCATCCGCCCCTCGCACCCTGCCATCAGGACCATCTGAACCGCACGCTGCCGGGGCTGCTGGACGGCATTCCCGCGTCCTACATCGGGCTCATGGGGTGGGACAACCGGCGGTTTGTCACCAAGGCGCCCATCACCGGTCCGCACCGTTTCATGCATCTGACCGTCCCTCGGGCGCCGCGGTTCCACCTGCATCCTTCGCTTTTCCGTCTCGATGCGCTCATGGCCTGCCTGGAACTGTTGATCCGGCACGACAAGCCGACGCCGTGGGGATTTGAAAAAATCTGCGACAAACCGGATGCCGATCTTCCGGAGGAGTTCAAAAAATCCTGCTACCAGATCTGCGGGGAGGAACTCGCCCTGCACCCGCCGGGACCGGTCGGCCGTCTGGGCGGCGTGCTGGAGCGGTTCTTTTATCACCGCATGATGAACCTCTACGCCCCGCTGAACCGCCTCGGCCTCGGCATGAAATTCTGGGACGGCCTCGGGTTTGACGACTTTTTTTACAACGGTCCGCTGCCCATGTTTTATTCGGGCATCATGTCCCGCGGACGGGTGAATCCGTTTTTCCTCCGCTACCTGCAGACCAAACGCGCGGGGGAGGAGGTGTTTCAGCGCCTGATCGCGGAAGCCCGGACGCAGGGGGCGATTTGATACCACCCAACCTCAACGCTTCTCCCGACCATCAAAATCCTGCCCACATTTGTCCGCCGGCAACTGATCCGGTTTGCCCGCCATTGGTTTGGCCGCCCGGCCATTGCCCGCCGGCGCGAGTATCCGTTGCTCGACGCCCCGGTGTCGCTCCACATGGTGCTGTCCCGGCGGATGCTGGAAATGGGGATGCTCACGCTGCGGAGTCTGGAATTTCACACCGGCCGGCATTGGGCGCCCTTCATTCATGAGGACGGCTCGCTCGGGGACCGTGACGTGGAAACGCTGCGCTCCCATTTTCCGGACGCCCGCGTCATCCGCCGCGCCGACGCCGACCGCGAGCTCGACACCGTGCTGGCCGCCCATCCGGCGGCCCGGGAAAGTCGGCGCAGGCACAATTGGTTCCTCAAGAATTTCGACACCTGGCATTACGCACCGCACGACCGTTACATCGTCATCGACAGCGACATCGTCTTTTTCCGCCGTCCGGAGAAGCTGCTGAACTGGATCGCCCGGGGGGAGGACACGGTCTGGGTGATGGAGGACACCAACGAAAAATACGCCATGCCGCGCGAGGAGATTGAGGCCGTGATGGGCTTCCCCCTCTGGCGCAAGGTCAACAGCGGCCTGGATCTTCTGCCGCGGGCGGCCTTCGACCCCGACCTTGCGGAAAAATTCCTCTCGCTCTGCGGTCCCCGGGCCAGACATTTCCAGTTCCTGGAGCAGACGTTTTTTGCCGTCACCGGCTCCGCCTGGGGGCGCGGCGGGACGCTTCCGCCGGAGTACGAGATCAGCTGGGGCAACTTCCGCCGGAAGGACGGTGTCTGCCGCCATTATGTCGGTCCCTTCAAGGACGACCTGCTCTGGGTCGAGGGGGCCACGACGTTTTTCCTGCAATCCCGGCGTTCCCGGTGAAGCACCCCGGGCGTCCATTTCGCGAACTGCCGTCACAAAGAACTTTTCTCGCGCCGTGAAGAACGGCATCGTTCCCTGTCCGCCCGCATGCGGGCTTTCCGGAGAGTAATTCATGTCCGATTCCATCTTTCGTCCCAAGGTTCCGCCGCTCGTTTTCGCCAGGTTCTTCGCGAAGACGCTGCTCTATTATCTCACGCCCGGCGGATTCGGTTATTACCGCAAACTGCAGGCCCGGCAGGATCCCAACTACGTCCACGAGCGCGACAAGCATCCGCTCCGCCAGAAACACCACGGTGGCGGCGGCTGGAAGGAACAGGAGGGACCGGACGGCGTCCGCACGCGCGACTACGCCAGCTACGAGGAATACCTCACCCACCAGAAGCTGAAGCTCGAGGAGCTTCTGAAGATGAAGGGCGGTTTCACCAACGAGGACATCAAGAATTTCCGCCTGAAATTCTACCGCCGCTTCCGGCATCTGGTCCGTTTGCTGCCGAAGGATGCGGAAATCCTCTGTTGCGGGGCGCGTCAGGGCACCGAGGTCGAGGTGCTGCGGGATCTGGGCTTCCCGAAGGCCATCGGCATCGACCTGAATCCGGGGGAGGACAATCCCTGGGTCGTGCCCGGCGACTTCATGCACCTGACGCAGAAGGACAATTCCCTCGACCTGCTCTACACGAACTGCGTCGACCATGCCTTCGATCTGGATGCGTTTTTCAAGGAACACGCCCGCGTCATCAAGCCGGACGGGTACGTACTTTACGAACTCGGCACCAACATGGAGGAGGGCGGCGGTCCGTTCGAGGCGGTGTCCTGGCAGCGCACGGAGGACATTTTCCAGAAGATTCTCTCCGTCTTCGGCCAGCTCATTCACGTCGAACGCGACGACGAATGGCTCTGGGTGTTGATGCGCGGCAAGCGGTAGGATTTTTGCGAAGAAGGGTGGAAATGCATCCGCTTTTCTCCGTGCCCTCCGCCAGTTTCTGTAACGAACATTGACCCGGATCATTGGCATTGTCCTTGTGCGCAACGAGGACCTTTTCGTGAGGCGGGCCGTGGAAAACATCCTCGGCTTTTGCGACCGGATTTTTCTGGTCGACAATGGTTCGACGGATGCCACGCCCGGGCTTTTGATGACCCTGGCCAGCCGTCACCCGGCGAAGCTTTCCTATCATCGCATCGACCACCCCTCCGAATCCCATGAGTTGATCAAACCCTTTGCCGGGGGCGACAACTGGATCTTCGGTGTGGACGGGGATGAAATTTACGACCCGGAGCGGCTCGCGTCGTTTCGTCCCCGGGTGCTCTCCGGCGAGTTCTCCCGCCACTGGATGGTGCTGGGCAATGTGCTGCACTGCACGGATCTCGATCAGGACCGCCGGCAGGCCTCGGGGCATCTGTCGCCGCCCAGCCGGAGCATCACGAAACTGTACAACTTTGCCGCCATCACCGCGTGGGAGGGCGACACGGTGGAACGCCTGCACGGCGGCACGATTCATTTCCGGCCCGGATACGGGCATGACAGCAAGCGCAACCTCGAGCGCGAATTTGACTGGGAGTCCTCCCCCCTGCGCTGCCTGCATCTGTGCTTCCTGCGCCGAAGCAGCGCGGATCCCCGCCGTCCGGCGGCCCGGGAAAACATCATGGAACTGCATCGCGGCGGGATCGGTGGGAAACTGCGCCGCGTCGTGAACCGTCTGCTGCTTCGCAAGACGCCTTCGCGGTGGAAGCAGGAGCGTTATTGCCGCGGACCGCTCACCACCGTCGACACCGGAGCCTTCTTTCCCGCGTCGTGAGCCGGCCGACCCTCACCGTGGCGGTTCTGAGCTGGAACCGCCTGCATTACTTGCGGGCCACGCTGGAATCGGCGCGGCGTTGCATCCGGCATCCCGGCATCGAGTGGATTGTCAGCGACAACAATTCCGTCGAAGCCGGATTGCGCGCGTACATCGAGGGGCTCGACTGGGTGCAGCACAAGTGGTTCCGCACCCAGACGCATGCCGGGGCGATGAACGAGATCGTCGAACGGGCCGCGGGCGATTACGTGCTCATCTGGCCCGAGGACGTGCAGTTTGTCGTCGAAGGGGACTGGATGGGTGCGCTGTTGGAAACGCTGGACCGTCATCCCTGGATCGGATCCGTGGGTCTGAATTTCCTTCGCCGCAAAACCCTGCGCCGCCTGCTCGGACCGCCGGGATGGGCGGACGTCGGCCCGATCCTCGGGGACCTGCGCCGCGGCCGTCTGCGGGTGCCCCGCGCGGTGGAGGGTCTGCGCACATTCGGATGGAGGTTGCCCGGAGTGATCGCCTCGGGCATCCCGTCGCTGACCCGCCGCGCCTTCTGGCGGGAACTCGGGCCGTGGAAGATTTCCGATCCGTCGCAGTCGAACATCATCGATTCGTCGCTCGGGGCCGAGGACGACATGATTGCGCGGTTTCAGTCCAGCGGACGCCGCTGGCACCAGGCCACCCTGATGAAGCCCGTGGCGGCCGACATCATCAACGACGACCTCGGCTGCAAGGCGAAGATCCGCAAGGGCAAACGCTACGGCCGGTACACGCCGCCTCCGGGCGGGGAGTTTTATTATGAAATCCGCCGCGAATCCGATCTGCCGGCGGGGGAAAACGGACTGCCGCTTTGTTTCGAGGACCATGTGCGTCCCCTGGGGTTCCGCCTGCCGCTGGATGACCGGGGCGACCTGCGCAAAACCAGCATCGACACGAGCATCGTGAGCGAGATTCTACCGTCATGATTTTTTCTCCCAAGCCCGTGACCGTGGCCTTCAACATGCGTCCCCGCCGGGGACCGTTTGGAGGCGGCAATCAATGGCTGAGGCAGGTTTCCGCCTATCTGGGACGCTGTGGTTACGGGATCCGCCATTCCCTCGACGCATCCGTGGATCTTGTCCTGGGCACCCACGCGGGGTTGTCGGGTCCGTTGAGCATTTCCTACGAGGACGTCCTGCGCGCGAAGGAACGGAATCCCCGGCTGCTTTGCATCCAGCGGATCAATGACAACGACGCCCGCAAGGGAACCCGGGAGATGGACCGGTTTCTGGCGGAGTGCAATCGCGCGGCCGATCATACGGTGTTCGTTTCCGAGTGGCTGCGCGACCACCATGCGGAGCGCTGGTTCGACAAAAGCCGTCCCCACTCGGTGATCCTCAACGGGGCGGATCCCGCCGTTTTTCATCCGCTCGGAACCACGCCCTGGCGGCCGGACCGTCCCCTGCGGATTGTGACGCATCACTGGTCCGACAACATGGGCAAGGGGTTTGACGTCTATGCCGAAATGGACGCGCTCATTGCTAACGGGAAACTCCGGGATGTCGAACTCTGGATCGTGGGGCGCTGGCCGTCGCAGATCACCTGGCGGGCGGCGCGCACCTTCAAACCCTGCGCGGGTCATGCCCTCGCGGCGATCCTGCGCCAGGCTCATGTGTGTGTGACGGCGTCGCGTTTCGAACCCGGGGCGATGCATCCCGTCGAAGCCCTGCAGTGCGGTCTGCCGTTGCTTTATCACCCCGACACCGGCGGCACGGTGGAGCTGGGACGGAAGTTTGGCGTGTTGATGGAGGGCGACCTGGTCGCGGCGGTGGAGCGCATGAAGGGGGAATACGGCGCGCTCCGGGCCCGCGTGCTGCGTGAGGCGCCTTCCGGAGATCTGATGTGCGCCGCCTATCGCCGGCTGGTGCAGGCCCTGGTTTGCAGTCGTTCATGAGGCCCTACGTTCATCTCGCCGGTTGGCAGAAGATCGCCTGGGCGCTGGATGAGGATTTGCGCTGGGCCCGGACGGCGCTCGAGGGCCGGGCGCATTTTGTCAGCCTGCCGCGGGCCCGGGTGGTTCTGGCGGCATGGTGGCCCGCGCTCGAGGCGCTGGGTCCGGCAGCCCTGCGTGGAAAGATGGTGGTCTGTTTTGCGGACAACCCTCCGGCGTTTTATCTGACGCGTCCGGGGTTTGCCCGGGTCGCCGGGCGCGTGGACCTCTGGATTGCCCGTTCCAGCGAGGCGAAGCACCAGTTCGAGGCGCTGGGGCTGCCGGTGGTTCGCGTGCCGTATGTCGTGGATCCCGCCATTTTCCGCCCCCTGCCCGAACGCGCCGCCATCCGGCGGGAGCTCGGATTGAAGGACGACGCATTTGTCATTGGAAACTTCCACCGCGATTCCGAGGGAAGCGATCTCCTGCGACCGAAGGTCCAGAAGGGCGCCGATGTGTTTCTGGCCATAACCCGCGACCTGCACGATCGGGTTCCGCAGACGACGGTCCTGCTGGCCGGACCCCGCCGCCACTATCTGCTGAGCCGTTTGGAGGCGGCCGGCATCCCCGTGTGTTTTGTCGGACAACGACCCGGCGTCGGGGACGACTACGCGCGAAATATCCTGGATCGTCCCACGCTGAACCGTTTGTATCAGGCCCTCGATGTGTGTGTGATTTCGTCGCGATGGGAGGGGGGACCGTATTCCGTACTGGAGGCGGTTCTGGCCGGCCGGCCGGTGATCAGCACCCCGGTGGGCATGGCCCGTGATGTGCTGCCCGGATCGTGCCTTTTTGAAACGCCGGAGCAGGCGGTGAACCTGCTGGAACGTCAGGCGGACGAAGGATCCCTCGAACTGCCCGACCGCGCGGCCGTTCAGGCGCGCTTTTCCCTCGAGGCCCTGCGCAAGGCCCTGGAGCCGGTCGCGCGGGAGTTTCCCCGGGAGGCCGTTCCGCTGCTTGAGTCGCTGGTCTGCGCGGCGAACCGGATCCGGGCGCGTCTGAAACCGCCGGCCTGGAATGCGTTGCCGCAGACGGTCGTGCAGGTGCAGACGGCGATGCGAAGCGCTCCGGCGGAGAGTTGTTTTTACCGCGCGCAGGAACCGGATCGTGCCGCACTGGCCGCGGCGGCGCGGGGGATTCAGACGGCGCTCGAACGATGAGGGGAAAACGCATAGCCGTCACCGGAGCGCGCGGACGTCTCGCGCCGCGGGTCATGGAGCTTCTTTCCCGCCACGGCGCGGAGATTGTCCCGTTTTCGCGCACCCCGGATGAAACCCACCGTGCGCTTTCCTCGCTTGCGGACCCGGAGGTGTTGGGGGCGTTTGACATTGTTCTGCACCTGGCCTGGAGCTCGGTGCCGCTCGTTTCGGAGGAAAATCCCGGCATCGAGGAACGCGAGGACCTTGTGTTTCTGCGGCGGTTGGCCGCGGCGGCCGGGGCGGGGCGGACGCCGCAGATTGTTTTCTTTTCGACGGCGGCGGTATACGGCAACACGCGCAGGCATCCCGCCACCGAGGAAAGTCCCTGCGAGCCGCTCGGACGCTACGCCGCGGCCAAACTGGCCGCCGAGCAAATTGTCGCCGGCATTCCGCGTTCGTGCATCCTGCGGGTGACGAATGTCTTTGGTCCCCTCTCGACGGAGAAGCCCCAGGGCATCATCCCGCTGTTGTACCGGGCGTGCCATACCGGCACGCCGGTCACGATCTGGGGCGACGGATCCGCCACGAAGGATTACCTGCATGTGGACGATTTTGCCACGGCGGTGGAGGCGGTGCTCCGGGCGGGGCTTTCCGGAATTTACAACGTCGCGTCAGGCCATTCGCTTTCGCTGCGCGAAATCATCGAACTCGTCGAAGCGGCCAGCCGTCGCAAACTGATCCGCGAGTACACGGCGCATTACCCGTGGGACGTGGAGTATTCGGTGGTGTCCCCCGCGCGCCTCACCGTGGCCACGGGCTGGCGCGCCGTGCACAATCCCGCCGAGAGCATCCGCCGGATGATGGCCGAATGAATTGGAAATCCGCCCTCCGCGCCCTCCTGGACGCCCCCGCCCGTCGGGCGCATGCCAAAAGACTCCGCGGACTCTCCCGTTCGTCGTCGGGCGAGCCCGTGGTGTCCTTCGGCCGTGTGCTGGAAAACCGCACGCTCATTCACGGCGGCGCGGTGAAACTTCTGCATCTGCGGCGGGCCCTTGCCTCGGACGAGGACAGCTTCAACGTCCTCTACCTGGTCAGCAGCGCCCAGCCGCGCTTTGCGCTCGATCTGGTCCGCGCCTGCCGGGAACGCGGCATTGCCTTTGTCTGGAACCAAAACGGCGTGGGGTATCCGGCCTGGGCGGGACGGGAATCCGAGCGCCACAACGGCCCCATGCGCCGCTTGCGGGCGCTGGCGGACTTTGTGGTTTACCAAAGCGTATTTTGCCGCGCGTCCGCGGAGCAGTTCCTCGGTCCTTGGGACGGACGCTGCGAGACCCTGATCAATCCGGTGGATCTCGACGCCTTTTGTCCTCCGTCCGTCCCGCCGTCCGCGCGTCCCCTGCGCCTGCTGGCCCTCGGCACGCAAAATTATCCGGAGCGCGTGCTTTCCACGATCGACTGCCTTTCCGTGCTCCGCCGCGGCGGCGTGGAGGCGGTGCTCACCATTGCGGGAAGACTGCAATGGAAACACGCCGACGCCGAGGTGGCCCGTTACGTGGAAAAGGGCGGCCTGCGCGGGGTTGTGACTGTGCTTCCGGCCTTTACCCAGGAGGAGGCGGTCCGGTTATACCAATCCCACCACATCGTTCTGCATCCGAAATATCTCGATCCGTGTCCCACGGTGGCCATCGAGGCCCTCGCCACGGGCCGGCCGGTGGTGGGTTCCGCTTCGGGGGGGATGCCCGAGCTTGTGCCCGAGGGCTGCGGAAAACTGGTGCCCGCCCCGCTCGACTGGAACCGTCTCATCACGCCGACCGGGGAGGAAATGGCGGCCGCCGTGGCGGAAATTCAGCCCCGGCTGGAGGAATTTTCCGCCGCCGCCCGGCGTCATGCCGAGGCGGCGTTTGACGCACGCCGGTGGGTGGAGCGCCATCGCGAAATCTTCCTCTCGCTGTTGTCATGAACGACCCGTTGGTGACGGTTTTGATGACGGTTTACAACGCCGGCCGATACCTCGACGCGGCCATCGCGAGCATTGCCGCGCAGACGTTTCGCGACTGGGAATTTGTCATTGTGGACGACGCCTCCACGGACGGATCGCCGGAGGTCGCCGAGGCTTGGGCAAAGCGGGATTCCCGCATCCGCGTGATTCGCAATGCGGTCAACAAGGGACAGACGCCGTGTCTGAATCAGGGCCTTCGCGAGGCGCGGGGACGGTGGATTGCGCGCCAGGACGCCGACGACCTTTCGCTTCCGGAGCGGCTTGAACGCCAGTTGGCGGCGGCGGACGGTTTCGCCCTGCTCGGAACCAACGGGTGGATCATTGATGCCGATGATCGGGTGACCGGTCTGCTCGATGCGCCGCTCAGCCGCGGAAGCATCGAATGGACGCTGCCGTTTTTGAACCCCTTCATGCACACCGCGGTGCTGGCGAGGACGGCGGTCGTCCGCGACGAACTCGGCGGGTATGACGAGTCGTTTCGCATTGCGCAGGATTACGACCTCTGGGCCCGCCTCATCGCGCAGAAACATCCCTCCGCCAACCTTCCGGACCGGCTTGTTTGCTACCGCCATCTGTCCACCTCACTCTCGAAGAGCGGCAGCAACACCGCCTTTGCGGAGGCGCGCCGTGTCGCGGAGCGGGAGGCCGCACGCGTGTTCGGCCGAACCCTCACCCCCCGGGAACGGGATCTTCTGGCCGCCTTCCGGGAGGGACTGCCGGCGGAAAAACGCGCCGCCTTCTGGGCCTTGCAGCGCGAGTTGCTTTCGGTGGCTCCCTTCACGCCCGATCTGCGGAGGACCGTGGCGCTGCAGCATTTGAAGGCGGCGGGCGCCGTGGGGCAACCGGCGGCGATCCTGACGGAAATTGCGGCGGCGTTTGCCGCGGCCCCCGCAACGACCCTGCGCTGGCTGGTCGAGCGGTTCACGGCGGGCGGGCGTCGTTTCAACTGAGGAGCGGCGGGAGGAAAAGGGTCCCGGGGCGGGCCGCCGTTTTCTCCTGTTCAGCCCGGGGTCGTTTTAAGCTAAAACGTTTTGCCTCGATGAAAGTCATGATTTTGTGCGGAGGACGCGGTACGCGTCTGCGGGAGGAAACCGAATACCGGCCGAAGCCGATGGTGCCCATTGGTTCCCGTCCGATCCTCTGGCACATCATGAAAATCTACAGCCACTTCGGTCACCGGGATTTCATCCTCTGCCTGGGCTACAAGGGCGGGATGATCAAGGAATACTTCCGGAACTTCCACTGGCACCACGGCGACGTGAGCCTGCGACTGGGCCGTCCGGAGGAGGCGGTTTTTCACGCCGGCGTGGCCGAGGAGCATTCGTGGAACGTCACGCTGGCCGAAACGGGCGAGGATTCGATGACCGCCTACCGGATCCGTCAGGCCGCCAAATACCTCGGCGATGACGAGGAGTTTCTTCTCACCTATGGCGACGGGGTGGCCGACGTGAACCTCGACGAGGTGCTGAAGTTCCATCGTTCCCACAATCGCACCGTCACCCTCACCGGCGTGCATCCGCCGGGACGTTTCGGCGAGTTGCATCTCGGCGAGGACAACACCGCGCGTTCCTTCAATGAAAAGCCCCAGGCGGAAGGCGGCTACATCAACGGCGGATTCATGGTCTGCCGCACCAAAAAATTTCTCGCCTGCCTGCCGGATGATCCCGGGATGATGCTTGAGGACGAGCCCATGCGCCGACTGGCCCGCACGGGGGAACTGGCCGTCTACCGCCACGAGGGATTCTGGCAGCCGATGGACACCCATCCGGAATTTCTTCTGCTCAACCGGCTGTGGACCGCCGGACGGGCGCCGTGGAAGTTCTGGAAGGAATGAATCCCGCACGGGCCGGATTTTTTGCCGGACGGCGCGTGGTGGTGACCGGGGCCCGCGGTTTGCTGGGCGCGGAATTTGTCGACGCCCTGCAAGCCGCGGACGCGGATGTGGTCCGTGCTTCCCGGCCGGCCATTGATCTGGACCGTCCGGACTCGGTACGGGAATTTCTCCGCGCCCATCCGGCCGAGGTGATTTTTCACTGCGCGGCGGAGACGAACGTGGACGCCTGCGAGCGGGATCCGGAGATGGCATTTCGCCGCAACCGCGATTTCACCCTGACCGTCGCGGAGGAAGGCCGTCTCCGGGGCGCCCGGCTGGTGTTTGTCAGCAGCTGCGGGATTTTTGACGGACAAAAGGGCGGTCCCTATGACGAGGCCGATCCGCCGTCTCCGCGCACGGTTTACGCGCGGAGCAAGGTGGCGGCCGAGGAGGTTCTTCTTCGGGATCTTCCGGAGGCGCTGATCGTGCGTGCGGGCTGGTTGTTCGGCGGGGAGCCGACGCAGCCGAAAAATTTTGTCGCCGCCCGCTGGCGCGAGGCGCAGGGCCGCTCGGAGCTGGTCTCCGCCTCGGACAAAACCGGCTCCCCCACCTGGACGCGCGACCTGGTCCGGCAGGTGCTTCGCCTGACCGAAGCCGGAGCGTCCGGCGTGGTTCACACCGCCAATGAAGGTCCGGCCACGCGCGCGGAATATGTGACGGAGATCATGCGGGTTTGCGGGTTGCCGACGGTGGTCCGTCCGGTTTCCTCACGGGAATTTCCGCGTCAGGCCCCCGTGCCGGACAACGAGTCGCTGACCAGCGTGCGGGTCGGGGAGTGGGGCCTTCCGCCGATGCGGAGCTGGAAGGAGGCGCTCGCGGAATACGTGGCGGAGCGGCGGGGGAATTTTTCTCCATGAACCGCCCCGGTCCGGTGGTCCGTCCCGGGCGGACCTAGTTCCGAAACCTCCGGTCCACCCAGGCGAAGACGGCCTGGGTTTTCCAAAAGAGTGCCCGGGCCGGAGCGGAACGCCGCGCCCAACGGGCCGCCGCCCCGGGGAGGGTGGATTCGACGAGGGTTTTCCAGCGGTGCGTGATGGCCTCCCGCCGGAAGGACCGGACGGCGGCGGTGCCCGCGGCGACGAGGCGGTGCCGCAGATCCGGATCGTTTTTGAGCCGGCGAAGGTGACCGTCCAGTTCCGCGAGGGTGGCCGCCGCGAGGTAATTTTCCCCGGGACGGCCGTCGGCCTGATACGCGGAGTCCATGCCTCCGATGAACGGCGCGCCGGCCAGCCAGGCGTTGTAGAGTTTGGTCGCCGGCTTGCGCAGCCAGGGACGGTGTCCCCAGTCGCGAATGCCGAGGATGCCGTCCATTTCGCGGTAGTCGTGCCAGTGGTCCGCGGAAACCACGCGGAGGTTCAGTCCGGTTTCGTCGCGCAGCTGCTGCCGCCAGGAGGGATCCCGCAGGGCGGGCGCCAGATTGGCTGCGTCGCCAAAAAATCCGAGGTTTTCAAACCGGTCGCCGCGGGCCGGATCGCGCGGCAGAAGGTTCGGGTGCGGCCAGTGGGGCAGGTAAACCGCCCGGGGCAGTTGCCGCGCATGAACGGCATTCTGCACGATGTGAAGATGGGCGCCGGGATGGGGCAGTCCGTCGGCCACGATGTCGGCAAAAAAAAGATCCGGTCCCGGACGGAAGGAAGTCCCCACACAGCCGGCCAGGGTGATGAGGATGCCGCGGTCGGGCAGATCGTGGGTCAGTTCCACCGCACAGCCGGTTTTCCGCAGTTCCATCCAGGTTTGATAAATCCAGGCTTGAGCGGAGGCGGCTTTCCCGCCTTCCTCGAGTTTCGTGATCGTGCCGCTCTTCCAAGCTTCCTGCCGGGCCGCATCCGGCAGATACTTTTCCGGGAGATGGAGGAAGACCTGCATGAAACTCGGTCACGCTAAATGAAAGACGACATCCTGCAAGACTGGGAGGCCAACCGGGGCAACTGGAAAAGCTGCCTGGCGCTCGCCCTCTTTCGCGCCGCCCAGGCGGTGAGGAACCGTCCCGCCCTCATCCGCTGGCCGGTAACCGCGGTGTACATGCTGCTGGTGGAATGGTTTCTTGGCATCGAACTCAATGTGAAGTCGCGGATCGGCCCCGGGCTGCGGCTGTATCACGGCTACGGCCTCGTGGTGCATGAGGCGGCGGTGGTGGGAAAAAATTGCATCCTGCGCCATGGCACCACCCTGGGCATGAAAAACGGGCCTGACGACTGTCCGGTGCTGGGGGACAATGTCGATGTCGGATGCAATGTGGTCATTCTGGGCCCGGTCCGGATCGGGGACGGGGCGAAGATCGGTGCCGGTTCCGTCGTGCTCCACGATGTGCCGGCGGGGGACGTGGTGGCGGGCAATCCGGCGCGATCGATTCGGAGGGAGAAAAATTCATGACCGGGGGAAATGAAGATCCGGCGCCCCGGGTTCTTCGTCCTTCCCGGCCGCCGCAGGATTCATGAAATTCCTTTTTTTGTCCGGTCATGCCCACCTGGCCTTCGACCCGGCCTCGCGCCGTGCCTCGGGTGGTGCGGAGTTGCAGGTGGCCCTGCTCGCGCGGGAACTGACGTCAGCCGGGCACCGGGTGGTGTTGTTGGGGGCGGACACCGGCCAGCCCGACGGTGTCGTGTGGGACGGGGTGACCGTGCGCAATGGCGGACGGTTCGACACCGGCACCCCGCGCGACACCTGGCAGGCGTGGCCGCGGGTGCGGCGGGTCCTGCGGGAGGAAAAGCCGGACGCCGTCGTCATCTACGGGTGGACGACATGGTTGTATCTGCTTTGTCATTTGCGGCGTTCGCTCGGGTTCCGCCTGGTTTTTGTCTGCGCGCTGGATGCGGAGATTGACGGAGACTTTCGCCGGCAGAATCCGGTGCGGGGGTTTTTCTTCGACCGCGGCATGCGCCTGGCGGACGTGCGCCTGGCCATCACGGAACATCAGGCGGCCCTGTTCCGTCAGCAGGGCATGTCGTGCGCGGTGACCCGCCTGTTGCTGCAACAGGCGGAGTTCTACGAAGGCGGGAAATCGGTCGATCTGCTGTGGGTGGCGCGCTGCCATCCGGTGAAACGTCCGCATCTTTTCCTCGACCTGGCCGCCGGACTGCCGGAGGCGCGGTGCCGGATGATTTGTTCGCGGCAGGACGCGACGCTGTGGCGGGACGTGAAGGCGCGCGCGGCCACGCTGCCGAATGTCGAGTTCATCGAATCGGTGCCGTATCGCGAGATCCAGGACCATTTCAATGCGGCGCGGATGTTTGTGAACACCTCGAGCCACGAGGGCGTGCCGAACACCTTCATCCATTCCGGTCTCGGCGGGGCGGCGATTCTGTCGCTGGCCATCGATCCGGACGGCATGTTCGGCCGGTTTCAGGCGGGGTGCTGTGCGCGGGGGGACTTTGCCCGTCTGGCCGCGGAGGCCCGGCGGCTTTGGGAAAATCCCGCCGACCTGGCCGCCGCGCAGCGCGAGAGCGCGCGGTTTGTGCGGGAGTGGCATGACAACCGCGCCAATCTGGAGGCGTTCCTGCGTGCCGTCGTGCCATGATCCGGGTTCTCCACGTCATCGATCATCTGGGGCTCGGCGGCGCCCAGACCGCGGTCCTCGACATGCTGAGAAACCGTGACCGGACGGCCTTCGCCGTCGAGGCCGCCGTGTTGCACGGCTGGGGGCCCTTTGCGGACGCGCTGGAGGCCGACGGCGTGAAGGTGTTTTCGCTTTCCCCCGCCAAGTGGCCGCCGCGGTACCTCCCGAACTTTTCGCAGCTCATCGCGAAGGGAAACTACGACGTCCTCCATTTCCACCTTCAGGCCGCAAACTGGTTGATGAAACCGCTGGCCGCGCTGGCCGGCGCGCCGGTGCGGATTTCCCACGACCACACCAGCGGGGATCTGAAATTTCGCGGCGTGGGGTCGCTGCTGCCCGATGCCTCCGCCCATCTTTTTTCCACCCGGGTGATCGCCGTCTCCGAGGGGGTGCGGGATTTTCTGATCCGCTGGGAGGCGGTGCCGTCCGACCAGGTGGAGGTCATTGCCAACGGGGTGGACGACACGATGTTCCGCCCGCCGTCCGACGCCGAACGCCAGGCCGCGCGGCGCCGGCTGGGTCTGCCGGAGCGCGCCTTCGTGGCGGGTGCCATGGGACGCCTGGCCCATGAAAAAAATTTCGCCATCCTGCCCGAACTGGCCCGGCGTCATCCGGAGGTCCATTTTGTCGTGGCGGGTTCCGGTTCGGAGGAGGCCAACCTGAAATCGCTCACCGCGCGCCTCGGGGTGACGGAGCGGGTGCATTTTGCGGGTGCGGTGACCGACCGCACGGGCTTTTATCATGCGCTCGACGCCTTTCTTCTGCCCTCGCTGCATGAAGGCCTGCCGATGGCCCTGCTGGAAGCCATGGCGTCCGGCCTGCCGATTCTGGCTTCACGGCTGGAGGGAATCGCCGCGGCGCTGGTCGAGGACGGGGAGGGGTTGCTGGCCGGGGCGGGCCGGACCGACGAGTTTTCCGAAAAACTGACCCGTCTCGAGAAGGACGCCGCCCTGCGCGCCCGGCTGGCCGCCGCCGCCCGCGCAAAATCCGCCTCGTTCTCGGCGGCCCGCACCGCCCGCCGGGTCGAGGCCGTGTATTATGCCGAGCTCGGTATTGCGCCCGTCGGCGGGGCTGATAAATACTCGCCGCGATGATTCGAAAACTGCCGGCCCTCCTCTGCCTTGCGATCGCAGGCTGCGCGAGCAAATCGTTCACTCCCGACCAGGCTCCGGAATATGTCATCATCCGGAATTATGCGCCGTTTTATCGGATGGGGCCGATGCAGCCCGGCGGCCCCGACGCCAGTCTGCCCGTCGACACGCGGGTGAAAATGCTCTCCGAGGAGATGGGATACAGCCGGGTACAGCTGGAGGATATGCGCACCGGTTATGTGGCCAACGAAAACCTCGCCCCGGCCCCGCCCAAACCGCCGGAAGTGGCCACATCGGGCGACCAGCCTTCCGGACGCAAAAAACGCGGCCCGCGCTACACCGGCGCCCAGGTCAATGACACCCCCCTGCCGGATCCCCTTCCGCCCCCCGATCTGAACATCGCGCCGGAAATCGTTCCCGAAGCGACGCCCACCCCCGAGCCGGTGGAGCCGCCGAAGTTCCGCTATTAGAGCGCAGGCCCCGCCCTGTGCCCCCGCTTCGAAGCAGACGACGCGGAAGCACCGGGCAACACCCCGGCCGGGCTGTGACACGAAGGCCCGTTGGGCCGACCCCCCTCGGATTGCCGCCCATCCCGCCGAGCGGTCTCCACTTTCGGAAGACGCTTTCAGGGCAAAAAAATTGCAGGCCGCCGAAACGAGTGCTTCAGCGGCCTGCTGTTCCCCCCAGAACGGTTATAAGAATGCCTTATTTTTTGCGCGGCGCAAGGGTTTTTTTTAAAAATTTTTGGCTAAAAATCCACAAGTCTCTGCCCTCGAGGAAAATGGCTGTCGAAAAATTTTCTTTTTGACGCTCCCGGAGGTCGTTTTTCAGCGATAAAACGCCGCTGTCTGGTGGGCGAGGGCGTCCTGCACGCGTGGGCGGTGTCCGGGCAAAAACGGCGTCGGCAGATGGTGCGGGTCGAACCACTCGACGGCACTCGATTCGTCGGACAGGGTGGCTTTTCCTCCGATTGGCCGGCATTCGAAAAGGATGCTCACATAGGCCACGGTGTTGCCGTCCGGGTAGGTGATGGTGGTGTGGGCGGGGTCGGAATAAACGCCGATCAGGCGCACCACCTCGACGTCGTAGCCGGTTTCCTCCCGGACTTCACGGACGATGCATTCGTCGGCGCGTTCGCCGACCTCCATGGTTCCCCCGGGCAGGGCCCACAGACCGTTGTCGGTGCGCCGGTGCAGGAGGAGGCGTCCGGCGGAGTCAAAGACGACGGCCGCCGTGGCGGCCCGCCGGGTCCGGGCAGGATCGGGAGCGGGCATGGGACGGACTATTCCCGAACGGGGAAGCGAATGGGCTCAAACGACCCCTCTCCCTCGTCGCCGGGCCGCCAATAGACCTCCGCGATGCGGGTCCACACGGGGCCCATTTCCGGCAGGAGGGTGCGGTCTTTCAGTTTGGCGCGCACTTCCCTGCGCAAAGCCAGGCTGGAGGCCTCCGGACCGGAGTCGAGCTGGAGCGGGCGGGTGATGACCCGGATCTGGTCCAGGACCTGGGGGTGGAGGAAAACGAAAGCGCCGACGGGAATCTCCCCGGCGGACTGCTCGCAGCGCAGCGAGAGGAACGTGGCGTTGCCCACGCGCGACGGCCAGGCTTCAAAGCGCCATTCCTTGGTCTCCTTCGGGGTTTTGCCCAGGATGCGGAACCAGACCGTGTAGCGGTCCCCGGACAGGGGCATGACCGCGGCCCGGAGGGTGCGGCCCTTCTCATCCTTGCTCTCCCAGACGCCCAGAAGCCAGGTGTTGATGTTGTCGGACGGCGAGCCGGTGAGCGGGTGGTCAAAATAGCACCCGGCCAGCAGCACCGAAAAAATCAGCAGCGCGAGAGCGCGGAGTTGGGTCCTCATAGTCGTCGGGGTTGGCTATATCCAAGTTCCCGACGGAATGACACTGTTTTTCGGGATCACCACGATGCCGTCCCGCACGTAGTAGCCGTCCCCGTCCGTGTCGGGCGACTTGCCCTTCGGGGTGATGACCACCTTGTCGCCGATGCGTGCATTCTTGTCGATGATGGCATTTTCGATGTGGCACTCGCGTCCGATGCCGATGCGCGGCAGTTCCCCCGGGGTGTCCGGCAGTTCCGATTCGTAGTAGTCGGCGCCCATGAGAATGACGTTTTTCAGGGTCGTTCCGGGCTGGATGATGGAGCGGATGCCGATGATGCAGTGTTCGATGCGCGACTCCTCGATGACACAGCCGTCGGAGATCATTGATTTGTCGATCTGGGCCGACCGCACCACGCTGGCGGGCAGGAAGCGCGGGTGGGTGTATACCGGGGCGCCGGTCACGTTGAAGCTGTATTTCGGCGGGTTGTCGGTGAGGTTGAGGTTGGCCTCGAAAAACGCCCCGATCGTTCCGATGTCCTCCCAGTAGCCCTGGAAGATGTACGCCTTGACCTTGTAGCGTTCGATGGCGGCGGGAATGACATTCTTGCCGAAGTCGACGTAGTCGTTGTCGAGGCACTCGCGCAGGACGTTGCGGTTGAAAACATAGATGCCCATCGATGCCTGGTAGAGGTCGGCGTCGGCGGGATGCCCGAGGGATTGCAGCAGGTCGGGCGGGATGCGCAGGCTGTCCAGTTTTTCGGGCTCCTTGGGTTTCTCGACAAAGCTGGTGATGTTTTTATCCTTGTCGGTGTGCATCAACCCGAAGCCGGTGGCGGCCTGGCGGTTGACCGGAATGGTCGCCACGGTGAGGTCGCTGCCGCTTTCGATGTGCTGGCGCAGCATGTGGCGGTAGTCCATGCGGTAGAGCTGGTCGCCGCTGAGGATGATGTAATAGTCGGCCGGCTTCTCGAGGAAGTAGCGCATGTTCTGGCGCACGGCGTCGGCGGTGCCCTGGTACCATTTGGATCCCTCGGGCGTCTGTTGGGCGGCCAGGATCTCGACGAAGCTCGGACTGAAGTTGTCGAACTTGTAGCTCGCGTTGATGTGCCGGTGCAGCGACATGCTGTTGAACTGCGTGAGCACGTAGATGCTGCGGATGCCGGAGTTCAGGCAGTTGCTGATCGGGATGTCGACCAGGCGGTATTTGCCGCCGAGGGGAACGGCGGGTTTGGCCCGTTCCTTGGTGAGCGGGAAGAGGCGCGTGCCGGCACCTCCCCCCATGATGATGGCCAAGGTTCGATTGACGGGAAGGATCACGGGAGTGGCACTCATCGCAACGGGATTTGCATCTTGCCCGGGCGGATGGCAGTTGTCACGATTCAAAATCCCATGTGTGGCATTGTTGGATATATAGGCAGGGCGGAGGCGGTTCCCGTGCTCCTCGATGGTTTGCGCCGGCTCGAGTACCGGGGATATGACTCGGCGGGGGTGGCATTGCTCAACGGGGACGGCCTTGCCGTGCGCAAGACGGTGGGACGCATCGCGGACCTGGCCAGGGTCATTTCCGAAAACCCCCCGCACGGCCGTCTCGGCATCAGCCACACCCGGTGGGCCACCCATGGCGGCGTGACCGACGCCAACGCCCACCCGCATTTTGATCAAAGCGGGCGCCTCGCGCTGGTCCACAACGGCGTGATCGAGAACTACCTCACCCTGCGCGCCCAACTGGAGGAAAAGGGGCACGTTTTTCACTCCCAGACCGATACCGAGGTGCTTGCCCATCTGGTCGGGGCCGCCTTTGACGCCCGCGACGACAAATCCCAGGGCGCCCTGGTCGACGCCGTGCGGGAGGCGCTGCGGCAGGTGATCGGCACCTACGGCATTGCGGTGATCCACGCCGACCTCCCCGGGGTGCTCGTCGGGGCGCGGCGCGGCAGCCCGCTCGTCCTGGGAATCGGCAAGGGGGAGCATTTCCTGGCCAGCGATGTGAGCGCCATCGTGGCCCACACGCGCGAGGCGGTGTACCTGAACGACTACGAAATTGTCGCCCTGCGCGAGGACGGATTCGACATCACCACCCTGGCCGGCTCGGACGCCTCCTTCCAGATCAGCAAGGTGGAGTACTCCGCCGAGGACGTGGACAAGGGCAGATACGAGCACTACATGCTCAAGGAAATCCACGAGCAGCCCAACACCGTGCGGGATGCCCTGCGGGGCCGCCTCGCCCATGACGAGGCCACGGCCAAACTTGGCGGGCTGAACATGACCAACGCGGAGTTGCGCGCCGTCGAACGCATCGTCCTGAGCGGGTGCGGCACGGCCTTCCACGCGGCCATGGTCGGCGAATACCTCATCGAGTCCCTGGCCCGCCTGCCCGTCGAATGCGAGTTTGCCAGCGAGCTGCGCTACCGCAATCTGCCGATGACCAGGGACACGCTGGTGTTTGTCATCAGCCAGAGCGGCGAAACCGCCGACACCCTCGCCGCCCTGCGCGAGAGCCAGCGCAAGGGCCATCGCACCCTCGGCATCTGCAACAACGTGGCCAGCACCATCGCGCGGGAAAGCGACGGCGGGGTCTACATGCATGCCGGGCCCGAGATCGGCGTGGCGGCGACCAAGTCGTTCACCTCGCAGCTGACAATCATGACGCTGCTCGGCCTGCTCCTCGGCCGCATCCATTACCTGTCCTACGCCGAGGGCATGGAGATTCTGAAAAACCTGGAGATGCTTCCGGACCTTGTGGCGAAAACCCTGGAACTCGAAGCCCACGTGGCCCGGATCGCCAAAAAATACGCCCAGGCGAAAAACTTCCTCTTCATGGGCCGGCAGGCCAACTATCCGATCGCCCTCGAAGGCGCGCTGAAGCTCAAGGAAATCAGTTACATCTCCGCCTCCGGCTACCCGAGCGCGGAGTTGAAACACGGCGTCATCGCCCTGGTGAACGAGGAAACCCCCTCCGTCTTCATCGCGCCGCAGGACGCGGTTTTCGAAAAGAACCTTAGCAACATCCAGGAGGTCAAGGCCCGCAAGGGACCGGTCATCGCCGTCGGCACCGAGGGGGACACCCACCTCGAAAAGGTGGCGGACGACGTCATTCTCATTCCGAAATCCGCCGAATACCTCACGCCCATCCTGGCCGTCATTCCGCTCCAGCTGCTCGCCTATTACATCGCCGTCGAACTGGGCTGCGACGTCGACAAACCGCGCAATCTGGCCAAGAGCGTGACCGTGGAATAAGGGAGGGAATTTGCGGTAGAGCGCGCCGCCGGGCATCCCGGTGGCAGCGCTCTACCGCCGGAAGCGCGCAACCCTCCAAATTACGCGCTCCACGAATTCCAATGCCGCCGCGCGGCAGGACGTGTCAATCAGGGAATGGATTAGGCATGGAAATTTTTTCTAAGCAAGCCCCGAATGCTAATGCAACCGGACGCTTAGCTTTCCTGATGCCTTGATCAGGTTCTGCCCCCAGAAAATCTTAGTACGGTTTGGAAACATGACCGTCGCCATAGAGGCGGTTGGCGCGTCCGCCGTGAAGGGGGAGGAAGTCGGTGCAGAGCGTCACGCGGCTCGGTTTGACGATGCGGATTCCATAGCCGCGGCGGCCGCCGTAAATGGCGGGGGCCGTGGCGTTTTCTTCATCGACGAGGACGCGCCATTGGTAGCTGGTCTTGTATTCGTTGAAGTAGCACGGATTGTGCCGCAGGTCGGTTGGGCATTTCAGGACGGCCTCGATGGCGCCGTAGGGTTCGAGGGCTTCGAGCATGGGTTTGATCTGCACCTCGCGGCCCTCCTCGGTGTCCTCATATCCGGCGTAGACCGGGTCGTTCGGATTGGGCTCGATCATCGGGAAGGTGTTGTTGTTTTCCGCGACGTAGTTCAGCACGGCGACACCGATCTGCCGGAGATTGTTGACGCAGGTGACGCTTTGGGCGCGGCTTTGGATGCGCTTCCATTGCGGGAGGGTCAAGGCGGCCAGTATGCCGATGATGGCGATGACGCAGATGAGCTCGATGAGCGTGAAGCCGCGGGCGGTCGGGCGGGGGCGAAGCGTCGGGGATGTCATGATTTCTGCTGCTGCTGGTTCTTGATCTGCTTTTTGCGGTCCAGATAACGGCGCATCCGTTCCTCGCGTTTCTTGGGTGGTGTCTGGGAATCGCGGATGTTCATGCGTTCCTGGATGCGTTCCTGCACCTCGGAACGGTTCATCATCTCCTCGATTTTCGCGCGGCGTTCCTCCTCGGGCAGGTTGCGGACCGATTCCCAGAAGGTGCGCATTTCCTCCATCTGCTTGCGGACCTCCTCCTGTTGTTCCTTGGGCAGGGCGGCGAGCTGGGCCTGGCTGCGCTCGGCGGCCCATTCGGGATTGCGCGAACCGCCGCGCTGCGGCGTGAACACGGTGCGGGTGAACTCCCACCGCGGCGGGCCGTCCTCATTGCCGGGGCGCGCCGCCTGTTGGGGGCGGGGAGGCGGGACGGTGAGGACAAAAACCTCCTGCACGGCGCCGCCGGCGTTTCTGACCAGGCGGGCGGCGACCTCTCCGACAAGACCGGCTTTCGGAAGTTTGGTGACCGGGGGGTCCCAGTCCTCCGGCAGGGCAAAAAGCGCTCCGGTTTTCTGGGCGCCCTGGTCGAAGAACGTCTTGAGGGTCTTCTCCGGCATGTCGCTTGGATTCCAGACGATTTTGCGCGGATCGATCTGGCCGTCGCCGGCGATGAAGCCGGCGCCTCCGAAGTTTCCGCCGCCCTGGGGGCCGGCCTGGCGCTGACCGCCCCGGCGTTCGCCGCGCGGTTGATCCCCGCCCTGCGCGGTTTGGGGGGCGGGGGCCGCCTCCGGGTTTTCCTGGGCGTTCCGGTTGCGCGGACGGGAATTGGGGGCGTTTCCGTCGCCCGGAGGGCCACCGCGGCCGCCGAACGCGGAAAAGACGACCCAGCCGCCGGGATTGTTTCCGGCGGAAAAGGCGTTGAGCACCCCCTTGATTTGGCCGGCATCCTTGGCCGCCACGTAGGTGAGCCGGGTATTGGCGTCGATGGCCGTGGCCAGCACCTCCACCGCCTCGTGGGCTGGTACGCGTTCGACGAGCATGGTCACCGGCGTGGAAGGATCGGCGTTGGTGGCGATTTTGACGCCTCCCTGACGTTCAATGGATTTCACGACCTTGCCGAGGGGGGCGTCGTGGACATCCAGGGTGACGTAGCCCCATTCGGAAATCCAATTCCAGACCAGAAAGGCGGCGACGACCGCCGTCAGGCCGGCGAGGAGAAACGTTCGGGTGTTCAGCATGGCCAATTAAACTTTCGGAGACGTGGGAAAGTTGCACAAATTCCGCGTTCGGGACGGGAGTCGAGCTTTTTTTGGGGAACCCCGACGTCCCGGCCATCCGGCGCGACGGACCGGCCTCCATGCAAATGCGCTTGCAAATTGCTCCGGATGGGAAGACCTTACGCCAGCCTCAGGCGTTTAACGAATGCACCAAGAAATAGCCGCGCGCTTCTGCAAGTTGTTAGCGCGGAAGATCTTCTGCATGGCCGCTTATTGGGTTTCCACCGGATGGCCATTACGCTTCCGGCTGGAAAAATCGGCCCCGCCCGAGGCGCCAACGCATCGGCGGCGCCCCCGGAGACTCCGCGCGCTGCCCCACAAAACAACGCACCATGTCATCAGACTACACACCATCCAGCGGCCGCCGTTCATCCCGGCGGGGTGGCCGCCGGCCGGACCGCCAACGTCGCGGCTCCCGCTCCAACCGCCAGGAAACCGCTCCCACTCCACCCAAAAAACTGACGTTCTGGCAGAAAATCGCCGCCTTCTTCGGCGCGAAACCTGCCGGAGCCGCCAGTCGCTCCAACGGTTACGGAACCATCCCGCGCGAGACGCCGCCCCGTGGCGAACGCAAGGAGAAGGAACGTGCCGAGCGTCCTCAGCGCGCCGAACGCCCGGCGCGAACGGAACGCCCCTCGGGTTTCCGGGCTCCGGAGATCGTGGAAGTCACCACGCCGCGTCTCTACGTCGGAAACCTGTCCTTTGACGCCTCCGAGAGCGACCTCTTTGAGCTCTTCAGCGGGGTGGGCCTGGTTCAGAACGTGGAAATCGTGGCCAACAAGCACACGCAGAAGTCCAAGGGCTTTGCGTTTGTGCAGATGCAGACCGTGGACGAGGCCAAGCGCGCCGTCGCCGAACTGCATGACAAGGAATACATGGGCCGCAAGCTCGTCGTGAGCGGCGCGAAGGCCGTCGAGGAAAAGCGCAGCGAACGCCGTCAGGCCGAGGCGCAGGCGGAAGCGCCGGCCCAGCCGGCCGCCCAGGCGACGCCGCAGCCCGAAGCGCAGCAGCAGCAGCCTGAGCAGTAAGCCACCCATCATCGTTGCCGGCCCCACGGGGGTCGGTAAAAGTGCTTTCGCCGTCGAGCTGGCCCACCGGCTCGGCGGCGAAATTGTTGGGGCTGATGCCTACCAGGTGTATTCCGGCCTCGGCCTTCTCACCGCCCAGCCCGAACTGCCGGGCGCGGTGCCCCATCATCTTATCGGATTTCTCCCGCCCTCGGAACCCTTCGATGCGGCGGCCTTTGTCTCCCGCGCCCAGGCCCTCCTTCCGGAAATTCAGGCCCGCGGACGGATTCCCCTGCTGGTCGGGGGGTCGGGAATGTACCTCAAGGCGCTCACCCACGGCTTGGACGAGGCGCCCCCGGCCGACCCCGCCCTGCGCGCGGAGCTTTCCGCCCTTCCCCCCGACGAACTCCTCCGCCGCCTCGACGCCGCCGATCCCGGCGCGCGCGCCCTGATCGACGTTCAAAATCCCCGCCGTGTGCAGCGGGCGCTGGAAATCGTGCTGCAAACCGGCCGGTCCCTGGCCGAATGCCGGAGGTCCTGGAGTTCCCGGGAAACCCCCGGCTACCGCGGTCTGCTGCTGGTGCGCGACCGCGCGGACCTCGACGCCCGCATTGCCGCCAATGTCGACGCCATGTTTGCCCGAGGTGTCGTGGACGAGGTGGCCGCCTTTTTCGGCGGGAAATCCGCCCCGCCGCCGGACTTTTCCCCCTCCCATCCGGAATTTCCCTTCGGTTCCACCGCCCTCCAGGCCATCGGCCTCCGGGAAATCCTGGCCCTGTTGCGCGGGGAACTGACGGAGTCCCAATGCCGCGAGGCCATCGTTCGCGCCACCCGCCAGTATGCCAAAAGGCAATTGACCTGGTTTCGGAACCAATTTAGCTTTTCGGTGATCGATTTGACCGGCCAGCGACAGTTCCCCCAAGCGCTTTCCGCCGCCCTGAACCTCCTCGGCGAGGCATGATGGTCGGCACATCCTCCTCCGCCCGCGAAACGGCCATCCTGGTGGGATTGGAGCACGACGGAATGTCACGCTGGGACGTCGAGGAATCCCTCACCGAACTGCGCCAGCTCGCCGCCACCGCGGGAGCCGAGGTGGTCGACACCGTGGTCCAGAAACTCGGGAAACCCACCGCGCCGTTTTACATCGGCAAGGGCAAGGCCGAGGAGGTCGCCCGGCGATGCGGGGAAAAACGGGCCACGTCGCTCATTTTTGATGACGAGCTTTCCCCCGCGCAGGGCCGCAATCTTGAGAAGGTCACGCACCGCAAGGTGCTGGATCGCACCCAGCTCATTCTCGACATCTTTGCCCGCCGCGCCCGCACGCGGGAGGGCCGCCTGCAGATCGAACTCGCCCAGTTGCAATACCTCCTGCCGCGCCTGACCCGCATGTGGACGCACCTCTCGCGGCAATCCGGCGGCATTGGCACGCGGGGACCCGGGGAAACCCAGCTCGAGGTGGACCGTCGCCGTGTGCAGGAACGCATCGCCCGGCTCGAACGGGATCTGCGCGAGGTGCGCAAACACCGCACGGTGCAGCGCGAGGGTCGGCTCCGCCACAACTGGCCGGTGGCTTCCCTCATCGGGTACACCAACGCCGGCAAATCCTCCCTCCTCAATCATCTCACCGGATCGGGTGTGCCCGCCGAGGACAAATTGTTCGCCACCCTCGATCCCACCACCCGCCAGTTCGTGCTGCCCAACCGGCAGAAAGTCCTGCTCACCGATACGGTCGGATTCATCCGGAAGCTGCCGCACACCGTCATCGAATCCTTCAAGGCGACCCTCGAGGAGGTTTTGCTGGCCGACCTCCTCATCCACGTCGTCGACCTGAGCCACCCGCAGCACCATGAGCAGATGGCGGTCGTCGACGCCACCATCGCCGAACTCGGCGCCCACGGAAAACAGACCATCCTCGTTTTCAACAAAATCGACGCCCTGCCCGATCGCAGCGTGGTGGAAAGCCGGCTGCGCCTTCATCCCGGCAGCGTGGCCGTTTCCGCCCGCACCGGCGAGGGCATGCAAAGCCTGTTTCAGGAACTCGAAGTCCGCCTCGCCGCCTGGCGTCTCCGCGCCACCTTCCGCATCCCCCAGCGGGAGTCGGCCCTCCTCGCCGAGATCCATCGCGTGGGTCATGTTCTGGGCGTGACCTACGACGGGGACGACGCCGTCGTCGTGGCCCACATTCCTCCGGAACTCAAAATGAAGCTCGCCCCCTACGAATCCCCCGCGCAGGGTGGTGGCGTCCGCGAATAATCCCCATGCCGTTGTTGTGCCGCCGTCTTTCGGTTCTTCTTTTTGTTTTCCTGGCTTCCTGCGTCACCAAACCGGAGCCGATCAGGAAGCCCGTCATTTACAACCCCCAGCCGGTCAAAACCGAAACGGGCATCGCCTCCTGGTACAAGGACAGGCGTACCGCCAGTGGCGAACGTTTCAACGGATCGGCCATGACCGCCGCGCACCGGACACTGCCCTTCGGAACAATGGTCCGCGTGGTGGATCTCAAGACCAACAAATCCATCGTCGTGCGCATCAATGACCGCGGACCCTACATCCGCGGCCGCATCATCGACCTCACCGTCGGCGCCGCCCGCGCACTGGGAATGTATCACCGCGGCATTGCCAAGGTCCGCGTCGAGATCCTGAAGGAAATCCCGGTGATGACCCGACCCAACCTGCGGCTGAAGGAAAACCAGTCCCGCTGATCGCGATGGAGGGACGGCCTCCGGCCGGTCCCTTTTGATTCAAAATCTTGTTCGGAAAAGCCGGGCAGGCCGGCGGCTGTCCCTCCGTTCATGCATTGAAAAAATGGGACAAGCCGGAGGTTGTCCCTCCGCGCCGGGCTTGTTAGGCTGGACCATGCACGATTCCCGATTCGACCAACTTGCGAGTGTCCTGATCCGTCATTCCACCAAGCTGAAGAAAGGCGAGCACGTCCTGATCGAGTTGTTTGATGTGCCGGACGAAATGGGAATCGCCCTCATCCGCGCGGCCCGAGCCGTCGGCGGCGTGCCCTTCCTGAACATCCATCATGCCCGGGTTTCGCGCGAACTGGCCCTCGGGGCGAGTGACGCCGCCCTCCGGGTGACCGGCGCCGTCGAGCTCGCGCGGATGAAAAAAATGCACGCCTACATCGCCGTGCGCGGCAGCCACAACATCACCGAGCTTTCCGACGTGCCGGAGGAAAAGATGCGCCTGATCGCGGGGCGCATGCGTCCCGTGATGGACTGGCGGATCAACAAGACAAAATGGGTGGTCCTGCGCTGGCCGACGCCCGCCATGGCCCAGCAGGCGCAGATGAGCACGGAAGCCTTTGAGGATTATTTTTTCAAGGTCTGCACGCTCGACTACGCCCGCATGCTGCCGGGTATGAAGGCGCTCAAGGCGCTCATGGACCGCACCGACCGCGTGCACATCAAGGGACCCGGCACCGACCTGCGCTTTTCCATCAAGGGCATCGGGTCCGTCATGTGCGGCGGCGATCGCAACATTCCGGACGGCGAGGTGTTTACGTGTCCGGTGAAGGATTCGGTCGAGGGATACGTCACCTTCAACGCGCCCACCATTTACCAGGGCACGGCCTTCGACGGCATCCGCCTGGAATTCGAAAAGGGCCGCGTGGTGAAGGCCACCGGCAACAACACGAAGAAGCTGAACGAGATTCTCGATAGCGACGAAGGCGCCCGCTACATCGGCGAATTCTCCCTCGGCTTCAATCCGCACATCCTTCATCCGATGCGCGACATTCTCTTCGATGAAAAAATCGCCGGCAGCTTCCACTTCACGCCCGGCCAGGCCTACGAGGTGGGCGGAAACGGCAACAAGAGCCGCATCCACTGGGACATGGTCTGCATCCAGCGCAAGGACTACGGCGGCGGCGAGGTGTGGTTTGACGGCAAGCTCATCCGCAAGGACGGTCTTTTTGTACCGCCCGCGCTGAAGAAGCTGAATCCCGACTTCCTGCTGCAGCGCAAGGCGGGACGCGGCGCCCGGAAGGACTGAGCGTCCGACGGACCGATCTCAGTGACGGAATCCGGTGTTCCCGGATTCCGTCTTTTTTTATTCCAGCGGTTTCAGTCCGGCCTCGATGCGCTCCCGGTGCGGCTCGAGAAACGGAGGCAGGGAGAGCCGCTCGCCGAGGGATTCCAAGGGCTCGTCCGCGGAGAACCCGGGTTCGTCCGTGGCGATTTCGAAAAGGATGCCGTTCGGTTCGCGGAAATAGAGGCTGCGGAAATAGAAGCGGTTGATGGGTCCGCTCGAACGGATGTGCATCTCGTCCAGCCGCGCGGCCCACTTTTCGTAGTCGTCCTGCGTGGTGCGAAACGCGACATGGTGTGCGCCGCCGGCTCCCTGACGGGCCGGCGGAGCCTCGGGATCCTCCTCAACATGCAACTCGGCGGCGGGTCCGCCGGGCCCCATTTCGTACACGGCCACGGATTTGCCGCGGGACGAATACCGACGCGCGAGCCGCATGTTCAAAACGCGCTGAAGAACGGCGTCCGTGCGGGCCGGTTGCGGAACGTTCAGGGTGATCGGACCCAGTCCGCGGATCTGGTGTTCCGCCGGCACGGGACTTTTGGCCCAGGGATGGGCCGGGCCGGCTCCTCCGTCGTCAATGAGGGCAAAACGCTGTCCTTCCGGATCCTCGAACTCGAGGGTCGGGCGTCCGTCCTGTTCTCCAATGGACGAGTGACGCACCCCCGCGTCCCGGAACCGCCGGCTCCACCACTCGAGGGTGTCCCGACCGCTCACGCGCAGACCGGTGCGGCTGATGCTGCGCGTGCCGCGTTGCTCCCGCGGCAGCGGCCAGTCGAAGAAGGTCAGGTCGGTGCCGGGAGAACCGAGTCCGTCGGCATAAAACAGATGATACGCGGACACGTCGTCCTGGTTGACCGTTTTCTTCACCAGGCGCAGACCGAGCACCTGCGTGTAAAAACGATGATTGGCCGAGGCCGTGGCGGTGATGGCGGTGAGGTGGTGGATGCCGTGCAGGTTCATGGGAAGCGGGGCCCGTCGGGTGCGGGCGGTTTGGTATCGTGCTGGGCGGGGTTGGTGGTCCGGTGGAACGGGGGCGCTGCCCTTCCTTTTCGTTCTTTGGACCGGCGGCGGCGAGTTTGTTTTTTGTGCGGTGATTTTTTTGGGAGGCGTTCCTTTCCGGCGGAAGGGGAGTCTCAAGTGGGGCGTTGTCAGCGGTGCCTGCGGTGGGCAGTATGCGGGCGATGAAGTCCCTTTCGCCGCTCGGTTTTGTGTATGCCGTGCTGGCTTTTGTGAGCTGGGGGGTGTTTCCCCTCTACTGGAAGGCATTCACGGGCGTGCCGCCCTGGGAGGTTTTGAGTCATCGGGTCGTCTGGTCGTTCCTCGTGCTGGCGGCGGCGGTTTTTCTGCTGGGGCAGCTGCGCGAGGCGTGGGCGGTGGTGCGTTCCGGACGGCGGACCGGTGTGCTGCTGGCGACCGCCGTGCTGCTGAGTGCCAACTGGGCCCTGTTCATTTACGGCGTGATTTCGGGCCAGGTGGTGCAGACCAGCCTGGGGTATTTTCTGACGCCCCTGCTGAACATCCTTCTCGGCTGTGTCTTTCTGAAGGAACGGCTCACCCGCCTGCAAACGGCGGCGGTGGCTCTGGCGGTCAGCGGCGTGGTGTCCTACGGCTGGCATCTGGGACGGTTTCCGTGGATTGCCGTGGGGCTGGCGGTCACCTTCGGGTTTTACGGCATGTTTCGCAAAATGGTGCCGGTGACGCCGCTGGTGGGGCTGCTCGTCGAGACGGCTCTCATGACACCGGTGGCGCTGGTCGCCCTGTTTCTTCCGTCGCAGGCCGGCGGAGCGGTGTTCGGTCAGTCTGCGGGAATGACCGCGCTCTTTGTGGGTGCGGGAGTGATCACCGCGCTGCCCCTCTTCTGGTTCAACAGCGCGGCCAAGCTGCTGCCGCTTTCCACCATGGGATTCCTGCAGTTCCTTTCGCCGACCCTGCAGCTCGCGGTGGGCGTGTTGATTTTTCACGAACCCTTTGCCTCGCGCGAACTCGTCCCCTTCGCGCTCATCTGGGCCGCCATCGCCCTCTATCTCACCACGCTGGTGAAAAACCGTCCGGTGGTGATGGTGGCCAATCCGGACTGAGGCGAGGTCGCCTCCCCGGCCGGCGGGCTACACATAGTCCGCCATCTCGTAGAGTTTCGGATCGCGGACCGGCCCCCTTGGGCGCGAAACGTTGGGACGCCGGTCGTTCTCCTCGGCAAACTCCTCTTCCAGATGATCCAGGGCCGTCCCGTCGAAATCCTCCTGGATGCGCTCGGGATCCTCGCCCCGTTCGAGCCGCTGCACCATGCGTTCCATGGTTTCCGGCAGCTTCCGGCCCGCGGCCTGGGACATCGTGCGCATGAGGCGGGCGATCTGGCGCGGATCCGGGTTGTCCTCGCTCATGGTGGAAATTTCGCGCTCCATTGCCGCCATGGCCTGCTCCGCCCGGGGATCGACCGGCGGATTGTGGGACTCCGCGGGTTCCTTGGCGCATCCGGTGACGGCAAAACTCGAGACGACACGTTCCATGCGGGCGCGCGGGTCATCGGGACAGCGCGGAATGCATTTTCCCATCGAAAGCGACCGCGCGAAGAAGCTGTAGATGCGGTTCGTATCCGGCGAATAGAATTCGTAGATGGGCATGGCTATCGGGAAAGATCGGATTCTTGCCAAAGGCCGGCCCGGTTCCGTTTGGCGGTGCGTTCCTTGCGGTCCAGCAGCCGTTGATAACCGTCGGCGGACAACCCGTCATGGGCCGCGCTCACCCCGTCGTGAAACTGCGATTCCACAAATTCGCAGCCGGGCGGGACCATCCAGTCGCCGGCCGCCCGCGCGGTCGGTTGCACCAGTCCGAGGACGCCGGCCAGGACACAGAGTTTCGCGAAACGGAACATGGGCGGGATGGCGGAGAGGATAGAAAATTTTCCCCTTCGATTCAACTCCGGGGAGACGTTCCGGCTTGTCACCCTCCGCGCCTTTCGCGCATAGGTAGGGCATGGCGTGTGATTCGGGCGTGAGGGGGGGAGGCAGGGGCTGGCTCTCGCGGACCCTGGGGGCGGCGCTGGCCGCCGTTTTGACTCTCACGGGATGTTCCCGACCGGGGGAGGACACGCCGGATGTGATCGTGCTGCATTCCGGACGCCTGCGCGGCAATGTTTATCCGCTCTCGCTGCAGTCGCTCGCGCCGCTCCAGCATTACCAATACCTGGCCGGCTACGTGCGCAAGGTGCGTGAGGAGGCGGCCAAAACCGGCGCGCGTGTGTTGCTGGTGGATCTCGGGGACAGCCTGACCGGTTCCTTTGCCGCCCATGTGACCGGCTCGGAGAACATGGTGACCTTTTTCAACGAGACCGGCTACGACGCCGTGTTTCTCAGCAATCTTGATCACGCCGTGCAGCCCTCCACCCTGGAGAAAATCCGCGCCCGGGTGCTCAATCCGTTTGCCGACGCCGACAATCAGCCCGCCACGAAGGGATCGGCCTTCGGGGCGGAGATCGATCTGGCCGGCCTGCCGGTGTATCTGCTGGCCAACTTTTACGGCGACACCGGTCCGGACAAATACCCCGAGCGTTTTCCCGCGCAGTTCGGTACGACCGGCGCCGCGGTGGTTCCCGTGCGGGACTACGGCCGGGTGCTGGCCTCGCTGGGTGAACGCCCCCGCGACAGCCTGACCCTGCTGAGCTGGATGAAATTCGAGTCGCCCACCCGGCCGCCCGAGGCCTTTCTGCAGCAATTGCAGAGCCTGGGGGTCAACGCGATCCTGGCGCATCGCATCTACGGCGGGAACGAACGGGATGTCTGGACCTCGAGCGGATTCCTCGACTGGCAGCCGCCGGTTTCGGTCAACATCCTGCGGAACAACGGCGGTTTTGCCCTCGCGCGGATGGATCTCAAACGCACCGACCGCGGCTGGAAGGTGCTCCGGCACCAATTGCTGCCCATGACCGCCAACACCGCCCCGGCCGATGGGAAGGTGGTGGAAGGAATCGCGCGTTTTGCCCCGGCCATCGCGGCGGCGGATGCGCCGCTCGGCGACCTGCCCGACACCGTCGGCGAGGGAACCATCCTCCGGATTTTCCTCGGCGCCCTGGCCGCCGTGCCGGGAACCGACGCCGCGGTGTATTCGCGGCACTCCATCCGCACCGACTGGCCCGCCGGCGAATTGCGGGCGAGCGAGGTCTTCAACAGCCTGCCCTGGACCACTCCGATCATTCAGATCTCCCTCACCCGGGAACAACTCGCCACCGTGGCCCGGGAACTGGATCTGGTGGTGCTGGAAAGGGAGGACCTCCCCTCCGGCGAAACGCTCACCGTGACGACGTCGCAATTTTTCGGACGCCTCATCGTTGCCAAACTCGGGCTGCCCCCGGACGCCCTCCGCGTCACCGGCGGGAACTCCGAATTCGACCATTTCATCGCCTATCTGAAAACGCGGCCGGATCTTTCCGGCAGCGTTCCCGCAGGATGGAAGCAAACCGCGGAACCGGCGCCCTGATGAGCATCTACCTGGCCAGATCGGAAAAACGCATCTCGCTGCGCGAGATCCTCATCGCCTTCGGCATCCTCGTGGTGCTTGCCGTGATGCTTTCGGTCATTCTGATGAAGCAAAAGGCGGACGCCACGCGCACGGCCAGTTCGCGAAACCTTCAGCAGTGGGGCATCGCCCTGAACCTTTACCTCATCGACAACGAAAACCAGCTTCCCGAAATCGGCGCCGATCCGGTGACCCCGGAGCAGGCAAAGGCCTGGTACAACGCCCTGCCGCCGTATATTTCGCAGACCGCCCTGGCGGATCTGCCGGAAGGGAGGCGTCCGCGCCCCGGCGTGCCCTCCCTCTGGATCGACCCCGCCTCGCAGCCCGTGCGGGTCTGGGACCCGGCCGTGTTTTTCTTCAACTACGGCATGAACAAATTCCTCCAGCCGCAGGAGGGGGGGCGCAGTTTCCGCATTTACGAAATCAACCATCCCGCCAACGTGGTTTTCCTGACCGAAACCGACGGGTATTCGCCGGCCATCGGGCCGGAGGAGGTGGTCTTCCGCCAGGGCGGTGGGCGTCCGACCAGCCCGAACGCGGAGGCGTTTGTCCTGTTTTGCGACGGTCACGTGCAGCCGGTGACCCGGCAAGAGCTGGTGAACGATCCGGAATCCCTCGAGGCGACGGCGGCGGCGAAGGGGGTCTCGTGGTATCAGAAATGAAAAATTCCCCCGGAAATTCGCCCGGGGTCAAAAGGGGAATTGATCTTGTTTCACCCGCGGATACTCTGCGACGGTGATGTCATTTGCCCGATCCTTGCTCGCTCTCCTGGCGGTATTTGGCCAGATTGCCGGCGCAATTGCCGCGAACAATTACATCGTCGTAGACAATCAGACCGGCCACATCCTGGCCTCGAAGAATGCGGACGCCAAGGTGCAGGTGGCCAGTCTCACCAAGGTGGCCACAGCCATGGTCGTCCTCGATTGGGCGCAACTGAACAAGCAGGATCTCAGCCAGCAGGTGGAAATCAGCGCCCGGGCCCTCCGCGCGGCCGGGGTGAACCCGGTCGGGCTCCAGGAAGGCGACCGGCTCAGCCTCCGCGACCTGCTTTATTGCGCCCTCATGGCTTCGGACAATGTCGCCGCCACCGCCCTGGCCGAATACGTCGGCGCCCGCCTCCCCAACACCCAGAACCTCGATCCCATCGGCAACTTCGTGTCGCACATGAACGCCCTGGCCCGCACGCTGGGCATGAAGCGCACCCTCTTCTTGAATCCCTCCGGGTTCGACAGCTATTCCGAAGGCGCCCTGCCGTATTCGACCGCCGCCGACATGGCGCGGCTCACCCGCTATGCCTACAGCGAGGCGGATTTTCCGTTTTTCGTGTCGCAGAAGATCCGCACGGTGCACATTTACCGGAACGGGGTCGACAACCCCACCGAGCTTCGCAATACCAACGAACTCCTGGACCAATACGGCATCGACGGCGTGAAGACCGGCCGCACGTCCAAGGCGGGGGATTGCGTGATCCTCTCCTCCGAACGCAAACCCGAGGTGACCCGCGATGGCAACACGGTGTATGTCACCCCGCGTCGGATCATTGTGGTGGTCCTCGGTTCCCGCGACCGCTTTGGCGAAGGGCTCGCCCTCATCAGGCAGGGCTGGGTCTTTTACGATCAATGGGCGGCCGCCGGACGAAAAACCAAAAGCAACCTCGCACTGTAATTTCTCATGCCACCAAAAACTCGCATAGGCGTGCTTACGAGCGGCGGCGACTGCCCCGGTCTCAACGCCGTCATTCGCGGCATCTGTCGTGCCTCCGACAAACTCGGTTGGGAAGTCATCGGTTTCCGCGACGGCTACGAAGGTCTGATCCCTCCCGGCGACTACACGCCGCTCGACCGCCGCAATACGGCCGGCATCATGCACCTCGGCGGCACCATTCTCGGCACCACCAACCGCGGCCATTTTGTGGCCAAGGTCGGCTCCGGGGACCGGGCCCTCATTCCCCAGGAGATCATCGACAAGGCCAAACAGACCTTTCACAACCTCGGCCTCAGCGCCCTCGTGGCCATCGGCGGGGACGGTTCGCTGACCACCGCCCTGCAGCTCCACGAAAACGGCATTCCCGTCATCGGCGTTCCCAAGACCATTGACAACGACCTCGAGGCCACCGCGATGACCTTCGGCTTTGATTCCGCCGTCGCCTGCGTCGCCGACGCCCTCGACCGTCTTCACACCACCGCCACCAGCCACAAGCGGGTGATGGTGCTGGAGGTGATGGGACGTCACGCCGGATGGATCGCCCTCTACGGCGGTCTGGCGGGGGGAGCGGATGTGATCCTCATTCCGGAGATTCCCTTCGAATACGGCAAGGTGGTTGAGGAGGTGCTGCGCCGCGACCGGGAGGGTGCCAAAAGCACGATGGTGGTGGTGGCCGAGGGCGCTTCGCCCAAGGACGGCCGTCAGCACCGCCATGCCACGGCCAGCGGGGAACACCGCCTTGGCGGCATCGGCGAAGTGGTGGGCGAGGAAATCGCGAAGCACACCAACAAGGAGGTGCGCACCTGCGTGCTGGGTCATCTCCAGCGGGGCGGGGCGCCGACGGCCATGGACCGCATCCTCGGCACGCATTTCGGTGTCAAGGCCGTCCAACTCATCCAGGAAAAGAAGTTCGGCACCATGGTGAGTTACCAGAACTACCAGACCTACGAGGTGCCGATTTCCCATGCCGTTCACCGTCTCCGCCGGGTCGATCCCGAGGGCCAGCTGGTGCAGGCGGCGCGGGCGGTGGAAATCTCCTTTGGCGACTAGCCGACGATGGAATCCGATCCCCTTCGCGCCGCCGTGCGGGACGTGCCCGACTTCCCCAAGCCGGGCATCCTTTTCAAGGACATCACACCCATCCTCGCCGATGGCAAACTGCTCCGCCTCGCCGTGGACCGGTTCGTTGCCGATTGCGAAGGGCTGGGTGTCGAAAAGATCGCCGGCATTGACGCGCGGGGATTTCTCTTCGGCTCCACCGTCGCCGACCGCCTGGGACTCGGATTTGTTCCCATCCGGAAACGCGGCAAGCTGCCGTGGAAAACAGAGAGCCTGTCCTACCAGCTCGAATACGGCGAGGCCGCCATCGAGGTCCACACCGACGCCTTCCGTCCGGGGGAACGGGTCGCCCTCATTGACGACCTGCTTGCGACCGGCGGAACGGCGGCCGCCGCCATCAAGCTCATTCAGAAATGCGGCGGAACCGTCGTCCAGGCCCAGTTCCTCATCGAACTCGGCTTCCTCGGCGGCCGCACTCTCCTTGCACCCACTCCCGTCAGGGCGCTGATTGTCTATTGAGCAGACGCCGGCCCACCTGTGGCCGACGGTCGCGCCGGATGCCGATGACGAGGGGAAATGCGGCCCTGTTTTCCGGTCCTCCCGCCGGGTGAGGGCTGTCCCCTACGGCCTCCTCAGGCGGAGCCGAAAAGCCAATCTGTTCACAGCCTCATAAATACAAGTCCGGAGAGCCGCCACAGGGCCGGCGCTTGATTTGATGCGGGTCAAAAAGCCGCGTCCGGTTGCGAGCCTTTTTTTATCAGGCTTCGCCGGCCACAGGCGATTTCCCAAACGGCGTTTGGGCGACCGGAGGGAAGTTTGTGGACGGGAAAGCGGAAAATTTGGAGATTTTATAACACGTTTATTTATAATAAGTTACAAAAACATCATCTTCAGGATTGACAATGCGGACACCAGGAGGTTGTGCGTCCGCCGATGGGTTCGCGGCGCAGTTCCAGTCCGCAGCGCGGACATGTTCCGCCCTTCTCCCAGCGATGGGGGAAGAGCCAGGAATCGGGCGGATCGGCGAAATTTTTGCCGATGATCCGCAGGGCCTGACGACAGACTTCGCGCGTCTCTTTCCACAAGATATTCACAATCTGTTCAGAAAGGGTTCCGCACCGTCGGGTGGGGGCGATCCGGGCTCGCCAGAGAATCTCGTCGGCCATCCAGTTTCCCACCCCCGGGAAGCGTTCCTGCATCAGGAGGACGGTTTTGACGGGCGTGCCTTTTCGTCGGGCGAGGAAGTCGGCCACGGCGGTCCGCGTGAATTGCGGGGACAGGATGTCGGGGGGCCTTTCGCTCCACCAGGCGGGTTCGTCCGGCCCCGGGTGAAAGAGCACCCGTCCGAAAAGGCGGAAATCGCTGAAGACCAAGGCGTGTGTTTTTTGAAACATCACGAGGTGGTCGTGCCGGCCGGGGGAGAAATCGGGTCCGGCGGTGAACAGTCTGCCGGTCATGCCGAGATGAATGCCCAGGCCGGCGCGATCGAGGCGGAAAAACATCTGTTTCCCATGGGCCCCGGAGGAAATCAACCTGGCCCCGGTCAGGGTGCGCACAAATGTCTTCGGTTCGATGCCGCGAAAGATGCGGACCTGCGGATGCCAGGCGATGCGGAGCACGGTTTTTCCGAGTCCGGGATCCCACTGCTTGCGGAAATATTCGACTTCGGCGAATTCGGGCATGGTGGAGTCGGCGGGCGGGGAGGGTTCCGGATTTCCGGGTCAGCCGGGCGGCTGATCCTCCGTTCTCACTTCCGCAATCCGCATTTCCCTTTTCCTCATCCCTTCACCTGCAGGAAGCGCAGGAGCTGGTCGCCGAGGAAAATCACCACGGCGCAGTTGATGCCGCAGCCGATGGCCACGCCGAGCATGGTTTTGAGGAAACTGATCCGCAGGACGCCGCAGGCATACACCATGAGGTCGGCCGGGGTGACCGGAATCAGGCACCATGCGGTGATGACCGGCAGTTCCCGCTTGTGGAGCAGGGAGTGGATGCGATCCATCCAGCGGGCATACCGCTCGCTGAACACCTCCTCCAGATGCAGGGCGCCTGAGAACCAGTAGATGATCGCGGAGGAGATCATGATGCCGGCGAGGGTGAGGAGAAAAAGCGGAAGCGGCGGAAAAAAGGCCAGCCCCAGAACCAGCAGCGGGGCCGCGGGGATGAAGGTGAACCCGCGCAGGCTGCTCAGGAGCAGATAAACCGAGGCGGCGACCACGGTGGAAATCGACATCGTCTCCGCAAGATGCTCCTGCACCGTCGTCCGATGGAAAAGGAAGGCCCACAGCGCCGTTCCCGCCGTGAGAATCCACACGGCCAGCAACAGGGCGCGCCGGCCATGATGGGATGGCGGCGGAGTTTCGCCCTCTTCGGTTCGTGTTGTGATTCCCCGCATGGGGCCGATTAGAATGGGAAAAGCCGGTCCGTTGCAACCTGCGTCGTCGGGAAGTTGCCGCCGCGCGGGATTTTGCTGGTCAACCGGGACAAATGGTGAGACCACCCGGACGTCCACGTCGTGTCGCCAGCAGCGTTTCGCATCCCGTCGGGTTTCGACATGCATGCCGTCCATGCGCTGGATTTTTGATCTGACATTTTGCTATTTCCCCGCCCCATGCCACGCTGCTTATCCGGACTTTCCGCCCTGACCGCCGTCTTGTTCGTAAGCGGCTGCGCCAACTGGCTGAATCCCCTCGGCCCCTTCGATCCCGAACCGAAGGTCTCGGGTCCCTGTCCCGCCCCGCGGGCGAAGGAAAAGTTTGCCTGGGGATTTTCCACCTCCAGCTACCAGTATGAAGACCCGGCGGTGAAGCCCGGACAGAAGGATTATTTTTACACCGACTGGGACGTGCTCATTTCCCAGGGCAAGGCTCCGCCGAAGGGCAATGCGCTTTACACTTGGACCCATTTCGAAAAGGACCTCGAGGCGCTGAAAAAAATCCGTCCCACCCATTATCGGTTCAGCATTGAATGGGGGCGCGTGGAGACCCAGCCGGGCGTCTTTGACGAACAGGCCATCGCCCGTTACGTGGGGATGGCCCGCCAACTCAGGCGGGCCGGCATCGAGCCGGTTGTGTGCCTCTGGCACTTCACCTTCCCGGACTGGCTTTACGACAAAAAGAATCCCGGCCGGTCAAACTGGCTCCACCCCCTGGCGCGTGAGCGGTGGAATGTCTATGTCGACAAGATGGTCCGCGCGATGGGGCCGCACGTGAAATATTACGCCCCGCAAAACGAACCCAACGGACAGATCATCACGGCGTATCTGGTGGGCCAGTGGCCGCCGGCCATGATGCTGGCGGTGGGGCATTACTGGAAGGCCATCGACGCCAGCACCGCGATGTTCCGGGACGCCGCGGCCCGCATCAAGGCCATCAATCCCACCGCCCAGGTGGTCAGCGTGGAGGCCCTGCCGTGGTGGGAGCGCGCCCCGCTCGATCCCGGCGGCCTGATTTACAACACCATGATCCATGGCAACACGGATCACCTCGACCGCATCTACGACGTCTGCGACATCATCGGGATCAATTATTATTATTCGCAAAGACCCGGACCCCTGTCGCTGCTGGCCGCCCCGTATCGCCGCGGTCCGAACTTCACCATGATGGGCTGGCGCATCAATCCGGACGGCCTTTACAAGGAAATCAAACGCGTGGCGACGCGCTACCGGAAGCCCATGATGATCACGGAAAACGGCATCGCCACCACGGATGACAAACAACGCATCTGGTACATGCAAAATCACCTCGCCGCCATCGGACGGGCGATTTGCGAAGGGTATGACGTGCGGGGGTATTTTGCCTGGTCGCTGGCCGACAACTACGAATGGCACTACGGCTACAAAGCCACCTTCGGCCTGGCCAAGATGAACCCGGAAACCTACGTCCGGGAACTCAAACCCTCCGCCCACAAGTTCGCCGAATGGATTCGCACCCGGCCCACCGTGGGTTCGATCTCTTCCATACCGTCGGTCACCCTCCGCGAGGTCACCGAACCGAAGAATGTCCGCTGAAGGGACCGGCAGGGGAAAAGCGGAAAGCGGAAAGCGGAAAGAGGAAAGCGGAAGGCGGAAACGGGATTTCCGGGGCTGACCTCCGTGGGGAGCTTCCTGGCGCCGGCGCCTGCGGGGAGTTGTTTTCCCCCGGCGCGGGACGGCCGGGCGCTTTCCACTACTGCATGGCCTCCTGCATGATCTGCATGATCTCGGGCATCATGGCCTGGGCCTTTTTTTGACCGATGGCCATGGAGTCCGGGAGCAGGCTGATCTGCTTGCTGAGCAGCATCTGGCCGGTGGGGGTGGCGAGCATCTTGGTGATGGCGACGGCCTCCTCCTCGGTGAATGTGCGCATGTAAAGCTGCGTGATTTCCTCCTTCACGGCGTCCCAGCCCATGAGTTCCAGGGCCCGGCTGCGGACCTTTTCCATGCCGGCGTTGAATTTGTTCTGCTGCTCGAGCGGAAGGTTGGCGAGTCGGCGGTCGCTCATCGAGGCGCCCACATTGAATCCGGCGAGGAGGCTCGTTTCGTACTGCTCCTTCATTTTCATGGTGACGAAGAGCTGTTCGACGGCGGCCCGGTGGGATTCCTCGGACGCGAAAAGGGGATGCGTGACGAACGCGAGCGCCACGGCCAGGGGGGCGATTTTCATCTCCCCATCATGCTCCTTGGCGGGGAGGAAAGGCAATTTAATTGCGCGGAGGTTCCGGGATGGCGGACGGCCGCGGGTTTTGTGCGCGGAGCCGGTGGTGAAAGGAATCGTCGGCCCGCAGGAGGATTTCCGGCGGCTCGTTTTCCACGCCGGTGGCCGTCACGACATGGCGCAGCAGGATGAGGGACGCCAGCGCGTCGGAAAGGGCGTCGTGCCAGCGAAAGCCGGGGTGCGCGGCGCGCAGTTCCCCTTCGAGGCCGAGGGTGGCGATCAGATCGCCCAGCGCGTGGGACGGCAGGTCCGGCCAGACCGCGCGGGAAAGTTTCAGGGTGTCGATCCAAGGACCGAATCCATGAAACGGAAAGGCCCTCAGAAAGCGTTTTTCCGTGGCCGCGCCGTGGGCCACGATCCAGCACCCTTCGAGCAGGCCCTTCAACTGCGGCCACAGCGCGGTGAGGGTGGGCGCGCCCTCGAGATCCTCCCGGCGGATGCCATGCACCTTTTGGGCGCTCCAGGTGATGGGCTGGTCGGTGGCGAGGTAGCTCACAAAGGTCTCACCCAGCGCGCCGCCGGTCATGCGGGCCACGCCGATCTGCACCGCCACGTCCGTGCCGCCCCTTCGGATTCCCGCGCTTTCGAAATCAATCGCAGCGAAGGGGACGGCGGAAAGGAGCATCGGAGTCCGGAGGCGGGGTGCCCGCTGGGGGAGGGAGGGAAAAGGCGCCCGCATTGCGGCCGGGATTTTCCCTCATCCCCCGGCACCCGGGGTCATTTCCTGAGCAATTCCTCCGTCATTTCCCAGCTCATGCAGGCGTCGGTGATGGAGACGCCGTATTTCAGGGCGGACGGATCGGTTCCAAGCGGCTGGGAGCCGGCGTGGATGTTGCTCTCGAGCATGGCGCCGATGATTTCCCGGCGGCCCGAGGCGCGCTGTTCCAGGATGCTGTTCCAGACGACCGGCTGGCGGTTGGGATCCTTGCCGGAATTGGCGTGACTGCAGTCGACCATCACGGCCGGGTGCAGGCCGTTCTTGCGCAGCGCCTCGCAGGCGGCCGCAACATGATGGGCCTCGTAGTTGGTGCCGTCGCGCCCGCCGCGCAGGACGACATGGCCGTCGGGATTGCCCGTCGTCTTGACGATGCTGGTGGCGCCGTCCTGGTCGATGCCCAGGAAACTGTGCGGCGTGCGCGAGCTTTTCATCGCGTCGATCGCGACCTGCACGCTGCCGTCGGTGCCGTTCTTGAATCCGACCGGCATGGAAAGTCCGCTGGCCATCTCGCGATGGGTCTGGGACTCCGTGGTGCGCGCGCCGATGGCGGCCCAGCTTATGAGGTCGGCGAGATACTGCGGGATGATGGGATCGAGAAATTCGGTGCCCGCGGGAAGGCCGAGGCCGGCGACGTCGAGAAGGATTTTGCGGGCCAGGGCGATGCCGTGGGCCATGTCGCACGAATCGTTCATCAACGGATCGTTGATGAGCCCCTTCCAGCCGACGGTGGTGCGGGGTTTTTCAAAATAGACACGCATGACCACGAAGTATCGGTCGGCCACCTCGCGGCTGAGCGCGGCCAGGCGGCGGGCGTAATCAAGCGCCGCTTCGGGATCGTGGATCGAGCACGGGCCGCAAACGACCAGAAGGCGGTCGTCTTCTCCGCGCAGGATGGCGCGGGCCTGCTCGCGGCCCTTGAGGATGGTTTCCATCTGCGCCGGGGTGGCAGGCAACTGCTCCTTGATCTGCGCAGGGGTGATGAGCCGTGTCACCCCGCGGATGCGGAAATTCTCCAGCGGTCGCGCGGCGGCTTGCGGCTCGGTGGCTGCTGTCGTGGTCATACGTAGGGTTGTCCATTATCCGCAAAAGCCGGCATCTTGCAACAAGGCGTTGAAAGTGCCCTCTTTTCTCCGTCGCGGCCCCGCGCCCGTGTCCCCCCGTTTCGCGGCGCCGGCCGAAATCTCCCTCCCGCCGTGCGGCGTTCCTTGAATTCCCCCCGATCGAGGCCTACGCTGCGGGGAAATGGAAGTGGCAGCACCGGAACCTCCCAGTCGCACTCAGCGGCGTCTGGAGGGGCTTTTTCTTCTCGCGTCGAGGGCGCGCGCGGCCGGCCGACGCGTCATGCGACGCCTGTTGCGCAAGCCACGCACCGTTGCGGAGAGCCCCAACCTGCTGCCCACCCTCATCAAGGTATTTGCCGCCTTTGCCCGGGTGGACGGCGAACTGCTCGAGGAGGAAATCGACTCCAGCCTCGGCTTCCTGCGCTACGATTATCCGGACGCCGTCTATTCGGAGTTGCGCAAATTGTTTCGCGAGGCCCTGCACGAACAACAGGATCTCAACGCCATCGCGCAAAAGCTGGCCACGGAGCTCGACGAGGAGCGCCGCATCCTGCTCGGGGTGCAGTTGTACGACCTCATTGCCAAGGCCGGTCTCAAGCAGGAACAGGTCATTTCCTACTACTCGTTCATGTCCCAGCTCGGCATGGCGGCGCAGGCGATCGACATCGTTTACCAGCTCAATGCCAATGAACAGGGCGACACGGGCATCTACCATCAGGGCGCCTCGCCGCTGGAGGCGGTCAGCTTCGGACCCCAGGAAACCTGCGACGTGGCCCTACGCGGTCTCCATGACCAGGAGCGCATTCTCGCCTACCGCTACAAGGAACTGGTCATTCTGAAAAACCTCAGCGGCCGCAACATCATCGTCCAGGGGCGCGTGCTCAAGCAGGGCGACCTCTGCCGGATTTTCACGGGTCAGCGCATCCTCATCGACGACCAGGTTCTCACCCACCAGGACCTGATCTTTTATTTCAACGCCAAGAAGAACGTTTCCCTGCCGCAGTTGTTTGTCACCGTGACCGAGGACGACGAGGTGCGACTGGAGAAAAACCGGACGCGCGACGCCTGCCTTGAGGTGACCTTTGGCCTGCGGGTGAAGGTGACGGCCTTGAAGGACGTGGACGCCGTGCTCAACGGTGTGCGGCTCACGCAGGGGCGCACCGTCGAGGCGACCCTCGAGGACAACATCATCTTCCACAACGACAGCGAACTCGACCTGGGAGACCTGCGCCGGCGCGCCCGGCATTACGGCGGACGGTTCCAGCTCAAGGCCTCGAAGAGCGAATATCTGGTTTCCAACAACCCGGGTCTGCTCGAGGAGGACGACATCCTGCTTTCCCCCGGGACGGGCGGCGATGTGCTGCTGAAGATCTACTGCGACTACGAGCGGAAGGAGGGCCGGGTGGAGGTGCTGCAGGCGGACCGTCCGATCCTCGTGCGCGGCGTGCCCGTGCGGAATTCTGCGCCGCTGGCCGACGGGGACACCATCCGCATCGATTCCGGTCAGATTCTGCGGTGCAATTTTTCCGAACGCCTCATCGAGGAGGAACGCAACATCATCCGCTCGCTCGAGGTGCGCGATCTCGTCTGCCGTTTTCGCAACGGACAGGTCGCGGTGGACGGCATTTCCTTCACCCTCCAGCGCGGGGAGATGGTTTGTGTGATGGGCGCGAGCGGATGCGGAAAAAGCACGCTTTTGCGGGCGCTGGCCGGACAGTTCCCGCCCGTGCAGGGGGACGTGCTGCTGAACGGCCGCTCGCTCTATTCGAATGACAGCCTGCGGAAATACGTCACCTACATCCCGCAGCACGACGCCTTCGACGAACACCTCACCATCGAGGAAAATCTCGATTTCGCCGCCGCCCTGCGCACGCCGCACCTCAGCCGCCGCGAGCGGAGCCGCCGCATCGACAGCAAACTGGCCGAACTCGGCCTGAACGAGCGCCGCAATTTTGTGGTCGGTCCCCCGGACAAAAAGACCCTCTCCGGCGGCGAGCGCAAGCGCCTCAACATCGGCCTCGACATGATCAGTTCGGCCGACGTCTATCTTTTCGACGAGCCCACGAGCGGACTGTCCTCGAAGGACTCCGAGCACGTCATCGAAATCATCCGGGGCCTGTCCCACAACAAGATCGTCCTGGTCACCATCCACCAGCCGACCTCGAAGATCTTCCAGATGTTCAGCAAGGCGGCGTTGCTCGACCGGGGCGGCAAGCTCGTCTTCTTCGGCACGCCGCAGGAGATGTTGAAATATTTCGCCGAGGCCGAGCACCAGCAGCATTTCGGCACGGAACTCGGCACCTGCGAGGCCTGCGGCACCACCCGGCCGGAATTCATTTTCGACGTCCTCGAGACACCGCTGCGCGACCTCTCGGGCGACATCATCTTCGAGGAAAACAATCGCGGCCAGCTAGTGCCGGCGCGCCGGTATTCCCCGGACTATTGGCGGGACAAATACGAGGCCTACCGCCTCATGAAGGACGTCCAGTCGCCGCCGACGCCCCGCGAGGCGCAACCCCAGTTGCCGCCGCCGACCTCCCGCCGGCGCGAACCCTGGCGCTGGCGCGAGGAATGGCGCCAGTTTTCCGTGCTCCTGAAGCGCGCGTTCATCAGCAAGCTGCGCAACAGCGCCAACCTGCTCATCACGCTGCTTGCCGCGCCCACCCTGGCCCTCCTCATCGGCTTTGTGCTGCGGCACTCCGAGGGGGAACGCTACGACTTCGCCTCCGCCTACCACATCCCGGTGTACCTGTTCCTCGCGCTTGTGGTGGCGATGTTCCTCGGGCTCACCAACAGCGTGGACGACATCACGCGCGACAAGCCCGTGCTCCAGCGCGAGCGCAATCTCAACATCCGCCTCAGCTACTACATCCTCGCCAAGGCGCTCACCCTCGCCGCCTTTGCCGTCATCCAGTGCATGCTGTTCACCCTGGTCGGCAATGCCCTGCTGGAGGTGCGGGGCGTCTTTGGACTGGTCTTCATGGCCATGTTTTTCACCACCATGAGCGGTGTGGCCATCGGACTGGTCATTTCTTCCTTGGTCAACGAGGCCAAGACCGCCGTGCTGGCCATTCCGGTGGTCCTCATTCCCCAGATCATCCTCGCGGGGGCCCTGATCAAATACGAGGACATGAACCGCAACATGGACATCGTCTATGTGATCCGGCAGTGGGCCGACCGGCATCCCGGCACCGCCATGGAACCGCGCAGCGACCTCCAGGTGCCGCTCATCTGCGAACTCATGCCGATGCGCTGGTCCTATGAGGCCCTCGTTTACGCCCAGGCCAAACTCAATCCGCTCACCCGCCGGCAGGAGAAGATCCAGAAGCAGATCGACGCCCTTGCGGCGTTGAAAAACCCCACCGAAGCCGAGGACGAGCGGCTCGAGGATCTCAAGGATCTCCTTGCCATCCTCTCCGGCCTCCGGGACAGGGACGTCCGGTCCCTCGAACGCCGTTTCAGGGAGATCGACGCCGTGATCAAGGGCGCCCCGTTCAACCGCAAGAAGCTGCGCCCCAAGGTCGGCGGCGTGCCCTTCGAAAAGCAGGTCTCCGCCGAGCAGCTGTACACCAACACGAAGATCACCGATCTCGTCTCCAAGGCCGAGATGGAACAGGCGGACTACCGCAACGACCTCCCCGGCCGCCGGCACCTCAATGTCTTCTTCGGTCCGGTCAAGGAATACCTCGGTCTGCGTTTCAGCGTGATCTGGTTCAACTTCGGCGTCCTGATCGTTTCCACCCTGGCCCTTTTCATCGTCCTCTACCTCATCCTGCACCACCAGTTCCGCGGAAGAAGAGTCTAGGCGGAAACGGTGAAAAGCGGAAATGCTGGAGGGAGGCCGGGGGTACGCTGAAGCGTGAACTCCAACGGGCGGACCTCCCTGCGCGGGAGCCGGCAGAATTCCTCTTCCCACAAGGGGAAATCGCTTACATCTTAAGGGCAAACACCCGACATCCCCATGAAGTTGCCTCTCGAAGATACGTTTGCCGATATATTGTCCAAGGCCCGCCGCGGATTGGGCCTCGGCATTGAAGATGCCGCCGCCAAGGCCGGAATTTCCACCATGGTGGCCAACGGCGTGCTTGGCGGAAACTTTGACGAACCCGGCGCCCGCGCCCTCGCCGGCGTGTTTGGACTGGCTCCGGATCGTGTTGTCGCGCTGGGACGCGGAGAATACGAACCCGAGGAAATTCCGCTCCTCGAGGGACTCTCCCAGTTCAACACGCCGTTTGACGACATGACGGTGAATTCCTATCTCGTGTGGGACCCCGCCACCCGCGACGCCGTGGCCTTCGACACCGGAACCGATGCCACGGGAATGCTCGATGCCATTCGCGACCACGGACTCCAACTCCGCCTCATCCTGCTCACGCACTCCCACGGCGACCACATCCTCGAACTCGACCGCCTGGTGGAAAAAACCGGGGCCCAGGCCTACATCGGCGAAAAGGAGCCGCTCGAGGGCGCCCAAACCTTCAAGCCCGGAGAGAAGACCTTCAACGTCGGAAACCTCACCATTGAAACCCGCTCGACCTGGGGCCACTCGCCCGGCGGTGTCACCTACGTTGTTCGCGGACTGTCCCGCACCATCGCCGTCGTGGGAGACGCCATCTTCGCCGGTTCGATGGGCGGCGGAAATGTTTCCTATCAGGACGCCCTCCGGACCAACCGGGAAAACATCCTCTCCCTGCCCGACGAAACCGTGCTCTGTCCCGGACACGGACCGCTCACCACCGTGGGCGAGCAGAAAAAGGTCAATCCGTTCTTCCCGTGAGCAGGGGGCGGCAGGCGTGGCGCAGGGACGGTCTCCGGGCCTCCCCGGAATCGTAACGATTGACGTCGTTCCCCGCCCCGCGTTTTCTTTCTGCATCCCCTCAACACCCAACCTCAAACATTGAATGCCATGACTGTTTCATTCGTCGGTGTCGGTCGTATGGGGGCCAACATGGCCCGTCGCCTCAAGGACAAGGGGTACACCATCGGCGGCGTTTATGATGTCCGTTCCGATGTGGCGCGCGAACTGGCCGCCGAACTCGGCTGCGCCGCCCCCGCCACCCTGGCCGAACTTTCCGCCACCGGCGACGTGATCCTCACGGTGGTGACGGATGATCCGGCCATGCGCGGTATTTTCGGACTCGACGGCTCGGCCGACCACCTGCTCGGGAACGCCGCGGGCAAGATCTTTATCAACTGCGCCACCGTCTCGCCCCAGGTGCATCTCGATGTCGAAACCGCCGCCCGGGCAGCCGGCGCCGCCTCCCTCGAAGCCTGCATGGCCTCCAGCATCACCCAGGCCCGGCAGGGCACGCTGTATCTGATGATCGCCGGTGACGAGGCGGTCTTCCACAGGGCCGAACCGCTCCTGCGGGACCTCAGCGCCGCCCTGCGCTACGTGGGCAAAACCGGCGAGGCCGCGAAGGTGAAGGCCCTCGTCAACATGGTCATGAACATCAACACCGCCGGCCTCGCGGAAGGCCTGGGCCTCGGCGCCGCCCTCGGCCTCGACCTCACCATGCTGCGCGAAGTGTTTTCCCAGACGGGCGCCAATTCCCGCGTGCTGGAAACCGACGGCGAGGACATGCAGAACCGCGAGCATTCCTGCTTCTTCTCCGCCGCCCATGCCGCCAAGGATTCCGGCATCGCCCTTGAACTGGCCCGCGCCGCCGGCCTCAACCTTCCCCTGGCCGCCGCCACCAAGGCCCAATACGACCGCCTGGTGGCCGAAGGTTTTGGCGAACTCGACAAATCCGGCATCGCCGAACTCACCTTCCCCGGCCGGGGAAAGAAAAACTGAATCGACACCTTCCTCTACACCGCCCATGACGCCCCGAATCCGACATATCGCCAGCCTCTGGTCCCTCGTGGGATATCCCCATCCGAAACGCCCCTGGTCCCTGGAACGGCAGATCGCCGCGATCAAGGAGGCCGGCTTCGACGGTTTTGCCGCGCAGGCCGGACCGGAACATCGCAAACTGGCGGAAAAATACGACCTGCTTGTCGTGGGGTATCTGGCCAGCGCGAAAATTTCGGAATTTTCCCGATTGTTGAAATCCCAGCGGGACGCCGGAGCGCATTACATCAACGTCCACATGGGCCGACACGACACCCTCACGCCCGAGGCGTTGAAGATGGCCGTCGCACTGTTCGAAGCCGCCGAAAAAATCGGCGTGGAACCCTCGATCGAGGTCCATCGCGACCTCTGCACGGAAACCCCGGAAAAAACCTACGCGCTCGCCGATGCCTTCCGGAAAGCCACCGGCCGGCTGCTGCCGCTCACGTGGGACTTTTCCCACCTCGCGGTCGTCAAACACCTGCATCCGGACAACTTCTCCCGGCGCCTGCTCACCCATCCCGCGCTCATCCAGCGCGCGGACCAGTTCCACTGCCGGCCGTTTAACGGTCACCACGCCCAGGTTCCCGTCACCGACGGAAAGGGACGCCTCACGCCCGAGGTGAAGGATTACCTTCCCTTCGTCGAGGATCTCTTCCGCCTCTGGCTGAAGGGCCGGCAGAAAGGTCGCGAATTGTATGTCGTGCCCGAAATGGGCCCGGTTCCCTCCGGCTACAACATTTCCACCTGGCCCAGCGCCTGGGAGGACACCGTCCGCCTCCGCGGTCTCCTCGACAGGATCTGGAAAAAGGCCCTCAGGGGCTGATCTCCCCGGCCCGTATTCCGCGCCCCGTGCCTGCCGGGAGGAACCACCTCCGGCTGGTCCCAAAATTCCAAGGTCAGTCCCGCGGCTGCCCCTCTCCCCGCCGTCGCGGAGCACGGGGCGCGTCGAAATATTTCCGCCTTTCCCCTCCGCCTCCTGACATCGGAGCCTGCTCTCGAGCAATTCAGAAATCCAGCAACATGTTGCGTTAACATTTCTTCCCCGCGCCCGAAAGTTGGCCTGATTTATGCGAGGTGCCTGTAAATACAGAGTAAATCAGGAGGACGGATGAAAGCGTGTTTTCTTTTGGACAGGGTTTGTGGCAATATTGTCACAACATCCTTTTTGACTGGGACTTGCAATACCGGGCAGGATGGATGTCGACGGCCATGAATACGAGACCTGCCACCCTGCGGACAGCCAGCGGATTCAGTCTGATCGAGTTGCTGGCGGTGATGGCGGTGATCGCCCTGATGGTATCCTTGCTTGCTCCGGCCGTCTCAGGTTTGACCAGCACTGCGGGACGTCGTGGAGCGGTGAACACCGTCATGAATCTGCTCGAACAAGCGCGCGTATCGGCTGTTGAGTCGGGCAGGCCGGTCTACGTGGTTTTCTGGCGAAGGATCTTTCCGGAATCCGATGCGATCATGGTTCTTCGGGAAACGGAATCGGGATCTGGAGGTTATGAGCAGTTGACGCGTTGGATCAAATTGCCCAAGGGAGTGCTTTTGCACCAACCGGCGGTCGGTCAAAGTATTCTTTCGGTGGATTCGTCCGGAATTTTTGATCAGTCGCGCATGCCGAATCCGCCCGTGCTGGCCGCCGGCGAATCGCTCAACGCGGTGGTCTTCAATGAAACGGGAGGGGTGGCTTTCCCGACGACAAAAGCTTACCGGAAGCTCATCATCAGTGAGGGAATCCGGGGGGAAGGGGGGACCGAGGCATTGTTGAGCAGTAACAAACAGGCCGCGGGGGGATTCGAGATCATTTCGCTGTCCCCGTACACCGGCCGCAGCCAGCTGGATGTATCGACTGTTCAGTAGATTGAGTCGTTTTCATGACAAGGAGAAATGCTTACGGCTTGCTGTACTTTCGATGCGGGATCTCCTCACTTCGGACGAACGGCCGGTCAACCATAGGTGAAAAATGGGCATTCTCGCTTGTTGAGATTGTTTTGGCTCTCGGGATCATTTCCTTTGCCTTGGTCGGAATCATGGGGCTTTTCCCGCTTGCAATGAAGTCCGCCCAGGAAAGTCAGCGGGAAACGAGAGCGGCCCAGATCGCCATGCAGATCTTCAGCGACCTTCGGGCTACGCCGGCAACGAATGCGCTGATTGCCACAGGTACAAACATTACTGCCCCCCAATTTCGGATCAATCTGAACAACTCGAGTTCAAACGTGGTGTATTACGACCACGATGGAAACCCGATCGGTTCCAATGCGGAGGGTGCTTTTTTCAAGGGCGAGATTCAGGTTGTCGCTAATTATCCGATGACCGGACTTTCCCGCGTTCAGGCGACGATTGAGACACCGGCCAATGTGCCGTCTTCCAGCCGCTCCCGTTATACCTTTGTCACGCTGATGAGTCAGCGATAACGCATGAAAAAAGAGAAAGCCACCGGCCAAGGGTTTTTCAGGGGGTTCACTCTCTTGGAAATCCTCGTCGCCTTGGCGGTGCTATCCCTTTTGATCGTTGTGCTCATGAGCATGGTCGACAGCGGCACCAAACTTTGGCGGGAGAACGAAAACCGGGTGGAGGCCTATCGGGAAGCGCGGGCGGCATTGAGCATGATGGAACGGGATTTGCGCAATGCGGTGGCCAGGGGCAACACCAATTTCATTCGCATCAACGAGCAGGCCTTCGCGAGGCTGCAGGAATCCGACGTCCAGAAAAACACCAACTGGGCCGGTGCGATATTCTTCCTTTCGGCCCAGCCGGCTGCAGCGCAGGAATTCACCGCCAACCGTGGGGATCTTTGCGAAGTGGGGTATTTTCTCGCCTACGGAAATTCCTCCAGCGGCCCACTTACTTCGGGAGGCGGAAAGTCGATGAACCTGTATCGCTACTTTCGCAGCAGTGACGGAACATTTTCCAATTTGAGCAGCGGGGCTTCCGCGTTGTTTGCGAATGTGACGATCACCGGTGCGGAGACGGATCTTCTGGCGCGAAACATCAAGGCCTTTCGATTGGTTCCCTATCACCTCGATGCTTCGGGAAACTGTGTTCCCTACAACCCGGCCCTTTATGGAGCAATGCCCAATCTGCTTGAGGTATCGGTTACAGCCCTGAACCAGGATGTGTCCCGCAAGCTGGAGACGGTCGATGATTGGACGGGCTCCAATGCCGTCCTCACGAATCTCATCGCCCCCGTTGAGCAGGTTTTCACGACAAGAATCCGTCTGCAGGACAAACCATGAGGAAATTGTTGTTTCAGAGGTTCCGGAGAAAGGCGTCGTCACTGGTTGTGACGCTTCTGGTCATTGTTGTCCTGAGTACCATTGTCGTGGCCTTCATGCAGAGCATGGCGATCGAGCGGCTCACGGCGAGGAGTCTCAAGAATATCGTGCAGGCCGAGCTCGCCGCTCAGGCCGGCTATGAGGCCGCCGTCAGGCAGATTGAGTTTGCCCTTGGTACAAATTCCTCCTTCGTGACCGGACAAACCAACTATGCGGTGGGTTATGGTCCCGTTCTTTTAATCGGCAGAACCAATCTGACAAACACTGCCCAGTTGATGCCTTTGGTTTCCTCGACGGTTTCGCTAACCAACTTTGCCACGCCCGCTTGGTCGGCCCAACTGGCCAATATTCTCACCGCTCTGACGAATTCCAACTCCACGGACGTCAATACCCGACATCAATATATTCAGAGGACTTCGAATACCAATTATTACCGCGCTTCCTGGGTGCCGCTGACCAATTCCTTCGGGGAAACCAATGCCCGCTATGCCTATATCGTCCTGGACGAACATGCGCGGGTGAATCCCCTTCTGCACAACGGCCGGGGGACGGCTACCAATGCGACCAACTGGTTTAGCGGACCCCAAGATGTTGCTCTGACCAACAGCGCGGCCCCGATTCTTTCGCCGCAGGAAGCCACAAATCTGGTGAACATGAGCAACCAGGTTTGGACCCCGGAGACCTTCGGACACGCCTTTTCGGCGCGGACAAATTACGAAAACGTCAAGCACCTACTCACATTTACGACGAACGCCACCTACGATGTGATACCGGGAACCGATCGGCCCAAATACAATATCAATGTGATGGCGACCAATCCGGGATTCTACGAACCGGGGTCGACCAATGCGGCCGAGACGATGGGGAGGATTATTATGACAAACCTTCCGCAGTTTTATTCCCGCGAACCTAGCTTAAGGACGAACCTCTCAGCCGCGGATCAGTATCGTTACCTTTACCGGTTGGCTGCCAACATTGTGGATTATATTGACGAAGATTCGGTTCCGACTCTCGTGAATGGCGGCGAACCCGCAGGGAAGGACCTTTTGCCATTGGTGACGGCGATCGCACAACGGTTTGTCAGAACCGCGATTTCGACGGGGACTAATCCGGCTTCCACGACGATTGAAAGCCAGTGCTTTGTGCAGGTGTGGAACCCTTATACGTTTCCGATTTCCATGACGGGAGCCACTGTGCGATTTGTTTTGGAGAACCAGATGCTCTTGCGCTTCGGAACGGGATTGGTTCAGCCGTTTGATGACTATGATCATTCGATCAATATTACTACGACGATTCAGCCCAACGAATTTGTAGTTCTTGAATTTCCTTCCGTTACCCAGACATGGACCAGTCCGGGACCAATTGCGACATTTCCTGACAATACTCCAACAATAGGGAATTACACAGAGACAGGTTCTTCTCCTAATGCTAGTTCAGTGGACACAGCAGATGGTGTAACGTGGCCGACCTTTCGTTTTTATGTTAATGGAGTTCTGGTGGATATGCAGCGTCGACCGCCGGTCGGGCCCGGTACTGCAACCGGCGGGCTGTCGATGAATCGTGGCAAGAAATTCGATAGCTCGTCGATTCGATATAGTTGCTATTTTTTGCCAACTGAGCCGAATTCGTTTCCGCTTAGATCAGTTGGGGATCCGCGGGCGAATTTTCTGACGACTTACGATTGGGTTTATATAGGGGAAACTAGCTATGGGGCAAACACTCGCTGGAAAGGCCGGCAGATGGATACCGAGCCTCGGTATCAGAAATTTGTTGAACACTGGATAAACCGCGATTATGTCAGGGCGAACCCTTCCATGGGAGCCGCTCCCGGAAATATCAACACGACGCCGGCTCAGGTGGCGTCTGCCTATAACGCTGCTGCGGATGGCCCTGCCGCAATAGCCTTTTTGCGGAATGGCCCCATGCAGGCCATCGGCGAACTGGGAAATGTCTTTGATCCGATTCAAGCGGACGACAATCTTGCCGCTCCAAATGGGGGAACCCCCTCTTCTCCCTACATATCCGCCGGAGGCAGAACCCTCCGTATTGGTCAGCCGGAATTTACCGTCACCGGCACGAACAACTGGAACACCAACGGCCGAAGAGCCATCGAACTTTTGGATGTCTTCACGGTCAATTGGACAAACTCAACCAGCGGGGGCTGGCCTGTTGGCATCGGAAAAATCAATCCCAACACCGCTCCTCCGGAGGTTCTTTCCGCCATACTTTCGAGCATCACCATCCGTTCCGATACGGGAATAAGTACTGCGGTTCTGACTAATGTCGGAACCATTGCGAGTAATATTGTTTTGAATCGCCCCTATGAGAAGCTGTCCGACCTTCATCGGGTGCTCACCAATTTCTCCACGGCCACGAATTACCATCCGGCTTTTGGCAGCTCGGTGGGCGGAGGGACCACCAACCTGGCCGCGCTTGATCGGGTGAGGGAAGAGGCTTTTGCCAAATTTGCGGAGAATCTGGCGATCCAATCCCGAACCTATCGGATCTTTGTCCTCGGAGAAACCCTTGATCGGGGCAGGGTTCGCAGTCGCTCGGCGTTGGAAACAATAGTGCACTTTCGGACAAATTCCGCCGGTGCCTTCTATCCGGTGGTCCAATACCAGAAATTTCACCAATGAGAGTGAACTTGACAGGCATGCGCGGTCTTCGAAAGGCGCTTTGGTCCGCGGGAGTGTTTGTATGGGTGGCTTCGCTAAGCGTCCGCGCGCAGTCCTCCGAGCCCGGGGACGACGCAACGACCCGCGTTCAGATTGTCAATGGCACGAGTGTTGAGTCGATTGCTCTGAGCTTGAACGGAGAGAAGCTCTACCCGGACTTTCCGCAGGGCTTGTTTACGAACGATGGATCGATCAAGTCCTTGAAGGTAAAATTTGAGGCGGAGAACAAAGCCACCTCCGTTGTGGCGGAATCAAAGGAAATCGAATTTCAGCCCAACGCCATTCAGTCGCTTGTTCTGTTGGGAGACTTCGATGTGAATGTTCCTCCGGGAACCTTGCGGCAGCCGGGTCCTCCTCCCCCTCCGCCAGAAAAACCCTATCCTCCCAATGTGCTCTTTCGGGTTTATCCGCACGAAAAGGAGGATCTGCCTTCGGCGGTTCGTCTGAGGGTTATCAATGGTATGCCGGGAAAGTCGCTGACGTTCACCGGGCCAAACGGGAAGGTGACGCTTCTGCCGGGGGAGGAACATTCTCTTAAGGGGCAAAAACCTGTCACCGAATACGTCGCGGAAATTGAAGAGTCGTCGATCCCGATTCTTATGCGGCAGGAGAGTGCTTTCCGAAATGCCATGTTGATCTTTTTCCTAAAACCTGACGGCAGCCCCCATTTTAAAAGGATTTTCGAAAACTACTGAATTTTTGGGCAAAAAATTGCTTTAACCTCCCCAAAAACGCGGGACCCATGAAAACCCGCCTTTCCGCCCTCCCTCTTCTGTCCGCTTTTTATCGGCGGCTCCACTCGTTGCCCAAGTTCCCTTTTCCGGGACTTACACTTTTGGTTCCGACGGGAATACAACCTCCTTGGATTCCGATTTGGCAATGCCAACGGTGCCTACGGAGGAAAACTGATTGTCACCGACTCCACTTCGCTGGACGGACGATTTCTGGAGTTCGAACCATTCGTGGACCCTCATCGACAACACCGGGGGCGGGCTTCTCTCCGGCCAGTTTGTCCTGAGCCCGGCGTCCGGATGGTTTGACGCCAATGGCGTGTTGCTCGCGGACATCAATCCCGATGCGGAGTTTCTTCTGAGCTCGGTGAACGGGGATGTTGTGCTGACCTATTACGCGGTGCCGGAACCGGGCGCGCTGACGCTTTTCGGTCTGACCGGCCTCGCCCTTCTGGGCATCCGTCGCCGGAGAAAGTGAGATTCGCTTGGGGGGAAGGGGACAGGCCGGTGCTTGCCCCTCCCTGACAGCTTCCGGAGGTCCGGTCTTATTTCCCGCCCTTCGCCCTCTTTTTCCCGATTTCCTTTTCGATTTTTCCGAGCGGCAGGGTGTTGATGACGTCGTGGCGGGTGAGCCAGCCCTTGCGGGCGGCGTTGATCCCGAAGATGAGGTCCTGGAGGCCGGAGGTGGAATGGGCGTCGGGATTGATGGCGCACTTCACGCCCTTTTCCTTCGCCAGCGGCCACCAGCGCCAGTCCATGTCGAGGCGGCGCGGGTTGGCGTTGAGTTCGATGATGGTGCCCGTTTCCGCGGCGGCGTCGATCACCGCCGGAACGTTGACCTTGTAGGGTTCTCGGGAAAGCAGAAGGCGGCCGGTCAGGTGTCCGAGCATGGTGACATGCGGATTTGAGATGGCCCGGATGATGCGGTCGGTCATTTCGGCTTCACTCAACGTGAACGAGGCGTGGACCGAAGCCACCACGTAGTCGAGCTGGCCGAGGATCTCGTCGGAGAAATCCAGTGAGCCGTCCTTGCGGATGTCGCACTCGACGCCCGCAAAGAGGCGGAAGCCCTCGAAGCCGGCGTTGAGTTCGCGGATTCGGGCGACCTGGTCCAGGAGCCGGCGCTCGTCGAGTCCGTTGGCCTGAAAGGAGCTTTTGCTGTGGTCGGCGATGCCGAGGTATTGCATGCCGAGTTCCTGCGCGGCGGCCGCCATGTCCTCGAGGGAGGCGCGGCCGTCGCTGGCGGTGGTGTGATTGTGAAACGTGCCGCGGAGGTTCTGCCATTCGATGAGGGCGGGCAGCTCATGGTTTTCCGCCGCGGTGAGTTCCCCGCGGTCCTCGCGCAATTCCGGCTCGATGTAGTCCAGGCCGAGGGCGCGGTAAATGTCCTGTTCGCTGTGAACCTCGGGCAGCGGTTCCCTGAGTTTGCGTCCCTCGGCCGCGCTGAAGCGGTATTCGTTGAGCGACCAGCCGCGTTCCAGCGCGCGCGAGCGCATGCGCACGTTGTGCTCCTTGCTGCCGGTGAAATAGTTGAGCGCAAACGGATATTCCGCGCTGGTGACCACGCGCAGATCGCACTGGATGCCGCTTTTCAAAATGACACTCGTCTTGGTGTCGCCGCGGGCCAGGACGCTTTCCACAAGCGGATGACCGGCGAAATCCCCGGACACCTCGGCCGGTTTGCGGGTGGCGACGATGAAATCCAGGTCGCGCACGATTTCCTTTTTGCGCCGGTAGCTGCCGGCGATCTGCGCGTAGGTGACATGGGGGTGACTGCGGAGGTCGTCGAGAAGGCTTTCGGCGAGGGCGGTCACGTCCCCGATGCGGAACTGTCCGGCGCTCTTTTTGTGCTGCTCGATGGCCTTGCGGATGTTGGCTGCGGTTTTTTCCCCGAAGCCGGGCAACCGGGCCACCTCACCGGAGTCCAGGGCGCGCTCGAGTTTGGCGAGCGAACCGACCCCAAGCTGGTCGTAGAGGACCTTGATCTTTTTCGCACCGAGTCCCTGGAGTTCAAAGAGCTGGAAAATCTCCGGCGGAAATTCCCCGCGCAGCTTGTCGTAATATTCGAGGCGTCCGGTGCGGACGAGGGTTGTGATTTTTTCCGCGATGGCCTTGCCGATGCCGTCGACCTCCTCGAGGCGTCCCTCTTCGACCAGCTTGCCCAGATCCTCACTGAGCGTTTCCAGGGCGCGCGCCGCGTTGGTGTAGGCGCGGACTTTGAAGGGATTCTCCCCCTTGAGCTCCAGCAGACGGGCGATGCGTTCGAAAATGTCGGCGATTTCTTCGGTGGTCATGGCGGCAGCCCGCGAAAGCGGCGGAAAGGGTTCGGAAAACTCTAACTCACGACCCTCCGGGGAGGAAAGCTTCGGAGGAAAGCGGCAACGCTGAAATGCCCCTTCAAGTCGAATACGTATACACCCGGTTCCGCCAGCCGGGCAGCCAGCGGGCCTCATTGCGTTCGGGGGGGGAGTTTTTGACGCGTTGGGTGAGCACCTGGTCGGCGGCTTTGGAAAAGGCGGGCAGCGCCGGGCCGGAGGTGGGCATGGCGGCGAGCACCTGGAGGAGGCCCCAGCCCTGGCCTTTGTATCGCTCGGTGGCCTTGGTCCCTTCGCCCTTGAAGTTCACATAATCCATCAGGGCATAGGGTCCGAGCGGCTGGGCGGCGACGCGGTGGAAATTGGCGCGGATTTTTTCGCGTTCGGAGGCCGGCGCGGCGGCGAGCATCCGGGGCAGGGCCTGCTCGAGTCGTTCGGCGGCGAAACGGGCCTGCAGGGCAATGGTGTCCTTCAGCAGGGACCGAAGTTGCACCATCCGCGGGGAATCAAAGGCGGCCTGGAATTGTGCGCGGTTCTGCCAGGGACACGGACCCTCCATCCAGGACGGCACGCGGACATTGTGCTTTTTGAGAAAGCGGATCAGGGCGGGGAAACTTTCCTCGAAGGGGCCCTTTTCCCCGGCGGGATACCAGATGAAGTGTCCGATGCCAAAGGATCCAAAATCCTCCCCGGCGTTCCAGGAGGTGAGGCCGTTGACCGTTCCCGCGCATTCGTTTTTCCAGATCCGCTTCCCGATCTCGAGAGCCTGGGCGTCGGTAAGCCGGATCGACCCCGCCGAAGCAAGAGTCACGGAAAGAAGAAGCGAAGCAATGGCAAGCCGCATGGGCGCAGCCTAGCGTTCCGCGAGGTGCGTCGCAAGGGCCGAGGGCCCGGGGCCGGGAGGCGTGTGTGAACGGTCGCGTGTGCTGCCCGTTTGCCGACGCCCTGGGTTTGGCGGCCAAGGAAAATTTGGGACAAGCCGGAGGTTGTCCGAATGAAGCCGGCCCGCGGCTCCCCCCTCACATCTTCTCCGGGCACTCGATGCCGAGGAGGCCGAGACCGCGGTTGATGGTGCGGGCGGCGAGTTCGCAGAGCACGAGGCGCGAGGAACGCACGGGTTCTTCGGATTTCAGCACCGGACAGGCTTCAAAGAAGCTGTGGAACATGCCGGCGAGTTCGTAGAGGTAGTTGGCCAGGAGGTTCGGACGGAATTCCTCCAGCACGAGCGGCACGGTTTCGCCGAACTGCAGCAGCTTTTTCGCCAGCGCAATTTCGGCCGGTTCGGTGAGGGTCAGCGTTTCCGGCGGGGTGAACGGTCCGTCGAGCTTGCGGAAAATGGAGCGGATGCGCACCGAGCTGTATTGCAGATACGGCGCGGTGTTGCCGTTGAAGCTGAGCATGCGGTCCCAGGAGAACACGTAGTCGCTCTGGCGCGCGGGCAGAAGGTCGGCGTATTTGATGGCGCCCAGGCCGACGATGCGCGCGATCTCGCGGCACTCGGATTCCCCGAGGTCGGGGTTTTTCCCCCGCACCAGATCGAAGGCGCGTTTTTCCGCCTCGTCGAGAAGATCCTTGAGCTTGATGGTTTCGCCGCTGCGCGTTTTGAACGGTTTGTTGTCCTCGCCCAGGATGGTGCCGAACCAGACGTGCGCGAGCCGGACCCGCGAGGCGGCTTCGCCCTTCCAGCGGCGGAAGATGGCGAAGAGCTGGCGGAAGTGGAGCTGCTGGCGGCCGTCGGTGACGTAGACGATTTCGTCCGGCGCCCATTTTTCCAGGCGGTATTGCAGTGTGGCGAGGTCGGTGGTGGTGTAGTTGGCCGCGCCGTCCTCCTTTTGCACGATGGCGGGAATGTCGACCCACTCGCCCTGCCGCTGGACGCGGAACGGATCGTCCTTGTCCGGCAGGGAGCCGTCGGAGAACACACAAATCGCGCCGTCGCTTTCGCGGGCGATGCCGCGGGCCACGAGGTCGGCCACGACGCCCTTCAGCCACGGGTTGTAAAAGCTTTCGCCGAGGGTGACGTCAAAGCGGACACCCAGGCGTTGGTAGATGCTGTCGAACTGCGTCTGCGACAGCCGGATCATTTCCTTCCAGATGGCGAGGTTTTCCCCGTCGCCGGACTGCAGTTTCACCAGTTCGGCGCGGGCGGCCTGCTGGACGGATTCGTCCTCCTTGCAGAGCGCGCTGATCTTTTTGTAGAGCCGCTCCATTTCCGCGATGGGTTCGGCGGCCAGCGCCTCGCGGTTGAGGTCGGTCTTCCACCCCACCAGGAGCATGCCAAACTGCGTGCCCCAGTCGCCGATGTGGTTGTCGCGGACGACGTCGTGGCCGAGGAATTCCGCGATGCGGGAAATGGCGTCACCGAGAATGGTTGAGCGGATGTGTCCGACGTGCATCGACTTCGCGACGTTGGGCGAACTGAAGTCGATGACCATTTTTTTTGCGCGGCCGGTGAGGCCGGCGCCGAGTTTCGGATCGTCCAGAAGCTCGCGCGTGCGGCGGGCGAGAAATTCCGGACGCAGGCGGAAATTCAGAAATCCGGGACCCGCAATCTGCGGCGGCTCGGCCAGATCGGACACTTCCAGCGCGTCGACAATCTCCTGGGCGAGCGCCCGCGGGGCGACGCCGGCCTTTTTGGCCAGCAGCATGGCCACGTTGCTCTGGTAGTCGCCATGACGGGCGTCGGCGGTCGGAACGACCTCCGGTTTGACGTCGGGGAACCTGTCCCCCAGCGCACGGCTGAGGCGTTCCGCGAAAAGTTCGCGCAGGGTTGCCATCAGCCTCGGGGAGAGCGGCTCTCGAAGACCTGAAGAATCTGCTCGGCGGTCGACGCCTTGCCGAGCTCCTCCCGGACCGTTCGGTCGTTGAGAAATTTGGCGATGGCGGCCAGCGTTCGCAGGTGGGTCTGGAACTGGTCCTTCGGCACCACGAAGAGGACCACAAAATACACCGGCTGTCCGTCCAGGGAATCAAACTCGATGCCTGTGGTGGAGCGTCCGAAGGCGGCCACCACTTCATCGACCTTGTCCGACGAGGCGTGGGGAATCGCGATGCCGAAACCAATGCCCGTGCTCATGGTCTGCTCGCGCTGCTGAATCGACTCGAGAACCTGGTCACGCTCCTCCGTGCGGATGCGGCCGTGGGCCACCAGCCGGTCCACGAGCTCGGTGATGGCGTCCCAGCGAGCCCGCGCCTTCATGTCAGGAACGACAAGCTCCGCGGATAAAAGATTGGCCAACGTCATGATTTGCAGCCGGGTAGGCTTGCAATTCGACGCCCGTATGACAAGAGGGAAACGTGCCTGGTTGCCTGCCGGCGCCGGGTCAGCGGGTTTCGCATCAGGAAACGCCCGGCGACGGGCCCCTCCGCGGCGGACGCGCGACGGCTGCGGTGTAGATTTCCTCCACGGCGGCGATCTGACGTTCCGCGGAAAACCGGTCCTTCACGGACGCCGATGCCCGGGCCGACATTTCCCCGAAAAACGCGGGCGATTCCGCCAGCCGCAGCAGGGCGGCCGCGACACCGGCGGCGTCGCGTTCTTCACAAAGGAGGCCGGTCTCGCCGTCGGTCACCACCTCGGGAATGCCGCCATGACGTGTGGCCACGACGGGCAGTCCGCCGGCCATGGCCTCGAGAAGCGCGTTGGGCACCCCCTCGACGTCGCCGCCGGCGGTTTCGCTGGGATGCAGGAAGATGTGCGATTCGCGGAACAGCCGCTGCAGCGCGTCCTGCTCCAGAAAACCGGCAAACCGCACGCGTTCGGACAGCCCCAGTTCCTGCACCAACCGGCGGAGGTCCTCCTCCATCGGTCCCTCCCCGGCAATGGTGAAGGTGGCGTCGGGGAACCGCCGGACAAATTCCGCAAAGGCCCGCAGCGCGGTGGGCAGACCCTTCTTGGCGACAAGGCGCGCGGCCTGCACGATTTTCCACGCCCCGTCCGGGGGAGGGTGCCGCTGCCGGAAGGGAATCTCCGGCAGCACGGTGCGCATCAGGCGGAGTTTTTCCCGGGGACATCCCAGCCGTTCCACCGCGCCCGCCAGTTGTTCCGAACGGCACGGCACCGCGGCGGCCAGGGAAAACATTTCCCGCACGGCGTCGGCATATCCCGGCGAGACCATCGAGCCGGCCACGTCGGATCCGTGGAACGAAATCACCACCGGCACCGGGGAGCGGCGCAGCAGCGGCAGCAGATGGACCGCGACATTGCCGAAAAAGACGTGCAGCAGCGCGCAGCCTTCGCGTTCCAGCACGGACACCATCCTTCGGGCCTCGCCCGGGGTGATCTGCCAGGGACGGCCGGTGGATTTTTCCCGTCCGCGCCCGAGGAATCGCCACGGGGAGCGCGGAATGACCTCGATGCGTTCGACCGGCCAGTGACCCTCCCGTTTTTGCGTGAGGACGACCGGACGAAATCCGCGCAGACCCGTCACATGACGGTAAACATGCAGCATCTCCGGCTTGAGAAACGTCGCGCAGAAAAGCGCGGCGGCGGGTCGGTTACCACTCAACGCCGAAAACAATCCAGCCGGAGGATTTGTACGGTGTGCCCGGACCGAAATCCTTCGACACCATCTTCTGGCCGCTGCCGTAGGACGCCGGCGCCACGGGGTTGACCAGCTGCCACGGCTTGCGGGTTTCAAAAATGCTCTTCACGATCCCCTCGATCGTCGGCCGGGGTTCCACAAACCCCTCGCGCACCTCCCGGCGCGGTTGTTGGGGCGCGATGAACTCCTGCGCGGACGCCAGGCCCGCACTCGCGAACGCTCCCATCAGGATCAACACCCCGGTCTTCATGGCTTCCTGCTAACAGGTTTGGCGGGGGCAGGCAAGTGCGGCAGACGGGCCGGGGCCGGCCGTCCCTCCGGACGGCGCATCCGACTACTCCGTTTTGGCGTTTGCCTCGAAGAGCGCGCGCCAGTAGGCGAGGCGTTCCTTGACGCGTTTTTCCATGCCATTTTCCGTGGGTTCGTAATAGATGCGTCCCTCGGGCAGGTAGGCCTGCGGCACGTAGCCGCCTTCGTAATCGTGGCTGTATTTGTACCCCTCGCCGTGGCCGAGTTTTTTGGCCCCCTTGTAATGGGCGTCGCGCAGATGTTTGGGCACCGCGAGGGTGCGGCCTTCGCGGACTTCCGCCGAGGCCTTGCCGATGGCGACGGTGCAGCGGTTGCTCTTTGGCGCCGTTGCAATGTAGACGGTCGCGTGGGCGAGAATGAGCTGGGCTTCGGGGAGTCCCACGAATTCCACCGCCTGCTGCGCCGCACAGGCCACCACGAGGGCGTTGGAATCCGCCATGCCCACGTCCTCGCTCGCGCAGATGATGAGCCGCCGGGCGATGAAACGGATGTCCTCCCCGGCATGCAGCATCTTGGCGAGCCAGTAAAGGGCGGCGTCGGGATCCGAGCCGCGCATGCTTTTGATGTAGGCGCTGATGGTGTCGTAGTGCGCGTCGCCGTCCCCGTCGTATACGACGGCCTTTTTCTGGATGCTCTCCTCCGCCACTTCCAACGTGACGTGGATTGTGCCGTCGGGGCCGGGCGGGGTGGTCCGCACGGCGATTTCCAGCGCGTTGAGGCATTTGCGCGCGTCCCCGTCGCTCACCGTCGCAAGGTGCCGTGCGGCCTGCTCGTCGAGCAGGACGCGCTGCGTGCCGAGTCCCCGCTCGGGATCGGCGAGGGCCCGCTGCATCAGTTCAAGAAGATCCTCGATGCCGAGGGGTTCCAGTTGGAAAACCTGCGAGCGCGAGACAAGCGGACTGTTGACGTAGAAGAAGGGATTGTGGGTGGTGGCGCCGATGAGGCGGATCAATCCGCTTTCCACGTCCGGCAGCAGCACATCCTGCTGGGCCTTGTTGAAGCGGTGGATTTCGTCGATGAAAAGGATGGTCTTGTCCCCGGTGTTCTGCTGGCGGGCGGCGGCGGCCGCCACCACGCGGCGGATGTCGCCCACATTGCTCTCCACCCCGCTGAGCCGCTCAAACCGCGAACGCGTGGAGGCGGCGATCACCTGGGCCAGGCTGGTTTTTCCCACCCCGGGGGGGCCGTACAAAATGATGGAACTGATGCGGTCGGCTTCGATGGCCCGACGCAGGAGCTTGCCGGGTCCGAGAATGTGTTTTTGGCCCGTGTATTCGTCGAGAGTGCGCGGACGCATCCGTGCAGCCAGGGGAGCGTCCGCCGCCACCGACGCGGCCCGGGGCGCTTCTTGAAACAAATCCTCCATGGCGGCACTATCACGGTCCGTCGCAGGCACGGCAAGAGGCGGGCGAGGATTTTTGCACTCTTCGCTGTGACCGCGGCCCGGTTTGTGGTTTACTGAATGTATGAAAACACTCCTCGTCCCCCTCGATTTCAGTGACACGACGGATCGGGTCCTCGCCGAGGCGGCCGATCTGGCCCGTTCCCTCGAGGCGAGGCTTGTGCTGGTGCATATTGTCGAGCCGGTGGCCACGTATGTTCCGGTGGGCGCCTCCATGGACGTGATTGCCGCCGCCCCGCCCGGACCGGTGGAGACGCAGGATTTGTCCGCCGACGAGGCGCGTCTGCGCACGCTGGCCCAGCCCCTTGAGGCGGCGGGCCTCAAGGTGGAGTGTGTCGCCCTGGTGGGGCTGCCCGTGGACGACATCCTGGAGCAGGCCGCCGGATACGGGGCCAGCTACATTGTGATGGGCTCGCACGGCCATGGCGCGCTGTACCACCTTTTCAGCGGCAGCGTGGTCAACGGCGTGCTCAAGCGCGCCAACTGCCCGGTGGTGGTGGTGCCGGCCCGAAAGAAATAGGGTGTTTTTGGCCCGGCCGGAACTGATCCGACCGGTCCGGTGACTCACACCGCCACTGCGCCGATCTGCTCGAGCCAGGCGGTTTCGGGCAGGGCGTAGGGGCGGAAGATTTCGAGGGTCCCTTCCTGGCCGTTGTAGAGCAGGGCGCGGTGCAGGCCGAGGCTGCCGGCTTTCGGGCTGTCGATGAGGCTCGCGGAATCGTTGGCGTTCATCTGGAAGAGCACGCGCCGCTCGAATTCGGTGAGCGGTTTGCGTCCCACGAAGCGCATCACGTTGTTGTAGGTGTCGCAGGCGGCGATGACATGAAGACCCCGGGTCGGGCCCTCGGTGAGCAGCTCGCTGAAGATTTTGGCCGGACTGGCCGCGGCGTCCTCGTCGAGGGAAAATCCGAAATCCTCCTCCTGGCGCAGCTTTTTGAAGTTTTGCAGCGCCGGAATGAACAGAAAGGCGGAGGCGTCGGCGTCCTTTTCCCTGAGCCGGGTGAGAGCGTCGGAGAGATCGGCGGGACGAACGACGGTGAGCTCCTGGGGGACGGTGTTCCGCAAGTTCCGGAGCCAGGCGTGGGCCGGGGAGTCCGGCGCGGAACTGTCGAACCACAGAAAACGGGTGTCGCGCGGCACCTGGGTGGAAAGCGCCAGAAGTCCCGCCGTCATCAGGGCCAGAATGGGTTCCTCGGCCTGACCGACGATGAGCAGATGGCTGCCGCTCTGCCGGGGGAAGGAAACCTCGGTGGGTCCCTTGATGGCATTGGGCTCCCCGAGCCAGATGCGCGGTACGGTGGCGATCTGCGGGGCCCGCAGGAGGGCGCCGAGGGCGGGGTTGTCCTCGGGATGGGCGGGCGCATTGCCTTCGAAGACGAAGGGCGTTCCCGCCGGCAGGGAGGCCTCGCGGGCGCGGGCGCGGATTTGCTTCAGGCGTTCGTCGCGATCGTCCTCCGGAAGCCACACGGTCTGGAACGGACTGTTGCCCTCCACGGCGCCGGCCATGTCGTTGTAGATGCCCTCGCCCGGACGGGTGAGGAAGCGCGGCGCGGGATTGTTGTCGTCCATGATCAACTGCGCGTCGGCCTCGTTGCATTGCAGGGCGATGCGAATGACCATCTGACCCATGGTGGCGCGGGCGAGGGTGTAGGCGCCGCCGAGGGTCTGGGATCCGAGGATGACATGGATGCCGAAGGCGCGGCCCTGACGGACCACGCGATCGAGGAGCACGTTGGCCTCCTGGGCGATGCGGTCGTCCTCGACGAAGTATTCCTGAAACTCGTCGATGAGCAGCAGCGTGCGCGGCAGGGGTTGTCCGGAGGCCTTGCGATAGGCGGCGAGGTTTTGCACGCCGAGCTTGCGGAAGAGGTCGCCGCGGCGGCGCAGTTCCTCGTCCACGCGCTGGAGCACGCCGAGTCCGAACTCGCGGTCGCTTTCGATGGCGACCACCCGCGCGTGCGGCAGCTTGTGGGTGGCGTAGGCCTTGAACTCGACGCCCTTCTTGAAATCCACGAGATAAAACTCCACCTGCTCCGGCGAGCACCAGAGGGCGAGGTTGGTGATCATCACGTGAAAGAGCGTGGATTTGCCCGAGCCCGTCTTGCCGCCGACGAGCACGTGCTGGCGTGTGCCCCGGCCGATGGCCAGGTATTGCAATTTGGCGGCGCCGGCGCGTCCGATCGGTACGCGCAATTCCTCGGCGGTGTCGAGCGACCACATTTCCTCCGCCGCCGGGGCGATGCGCGCAAAGGGCACTTCCACCCGGTTGGAATCCTTCCATCCCGCGCCGACCCTGTGGAGGAACGGGGTCATCACCTCGGGCGGCGGCGCGGACTCCAGGGTGAGCCGGGTGCCCCGGCCGGGCAGGCCCTCCATCTCGAATCCGGCTCGGGATGCGGTGAGCCACACGCAGTTGCGGCGCAGTTCGTCGAGGACGAAGCGCGGGACGTCATGGCGGCGGTCCCAGTGGATGAACAGGTAGACCCCGCAGCGCGCGCCGCTCACCGCGATGTTCACCAGATGGCGCAGCGCGGTTTCGGAGAAGTTCACCGGGAAGTCGGCGATGACCAGGAAGTGATATTTCTCCGCGATGTTGCCGGCCTGTTCGTTGTATTCGCGAATTGTGGGGTATTCGTTGCGCAGGTGCAGCTGGATGACCTTTTCGATGTGCTTGTTGAGATCGCTGAGCCGCTGCTCGATCTCGGCCGTCTGCGTCCAGATGCGCTTGTTGATCAGACTGTCCTCGTAATCGGCGAGGTGCATGACGCCGGCAAAATTCTGACCGAGGCCCACCGGGTCGAGGATCGTGAAGTTGAGGCGTCCGGGGGGCGAGCCGGCGAGGAGGCGGACGATGAGGGCGTTGAGCGCACCGGCGACGCTTTCCCCGCAGCTCCGCCCGGTTTCCAGGAGGAGGGAGCCGGCTTCCGGAAACTCCAGGAGCATCGGCAGGGAAAACGTGGCCGGCCCGGGAAGGGGCATCCGTTCGCTGCGTGGCAGGGAATCACAGAGCGACGCCAGATCCACCTCCAGGCGCCCAAAGGGAACCCGGGATCGCAGGGTGTCGGGCGGGGTCCATGTCTGCCAGTGATCCGGGGACCAATCGGGAAAGGTTTCCCCGACGGCGATGGCCGAGGCCACCTTGGCAAACAACGGCGGGACGGTTTCGGTCCAGGAGGTTTCGGCCTCCCGCCACCGGGTCTGATTGTCGGCGAGCTGTTTCTCCAGGCGCCCGGTCCGGGATTCCTCGAGGCTCTGCAGCCGTTGCTCATGGTCCCGCCTCAGAACGGCCAGCGCGGCGGCGGATTCCGCCTCGAGGGCGGCGGTGCGCCGTTTCAGAAAGGCCTCGTGTTTGGCGGTGAGCGGTCCGGGTTTTCCGTTGAGCTCCCGCACGGTGGCTTCACGGCGCGTCTGGGCCTGCTGCGTGGCCCGCTGCCACCGTTCGTCCAGCTCCCGCAGCCGCGCGGCGGCCTCGGCTTCGATGCGTTCGGCCTCCGCCTGGTGGTTGCCCTGTGCATGGGCCGCGCAGGCCTGATACAGGCCGGCCAGCCGGGCCAGGCGCCGGGAAAGATCCGCGGCGAAAGGCTGCGCGGACCGGGCGCTGAGAAAATAAAAGGCGACGGCGGCGAGCGCCAGAACGGTCGCTCCGGCGGCGGCGGGGTGAGGGGGAAGAAACTGCAGCGGAGGGAAAAACTGGACCGCCGCCAGCCCGGCGAGAAGCAACACGATGAGCCACAGGGGCAGAACGCGAAAGAACGCGGGAGCCGGCAGTTTGCGGAAGCGGTCGAGTTCGGCGAGCGTGGACGGATACAGCGAATTGAACTCCTCGATGAGAGCCTGCGGCTCCTCCCCGTGTCCCGGGTCGGTCGGCGTTTCCGTCATCAACCGCCGGAAGGAACCGTATCCGCCGAAGGCCGCGCGGGTTTGGCGCTGGAGTTGCAGAAGGGCCTGACGTGCGTTTTCCAGGTTCGCGGCGAGGCCGGACAGGTGGGCGTCGTTTTCCTGCAGGGCGGCGGCCTTTTCCCGTTCCACGGAGAGGCGTCCGTGCTGCACGGCGGAAATTTCCCGGCCCTTTTCGGCCTCGATGAGATCGAGGCGTTTGATGCGCGCCGTGCCGATGGCCGCCTTCAGTCGGGCGCGCCGGCGGGTGTCCCATCGGGAGAGCTGCTGCAGCCGTTCCTGCAGCGCGGCACGTTCTGCGGCCCCGGCCTCCTCGAACCGGCGGTTTTCCTCCTCCACCGCCGCGGCGTGAAGGGCGTCGTGTCCGCCGGTCAGGTGATCGAGGGATCGCTGCAGGGTGCGTTCCCGGGAGGCGAAGGAGGTGAGCGTGTCCCGGAGGGCGCCGATCAATTCCACAGTTTGTTTTGCTCCCAATTCGTCACTCACAGTCTTTCCTCATTTTTGTCAGCACCTTCTCCAGTTCGCTCATTGCGGCGACGGCCTTGTCCACGTCGGATTTCAGTTCGCGGAGATATCGGGCTTCGAAGTCGATCGCCTTGGTGTCGCGCCATTGTTGACGGGTGTCGTCCCAGCGGGCGAGCAGATCCCTGGTCAATTCGCCCAGGCGGGCCCTGTTGGCGGAGAGGCTCATGGCGTTTCCTCCGCGCGTGCCGGCGGCGGCGCCGGGGCGGCTTCGCTGTAGGCCGCCAGCAGTTGCGTGATCCGGCCCAGATCGGCCACCGCCTCGTTGAGGTCGATGGAAAGGCGTTCGCGCAGATGTTCGATCTGCCGCGAGGCCGGTCCCGTGACCTCGTCGAAATCCAGGATCCACCTGCGGACCGCCTTGAGCCGGCCTTCGGCTTCGGCCAGCGCCTCCCGGCAGCGCCGCACCATGGTCTGTGCGTATTCGAGTCCGCTGGCCAGCGGCGAAAGCCGCAGTTTGAGCAATTCCGCCTCGGCGTCCTGCAGGCGCTGGGCCCGCCGCCGGATCTGGGCCTCCCAATAGGGTTTGCGGTCGGTTTCCAGCCAGACCCGCGTCCGGATGATCTCGCCGCGCACCTCGTCGAGGGCCGGGCGCGCCGCGTGGAGAAAGACAATCAGGCTGGCCCGGAATGTCTCGAGCGCCCCGACCGAAAGGATGTGAGCCTGTTCCGGCACCTCCGCCTAGCGCTGGTTGAGATATTCCTCGATGCGCTGCGCCTTGCGCAGAAGGAAGGGAACCTGACGCCCGGAGGCTTCCGTGAATTTGCGCAGGGCTTTCATGGTGTCCTTGAACTCCTCGGCAAACTTGAGGTTTTCCTGGTCCTGCCAGGTGTCGCCGAGGGCGTTGAAGCGCGCGATGAGGGCTGACATCCGGTTTTGCAGGTCGGTGTTGAAACGTTGCAGTTCCTCGGCGAAGCGCCGGACCTGCTCGGGATCCATGATTGCCTGGGCCATAGGGTCTGTGGGGAAATTAAGGGAGACGGTTCATGCGTCGACGAACGGAATCTATTCCCGTGCGCGGGGTTGCACAAGACTCAACACCGCGGAACGCCGAAGGTTGCGGGTCAAAGCGATTGCGCCTCGGCGGACAGCGTCGTGTAATCCGTGCCAAGGTCGTCCTTCCACACTTCAAGGGCGTTGAGAATCTTCTGTTTCCCGTTTTCCCGCATGGCCCGGTACGAGAAGAACGCGGGAACGAAGACGATGAGGAAAACGGGAATGACGCTCATCACCCCCCATGACAATCAGCATGCCGCGGAGGGTTTTGACCTGCATGCGGTAATCGGCGATGGCATTGCGCAGATACAGCTGCTTGGCCTTGCGGATTTCCTCCGCGGGGAGGGCGGCCAGGGAGGCGGCGAGGCCGCGAGGGTGGCCGGTTCGAGGCTGGTGGCCTGTCGCGTGTTCGGGGTGTTCATGGGAAAAACGGGGGTCAGGCCGGACGGTTCACCGCCGCCACCGCGAGGGCGGCGATGCCCTCCCGTCGGCCGACGAAGCCCATCATTTCGTTGGTGGTGGCCTTGATGCCGACACAATCCACGGGGATGTTGAGCACGCGGGCCAGGTTTTCCTTCATGGCCGCGAGGTGCGGACCGATTTTCGGCGCCTCGGCGATCACCGTCGCGTCGATGTTGTGGACATCCACCCCTTTTGCCAGGATCCGCTCCCGCACGATGCGGATGATCTCCAGGCTGCTGATGCCGCGGATCGATTCGTCGGTGTTGGGAAAGAGATGGCCGATGTCGGGTTCCCCCGCCGCGCCGAGGAGGGCGTCGGCGATGGCATGACAGAGCACATCGGCGTCCGAATGCCCGTCCAAACCGACGGGATGGGGAATCGTCACGCCGCCCAGCACGAGGGGCCGTCCCTCCGCGAAGCGGTGCACGTCGTAACCAATGCCGCAGGCCACCATGGTCAGAGTCCGAGATCGATTTGTCCGCTGGTCGCCACGATGGAGTACTTCTCCGGCGCACTTTCGTGGGGCTCGAGGAGAACCTTTCCTCCGGCGCGTTCGACGAGAAGGAGTCCCGCCGCGACATCCCAGAGGCTGATGGTGCTTTCGATGTAGGCGTCGAGGCGACCCGTGGCGACATAGGCGATGTCGAGCGCGGCGCTGCCCATCATGCGGCATTTCTTGGCCGACCGGGCCATGCGCTCGAAGAGGGGCAGGCCGCGGTTGATGGAATCGAGGGATTTCGCCACGCCCACGGAAACAACCGCCTCCGAAAGCTGGGTGCGCGTGCTCACCGCAATGGGCCGGCCGTTGAGCGTCGGCGTGCCGTTTTCCTCCACCGCCCAGAGCTCCTCCCGCATGGGATCGTAAATCACTCCGACGATGATGCGGCCCGCGCGGCGCAGGGCGATGGAAATCGCAAAATGCGGCACACCGTAAAAAAAGTTCACCGTGCCGTCGATGGGGTCGATCACCCACTGAAACTCGCTGTTCGCGTCGCCCCGCACGCCCTCCTCGCCGTAAATGGCGTGGTCGGGATAACGTCCCAGCAGAAGGGATTCGATCAATTCCTGGCTGCGGCGGTCCAGCTCCAGCTTGATGTCGTGCGCCTCGTTGGCGTCGACATTGAGCGGACGCCCGAAATTGGCGCGCAAAAGTCCTCCGGCCGCGCGGGCGGCCTCCATGGCGGAATGCAGATACTCAGACACGCCCTTCGTTGTAGGAAATTGGGGGAAAAGCGAAATCTCTATTTCAAGGGGAGGGGGAAAACCGGCGCGTGTATTTCGGGGTAATTCGGGAAGCCCCTTCCGGGTCCCTACCCGTAGTACCCGTAAATATAAAAAAATTTGGGAGAAGCCTTTCGGCCTCTCCCAAATCGCTTTTGTTATTCGCCCGAGGCGGATAACGGGTTATTTTTTAGCCTTCTTAGCAGCGGGCTTTTTGGCGGCGGGTTTCTTGGCCACCGCTTTCTTCACGGCCTTCTTGGCAGGAGCCGCTTTTTTGGCAGGAGCCTTCTTCTTGGCCGGAGCTGCCTTCTTGGCCGGAGCTTTCTTGGCGGGTGCTTTCTTCTTAACTGGCATTCGTTATCCCCCCTTTCCACTCGCGGATGCGAAAAGTGTGAAAATCATGTGAATAACTTTCGATGCGCTGTGAATAATTCCCTGTTGACAATTCGTCAACGAATTTTTGCGATTTTCGCTTGATTTTTTTTGCGAATTGTTTCCGTCCCCGCGGGGCTTATGCGCCGCGAAGCAAGATTTCATCAGCCTTGGCGGCGATTTCGTCGACGTCGCGGAGACGTCCGACTCCTTCGTATCCGCAGGCGAGCAATCCCTCCCCCGGAGCGAGAAATTCCGCGCCGCGCGCCTTGAGTGTGGCGACGTTTTGCTGCGTCGCCTCATGCAGCCACATCTTTCCGTTCATGGCGGGGGCGATGAGAAACGGGGCGCGGGTGGCAAGGGCGATGGACGTGAGGGCGTCGTCGGCGATGCCGTGTGCGAGTTTGGCGAGAATGTTGGCGGTGGCGGGCGCGATGAGGAAAAGATCCGCGCGATCGGCAAGGTCGATGTGGGTGGGGCGCCACGAATCGCGTTCGTCGAAGACGCCGGTGGTGACCGGATGACGCGAGAGCGTCTGGAAGGTCATGGCGCCGACAAACTGCGTGGCGTTCTGGGTGAGGATGACGAAGACCTCGTGTCCGCGTTTGACCAGTTTGCTGGTGAGATCGGCGGCCTTGTAGGCCGCGATGGAGCCGCAGACGCCGAGGAGGATGGTTTTCGGGCCGGAAGGTTGCGGAGCGGGGAGTTCCTCTTCCATGGCGGGGGGGTTATTCGCGGCGGAGGCGGCGGCTGAGGTAGCGTTCCGCGCGCATCACGCCGCGGAACTTTTCGATGTCCTCCTCCGTCGAGCCGCTGATGATGGTGTATTTGTATTCCTGCCAGCGTTCCATCTCCGCGGCGGCGTTGGCGAGGCGCGTGGCGATCTGTTCCTCGGTTTCCGTGCCGCGTTTGATGAGGCGGCGGCGGAGTTCCTCGAGGTTGGGGGGCATGATGAAGACGTCGGCGAGGGCGTCGAGGATGAAGGGGTCGCCGCACTTGCGGATGGTTTCGGCGCCCTTGGTGTCGATGTCGATGAGCACGTCGATGCCCTTCACGAGATTGTCGACCACGAGCTTCTTGAGCGTGCCGTATTTGCGGCCGTGCACGACGGCATGCTCTAGGAATTCGCCGGCCGCGACGCGGCGGTCGAATTCCTCGTCGGTCAGGAAGAAATAATCCTCGCCTTCGATTTCGCCGGGGCGCGGCGGGCGGGTGGTGCAGGACACCGCGTACACAAAATCGGGTTTGTGCCGCAGGGCGGTGCAAAGGGTGGTTTTCCCCGCCCCCGAGGGGGCGGAGAGGACAAAAAGAACGCCGGTACGTCGAAAGGTCTTATTCAATGTTCGCGAGCTGCTCACGCAGCCTGTCGAGTTGGGATTTTGCTTCCACCACGAGGCGGGAAATTTCCGCATCGTTGGCCTTGGCGCCGGTCGTGTTCCACTCGCGGGCCATTTCCTGGGTGAGAAATTCCAGCGTGCGTCCCACGGGACCGTCACTTTCCAGATTTTCGCGCAGTTGCGCAAGGTGGCTTTCCAGCCGGGTGAGTTCCTCCGTGATGTCGCAGCGTTCGGCGAAGACGGCGATTTCCGTGACCAGCCGCGGATCGAGGAGATCGACGGGAAGGTTGGCGGCGGCGAGGCGGCGCTGCAGGTTTTCGCGCTGGCGTTTGGGTACGCCGGGGGCGAGGGCGCGGACCTTTTTCACCAGGGCGGCCAGCTGCCCGGCGCTGCGGGCGAGTTCCTTCTTGAGGTGGCGGCCTTCCCGGGTGCGCATGACGAGAAGGTCGTCGAGCGCGGCGGCGAGGGCTTTCTTCACGGCGGGAAGGATGTCGCGGTCGTCGACGCCGCCGGACTTCAGCACGCCGGGGGCGGCCAGGACGGTTTCCAGGCGGATTTCGCCGCCGAGGCCGAGTTTTTTCTGCAGCGCCCGGGCCTGCCGGAGGAAATCGGCGGCGCGGGTTTCGTCGATGAGCGGGGCGGATGCACCCGGGGTGTTTTCGACCACGACCGAAACCTGCACCTTGCCGCGGGCCACGCGTTTGAGCACGTCCTCGCGCACGTGCGGTTCGAGCCACGAGAGCTCACGGGGCACGGAGACGGCGACCTCGCCCTGCTTGCGATTGACGGAAAAGCACTCGACGACGGCGCGAACGCCCTTCACGGCGGCCTCGCCGCGTCCATGGCCGGTCATGCTTTTCATCGCGGGAGATTACAAATGCGACGCGGGGGTTGTCACGATGGGAAGTGGGATTGTCGGGGGCGGCGGATTTTCGTCCGGATGGATGGTCTCATGACTTGAAATCGCGCCGGGAAAAGACCTGCCAGGCAAGCAGAAAAAGGGTGGCGTTGATGGCCGTGAGCCAGGTGTAGTCCTCGATCAGGGAATCCCAGGGGATGCGGTATTCGAAAACGCGCACCCAGGCGGTCATTTTCATGGTGAGAAACCACCCGCGGATGCTTTCGAAGTAGGGGATGTTTTTGAGGATGGTGTCGGCGAAAAGAAGGGAAAGCGTCACCACGGTCGCCGCGGCGGGTTTCATGTTGAGGCAGGAGAGGAAGAAGGCGACGGCGGTGATGGTGCAGAGGCTGAGGGAAAGGAGCGGGATGGCGCCGAGGTAGCGCAGCAGGCCGGACCGGAAGTCGTGGAAGGCGAAGATGCCCTCCATGGGCGCGAAGACAAACAGCCCGCCGGGACCGCTGTTGAGGAAACCGGCCAGCAGGGCGGTGACGGTGACAAACACCGTGAGGATGAAGGTGTACAGGAGGCTGGCGAGGGCCTTGAGCAGCAGGAGGCGTCCGCGCGAGACCGGACGGCAGAGCATCATGCGCATCGTGCCGTCCTCGACCTCCTTGCCGACGATGTCCCCGGCCACCAGAGCGAGGTAGAGTGCCTCGAGCAGAAGGACGGTCCACACGACGATGAGGAAGCCGAGGGTGAGGCCGGAGAGGTATTGGTCCGCTTCGAAGCCGGCGCGCTCGATGACACGGCGCACGGCTCCCTGCACCCGGTCGAGGCGCAGCAGCAGGAGCACGACGATCTCGAAGGTGATGAAGGCGCCGAAGCCGATGAAGGTGCGTTTGCGCGCAAAGAGTTTGCGGAGCTCGCCGGAGAGCTGGAGGAGGAAGAGGCTCATGATCCGACGCGTTCCAGGTAAAAATCCTCCAGGGTGGTGCCGGCCGGGATCACGCCCCGCACCTTCACGCCCGCCGCCACCAGCGCGGCCACGACATCGGCGATGTCGGCTCCGGGCCGCAGCGAAATCTGCGAGGGACCGCGCACCACGGCGCCGGCGGCGGCAAGAACCGCGGCGGCCCCGGTCCAGTCGTCCACCGAGAGCGTCCAGCGCGGATCGGCGGATTTCCAGTCGCCGCAAAAGACCAGCCGTCCCCGGTGCAGGATGGCGATGCGATCGCAGAGCTGTTCGACCTCGCTGAGAAGGTGGGAGGAGAGCATGACGGTGAGGCCGTGTTCGTCGCGAAGGCGGCGGATGAGGTCGCGCATTTCGTGGATGCCCTCCGGGTCGAGACCCTCGGTGGGTTCGTCCAGCAGGACGAACTCGGGATCCGGCAGCAGGGCCTGGGCGAGGGCGAGGCGCTGGCGCATGCCGTGGCTGTAGGTGCGCACGGGATCGTGGATGCGTTCACCGAGGCGCACGAGGTCGACGATTTCCCGCAGCCGGCGGTCGGGGACGGGGCCGCTCAGCGAGACCAAAAAGCGCAGGTTCCGCCAGCCGCTCAGGTATTCGTAAAAGGCCGGGGTTTCGAAAATCGCCCCCACCCGGGAAAGGGCGCGCGCCCGCTCGCGCTGCACGGAATGTCCGGCGATGAACGCCTCGCCGGCGTCGGGATGCAGGTGTCCCAGCATGAGCCCGAAGGTGGTGCTTTTGCCCGCGCCGTTGTGACCGAGCAGGCCGAAGATTTCCCCGCGCCGGATTTCCAGGGAGAGGTCGTGAAGCGCCGGGCGGCCGCGGAAGGATTTCGCAAGATGATCGAGGCGGACCATGGGGGCGGCCGCTTTTCCGGGGTCAATCGTCATCGGCCTTCCTCGACAATGAGACGGAGTTCGTTGGTGACGTGGCCGTCGGCGAAAAGGTGGTTGACCCTGTCCTTGACGAACCGGTGCCAGCCCTCCTTGTCCAGGAGAACGGGAATCCTGCCGGGATCGTCCAGCCAGAAGAGGCGCAGTGAGGCCACAGGCTGACCGCGGAGCGCGCTGTTCCAATAGTAGCTCGTCCCGGTTTGGGCCGCGACGGCGCGTCCGGCCGGACAGGTGAAAACGGCCGGATCGTCGACGTAGGCGTCCAGGGTGTTGTCGATCACCGGAACATCGTCGGACCTGCTCGCGCGGGCGGCTTCGAGGTCGGGCATGATCATCCGGTTTTCGGCGAGATAGAGGTTGAGTGCGACGCCGAGCGAGCGGAGGTGGCCCACGCATTTGGCGGATTCCGCGCGGGCCTGGGTGATGCGGAGCGAGGGAATGGCGATGGCCGCGACGAGGGCGATGACGCCGAGGGAGACGAGAACTTCGACGAGGGTGAAGGCGCGTTTCATGGCATGCCCTGTGTGGCGCGCTGCAGTTTTTCGATGACCGGGGCGAAGTCCAGTTTCACGTCCGCGCTGGCCTCCTGGTAGAAGGCGTCCATGCCCTGCGAGATGATTTTCTGCACGGCGGTGCGGTCGACGCGTTCGCGAACCTCCGGGGTGTCCCGCTCGAGGTCGTCGAGCGCGCGCCGGACCAGTTTCTGCCGCTGCTCCGGGGTCATTTTGTTGAGGGCCAGCATGAGCTGACGGAAACCTTCGGGCAGGGTGAGGTCGAGGAAGTGTTTGCGCTCCTCCGGGGTCATCTGTTCGAAAAAGCGCCGGTCGGCGCGGAGTTTTCTCAGTTCCTGGCGCTGGTCGAAATTGAGGCGGTTGAGCTGTTCGGCCACCCGGGCGATCACCCTGCCGCGTTCCGCGGCGGGCAACGATTCGAGGGGATGTGTTTCGATGTAGGCGGCGAGTGAGGCGGGGGTGGGACGGCTTTGCCGGGTCCAGAGGATGACCCCTCCGGCGACCGCCCAGATCAGGACGAGCAAAACCGGGATTTTCCATGTTCCGCGCATGAAACTCACACTATCTGGCGGCGGGTCGGGCGCAATGGCGGATTACCGTGACGGTGCGACGAAACGGAAGAGGTAGCTGAGCCGCGGCCCGAGCAGGCTGAATCCCTCGAAGGTGTCGTCGAGTGCGAGGGTCTGCCAGAGCCGGGCGCGCTCCTGGGAGGGGGTGGCGGGCCGCTCGGGGCCCTGGAGCTGACGGGAAAACGGACGGAGCGCGAGTTTGGCTTTGGTCGGGAGAAGGACGTCCGGGGTGAAGCCGGAGGTCAGCAGCTTCACGATGTCGGCCTGGGGGAGTCCCGGATCGGTGCGAAGGATCAACCGCCGCTCAAAGAGCGGTCCGACGGCGTAGGCCTGCACTTCGTATTCCAGCGCCCGGGCGCTGCCGCGCAGGTCGAGTTGCGGAACCCACGGGGCGTCTTCAAGGAAGCTGATCGAACCCTCGGGAATGAGCAGCGTGGTGAAGGGAAAATAGGCGCGCGCATCGGAGAGGGTGATCCGGCCCACCGGCACGGGCCGGGCCAGCGTGCCCGTCAAACGCACGTCCGGGACGATCTGCCCGAGGCTTCCCGTTCCGCCGAGGGAAAAACGGCCGTCGTTTTTCACCTCCACGTTCAATTTCCATGCGGAGAGGAATTCGGGAAGGTCGGCGGAGAAGTTGGGAGGCGGGAGGGGTTCCGTCCTGGTGGAGGCGGGAATGAGGACCGGAGTGACCTCCAGCTTTTTTGAGAATTCCGCATCGGTGAAATGCACGGAACCCCGGACGAGGCCGGATTCCCGGTTGCCCACGGCTTCGAGGGCGATGTTTGCCGGCAGGCGCAGGCCGGGTTCGTCGGCCAGCAGGATGCCGCTGCCGGAAAAGGTCAGCCTGGCGGCCGGCTTTTCATTTTGCTCGAAGAGGAATCCGGCGCTGGCGGTGAATGGTCCGGCCCCCATCCGGCCGGTGATCTTTTCGGCGACAATCTCGCGCTCGCTGACCTTGAAGGCGGCCTGGACCTGATCGATCGGAGGCAGGAGGGAGGGAGGGGTGACCTGGCCGTTGGCCAGGAGGACCCCGCCTTCAAACAACGGGCGGCCGGCCGTGCCTTTGGCTTGGATGCGGGCGGACAGTTCGCCTCCCAGCCCGCGCAGATGGGGAAAGAGGGGGCGCAGGAGACGGAGGTCGAGGCGGGGGATGTCGAGCCGGCCCGAAATGGTGTCCGCCGGATTCCGCCACGAAACCCCATGGTTTTCCGCCCGGTAGGCGAGCGGCGTTTCCATTGCAAACGAGGCGGTCGGACTGCCGGGGATTTTCCACTCGCCGGTCACGCGTGCCTGACCGTCGGCGACGTGGATGGCGGCATCGAGCTGGGTCGGCGGGATTTTGCCCGATTCGGAATCGAGGCCGAGTCCGCGGCCTTCCAGCCGGCCTTCCACGACGGGGACGGCGGGGTTTCCGGACGCCTGGAGGTAAAAGCGCAGGGTGCCGGTGGCGGGAAGGTCGTTGCCCGCGAGGCGCAGGAGGTCGCGGACATTGAGGGCCCCGCGGGTGGCGACATTGGCGTAGAGCGGCCGGTCGGCGAGAAGGACCTGGCTGAGAGGCCGCCCGGCGGCAAAGGCAAACGGGTCAATGGGCAGAAAGACGTCGGCGTCGGCGATCTCGCGTCCGCGCGCCCGGAGAACGCTGTCCTGCAGCTTCACCCCCGAGGAGGCCAGCGTGGCGCGCGTGGAAAAACGCAGCGGCCCCTGTTCGAGTTCGACACCGCTGAAATAGATGTTCTGGGGCGAATAGGTGCCGGCGAAACGTCCGGTCAGTCCGCTGGGCGTGAAGGCGGAGACAAACTTGTCGAGGGCGATCTGGAATGCGCCCGAATGCGAGGTGGCGGTTCCGTCGCCCTGCCAGCGGATCTGGGCGATGCCTTTCCGGATGGGCAGGATGTTCCGGGTGCGGAGCAGGCCCAGATAGGCGGCGACATCCTCGACCCGCGCCTGAACCTCGCCGGAGTATTGATGCGGCGGCTGGAGCTGCACGGACCCCTTGCCGCGGATGTAGTCGAGTCCGCTCCAGAGTTCGCACTGCGTCACCCGGGCCTCGCTGTTGACGAAGGTCACCTCCAGGCGGCCCGATTCGACGGGACGGTCGCGGAAGCCCATTTGGGAACCTTCCGCGCTCAAAAATCCGTTGATGGCGCCGGGTTTTCCGCTGACCGATCCGCTCAGGCTCATGCGGCCGCTCATTTCGTCGAACGGTTTGCCGAAGAGTCCGGCGAGGGCCCCGAGGTTTTGGATGGAGGCGGAGACATTCAGGAGGAACGGGGCGCGGGAGAGGTCGGACCATTTCTCCATGAGGGCGAGGTCGCCGTTGAGGGAGAGGGTGTTTTCCTTCTGGCGGAGCGTGAAGTCGCTGACTGACAGCCGCCGCCCCGACAGGCTGGCGCCGACCTGGAGCGATTCCCAGCCGCGTTCCTTCCAGCGAAAATCATCCGCCAGAAGCCGCAGGGACGCCTGTCCGTCCAGCGGTTGGGCGGGATTGCCGCGGAAGGTCAGCCGGGCTTCGCTCAGCACGCCCCGGGTTTCCGATCCTCCGCCGAGAAAGCGGACCAGCGGCTCGAGCTGCGTGCCCGCGATCCAGAGCGAGACGGTGGCGGGCGCGTCGGCTTCGCCAAGGGTGAGGTCCCCGCGCAGGGAACCGCCGAAAAGCCCGGCTTTCGTGGTCAGGGCCAGCTTCCCGGGAGTGGCGAGATCGATCTCGAAGTTTTCGATTTGAATGCCGTCGCGCAGCAGCAGGTCGGCCAGATGCACGACGCCGTTTTTCCAGGCGGTGATTCCCTTGAACGCGCCGAAGGTTTCATGCAAGGGGCCGACATGGATTTCCGCCCCGGCGGCCGAGAAGGCATTCAGCGCATCCTCGCTGAACTCCGCGGAGAAATCCCGGACGACGCACGACTGGTGTCCGACGAGGATTGCAAAGCTGGCGTGGCTGATGCGCAGCGTCTCCGGAAGGTAGGGAAGCCGGGATGAGGCCGGCGCGGCCGGGCGCGCCGGGGCTGGGGCCGGGTCGGGATCCGTCCGGGTGTCCGCGGGGAGGGGGCCGACATCAAAAACGCCGCGCAGGTTTTCCATGGCGGCGAAGCGGATCCACCGCCGGTCGCCGAGGAGCGCCCGCCAGGGCCAGTTCAGGGTCAGGACGACGCGGTCGATCTCGGCGGCGGTGCGGGAAACCCCGGTGTCCCGGCTGCGGAGGCGGACGCCGGTGGCGACGATCGGCCGGGCGAGATGGCATTGGATGGTTCCGATTTCGAGTTGAAGTCCCGCCCGGTCGGCCCCGCGCTCCAGGACGTAGCGGAGGAGGGATTCCACCACCGGCGGATGCAGAAACCAGACGGCAAGTGCAAGCACGGCCAGCACCAGCAGGAGGAGCCGTCTCGGAAACCTCCGGCGGCGGCTGGCGGATGTGGCATTGGACGGGCTCATAAAGGCGCCTCAGCATATTGTTCGGCGCGTCGCACGCAAGCTCCCCGCAGTTTCCGCCTTGATGCGGGCCGGGGCGCCGCATAGACACGTCCAGCCGGGAGTCATGAAAAACCGAAACTTTAGCGATTGGGCGGTAGCTCTTTCCGTCATTGCCTGCAGCGCGATTCTTTTTGTCGCGCTGGCGCTGGCCTTGAGCGGAACCCTGCTGGGCAAACCGGCCCGTACGCTGAAGGTGTATTTTCCCGACGTCACCGGCATCAATCTCGGGGGCCAGGTCAAATACGGCGGCGTGGGGGCCGGCCGCATTTCCGCCCTCCGCATGCTTTCGCCGGAGGAACGTCTGGCCAGCGGCGATCCCCGCAACACGGTGGAGGTGACGCTGGCGCTGACGAAGAACGTGCCGGCGCTTCCCGCGGACATTGAGGTGACGGTGGCGGCCGACACGCTGCTGAGCGACAAGTTTGTTTTGCTCTCGGGCGGCACGCCGGGCGGTGCGGTGCTGGCCGACGGCGCGGTCCTGCAGGGTGTCCCGCCGGTGACCATCGACGAACTTTCCCGTACCATCGACGAAACCCTCGAAGGGCTGCGCGGTCTGGCGGGCAACAACAAGGCGGGGGATCTTTTCCAACGCCTGAACGGCCTGCTCGACGAAGCCAACAGCCTGCTGGGTGAGGTGCGCGGCCTGATTGGGGAAACCAAACCGGTCGTGCAGGATGCCCGGGCGCTGGTGGCGCAGACGAAGGGCGTGGTCGGCGAGGCCGGCGAGCTGTTCAACGCGGCCGACGGGGTCATCAAGGAGGCCGGCGAGCTGATTTCCGAAAACCGCGGTCCCGTCAAACGCACCTTCGCCCGGCTGGAGGTGGCGGCGACCAACCTGGACCGGCTGGCCACCCGAGGAAACGAATTCCTGGCCCGGAACGAACGGAAACTTTCCGAGGCCATTGCGCTTTTCGTGGCCACCGGCCAGAACCTGAAGGTCACCACGGCCTACGCCGAAATTCTGACGCGTGAACTGGCCGAGCGGCCCTCCCGGCTCATCTGGGGCGGACGCCCCGTCCCAATACCCACCCGCGAGCAGATCCTCAGGGATTCCGGGAAGGCGCGGTAGAGCCGTTTCCCCAACGCAGGGGGCCGAGGCGTGTTTGGTCCCCGGGTCCGCGGACGGGCTGTGAGAGGATGGCCTGTCGGGGCCCCAAATTCTCCCCCCCGACTTGCCGCCCATGTTCCGGAGCAGCGCGCCGGGCGAGGGAGATCATTTTGTCACGAAATCCCAAACGCCGTCCCATTTTTCGCCGGGCGGATCCTTGGCAAATTGGGCGCACCGTCGGGCGTAGAGGGCGGCGGCCGCGGGGGCGAGTCCGCCGGCGGCGAGTTCGCGAAAGATTTTTTCCGCCGCGGCAAACTGGCCTTCCCGATAGTCGGCGCGGGCCCGGGTGAACTTCTCCGCCCAGGGGTCGGGGTCGTGGCCGGGATAGGGAAAATACACCGGCTCCGGTTTTTGGCGGCCCTTGACGCGCACCACGTCGACGAGGAGCAGTTGGCACTCGCCGCGCAGGTTTTCCGCCATGTGGTCATCAACGAGCAGATCGCAGCCGTAGACGCGGGTGAGTCCCTCCAGGCGGGAGGCGAGGTTGACGGGATCGCCGATGGCGGTGAACTCCCGCTTTTCCTCGCTGCCGATGCTGCCGAAGACCACCATCCCCTGGGTGATGCCGATGCCCGCCTGCCATGCGGGGCGGTCCGGTCTCCGCGCATTGAACGCGGCAAGCCGCCCGCGCATGGCAAAGGCGGCCTGCAGGGCCTGACGGGCGTTTTGCCGCGGGCTGTTTTCGCCCAGGGCCCCCCAGGTGGCCATGAGGGCGTCGCCCATGAACTTGTCGAGGATGCCGCGGTGTTGGAAAACGACCGCGACCATCTCGCCGAAATAATCGTTCAACAGCGCCACCATCTCCTCGGGATTCATCCGTTCCGATTCCTCGGTGAATCCCTTCAGGTCGGAAAACAACGTGACGATTTCCTTTCGCTCCCCGCCCTGGGTGAGGAAATAGGGTGTCGGATTGTCGATGAGTTCCTTCACCAGGTCCTTCGACATGCTGCGTTCCAGTTCCCGCCGCAGGCGGATCCGCTCGCGCGCCTCCAGCGAGGCGTCGCAGGCCATGATGAGGAATCCGCAGACGAGCCAGGTCACCAGCGGCGGGGCAATCGGCAGGAACCAGGAGGTCACGACCAGCGCCGCCAGGCACAATCCGCACCACAGAAGGGCGATCGCCACCAGCCAGGAAAAAAACCACGCCGTGTTCCGCCGCAGCGCCGCCAGTCCGAGCGCGCCGAGGGCGGCGACAAGAATGGACCCCACGGCCACGCCCCCTTTCGCCGTGTGCAGCCAGCCGCCGCGCAGGATGGCCGCCAGGATGTGCAGCTGGATCTCGGGTCCCGAAAGGCGGCCGAAGGGTGTGTTGTGGTAGTCCTTGAGTCCCTCCGCCGTCGCCCCCACCAGCACGACCCCGCCCCGAAAGATCTCCCCGTCCCGCAGGGTGGACTTCCAGAACGCCGGCACAAACAGGTCCGCCAGCGAGACCCGGCGGACCTCCCGGGGCACCGAATAGCGGAAACGCAGCGGACGACGGATTTTTTCGGCGAACGGCCGGCCGAGCGCCTCCGCGGCGACCGTGGTCAGCGCCGGATACACCGGATCATCGTCCCACGCTTCCCATCCCGAAAAATCCGACAGGGAGGCAAAGGGCATCGTGTGACGGATCTCCTTCAGATCGGGCAGATTGGCGTACCCCACCCAGGGTCCGGCGGCCTTTGCCAGGCGCGAGGTGGGCGCCCGATAGGTGGCGTGCTGATTCGGTCCGGAGGGTGGTTCGAGGAGGGAACCGATCACGATGCGGCCGGGATATTTTTCCAGAACGGCGGCAAAGGCCTCGTCCCCGGGGTTGGGTCCGGGAAAAACCATGTCGAAGATCACGAGCCTGGCCCCGGCCTCGAGCATCTTCTCCGCGGCGAGGGCATAAACCTCCCGCGAAAACGGAAATCCCTCCTTCATGGCCTGCAGCGCCTTCGAGTCCTTGATTTCCTCCGGCTCCAGCGTGTCGAGACTCAGGGAGGCCTCGTCGATGCAGACGAGGAGAAAATTTTCCGGCAGCGGCTGGGTGGTGATCAGGCGGAGCATCCGGTCCTGCAACGCCAGGTTGAGGTCCGAAATGAAAGGCGTGTGCGGATTGACGGTCAGGAGCATGACCAGGGCCGCCGCCGCGACCACACAGGTCGCGTGCCATCGAAATCGCAGGGAACCGGGCGTTGTCCGCATGCCTCTAAAGGAGACGTGAAGCGCGATGATTGCAAGCCGCCTGACAATCAATCCGGCTTGACTACCACACGCCATATGGGATTTTTGCACCCGGTGCTGAAAACTCCCTTCCTCTCCGCCGTTTTCCTTGTCGCGGCCGGTTCTGTTTTGATGGCTCAGAATGCCGCCCGGCGTTCCGATGCCGCCGCGCGGGTCGCGGAGAATGTGGATCGCGTGCAGGCGGCCGCGACCACGGTGACGCGCGACGTCGCCGAGCAGGCGGATGTCGACCTGGGTGAACAACAGTCGGTCGAGGCCCGGTCGGGGCTCCTCGGACTTTACGGCGGGGCCGACACCGGTCTGTTTTACACGTCCAACGCGAACCTCAGCAAAACGGGCGGCCAGGGCGACATGTATTTCTTTGCCCGCGGCGCGGCCGGCCTTCATCCGCATGTGGGAGGCGGATTGTTCCTTGATGGCTTTGTGGCCCAGGAGGTGTTTGAATACGCCCGGTTTTCGAACCTGGACTTCCTGAAGTTCAGCGCGGGCGGCGGGGTGGATTATGTCGTTCCCGCCACCCACGGCCTCGTGGCCTCGGTGAAATACAAATACGAGCGTTTCCTCGACACCGGTTCGCTGGACGAGTTTTTCGTCAACAACGCCCTCGAGGTGGGGCTCGCGAAGGAATTTTCCCTGAATGACATTCACGCCGTCCAAGTCGGCTGGAAGTCGTCCTTCTCGCTTTATGCCGTGCCGGACTTTGTGCGTCGCGACGAACACACCTTCTGGCTCGGCTGGCGGTGGCGGTTTCTCGAGCCCCTGGAACTTCAGGTCTACAACTTCCTCTCGCTTTATTATTATCCCAACATGTCGGGCCGCTTCGATGTGACGAACTACTCGGGCGCCTCGCTCAATGTGGCCCTGACCCGGTGGGCGCAGCTCTCCGCCTCGGCGGGTTTTGCGGTGAATTCCTCCACGCAGTCCATTTTCAACTACACCGCCGCGAATGTGGGCGGCGCACTCAGCCTTTATCTGAGTTTCTAAGATGAAAACCCGGTTCACCCTCCTGTCCCTTGCCCTGATGCTTCAGGGTGTCGCCCTTGCCGCGCCGTTCGAGGAAGCCACCGTGACGCGCGTGGTCAATCAGGTCGACCTCCTCCGGGTCAATCGGAAGCCGGAGAAGGCGTTTGTGGGCGCGGAAGTGCGGGGCAACACGGCGGTGCGCACCGGCCCGGATTCGCGCACCGAACTGCGCTTTCCCGACGATTCCATCACCCGGCTGGGGGCCAACGCGTTGTTTCGCTTTGACGCCGGCACGCGCCGCATGGAGCTCGACCAGGGTGCGATCCTGTTTTCTCCATCCAAGGGGAGCGGGGGCGGCGAGGTCCGGATGGGAGCCGTCACCGCCGCGGTGGCCGGAACCACCTTCCTCGCGAGCCACGTCCCGGGCGAGGAGACGAAGGTCATCGTTCTTGAGGGCCGGGTGAAGGTGCTTTGGAAGGGATTTCTTTTCGGTTCGCGCGTCCTGAAGCCGGGCGAGATGTTTCATCTTTCGCTCCGGACCCCCGATGCCCGCGCCACGGTCACCCGCCTGGAGTTGAAAAAACTTCTCTCCACCAGCCGCCTTCTCGAGTCCGGAGGCTTCGGTCAGCTTCCCAAATGGCGCGACGTGACCGCCGCCTCGACGCGTCCCCACCGCCCGTTCCTCACCAAACTCATCAGTCCGGAGGTCAACGGTCCGTTTGTCGCCCAGACCATCCGCCGGACCGAGGACGTGAACCGTCCCCGTCCGCCGCGCGTCGATTCCCGTCCGCGTCCGCAAAACCGGCCTGTGGTGCGCCCCAACCTGCCGATTCCGCTCCAGCGTCCCAAACCGCCGCGGCCCCCGTGTCCGACACCCCCGCCCACGCCGACGCCGCCCCTCACCGGCGGATTCTGATCGGAGGGGCTTCCCTCGCAGGGAGGCCGGGCGTGTCGGATTCCTCTTTGGCGTGATCTTCCCGGGCCGGGCGGTGATCTGTCTTGCGGATGGCGTCAATCCGCACGGCCCGTCACGGATGAGGCGATTGCGCTGAGGAACACGATGACAAACAGCGCGCGGACCGCCGTTTTCGTTCGCAGGGTGAGATATTGGTAAATCACCACGCCGACATACGCGGCGACGACCAGGCCGTTCAGGACCAGGGAAAAGGGTTCGTGAAACGCTCCGATCGGCATCGGATCCGGCCCGGAGAGGAGTTGCGGCCAGGGCCTCAGGCCGAGAATGAGAAGCGTTCCCAAGGCCCAAGCTCCCCCCACCACCACCACCAGGAGCATGTTCATCAGGGCGGCGAGAATGATCATCTTCACCGCAAGAAAAACCGTCTCGGAGAACTTTTTGGTCACGCAGGCGAAGGCGGCGGTGCCGGCAAGAACCGGGCAGAATTTCTGAAACACCTCCGCAGCGGGGGCCGGCTGGCTCAGGGCCAGCAGGGCAAGGAAGGGCGGCAGGAAAAAGGCCGCCTTGGCGGTCAGCAGCTGGCCGCCGGTCAGCGGGCGGGTCCGCCAGAACGCGTCGGGATCGGCGGGGGAGTCGAGGTGAATCAGGCGGATGAGCAGGATGATCACGAGGAGGGCCTGAAGGCCTGCCGCCAGTCCGCCCGACACGTGCAGTCCGCCGGTGGCTTCCAGGATGCGGACAAGGAGGCTGAGGGCGAGAAGTCCCCCCATGCCCAGCAGCAGGCCGCGAAGCGGCACGAGGTCCTTTTTCATTTGGGCGGTGATGAGCGCATTCATGGGATGTTCAGGGGTTGTAGCCGAAGGGCCTTGATCAGGGTGATGAGAATTTCCCGCAGGGAGAGCGGGGAGGTGACGAAGGAGGTTCCCGGCGGAAAGAGCCGGGCGACCGTTTCGGCGACGGCCGCGTCGCCGGCATACCGGCTGTCGATCCAGCGTACGTGGGAGGCTCCGGCTTCCGGTAACAGGCAGGTGTCCGGAAGGGTTTCGGGCAGGCGCGCACCGCCCATCACGGCGATGTCGACCCGCCGGAATCGTTCCCGCAGGTCGTCCAGCGGTTCGGAAAGGTGAAGGGTTCCGCGATCGAGCAGACCCACCCGGTCGGCGAGGCGCTCGATCTCCTCCAGATCGTGGGAGGTCAACAACACCGTGAATTCCCCGTCCCCGGCCAGTTCAAGCAGGCCCTGGATCAGTTCATCCCGCATGACCACATCTAGGCCGTTGAAGGGTTCGTCGAGAATCAGCAGGGAAGGCCGGTAGGCCAATGAGACCAGCAGGGCCGCCTTGATTTTCATGCCGCGGGAAAATCCCGCCAGTCGCCGGTTGCCAGGAAGGGCAAACTGATCCTGAAGCCGGCGGCACAGGGCGTCGTCCCAATCGGGGTATTGAGGCCGGCAATACGCAATCAATTCGACCAATGTGAGGTATTCGGGAAGTGATGGGTTGTCGGACACGTAACCGAGGCGCGCCCAATCCCCGGGTTCCAGAGAGGTGGACTCCCTCCCCAACACCCGAATGACACCGGAGGCCGGGGCATGGATGTTGAGCAGGGCCCGCAGGAGGGTCGACTTCCCGGACCCATTGGCGCCGAGCAGCGCATACACACTGCCGCGCGGAATTTCGAAGGAAACCTTCTTGAGGCTTCCGTGGGGGCAGTTCAGATCCAAAACTTCGACGGCGGGCGAATCGGTCTTCATGACGATCGGGGTGGGGAAAGTTTTTTCCATTGTTCGGTGAGGAGGCGCTTCAAATCCTCCAGCGAAAGGCCGGCCGAGCGGGCCTCCACAATCAGGCGTTCGAT
>CALCJD010000014.1 GCA_937960895.1 uncultured Spartobacteria bacterium | reverse complement strand
GCCGGAGTGGCTGTGGCCACGGCGGGCCGTGGTGTGGCGGTGACAGGGCGCGGCGTGGCGGTCACGGCGCGGGGAGTCGCGGCAACGGCCTTGGGGGTGGCGGTGGCGACGCGCGGCGTGGCGGTGGCCGTGGGTTGGGCGGACGCCGCCGGTTGGGGTTCGAACAGGTTGCGGATTGCTTCCTCGACGGTGGGACCGTCGACGGGTTTGCTCAAAACGGCGCAGTCATTAAGCCGGCCCGCATAGGCGGAGAGGTCGTGGGCCGAAAAGAAGACGGTCTTCAGTTTCGGCATGTGCGGCAGAAGGGCCTCACGCAGGGTGGGGCCGTCCGCCGGCTGGATCATCACTTCCGAGACGAGAACGTCGATTTTGCCCCCGTTTTGGTTGATCCATTCGATGGCTTCGTCGCTGGTGGAAACCACTCCGGGTTCCCCCCATCCGCCTTCGTTCAACCATTTCGCCACCCCGGCCGCAACGCCGGGTTCGTTGTCAACAATGAGGATGCGCATGGATTACTGGGAGTCGCCGAGGGGCAGGGGGAAACGGCGGGAAAGCGAGACCGGATCGGAGCGGTAATCCTGCAGCTCGCCGTTGTAATAAAGACCCACGACATAACCGAGATACTTTCGTCCGGGCTCCGCTCCGGAGAACTCCGGCAGGGTGTATTCCAGATCGAGGATTTCCGGTTCGTTGTCCGCCCAGTCGATGGGCGGGCTCATCCATTGGTTGCCGATGTTGGAATCCGTAAGGACCGCCTCGCCGTCCTCGGTCAGTTCGTAGAAATAGGCGAGGATTTTCACCTTGTCGCTGGCGATTTCGGCACCGGGCAGGGATTTGACGGAGACGCTGAGGGTCTTTTTGCCGCGTTTCTGTTCCTTCACGCGGATGTCGATGATGCCGAGGGTCGCGCCGGGACGGATGCCGGTGGCCTCCCGCAGGGGTTCTCCTTCCGGCAGCGCCTGGGTCGTCATGGAGGTCTTGGGGGCGGAACCGGTGGATCGCGAGAGGAGTTCGGCGGATTCCGAAAGGATCTCGATCTTCTTCTTGATGTTGGCCCGCACGTCCGGGGTCAGCCCGGGCATCTTGAGGACCTCCTCAAGAATCAGAATTGCCTCGGCGGGTTGATCAAGCTTTTCCAGAACTTCGGCCTTGGACGCCAGCACCCGGGGGTTGCCCGGGGCGATGGTCTCCAGCTGTTCCAGCTGTTTGAGGGCCGTCTCGAAATCGCCCAGGCGGTAGGAGCGGTCGGCCTCCTTGAACCGTTCCTCGAAATCCGGGCCGGTGGTCAGGGGAAGGGTTTGGGTATTTGCAGCCGAGGGGGTGGGCCGGTAGGGGGAGATCGGCGGGTCGGATTCCGGCGAGGTTTCCACCCGGGCGCCGGCGGTGGCCTTTTCCCTGAGCATCTGCTTCGCCACACCGGCGTAGCGGTAGACGATGGCAAAAACCTGGAGTGCGGCAACCAAACCGAGGACGACCAGGGAAACGACGAAGGTCGCCCCTATCGGCTGCCGGGTCATTGGAGGTTGGGAGGTAGCGGACACGGAAACGGAAGAATATCAGATTTTTCCGGTAAGAAAAGCGCGTACCCCGGTTCCGTGCGAGGAAAAACCGTCAGGGAATGCCGTTTGCCGCCCGCAGGGTGAAACGCGCCGGAGCCAGCGCCTCGAGGAGAAGATCCGTCTCCCGGGAAAAATGCCATTCCTCCCCGGTCTCCAGGACGATTTCCCACCCGGAAGCATCCGTGATCCAAAGGGTGCCCTGCAGGCAGGACAAAGTGGTCCCCCGGGGCGCCCGCATCCGTTGCAAATCCCCCTTGGACAGCGTGGTCGGTGAAAAGTGGGGCCGACGCCGGCTGTCGGGGGTCCGCAGCCAGTTCCGGAGAAACCGAAACCGGAAGGGCCGGGATTCGGACGAGGGAGCCCGGAAGATGGCGGTGTTCTGCATGAGGCCCCATCCTCGCTCCAAAGGACTGAGGATAACAGATGCAGAATAAACAATTTTTCACCTCAACAGATTGGGCCGGTGGTCATCTGTTCAGGGAAAAATGAAGCCCATCTGTGTATCGCATGGCGGATAAATTCTGATAAACTGTGCTGGTGGGAACCCCAAATTCCAAACCGCTGTATCTTCAGGTCGCGGATCAGCTGGCCGATCTGATTGCCGCCGGCAGCCTGCGCATGGGCGACCGGGTGCCGTCCGTCCGGCGGCTCAGCCGTCAGCAAAACGTGAGCATTCCCACCATCCTCCGCGCCTACATGGAGCTGGAGAGCCGGCGACTGATCGAGGCGCGTCCGAAATCGGGCTTTTTTGTGCGTCCGCGCCTTTCCGAGGCGGTGGCGGAACCCTCCGCCGCCCCGCGCACCGCGGCGGCGCCCTGGGCGGATTTTCATCCCTCCACCCCCATCGTCCGCGACCTGTCCAATCCGGCGTTTGTTCCCTTCGGCGGCGCCATTCCGAGTCCGGAACTGCTGCCCATGGCCAAATTGGCGCGCATCACCGGCAGCATCGCCCGGGAGCATTCCCCGGAGGTGCTGAGTTACGATCCGGTGCCGGGTTCGGAGAAACTGCGCCGGGAAATCAGCCGGCGCTCCCTGGACTGGGGGTGTCATCTGGGGGCGGACGAATTTCTCATCACCAATGGGGCGACCGAGGCCATCCATCTGGCCCTGCGGGCGGTGACGCAGCCGGGGGACTCGGTGTTGATCGAATCGCCGGCCTACTACGGGTTCATTCACATCCTCAATCAAATGGGCCTCAAGGCCGTGGCCGTGCCCGCGCAGGCGCGGGATGGGCTCAGCCTGGAAGGGGTGGAGGCGGTTCTCAAAAAACGCCGCATCGCAGCCATCCTCCTCGTGCCGAGTTTCAGCAATCCGCTCGGCTGCCTCATGCCGGAGGAATCCCGGCGCGCCCTGCTGCAGCTGACCGAAAAGAAGGACATCCCGATCATCGAGGACGACATCTACGGCGATCTTGAGCACGAAGGACCGCGTCCGCGCTGCCTGAAGGCCTTTGACGCGGACGGTCGGGTGATTTTGTGCGGATCGTTTTCGAAGACGCTCGCGCCGGGGTACCGGGTGGGATACGCGGCCCCCGGGCGCTGGCTCAACAAGATGGTGCACCTGAAAATCGCGACCAACTGGGGCTGCGCCCCCCTGCCGTCGCTGGCCGTCGCGGAGTTTCTGCGGAACGGCGGCTACGATCATCATCTGCGGACCATCCGGCGCACTTATCGTGATCAGGTGCAGAAAATGCGCGAGGCGGTGGCGGAGGCGTTTCCCGCGCCGGTGAAAATCAGCAACCCGCGCGGCGGGTTTGTGCTCTGGGTGGAGCTCCCGCCCCAGGTCGACGCCATGCGGCTGTTCGCCGAGGCCCGCAAGGCCGGCATCAGCATCGCGCCGGGGCCGATTTTTTCCCCGGTGGGCGATTTTTCCAATTACATCCGGCTGAGCTGCGGATTTCCCTGGAACGCCAAGATGGAGGCCGCCATCGGCACGCTCGGGAAGTTGATTGCCCGGATGCTTTGAGCGGTCCGGGAGGGGCGCGGCGGAAGCCGGAGGGGCCGGTTTGCCGACCGGTGACTTTTTCGCCCGCGTTCTTTCCCTTGGCGTCCGGGGCTGATATCCGGTAAACCAACGGCCCGCTCTTCATGCCCAAAGATACCTCGATCAAAAAGATCCTCCTGATCGGCTCCGGCCCGATTGTCATCGGCCAGGGCTGCGAATTTGACTATTCCGGCGTCCAAGCCTGCAAGGCCCTTGCCGAGGAGGGCTACGACGTCGTCCTGGTGAACTCCAATCCGGCCACGATCATGACCGACCCGGAGTTTGCCAAAAGCACCTACATCGAGCCGATCACCCCGGAGGCGATCGAGAAGATCCTCGAACGGGAAAAACCCGACGCGGTGCTGCCCACCCTGGGCGGCCAGACCGCCCTCAACGCCGCCATGGCGCTGGTGGAAAACGGCGCCCTGGAGCGGCATGGTGCCCGCCTGATCGGTGCCAATGCCGAAGCCATCAAACGCGGGGAGGACCGGCAGATTTTCAAGGACATCATGCTTGAGATCGGGCTGGACGTGGCCCGTTCCGGCGTGGCCCACACCCTGGAGGAGGCCCGCGAGGTGGCGGCGGGTATCGGGACATTCCCGCTCATCATCCGCCCCGCCTTCACCCTGGGCGGAGCCGGCGGCGGCATCGCCTACAATCGCGAGGAACTCGAGGAAATCGTCCGCCGCGGACTCGACCTGTCCCCGGTCAGCGAGGTTCTCATCGAGGAATCCCTGCTGGGCTGGAAGGAGTTTGAGATGGAGGTCATCCGCGATCGCGCGGACAACTGCGTCGTTATTTGTTCCATCGAAAATCTCGACCCGATGGGTGTCCACACCGGCGATTCCATCACGGTGGCCCCGGTGCAGACCCTCACCGACAAGGAATACCAGGCCATGCGCGACGCGAGTTTTGCGGTCATTCGCGCCATCGGCGTGGAAACCGGTGGATCAAACATCCAGTTTGCCGTGCACCCGAAAACGGGGCGCATGATCGTCATCGAAATGAATCCGCGGGTGTCGCGCTCCAGCGCGCTGGCCTCCAAGGCCACCGGGTTCCCCATTGCGAAGATCGCCGCCAAACTCGCCGTGGGCTACACGCTCGACGAACTCCGCAACGACATCACCCGCAACACCTCCGCCTGTTTCGAACCGTCCATCGACTACTGCGTGGTGAAAATCCCGCGGTTCACCTTTGAGAAATTCCCGCAGGCCGATCCGACGCTCACCACCCAGATGAAAAGCGTGGGCGAGGCCATGGCCATCGGACGCACCTTCAAGGAGGCCCTGCAAAAATGCCTCCGCTCACTGGAAACGGGACGTTTCGGACTCGGCGCCGACGGCAGGGACAGGCCGCCCGTGCTGGAGGACGGCTCGCCGGACATCGCGCTCATCGAACAGAAACTGCGCATCCCCAACCACGAGCGCATCTTTTTCCTGCGCCACGCGCTCCAGGCCGGACTCTCCGTCGAGCGCATCCACGAGCTTTCCGCCATCGACCCCTGGTTCCTGGAAAACATCCGCCAGATCGTCGACGAGGAGGCGAAGATCGCGGAATACGGCGTGCAGAATTTCCGCCGGGCCAAGAAGTTCGGTTTCTCCGACCGTCAGCTCGCCTTCCTCACCCGGAGCACCGAGCCGGAAATCCGCGCGGCGCGCAAGGCGGCCGGAGTCGTGCCGACCTACCGGCTTGTGGACACCTGCGCGGCGGAATTCGAGGCCTACACGCCGTATTATTATTCGACCTACGGCGACGAGGACGAGACGCGTGCGAGCAGCAAAAGGAAGGTCATGATCCTCGGAGGCGGCCCCAACCGCATCGGCCAGGGCATCGAGTTCGACTACTGCTGCGTCCACGCCGCCTTCGCCCTCAAGGAGCTGGGCTGGGAGACCATCATGGTCAACTCGAACCCCGAGACGGTTTCGACCGACTACGACACCAGCGACAAGCTGTATTTCGAGCCGCTCACGCTGGAGGATGTCCTGAACATCTACGAGCGTGAGCGCGCCGACGCCATCATCGTGCAGTTCGGCGGTCAGACACCGCTGAACCTGGCGGCGGGACTCGCGGCCAACGGCTGCAAAATCATCGGCACCCAGCCCGAAAGCATCGAAATGGCGGAGGACCGCAAACATTTTGCTGCCATGCTCAGCAAGCTGGGCCTGCGCCAGACCCAGGGCGGCACGGCCACCAACGAGGCAGAGGCCGCCGCCGTGGCCGCCGAAATCGGCTATCCCGTGCTGGTGCGCCCGTCGTTTGTGCTGGGCGGTCGCGCCATGCAGATCGTCCACACCGAGGAGGAGCTGCATCACTACATGCGCACGGCCGTGGAGGCGAGCCCGGAGCGTCCGGTGCTGGTCGACCGCTTTCTCGAGGACGCCACCGAGGTGGACGTCGACTGCATCGCCGACGGCGAGATCTGCGTGATCGGCGGGGTGATGGAACACATCGAGCAGGCCGGCATTCACTCCGGGGACAGTGCCTGTGTGATTCCGAGTTTTTCGCTTTCCCCGCAGGTGCTGGAAACGATCAAGAGCGCGACCCGGGCCATGGCGAAGGAATTGAAGGTGTGCGGCCTGATGAACGTGCAGTTCGCCGTCAAGGACGAGCAGGTTTACGTGCTCGAGGTGAATCCGCGCGCGTCGCGCACGGTGCCCTTCGTCAGCAAGGCCATCGGCCGTCCGCTCGCCAAACTGGCCGCTCGGATCATGGCGGGCGAAAAGCTGAAGGATCTCGGTTTCACCGAGGAAATTGTGCCCATGCATTATTCGGTGAAGGAGGCGGTTTTCCCCTTCATCAAATTCCCCGGCGTGGACATCACCCTCGGACCCGAAATGCGCTCCACGGGCGAAGTGATGGGCATCGATGCCGACCTGGGCATCGCCTATGCCAAGGCGCAGATGTCGGCCCAGCCGCCGCTGCCCCTGGGCGGCAACGTGTTCATCAGCGTCAAGGATGCCGACAAGCCCGGCGTGGTGCCGATCGCCAAGGAATTTGCCGAACTCGGTTTCACCATCTTCGCCACCGGCGGAACCGCCGCGGTCCTCAAGGAATCCGGCGTGCCGGTGAAACATCTCTTCAAGCTCCAGGAGGGCCGGCCCAACGTGCTCGATCTCATCAAAAACGGGGAAATCCATTTCATCATCAACACCCCGAGCGGCCAGCAGCCGCGCAAGGATGAGGTGGTGATCCGCGCCGCCGCCGTCGCCGCCCGGGTGGCCACCATGACCACCCTGCGCGCCGCCCGCGCCAGCGTTCAGGCCGTGCGCGCCCTGCAGAAGTCCGGCTACGGCGTCAAGAGTCTCCAGGAGTATCATCGCTAAGATCCGGCTTGGTCGGAAGACGGGACGGTCAACCGAACGTTGCCGGACTTTGCCGGTTTCGTCCTTGCGAAATACGTTTTTGTAAGGATTTGGAGAATCTGTGCATTCCCGATCCCCGGGAAGGGGTTCATGGTGGGGGGTGTGCTGCGGACCGTGAAAAACCGCGGCGCTCCCCAACATCCCCAAGCCATGAAAACCTCCACCTTCCCGATCCAACCCTCAGACAAACCCTTCCGGAGGGACGGCGCCCCGCGTCCCAGGAGTACTCTGATCCGGGTCCTTCCCGTCCTCGCCCTCACATGCGCATCCTTCGTGCAGGCGGCGCCGATCACGATGGTGCAGAGCAACGAGACCTCGGGTTCGAGCTGGTTGAATCCCGCCTCGTGGTCCAACAACCAGGCTCCCTCCGCGGGCAACGATTATTTTGTCACGAACTTCTTTACCGTGCGCGCCCCGCAGCCGGCTGCGGCGTCCTACACCTTTGCCGGCGACTCGTTGACCATCACCAACGCCCGGTTTCTTTTCGCCACGCTGCAGGCAAGCACGATCATCGTCAACAACCTCACGCTGGCGAACGGCATGTTTTCCAATGGCACGAACTTCCTGCAGACCCTGCAGGGGACGCTCACCGTTGACGGCGCCGCCTACGTGCGGCTGCACACCATCGCCGCCGATAATGGCCGCAATATCACGATCAACTCGCAGATCTCCGGCAGCGGAAATTTCGGATTGATCCAAAAAGGCACCCTCACCCTCACCGGGGTGGGCAACACCTTCAGCGGGACCTGGACCGTGGGCGGGACCATGACCGTGCCCGATGGCACCTACAGCAATTCCAGCAATCTGATTTCCACTCTGGTGGCGGACTCCGAGGGGTCGCTGGGCGTGAATTCCAGCGTCACCCTGGACATTTGGAGCCGCTTCGACGTGAATTATGACTGGACGACCAGCGGTGCGCTGACCCTGGCCGGCAACGGAGGCACTGCGAATGCCATCATCATGACCCTGGATCAGAACATCACCGTGGGGGCCCTGAGCATTGCGGGCTTTGCGTTCGACCCGGGCACTTATGGATACGACGAACTGTCCTCCCTGGGATACGCGGATTATTTCACCAACGGCGGGGGAACCATCACCGTCGTGCCCGAACCGCACTCCCTGGCCTTGATCGCCCTGGGATCGATGGCCGTGGCCTTCTGCGGACGCCGGCTGAGGAACGGACGTCCGTAATCGGCTCCAGATCGGGGAAAGGCGGGATCATCCAACCCGCTTCGAGGAACGGCGCGGTGTCCCTGCTGCGCCGTTCTTCGTTTTCCGTTGTCCTTTGTCCTTCAAAGGAGGGGAATTCTTTGGGTGCGACGTGTCCGGCATTGCCGGAATGCCCAGGCGATATTCGTGACGATATTTGAGCGGGGGCATTCCGTAGGAGCGCCGGAATGCGGTGGCAAAGGATTCCGGCTTGGCGTAGCGCACGATCTGCGAGATTTCCCGGATGGAGAGGTTGGTGGTGCGCAAAAGCTCCTCCGCCTCCCGCAGTCGGCCCATGCGCAGCAGGCGGGCCGGGGATTTGTTGTCCCAGCTCTTTTTGATCACGCGCGACAGATACGCGGGATGATAGCCCATCGCCGCAGCGAAACTTTTGAAGCTGGGATGGAGCACGCCCAGCAGTTTGGAATTGCGGACCAGATAACGGCGGGGCGTCTGGCAGGTGTTTCGCTTTTCCAGTTCCTTCCAGAGATCCAGCATCCAGTCATACATCGTCATCGACCAGTGGTGGGCCGACCGCACCGGCTGCTCGAGGGCTTCGGCAAAGAGCCGGCGGGCCCGGCGGACGACCGGCGAGCGCCGGGCGATCGTGTGGACGCTGCCGTAGCGGTTGATGAGATTCTCGAAGATCTGTGCGGAATGGTTGCCGTGAAAGGCCACGCTGAGACGCTGGAGGGGACCGGGAAAAACCAGACTGGCGCGAATGGGCGTGGCATAGAGAAGGCTCTGCCCGGCGTGAACCTCGAAGGTTTCGTTGGCTTCGCGAACCGTCATCGATCCCGCCAGCACATAAATCCAGCCCGCCCCGCCGCCGAGGGCCGCCCGGGAAAGGTCATCGGTGGGATGATTCGGTTCGGTGGCGCCGTATCCGAAGAAGCACGGACGAAGGTAGGGGCCGGTCCATTCGGGCGCCTCGATGTCGATGGTGCGATACGGAGTCACGTCAGGCCTCTGGGGTTCGTTCCACTGTGCCACGACGGGCGGAGGGCGTCCATCGGCTTTCCAAGCCTGTCTATGAAAAAGAAAGATTTATCCAGTCTTGCATATTTCTGAACCGGCCCGGCCCCGGCGAAATTCAGCCGGATGCGCAGCGCCCGACTTCGGGAGGACGCGGCGCCAAAGACATTCATTTTGTTTCAATGCCAGGGCCTTCCATCACCGCTTCACAAGGAGTTCTGCCGGCGAATGAGGGGACGGTCGGGGAGTGGACGGCACCCGAGGCCCGCCGCAGCGGTGAAGGCCGCCTGGTTTCCTTTCCCATCGATGCGTTTCTCAAGGGAAGCGTCCCGCTGCCCGCCTTCCCTTCGCCGCCCGTGCGCCGCTGGCTGGCCCTGGGCCGGCGAAACATCTACTGGATGGGACCGGCTTTCGGCCGCGCACTTTCCGAGGTGGGAGGCGAGACGCAGTTTTTGCTCATCGAGCATGACGAGCGCCGTTTTCGCCTCGTGCTCCCCCTCATCGACGGCGATCTGCGTTTTTGTCTGGAGGGGGGAGCCGACGGATTGTGTGTCGCTGCGCACGGGGACTTGCGCCGTCATGCCCGGTCCGAGGTGACGGCGGTTTATGTCGCCGAAGGCGCCTGTCCCTTCGCCCTGCTGAAACAATCCATCGCCGAAGTGGCGCGCCATTTGCAGACCTTCCTTCCCCGCGAGGCGAAAACGTCGCCGGCCTTTCTCGATCAATTCGGCTGGTGCACCTGGAATGCGTTTTATGACGCCGTGACGGCGGAAAAAATCACCGCGGGACTGGAGTCGTGGCGGACGAAGGGAATGATGCCCGGTCTGTTGATCGTGGACGATGGCTGGCTCGACCGGTGCGGGGATTATCTGAACACGTTTTCTCCGTCACCCGCCGTCTTCCCGGAGGGGCTCGCCGCATTCAGTGCGTTTGTCCGAAAAACTTTCGGCGTGCGCATGTTCGGCATCTGGCATGCCTTTCAGGGATATTGGGGGGGGATCAACCCGCGCGGACCGCTGGGCGGACGCTTTCGCACCATTGCAAACCGTGGAAACATCCGCCCCTGGGAGGAGGAGAACGCCCGGGAGTGCGACCTGTTCCTGGTCCATCCGGAGGAAGCGGCGGGATTTTATGCCGAGTTCTACCGCTACCTGAAGGCGGGCGGCATTGATTTTGTCAAGGTGGACGGCCAGTCCGCCACCGAGGTGTTCAGTCACGGGGTGCTCGGACGGGTCGAGGTCATGAAAGCCTATCAGCAGGCGTTTCAAACCGCCGGGGTGCGGGAGTTTGGCGGCGAGTTGCTGCACTGCATGGCGCATGGCAACGACGTGATCTGGCATTGCCGTCAATCGAACGCGATGCGCTCTTCCGATGATTATCGCCCGCAGCACGATGACACCTGGCAGCGGCAGCATGTGCACGACAACGCCTACAATTCCCTCCTCATCGGACAGGTGGCGGTGCCGGATTGGGACATGTTCCAAAGCCATCGCGAGCATTCCCGGTATCATGCGGTGGCCCGTGCGCTCAGCGGAGGACCGATTTATGTATCCGATGTCCCCGGTCGGCAAAATGCCGCGCTGCTGGAAAAGCTTGTCTGGTTCGACAGGGACGTCATGCGTCCTTTGCGCTGTCCGCAGCCCGCCCAGGTCAGCCGGGACCGTCTGTTGTGCGACTGCCGGACGGAGCCGTACCTTTTGAAGATATTCAATCAGGTCAACGCCATCGGCCTGCTGGGACTCTTTCATGTTCATCGGGACGGCGGGCGCATCGGGGATTGTTTCCGTCCGGCCGACATCGAGGGCCTCGAGGGGGAGCGCTTTGCGGTGTGGAGGATGCGGGAGGAGGATTTCCGGGTGATGAACCGCCACGAGGATCTTTCCGTGATCCTCGAAGGACTGGATTGCGAACTGGCGGTCGTGTCACCGATCCGCCGCGGCGTGGCCCTGCTCGGCCTGCTCGACAAATTCAATGCGCCGGCCGGATTGCGCGATGTTTCCCACAAGGATGCGCAGCTGACGTTCGAGGTTCTCGACGGCGGACGAATCGGGGTCTATTGCGAGACCGCTCCCGATACGGTGGAGGTCAACGGCGAACGGGCGGTGTTTTCGTTCAACTCCCCCGAGGGTTTGCTCATGGTGATGGCGCCGGCACGCAGAATCTCCCGGGTGCGAATCGCCTGGGCATGACGGACCGGGTGCGCGTCCTCGCCGAACGGTGACCTCCCTTTTCGCCCGCAGGCCCGCCGTGGTCGCCTGCGGTTTTTCTGAATGACGCCGCTGGGCCCGCAAAAACACCCGGTTTCAGGGGGTCCCTACGGAAGCCGGAAGAAACAAAGGTCCCTGAAGATAAGAAATTGGCCGATCTGCACATTGTCAATGCCTCCCCCCGCCGGTAGCGTAACACCATCGGAAGGCTGCTTTCCGTCTTTGTTCATCCAACCCATGCCCCCGACCGCGACCCCTTTTCTTTGCGCACTCTTTGTGATGGCGCTGACGCTTTCGTCGGCGTCCGCACAAACGCTGCCCGGCGACTGGACGCTGACTTTTTCCGACGAGTTCGACGGTCCCTCGCTGGACACTTCGAAGTGGCGTTCGGGATACCATTTCAATGCGGTCATCAACAAGGAAAGGCAGCATTACGTTCCGGAGAACCTCGTCTTCGAGGGAAACGGCGTTCTCAAGTTCAGGGCGGAGAAGCGGACCGTAACCGCGCCGCCCATGAAGTTTGAGCAACCTTATGCTTCCGGCGCCATCGAGACCTGGGACCGCTTTTCCCAGAAGTACGGACTCTTTGAGGCGCGCATCAAGATGCCGAAAACGCACGGTCTCTGGGGCGGGTTCTGGCTGATGCCGGATCGCGGTCCGGACCTGCCCCACGACAAGAGGATGTCAACCTTCGACGGCGGCATGGAATTCGACATCGCGGAATATCTGCCGGTCTGGGGGAATTTTTATCACACCGCGATGATCTATGATGGTTACGGTCCGCGAAAGAAAGCACGGTCCGGGGGCGGGGGTAGTCACAGTCCGCGCCACGAGGTTCCGGGGATCAGCGAGGAATTTCACACCTACAGCCTTTATTGGGAGGAGGGGCTGGCCATGTTTTTCGTGGACGGACGGCTGGTGGACGGATGGAAGGACGAGCGGGTGGCCAGTGTTCCCATGCATGTCATTCTTTGCCTGGCGGTCGGAGGCCAGTGGCCGGAAACCTACGGGCCGGTTGATGATGCGGGTCTTCCGGACAGCATGGATGTGGACTGGGTGAGGGTTTATCGCGGAAAGTTGGATCCCGCCTTCCCGGTGCCGGACTTCGACAATTTTCCCTACGCCGCCGGCGTGCCGGCGGAGGTGCCGGGAACCATCCAGGCCGAGCATTGGAATTACGGCAAAGAGGGCATTGCCTTCCACGACGCGGACAAGAAGTCCCACGGCTCCTTCCGAAACAAGGGAGGGGTGGATGCGGAGCCGGAATATGTGACGAAGACCGCCGACGGGGAGTGGCTCAACTACACCGTTCGGGTGGCGAATCCGGGCACCTATCGGCTGACCGCGCGCGGACGGTCCGCCGGGCCCGCCGCCATCGAAGTGCTGCTCGACGACCGGCCCGAACCGCTCACCCGGGTATCCGCCACCTGGGGCGGGGATTGGAGCGAGCATTCCACAGGCGGAGTCGAATTGCCTGTCGGAGATCATATTTTGAAATTACGTTTCACCGGAACGATGGATCTGGATTGGATCCGCCTGGATTCCGCTCTGGCCGCCTCCACCCCCTGAAGGACCGAACACCATGAAAGCAACCGACCTTATGCGAACCGAAAAGACGGCCGGGATGGGACGCGTGCCGGAGCGGAGGGCTTTCAGTCTGGTCGAACTCCTTACGGTGATGGCCATCGTGGCCATTTTGAGCGGGGCCACGGCGATGATGTTTTCGGATGGAAGGGCCCTCGGCATCCGGACCTCGTCGGCTCTGGTGAGCAGCACACTTTCGATGGCCCGCGATCTGGCCGTCACCAGCAACCGCCGGACGCGTTTTGTGGTGGTGACGGAAAACGCCGCCAATCCCGACGAGATGCGGCGCAAAAGTTTTGCGGTGTTGCAGTATGACGACACGGAGGGCCGGTTCGTGGTGGTGTCCGCGTTCAAACAACTTCCCGCCGGGGTGTATTTCTCCGAGGACCGCACCAACGAAGTCGCCGGACAGGGCATCTTCAACTTCCGGGATCAGGTCCTTTTCCGGGGCAATCCGGTGGAATACGCCTTCATTGAATTCCTGCCTTCCGGCGGCACCAAGGGCACCAGCGGGGAGAATATTTTTTCGATCGAGGCGGGCGCGGGGCAGGGTGGGGAGACCCGGGCGGATTACGCCCGCCTGGGGGTCGCGCAGCATACGGGACGGGTGAAGGTCGAACGCAACTAAACCTGCTGTCGTGGACGTGTGGCCGGGAAAATCACCAGCGTAAAAATCGGAGGCCCACGGGGGTTTTCCCTTGTGGAAGTGGTCCTGGCGCTTGGGATCATTTCCTTCGCCTTGGTCGCCCTGCTCGGCATCACCGCGGTGGGGACCAATGCCGGTTTGCAAAGCAAGTGGGACACGGAGGGCGGTCAGATCTTCGAGCAGGTGATGGGGCAGTTGCGCACCAAGCCGTTTGGCCAGGACCAGGAAGCCTCTCCGTCCGATCCCAAGAGGTATCCGCTTCCCGCGCTTGACCGGGATGGAGAGACGACCTTTTTCCTCGACGATCAGAGTCAGGTCGTGGCGGAAGGAACCGCCACGCGGAAGGTGGTGGTTTCCTCGAAGACGCCGGTTTCCCTTTCCTATCTGAATGCCGCAGGGGAGGCGCAGTCGGTGCCGGACCGGGCCACCCTGGCCCTCGTGACCGTGGAAATTTCGCCCCATCCCCCCCGGACGGCCGCCGACCGGTCGGTCTATTTTGCGGAGATCTGCCGGCTTGAACAATGAGAGGACGCTCCGGTTTCAGTCTCATCGAACTGCTCGTGGCCGTCGCCATCACCACGATGCTCGTACTGCTTCTCGCCAACATCGGCGAGTCGGCCGGCAGTGCCTGGCTGCGGGGCGCGGCTCAGGCGGAAACCTATTCGACGGCGCGCGGATCGGTGAGCCTGCTGGGACGCGAACTCGAGGGCGCCGTGATCGATCTCGACATCGGCCTGCGGGTGGAAACGGTTCCCGGTCAGCCGGGAAACATGGTGCTGAAATTTCTCCGCCGCCGGAATCCGGATGATGCGGGATCGGTGGAAAAGACCGCCTATCAACTGGCGTGGGCGAGCACGGGGCTCGTGCCGCGCGTGCAGTCCGATTACGACGCCGGGCACCCGGTGCCGGTTTTGATCCGGTCCACTTCGACCAATCTCAGCGATGTGTACGAGGTCAATTCCGCCACGGGGGTCGATCATTGGGTGAAAAACTGGGGAACCCTGCAGTCCGGTCAGGAGGTGGCCACGGGCGTGCGCGGCGGCAGCGATGGCGAGACGGTGGTGGAAATCGCCGCCGAATACGTGCTGGCCTGGGAGGTGGCGCCCAAATACTGGGACGGCACCCGGGTGGTGTCCGACGACCGGGACAATTCCACCTACTACGATGTTTATCTCACCTCGGACCGTGCGCCCAAGGCGCTGGAAATCCGCGTGGCCGTCGCGCCGTCGCGTGTCCTGAACCAGGCCCAGCCCTTCGCCGGATGGGGCGCCCTGCGGACCCGCAACCCCGACACGCTTTTTGAATACACGCAATTGTCCGAGACCGATCCCTTCGAGCGTTTGCTCAAGCGGAACCTCCGCCACTTTGCCGCGACGTTCTACCTCTCCTCCCGAACACCATGAAAACTTCCCGCCAAGGGTTTGCCCTCGTCGCCACTCTGGCTGTGCTGGTCATGGTGGTCATCCTGATCACCGCGTTTGTCACCACCATGAGGACCGAGCGGCAGGCCTCCCACAACTATGCCGAGCACAAGCAGGCCCAGGCCCTCGCCCACAGCATGCTCAACCGGCTCATTGCCGAGAACACCGCGCCCATTCTCTCCGGCGGCACCGCCCTGAAACCCTACACCCTGAAAACCTCCGACGGCTCCCAGCTTCCCGATGACGACACCAAGGCCACCTACCTCGCGGATCCGCCCGAGCCCGGCATTTACGGCATCGAACCGCAGGCCGATGTTTCCACCGCCAATCATCTGGTCCGGCTGTCACGTGCCGCCGCCCGGACCCCGGCCCTCACCCCTTCGGCCTGGAGCTATCTTCGCCTGAACGGGGAGGTTTTTCTTCCGTGCGATGCCGCCAACCGGCCCACCGAACCGGACTGGATTGATTACACCCTGCCCGACGGCACGGTGGTCGGTCAGGTGGCCTTCGCCATCTGGCGCGAGGATGGCAAGTTTGATGTCAACTTGGCCGGGGTGGATCCCAATCTCAACGGCATCGCCCCCCATGATCTCCGGATCGAATCCCTGGCCGTCAACGGGCCGGGGTTGGTGAGTCTGCTTGATGGTGCGGACGGCGTGCGGCAGCGGAACAACTTCAGTCTGCGGCGCATCAGCAGCGATGCCGCGCTCGACAGCAGCGGGGATGACCGGCGGATTTTTTCCATCGAGGAACTGCTGCGCGGAAACTTCATCGACGACCAGGCGGCCCTCCGGCTGACCACGTTTTCACGGGACTTCGACGTCCGACCCGAATGGGACGGCGTCCGGGATTTCACCACGGCGCAGAAATTTCTGCGGTCCTACGTCAACAATCCCGACCTTTACACGCTCATGTCGGGCGCGGAGGCCGGCACGGCGGGTCCCGCGCTGGTTCAGGCGACGCTGAATGAAAAAACGCTGAGGGACACCCTGACCTCCCGGGGATTTCCCGCCACCGAAAGTTGGATGCAGATCATGCGCCTCGTGGCGGCGTTGCGGCTGTCGCTCCCGCCTTATCAGAAGGAGCCGGTGCCTGAGGCCACCGCCCCCCTGGGCATGGAGGCCTGGACCGACCACGACATCTGGGGCATTGCGCTGAACATTGTGCAGGCCTCCGACGCCCGTTCGGATCAAAACCTGGTGGCCTGGAACCGCACGATTCCCAATGACTACGAGGATCCCAACTCCCGCATCGGCATCCGGATTTCTCCCTATGTGACCGAAGTGGCGTTGAAACTGACCCGCACGGGCACGAGCACCTTCACGGCGACGGAATACATCGAGATGTGGAATCCCTATGCCGTGGACATGCGGAATTTTCTCTTCAATGTGGGGGAGACCACCGGCAATCGATGGCCGAACGCCGGCGGCAGTCTGTGGTCCAACACCGGCATCGACGGCCAAGATTACCGAAAGGCCGACGTGCCCGGCCCCGCGGCGGGGGCATTCAAAACCGTGGAACTCGGAACGAGGACCATCGAGCTCTCCCCCACCAACAAGGGGGCCCAGGGAGCGGGCGATGGATTCCGCGTGCGCTTTTCCCCGTTCCTCACGGACGCCACCTACTCCGGAACGAACGGCCGGGAATATCAGGTGAGCAAGGGGCCGCTCTACAGCAACTCCAACGCGGCCGCCACGCAGCAGTTTCCCTATCAGCTCACCGCCTGGATCCCGCCGGACAGGATGCCGGAAATCGGCGGGAGCGTCTGGTATTCCTATCAGATCGATGATCCCCGCATGGGTCCGTTCACCCGGTATTCCGACAATCGCACCGGTCCGATTGCCGACTGGCCGGCGGATGATCCCGGCTGGAGTTATTCGTGGCAGGGGTATTTCAACCAACATTCGCTCGCCGGAATCACCGAGGGTCCCAAGACGGTGTCTCCCTTCGGAGATGGCTACAACGTCAACTTCGGGCAAAACTGGCCGGCATCGTGGCCGAAGAATGCCGAAGGCCTCAGGCGCGCCCTGGCGACATTTGCCCTGCCGGGGCGGCCGTTTCGCAATGTCAGCGAGCTTGGCAATGTGTTTGCCTTCCGGCCCTGGCGAACACTGGCCTTTGCCGCCACCACCGCGCCGGAACACGGCACCATCACGGCCCCGGCGGACACGGCGAACACTCCGATGGCCCTCTTTGATTATCTGACCACACTGGGCACGATCACCGACAGCCAGTCGTTGAATTACAAGACGCCTCCGGGTTCCGGCTCCGGCGGTTTTGTCAGCGCCAACATCGAGCTCCGCCGCCAGGACAAACGCTGGCTGTTTGAAAAGGTGGATGCGTCGGGGAACCCCGCCGGACCGTTGCGTCCCATCCGGGGACGGATCAATCTCAACTCCGCGGATGTCGAAACCCTCACCACCTTGCTGAGTGCGCCCTACCGCCTGGTGAACAGCCTGGGTTTGCAGACCTGGCCCGGTCTGAATGTCGATGACTCCGAATATGCCCCGGATCTCAAGGTGGAGATCGCCGAGGAGGATGCCCGGATGGTCGCCGAGGCCATCGTCGATCCCGCCACCGGTGTCCGCCCGTTGCGCTCCCTCGCCGACCTGGCCCGGCTCGATACGGCCGGGATCCTCGGGCCTCTCTACGCCAAATATCCCAAGCCGGTCGTGGATGCCATGATGGGACGCTTGGCGCAGTTCGGAACCATCCGCCAGCAGATCTACACCTTCGACATCCTCGCCCGGACGCTCCACCCCGAAGCCCGAAAGAAGGGCAAGGAGGTTGTCACTTCGGAAGTGCGCCTCCTTGCACGGGTCTACTTCGACACCTTCAGCCGGAAGGCCTTTGTGGAGTCGGTGGAGTATCGCTAGGGAGAACGGGACGGATTTGGATGCTTTGCCGGATCGGTTGGCGCCTTGGGGACCGCCGCGGGTTCAGGCTCTTGATCAAAAAGTGGGGCCGGGAGGTCGGGGAACGACGGGCCAGGTTGAGATGTGGGTTGGCTGGGACTCGAACCCAGAACCAATACCTTAAAAGGGTACTGCTCTACCATTGAGCTACCAACCCGAAAGGAGCTGGGAAATAATTCATAAATCCTCGCACGGCGCAAGAAGTTCCGTCACGACAATTTTTTCGATGGTTGACGGGATCATCCGAGGCGGGGAGGAAAATTGCGGATTGGGGCACTTGCAGCGTTGCTTCGCGGGTGGAAGAACACCAGATTCACGCGATTGTCATGCGGTTTGCCTCGTTCAAAAAATACGCTCTCGTCGCCCTGCTGATTGCCGTGATCGGGGGAGGGTTGCACGCCCTTCCGTATTTCGGTTCGCCGGCTTCGCAGCGCGTGATGCTTTCCGCGGCGCGGGGATTGGCTGCCGGGAGGGGACTGGCCGGCTACGGGGAGGCCACCCTCCTTGATCAACTGGCGGCCAGGCTCTGGCGGGCGGGCGGACTGCCGGCCCTGGCCTGGGGTGAGGCGCTTTCCGTGTTTGTGGGATGGACCCTGGCGGGATTTGCCGTGCTGATGGTCGTCTGGCTGGCCACCCGCTGGGTGGGAAAGGCGCGCACGCGGGGCGGCATTGTCCTCGTGGCGGCTGCGGTGGTTTTGGCCACGGGAGTTTCCCCCTTCCGGCGGTGGGTTTTGTACCGGGGCGAAACAGTTCATGCACCGGTGTTGGCGGCTCCGATCGAACTGGCCGAGGCGGTCAGGGACCGACCCGCCCGGACCCTTTTCACCAACGCCACCGGATTGTATCAGTTCCTTCTTTTCGCCCCCGAGGCGGTGGGCGCTCTGACTCCGCAGCAGGCGGCTGCGCTTTCCCACAATCCGCCCGCCTGGCGCAAGGCATTGCGGACGGCCGGGTGGAATGTGGTGGCGCTGGCCGGGCCGACCTCCGAATACCGTCCGCTGCTCGAGCATTTGATCACCTCTCCGGACTGGCGGCTTGCATTGGTCTCCAACCAGGGATTTCTCTTCCTGCGGGGGGGCGGCGAGCCGCTGGGATCCTTCGATCCGGAGACATTTCGCTTGGAGAATGACCGGGATACCGCCATTTACCTTGCCCAGATTGCCGAGCGGTATGACGCGATCCGCCGTCCGGCCGACGCCATGGACTGCCTGGAGCGCGCGCTCGACCTCGCTCCGGAGGATGTCACCACCCTTTCCCATGCCGCCTCCTTCGCGGCCGGCCGGAAGCACTGGCAGGACGTTCTGACCTACACCGCGCGGGCCCTCAAAAAGGATCCGGGGTTCGCCCATGCGAAGCTGATCCGGGCGCTGGCGCTTCTGGAAACCGGCGAGGCCTGGCAGGCGCAGAATCTTTGCGGGGAGATTCTCGCCGGCGCGCCGGACGATTTGTACACGCTTTTCCTTTATGCCCGCATCTGCCGTGCGCTCCACGACTATGCGCAGGAGGCCCATACGCTGGAGCGCTTGGTCGCCCTGAGTGAAAAGGCCGGACTTCCCACCGTGAATTACCGGATTTACCTCGGTCAGGCCTACGCCCGCCAGGGACTGCCGGAACCCGCGTTGAAAAACTACCGCCTTGTCCTCGAAAGCGGCACGCTCGGACCGGAACAGGAGAAGGAAATCCGCGACGCCATCGCCACCATCGAGGAAAACGCCCCGAAGGAATAGCGGAAAAAGGGGAATGCGGAATCCGGAATTGGGGGGAATTCCGGTCCTTCCCCATCCCGCAATCCGAATACCGAATTTCCCTCATTTCCCTTTGCGCGCGGGCGCAAGGCCCTCTAGGCTGGGCGCTTTCCCATGAGTGCCAAGATGCGTCCCTACTCTTCCATTGTCCTCGACGGTGAAAACCGCGCCCCGAGCCGGGCGATGTTGTATCCGACCGGTTTCAAGGATGCGGATTTCTCCAAGCCGCAGATCGGCGTCGCGTCGACCTGGGGCATGGTCACTCCGTGCAACATGCACATCGACCAACTGGCCCGGGAGGCCGCGCTCGGCATCGACAAGGCGGGTGGCAAGGCCACGATTTTCAACACCATCACCATCTCGGACGGCATCTCGATGGGCACCGAGGGCATGAAATACTCGCTCGTGTCGCGCGAGGTCATCGCCGACTCGATCGAAACGGTGGTGGGCTGCCAGGGATACGACGGATTTGTGGCCATCGGCGGCTGTGACAAAAACATGCCCGGCTGCTGCATGGCGATCGCCCGTTTGAACCGGGCGGCGGTTTTTGTCTACGGAGGGACCATTCTCCCGGGCTGCCTCAACGGCCGCAATCTCGACATCGTGTCCGTGTTCGAAGCCGTCGGCGCCGAGGCGGCCGGCAAGATCACACCGAAGGAAATGCATGCGGTCGAGTCGTGCGCCATTCCCGGTCCGGGTTCCTGCGGCGGCATGTATACCGCCAACACGATGGCCTCCGCCATCGAGGCCATGGGACTCAGCCTGCCCAACAGTTCCGCCCAGGCCGCCGTTTCCAAACACAAACTGCAGGATTGTCGCGAAGCCGGCGCCGCCGTGCTCAACATGCTCAAGCGCGGCATCCGTCCCTCCGACATCCTGACCCGCGAGGCCATGGAAAACGCCATCACCGTGGTGATCGCCCTCGGCGGATCCACCAACGCCGTGCTGCACCTTCTGGCCATCGCGCATGCGGCGAACATCAAGCTCACGATCGACGATTTCACCCGCATCGGCAAACGCGTTCCCGTGCTTGCCGACCTCAAGCCCAGCGGCAGATTCCTCATGAGCCAGCTTGTCGAAATCGGCGGCATTGTGCCCATGATGAAGGAACTTCTGCACGCCGGGCTTCTGCACGGCGACTGCCTCACGGTCACCGGCAAGACGCTCAAGCAGAATCTCGCCCCCTTCAAGGCCTACCCGAAGGGCCAGCAGATCATCCAGCCGCTCGACAAGCCGATCAAGAAGGAGAGCCATCTCGTCATCCTGCGGGGCAACCTCGCGCCCGACGGCGCCGTGGCCAAGATCAGCGGCAAGGAGGGCGAGCGTTTCAGCGGCAAGGCCCGCGTTTTTGAAAGCGAGGAAAAGGCCATGGCCGCGATCCTCGACGGACGGATCAAGAAGGGCGACGTGATTGTCATCCGCTACGAAGGACCGCGCGGCGGTCCCGGCATGCGCGAGATGCTCTCGCCGACCAGCGCGGTGATGGGACGCGGACTCGGCAAGGACGTGGCTCTGATCACCGACGGTCGCTTCTCCGGCGGCACGCACGGTTTTGTGGTCGGTCACATCACGCCCGAAGCCTTTGACGGCGGCCCGCTGGCCATCGTGAAAAACGGCGATCCGATCACGATCGATGCGATCAAACGGACGCTCTCGCTCGATATTCCCGCCCGGGAAATCAAGGCCCGCCTTGCCAAATGGAAACGCCCCAAACCCCGCTATCGCCGCGGTGTGCTGGCCAAATACGCCGCCAGTGTCACGACGGCCTCGCAGGGGGCGGTCACGGACGCGGGACTTTAGAGGTTTTGAGTTTGCAGAAAGGAAATTGCGGCGAATTCCGTTCGCTGTGTGAGCCCCGAAACTTACAAACCTGAAACGTAGAACTGATTTTCATGCGTGAAATTCCGGCCCATCCCGCCCAGGCCTCGGCTTATTATCTGACCGCCCACGCCGCGCCCGCCTCGGCGTGTGTGCAGCTGTCGCTGAGTTTGGGCGAACGTTCCACGCCCGAGCTCCTGCAGTCCGCCTGGCGCAAGGTGGCCGCCGCGCACGGCATGTTGCGCTCCGGATTCCGGAAGGCGTCGACGGGGGAACTCTACCGGCGGGAACAGGAGGCGTCCGAAATTCCCTGGCAGACCCTCGACTGGCAGGCCGTGGCGCCGGCGGAAATTCCCGCGCGCTGGACCACCCTCCTCGAGGAGGACGCCGCGAAGCCGATGGATTTCGCCCATCCGCCGCTCCTGCGTTTCACGGTGATCCTCCTGCCCGGAGGGCATTGCCACGTGCTGGCGACGTTCCCGCGCTTCCTGCTCGACGAGGATTCGCTTTTCCAACTGATCTGCGAGTGGCTTGAGGCCCTGGAGGGCGTCGTCCCCGCGGTGTCCGGGGAGGAGGCGGCGCCGGTTCCCTCGCCCACGCCGGCGGTCGTGGACTGGTGGAAGCAATTTTTCTCCGGCACGCCGGACCCGGTGGCCCTTCGGGTCTGCCCGCCGCCGGTTCCGACGACTCCCCCGTTCCGCCGCCATGACCTGTTGCTCGACCGGGAGACCTCCCGGTCGCTGAAACGTTTTGGTCAGCGCCTGGGCGTCTCCACCGAGGATGTCCTGTTCGCCGCGTGGGGACTGGTGCTGGGACGCCTGGTCTCGCAACGTCGGGTGCTTCTCCTGGCGCCCTGCCGGATGTCGGAAGCGCTGGAATGCGGGTACTTCGACAATCTTCTGCCGGCCACTCTCACCATCAATGGCGGCCAGTCCATCGAGGCCTTTGTCAGGACGGTGGGCCGCGAGGCCCTTGAGCGCCGCCAGAACGCCCTCGTCACGCTCGAACGGGCCCTCCTCCTGTCCCAGCCGCCGCGCACTCCGGGGCAGTTCGCCACCGGATTCTTCTGGCTTCCTCCGGCGCTGAACGACCGCATCCACGACGCCTATCCGCGCTGGATCAATGCGGACGCGCAGATTCACCGCCGTCCGCTGCTTCCGTTGTCGTTGGAGGCGCGTGACGGCAACCGCATTGCCCTGCGTCTGGAATACGACACGGCCGCGGTGCCGACCGCCGAGGCGGAAAAAATTCTCACCCGCTTCACCAATGTTCTCGACGATTTTCTCGGCGGACCCGGCCGCCGGTTGTCGGAACTGCGGGTGCTCACCGATCCGGAGTGGGACGCACTGAAAAAACTCGAGGCCACCCCGCCAGCGCGCGAGGCCGCCCCGCTCACCGAACAGATCGCCGGCGTGGCCGTGCGCCATCCCGAGGCCGTCGCGGCCGAAGGGCCCGGCGACGCGGTCATGACGTACGGCGAACTCGATTCGCACAGCGCCTCGCTGGCTTCCTGGCTGCGGCAGGAAAACATCGCCGACGGTTGGCATGTCGCGGTATGCCTGAATCAAACCGCCTGGCTGCCCGTGGCCATGCTCGGCATTCTTCGTGCCGGGGACATTTGTGTGCCGCTTGATCCCGCGGCGTCCGCCTCCTGGCTCGCGAGGAAACTCGACACCTATGACGTCGAGATCCTCATCTGCGACTCGGGCACCGCGCCGCTTTTCCAGGGTTCCACCCGCCGCCTTCTTGTCATCGACCAGCAATGGGAAACCATTGCCGCCGTGCCGGCCACGGTGACGACCTCACAGAAAACGCCCAAGGCCTGTTTCCTTCTGGCGGGCGCGGAATCCCAGCCCGCCCCGGCGCCGGGTGTGCTCAGTCCGCGTGTCACCGCCGCCGCCGTTGCGGAAATCATCGACCTCCTGCAACTCGAGCCCGGCTGCCGGCTGCCCCTGCTGGCTCCGGCGGGTTTTGGCGGATTTGTCGAAACCGTGCTCGCCGCGCTGGCCTCCGGCGCGACGCTGCTGCTGGGCGCGGACGGCATTCCGGACAGCGCGACGCATCTGCGGCTGACCCACGGGCAATGGCGCACCTGGCTGGCCGCCTGTCGCCAGACCGGGACCCGGCTTTCGGAAAACCTGCGCGCCCTCTGTGTGGACGCCGCCCCGGTGCCCCCGGTCGTTCTCGCCGCCTGGCAGGAACTCAACAACGGTCAGGCCGTCTGGACCTCGGTGCTGAGTCCGGCCGGATTGGGCGGCGCCGCCGTGCGCCACACCCTGCCCGACCGGCATGCCGCCTACAACACGCCGCCGGAAACTCCGCTGGGCCACGCCGGACCCGGAGTCAGTGTCCGGCTGCACGATTTCGAAGGTCAGCCGCTGGCGCCCTTCCATGCCGGCACCGCGGAAATCGCCGTGGGTTCCGATCTGAAACTCTCCGTTCCCGCCTGGCGGGACCTTTCCGGCTGCCTGTATTTTGCCCCGCCGCCTTACGCCGACTTGGAGCGCGCCTTGTGCGCCTTCCCCGGGGTGCTGGACGCCGTCGTGGCCCCTCCCGGCGAAAACGAACCTCCCGCCGCCTGGGTGGTGCTGGCGGATGGTTCCGAAAATGTTCCCGAGGAACTCCGCGGGCAGATCGGAAACCGGGTTCAGTTTTTGCTCGCGGTATCCGCATTCCCGCTGTCGGCCTCCGGTGACATCGACCTGGCGGCCCTGCCCCGGCCGGCCAAGCCCGCCGTGGCCGCGTCGTCCGACGCCGCGCCGCGTCCGGCTGCTCCGCAGCGTGAGTGGACGCCGCTCACTCCGCTCAACAAGAACCCCGACGCGCCCATTCTGTTTCTCATTCACGACATTGGGGGCGATCCGGCCGTTTACCGCAGTCTGGCCGCGTTGTTGTCCCCGGACTGGTCCGTTTACGCGACCACCGCGCGCGGAGTCCATCAACCGTCCGCCTGTCACACCTCCATCGAATCCGAGGCGGCCGCCCTCGTGGAGGCCATCTGTCTTCTCGATCCGAAGGGGCCGTATCATCTCATGGGACACGGGTTCGGAGGCATCCTGGCCTTTGAAATGGCCCGGCAGCTCCGCGTGGCCCGACGCGACGTGCCCTACCTCGCCATTGCCGGAGCGCACCCGCCGGAGCAGGAGGAAACCAAATCCGGCGGCTGGCTGCGGTCCCTGACCAAGGTGTTCCGCAAAACGTCCAGGGAAGACGCCGAAAACCCCGAAGCCGGTCCCGTGGAACGCGCCCACCGGCGGGCTTTGCAGGAATATCGTGCCAAACCGCTCGAAGGACCCGCCGGCATCATCCTGGCCGCCGACCAAGGGCCGGATGTCGAGGACGGCTGGCTGGATTTGCTGCCCGAGACGTTTATTGAGCGGATGAGTTGCAACTGGCGCGAAATGCTCCACGAGCCCTCCGTCAAACGTCTCGCGGTCATCCTGCGCGACAGCTTTGTCGCCCCGGGCGAGGACGAGGAGTGACCGAATGCCGGGGACCACGGGAAGCAGAGTTGCTCTGATTTCTGGGATCCTCGGCGGAACGGTTCTTCTGCTGTTCGGTCATTTTTCTCGAAATCGGGCATTCACGACGGCAACTCCCCGCTGATCGGACCGAGTCGGAAAGGCGCGGCGAGGACGGGAACGGGGCAGGGCAAAAACGAGCCCACCATACACATCCTTGCGTATGGGGACGGCGGGCTTACGAACGACCTTTTGTGGGAAAAAACAAAGCCTGTCCCAGGAGAAGCCAGACGCGGGACCTCTCCACTTTGACCCGCGGGGCATCGGGTTGTTTTTCCACCAGATCGAGGGTTTCCCGCGCCAGCAGAAGCGGGAGAGCCGTGGCGACACGAAGCCGAAAGGGTTTTACCGCGACCGCATAACGCTCCGCGTCCTGCAAATGCCTTCGCGCCAGTGCGAGGGTGTCGACCAGACGCCCATCCGGCACATACACCCTGCCCAGCCGGCGATCCGCATGCCGATCGCGCAGGATGTTCACCAACTGCAGACCCTTGCCGAAGTTCACCCCGAGGGTGATCATTTCCTCTTCCGGTCGCGTGGCGAATCCGGGCAGCCGGCGGGCGCAGATGCGGGTCCAGAATTCCCCCACGCATCCGGCGACCAGGTAGGTGTAGCGGTCGAGTTCCCCGTCGGAAAGCGGCGGCGCGCCTTCCGAAAACCGCTCGCGGTCGAATTGCTGGCCGTCCCGAATGATCCGCCAGACGGTTTCGATGAGGTCGCGGTCGGGCGACGCCGCCAGTTGGCGCTCCAGTTCTCCGCGCCGGGCGAGCAATTCCTTTTCCGCGTCGGTGACGGCTCCGTCCGCCTCGGTGTCGGTGTAGCGCGCCAGCAGGTAGGCGAGGGAGATCGGCTCGCGCACCGCGGCGGGCAGCAGGCGGAGGGTCAGGTAAAACGAGCGCGAAACACGCTTGAGCAGGGACCAGTCAAGGGGCGGCGGGAAGGCGCCGAAGGGGGGGCAGTCTGCGGCCTCTTCGCTCATGCCTGTTTTCATCGAATGCCCTCGACGCCCACGCGGATCATTTGAATGCGGGGTTCCGCAAATGTGCCGAGTCCGAGCATTTCCGCGGCTTCGATGTAATTCGACATGGTCCGGATGGACGGCATTTTGTGCGCCAGCCGCAGTTCCTCGATGAGTCGCATGGCGGTGGCGTCGATGGCCACGGGGTCACGGCTGGCAAAAAGGGAAAAATAGTCGATGGCAAAATTGCCGTCCGGGAAGGGTCCGCCGGCGTATTGCAGAACGAGACCGTCCAGGATGGTCAGGACGACCTTTTCGCGGATGAGCGGGTCGGCGTAGATTTCCGCAATGTAGGAATCGCCTTCCGCGGCCGCCTTGCCGAAGCGGCGCCAGTTGTCGAGGTTGGACAGCGTCATGTTGGCGAGAGCACCGTTGATGCCGGTCATGAAACTGTCGGTGAGCGACGGGATGTTGATGACCTTGGTGACGCCGGTGCTGAGGATTTTCGCGTAGTAGCTGGTGCTGCTGAGCTGCTCGGTGTTGGTGAGCAGGTCGGAGAAGCGGGAGATTTTTTTGTCTCCGAACTTGCTGTCCCCCCAGATGAGTTTGCCCACCAGGGGAGCGCTCACCTGGGCCTGGGGGTCGTAGCCGGTCTTCGGGTCGATGGCTTCGAGGGTATACAATTTGGAGTTCTTTTGAAACCCGGCGGTCAGGAGGTCTTCCATGTTGCGGTCCCACACGATGATGTTTTTCGCGGGGACGCCGGCTTCGACCAGTCCCTCCGCCACGGCCTGAACCACTTCGGGATGGACGCCGCTCACCACACGTCCGCTGGCGGCCACCTTGATTCCGACCCGGTCGGCGGGCGAAACCAGCGTCCGCCACGCCTCGGCGACCGTCCCTTTGCCGGTCAGGCGGCAGATCAGGCTGTCCACCATGCGGCGCACGGTGGCGCGGTGGACGACACGGCCGGGGCCCAGCGCGTTGGTTTCCATCGCGTAGAAGACCTCGGCTTTGGGCGTCGGAGGCGCCGTGGGTTCCTGGGCGGAAACCAGGACCGTGCCGAGCAGCAGCACAAAAAAAGCGGCCGCCTTCATGGCCATATTCTGCTACGTTGCCGCAGCCATGATTTCGCACCTGTACGCGCACATTCCATTTTGTCCGAAAGTGTGCCCGTACTGCAGTTTTTTCAAGGAGGCAAGTGATCGCAACAAAACGCGGGCCTTTTTGGACGCGATGCTGGCCGAGGCGGAACGGCAGGCGTCGGGGCTGCGGCCGGTCACCGTATTCTTCGGGGGCGGCACGCCGACGGCGCTGTCCACCTCGCATTTGGAATACCTGATTGGCGGACTCCGGGAACGCATCGATTTTTCGGCGGTGGAGGAATTCACCATGGAAATGAACCCCGCCACCGTCTCGCTGGAAAAGGCCCGCCGCATGCGCGAACTCGGGGTGACCCGCGTGAGCATGGGGGTGCAAAGCTGGGATCCCGGGCTGTTGCAAACCCTGGGCCGGGTGCACAGTGCGCAGCAGGCCGAGCGGAGTTATGAAATCCTGCGGGAAGCCGGATTCGACAACCTCAACCTCGACCTCATCTTCGGCATCCCCGGACAGACCCGCGGACAATGGCGGCACAGCCTGGAAAAAACCATCGCCCTCGGCCCCGAACACATCTCCGCCTACTGCCTGACGTACGAGGAGGACACCGAGTTTTTTCTCCGTCTGACTCGCGGCATATACCGGCCCGATGCCGAGCTCGACGCGGATTTGTTTGAAATGACCATGGAGATCCTGGAGGACGCCGGTTACGGGCAGTATGAGATTTCCAATTATGCGCGGCCGGGACGCGAGTGCCGTCACAATCTCGCCTACTGGCTGGGGGCGGAGTACATCGGGCTGGGTCCAAGCGCATTCTCCACGGCGGGCGGACTGCGGTGGAAAAACGTGAGCGATACGGCGGATTATGTGGCGAGGGTGAACGAATCCCGCGAGACGCATGATTTTTCCGAACCTGTCGATCCCGCCACCCGCCGTGCGGAACAAGTGGCCTTTGGATTGCGCACGAACCGCGGCGTGGCCCGCGACCGGGTTCCGGCGGAAAAGGCGGCCGAGTTTGCCCGACTCGGCCTGCTGAGAATCGAAGGCGATTCCCTGTTCCTGACCCGCAAGGGCCGTCTGGTGGCGGATGAACTTGCGGAGACGTTGATGGAATAGCGCATACAGAAGTTGTCGCTGACCAGCCCGCACAGGCGACAAATCAGGGTTCTGTGTGGCAGTCTGAAGGGGCGCGAGAGAGGATTGTCGCAGCCTATCAGGCCGCATGCCTCATCGGCATCCCAACCCGGCCCTTCGAGCCGGGCCGTCGAATTTACGCACCTTTGGCGCTTTGTCGGCCGTTCCGTTGACACGGCGAGGTCGCCGCTGCTGGACCGGGCGCCACGAAGTGACCCCAATTTGCTGAAAAGGCAGGCCGGCGGGCTGTCTGCACGGGGACGCGGGGTTCAGGTGCCGAGATAAGCTTCTCGGATCTGAGAGTCCTCCAGCAGCTCTGCGGCGTCTCCGGCAAGGGTGATTCGGCCGGTTTCCAGCACCGCGGCCCGGTGGGCGAGGCGCAGAGCCAGATTGGCATTCTGTTCGACGAGGAGGATGGTCACGCCGGCCCGGTTGATCTCGCGCAATACATTGTAAATTTCCTTCACGAGCTTGGGCGCGAGACCCATGGAGGGTTCGTCGAGCAACAGAACCTTGGCGCGGCTCATCAGCGCGCGGGCCACGGCCAGCATCTGCTGCTCGCCGCCGGAGAGCGTGCCGGCGGCCTGGTTCAGGCGCTCGCGCAGGCGGGGCAGGGCGGTCAGCCAGCGCTCGAGATCCTCGGCGACCCCTTTCTTGTCGTTCCGGGTCCAGGCGCCCAGTTTGAGGTTTTCCAGCACCGTCAGATTGCCGAAAATGCCGCGTCCCTCCGGCACCTGAGCCATGCCGAGGCCGACGATCTGGTCGGCGGGAACCCCCTTGAGATCGCGGCCCTGCAATTTCACCGTGCCACCGTAACGGAGCTGTCCGGACAACGCCCGCAGCGTGGTCGTCTTGCCCGCGCCGTTCGCGCCGATGAGGGTGAAAATTTCGCCCTCCCGCACTTCAAACGAAATGCCCTTCACAGCGTGGATGTCGCCGTAGGATACGGTCAGGTTTTCGACGGTCAGCGCGTTCATGAGCGGCAACCTCCCGGGAAAGGGCTGGGGCGGTGGGGCGTCCATCGGACCGAAAGCGTCCGATTCTTCCAAATCGTCCTCATCCCTGCTCGACCTCCGTTCCGCCCAGATAGGCGTCAATGACACGCGGGTTTTCCCGGATTTCCGCCGGGGTGCCTTCCGCGATGGTCTGGCCGAAGTCCAGAACCGTGATGCGATCGCAAAGGTTCATGACCAGATGCATGTGGTGTTCGATGAGGACCAGCGTGACCTGGAACTCGGATTTCACCCAGCGGAGAAATTCGGTCAGCGCCGCGGTTTCCCCCGTGTTCAGGCCGGCGGCCGGTTCGTCGAGGAGCAGCAGGCGCGGTTTCAAGGCGAGGGCGCGGGCGATTTCCAACTTCCGCTGCAGGCCGTAGGACATGTCTCCGGCCACGGCGTGCGCGTGGGGTGTCAGACCGAAGGGCTCCAGCAGTTTCATCGATTCGTCGATGGAACGCCGTTCGTCGCGCCCCAGACGCGGCAGGCGCAGCATGGCCTCGAGCGGCGAATAATGCAGCTGCGAGTCGAAGGCGATGCGGACATTGTCCAGCACGGTCAGATTTTTGCAGAGCCGGATGTTCTGAAACGTGCGCCCGATGCCCTTGAGCGCAATGCGGCCGGGACGCAATCCCGCGATGGACTCGCCGCGAAAACGAATGTCGCCCTCGGTCGGTTTGTAAATGCCGGTGATCAGGTTGAACAACGTCGTCTTGCCGGCGCCGTTGGGGCCGATGATGCCGTGGGCGTGGCCTTCCATGACGCGCACATTGCACTTGGAGATCGCGCACAATCCGCCGAAGCGCTTGGTTACGTTGTCGATTTCCAGCAGGGCGCTCATGGTTGGCGTTTGGTGAACAACTCCCGCTTGGGCAAAAACCACGGCAGTTCCTTCATGCCCATGATGCCGCGCGGACGGAAGATCATCAGCAGAACCAGAATGAGCGGCATCACCACCATGCGCCAGGTGCCGAGGTCCTGCAGCGCCTGGAAGAGAAGGGTGAAAATGACCGCCCCGAGAATCGACCCGGCGAGGGAGGCCACGCCGCCGAGGTAGACCATCACGAGAATCTCCGTCGAACGCACGATGTCGAACGACTTCGGGTCGATGAAGAAGTTGACCTGCGCATACAGCGCACCGGCCACTCCGCCGAAGAACGCCGAGGTGGAAAAGGCCAGGATTTTCGCCTCACGCACGCGCACACCCATGGCATTCGCGGCGATTTCATCCTCGCGGATCGCCGTGATGGCGCGTCCGAATTTGGAATAGACCAGGTTGCGAATGATCCAGAGGGTCACCACCACCCAGAAAAACGCCCAGGGCAGGTTGGTCAGTACCGGGGGCGTCATTCCGCGCGGCCCGCCGAGGTATTCGATGTTCTCGACAGCCGATTTGACGATCATGAGAAAGGCCAGCGTGATGATGGCCAGGTAGTCGCCGCGGGTTTTGAAGGAGAGCAGGGCCAGCAAAAATCCGATGGCCGCCGCCACCGTGCCGCCGAAGAGGACGGCGAGGGGAAGTTCAAACACCGACGCCGGCAGCCATTTGATGGTCATGACCGCCGAGGCATACGCTCCCAGGGCCATGAATCCGGCGTGTCCCACGGAAAACTCCCCCATGTAGCCGTTCACAAGATTCAGGCTGGCGCAGAGGATGATGTTGATGCCGACCATGATCAACACGCCCTTGGTGTAGGTGTTGATGATCGGAAGGAATTCGCAGGCCACGCAGAAGGCGAAGCCCAGCACGACGAGGATCGGCAGCGCCATGCGGGATCGGCCCAGGGATTCGAAAAACGCGCGCATCGCCTACACTTTCTGGTTCGGAGCCTGCCCGAGAAGCCCGTAGGGTTTGAAAACCAGGATCAGCAGCAAAAGCGAATACGCAATGAGATCCCGGTAGCTGGAATCCGTGAAGGCCACCGCCATGACCTCCACCAGGCCGAGGAGGAATCCGCCCAGCACGGCGCCCCGGATGCTGCCGATGCCGCCGATGACCGCGGCGATGAAGGCCTTCCATCCGATCAGGATGCCGATGCCCGAGGAGATCTGCGGATAGGCGAGCCCGTACAGCATGCCCGCCGCCCCGCCGAGGCCGGCGCCCACGAGGAAGGTCAGGGAAATGATCCGGTTCACCGGAATGCCCATGAGCGGCACGGTGCGCACGTCGAAGGAAATCGCCCGCATGGCCATGCCGTAGCGCGTTTTCCGGATGAGGAAATCCAGCGCGACCATGAGCCCGAAGGAAATGCCGATGATGAGGATCTGCAGCGTGGTGATGGTCAATCCGCTGAAGGTGAGCGTCCGGCTGTTGAAGAGCTCCGGCATGTATTTGGGATAGGGGCTCAGGCTCAGCGTGGTGTTTTGAATGACCAACCCGCACCCCAGCGCCGTGATGATTGCCGACACGCGGGGGGCGCCCCGCAGCGGACGATAGGCGACCCGCTCGATCAGTGCGCCAAGCAGGCCGATGATGGCCATCACAAGCAGCAGGATGACCACGAAGGGAAGCTGGACCGGCAGCATTGTGGCCAGCAGCAGGCACGCGAAGGCGCCCAGCATGAACAGATCGCTGTGGGCGAAGTTGATCATGACCAGCACGCCGTAGACCATGCTGTAGCCGAGCGCGATCAGGGCGTAGATCGAGCCCAGTTGGATCGCGTTGATGGTCTGCTGCGCGATGTAATAAAGCATCCTGCGCCGGTGTCAGTTCCCTGGGTTGTCCCCGGGCCGCCTCAAGGCTGGCCGTTCTGCACCCAATTGAAGGCGTTGTCCTTGATCTGCAGGATCACCGCGCTCTTGATCGGGTCGCCGCTGCCGTCCTTGAACTGCATTTCTCCCGTCACGCCCTGGTATTTTTCGATTTTGGCCAGGGCATCCCGCACGGCTTCGCGGTCGAGTTTGCCGGCGTCCCTGATGGCCTGGACAAGAAGGCCGAAGGCGTCGTAGGTGAGGGCGGCGACGTCGTCGGGATTCTGGCCGTAGCGGGCCTTGTAGTCGCTCATGAACTTTTTCGCCACATCGGTGGCGATTTCCGTGGAGTAGTGATTGCAGAAATACGAACCTGCGATGTCGTTTCCGCCGAGCTTGATGATTTCGGGCGAGCTCCAGGCGTCGCTGCCGACAAATTGCGCCGTGATGCCCTGCTGGCGCGCCTGCCGGGTGATGCCGGCGGCGTCGTTGTAGTAGGCCGGGAGGAAGATGACCTCGGGATTGGCGGCCTTGATTTTTGTCAGTTGCGCGGAGAAGTCGCGGTCCCCCGTGCTGTAGGTCTCGAAGGCGACGATTTTTCCGCCGTTTTGCTGAAAGACCTCCCTGAACAGGTTGGCCTGACCGTTGGGCGCCTCGGACGCCACGTCGTAGAGCACGGCCGCCGTTTTGGCATTCAGCGTGTTGAGAACAAACTTCGCCAGCACACGGGCCTGGAAGCTGTCGATGAAGCACGCCCGGAAGACGTATTTTTTCGGGGAACCGTCGTCATTGAGCGTGGTCTTGGGATTGGTGGACCACGGGGAAATCATCGGGCACTTGAGCGTCTCGGCCACGATGGAGGCCGGGATGGCGCACGAGCTGGCGTCGGGACCGATCATGGCCAGCACATTGTCCTGGGAAATGAGTTTCTGCGCCACCGTGCGGGCCTGATCCGCCTTGGCCCCGTTGTCGGCCACGATCAGTTCGATCGGAAGCTTCTGTTCGCCGACGTCGATCCCGCCCGCGGCATTGATTTCACTGACGAAAAGCTCGGCGGCATTCCGGGCCGACGCCCCCACGGCGGGCATTTCGCCGGTGAGTTCGGTGTTCAGTCCGACCTTGATCGAAGGGGCACCACTCTCACCGCATCCGGCCAGAGCCGCCAGAGTGAGACCGGCAAAAATTGCGTGGGAGATCTTCATGGATGCATGGGGAATGGAGCATTCCTGGGACGGTGGCAAGCTTTGCTTGCATGGAGGGGGGCGAATCTCGCGCGGTTTTGATCCTAAGGCCGGGGTTCCGGTGGGGCCGCGGCGAGGCGCAAAATATCGTCCGCGGCACATGCCGCGCCGAACCCGTTGTCGATGTTCACCACGGTCACTCCGCTGCCGCAGGAGGTCAGCATTCCCAGGAGGGCCGTCACGCCCCGGAGGTTTGCGCCGTATCCCACGCTGGTTGGCACGGCAATGACCGGCCGGTCCACCAGACCGGCTATCACGCTGGGCAGGGCGCCCTCCATGCCGGCGACGACAATGAGTACGCCGCAGGCGCGAATGCGGGGCAGTTCGTCGAGCAGACGGTGCAGCCCGGCCACCCCGATGTCGGTGATGCGATCCACCCGGCGCCCGAAACTTTCCAGGGAAACCGCCGCCTCCTCGACGACGGGAAGGTCCGCCGTGCCGGCGCAGAGCACCCCCACGGTCCACGGTCCGGGATCCGCACCGGAGGTTCCCGCGACGATGCAGCGGGCCCGTTCGTGAAAAACCGCCTCCGGAATCCGGGCCCGGACGGCCTCAAAGTGGGCGGCGTCCGCCCGAGTGGCGAGCACGGCCTGGTTTTTTTCCCGCAATGCGACGGCCACGGCGGCGACCTCGGCGGGTTGTTTCCCGGGGCAGTAGATGACCTCCGGCCGCCCGCAGCGCCGGGCGCGATCCAGATCCACCCGGGCGAATCCCAGGTCCCGCGTCGTTTCCTCCGCCATGCTCAGCGGAAATACATGCGCATCGGCACCATGCCGCTCTCGACGAAGCCGTTTTTCAGGTAGAAGCGCAGCGAGCGCTTGTTGGGACGGTCGGTCAGCAGGGTGATGCGAAGGAAATTTTTCTTCTTCGCAAAATCAATCGCGTATTCGAGCAGCCGGGTGCCGTAGCCCTGGCCGCGGTGGTCGCGGTGAATGACCAGATCCTCCAGGAGCAGCACAAAGCCACCCTCCGCGGTGCTGATGGTGATCAGCAGGTTGATCATGCCGATGATGCGGTTGGGACTGCGCAGGACAAAGATCCGTCCGCGGGAGGGCTGCTCGAGAATCAGACGCAAACCCCGCATCTGTTTTTCGCGGTCGGGAACAAAATCCTCCTCCTGGGAGAAGAGGTCGTAGAGGAGTTCCGCCAGTTCCGGGAGGTCGTCCAGAGTTGCGGGTTCGATGCGGAGATTTTCCATCCGGTCCCAAGCCATAACATTTTCCCGGAAAAGGGAAAGCAGGGAGTGCGGAACGGGAGGGGGCGTTTTTGGAAAATCGGGACGGCAAGGAGGGGTTGCCGCTGACGGCCGGAGGCCCGGCGGTCCGCATGGTCGTACAATCAACCCCGTCCGAACTTCCGGGCGAGCTCGGCAAAGGAAAACTGGATCATCGTGGGCCGTCCCGACGGCGCCGCGTAGGGCAGTTCGCAGCGAAGCAGTTCCCGCACCAGTCCGCGTGCGCGTTCGTCGTTGCCACGAAAACGCTCCTCGGCGGCAATGCGGGAGACCGAGCGCGCCAGCGCTTCGCGCAGTCCGCGTCCGTGGGGCAGTTTTCCCGCGGCGCGCAGGGCGGCCGCAATTTCATGGAGGAGGCGTTCGGGCTCCCGATCTCCCGCGGACGCCGGAACTCCTTCGATCTTCAGGCTGGTGCCGCCGAAGGGTTCGATCAGGAACCCCGCGGCTTCCAGGTCGGCGAGGTGTTCCACCACCCAGGCGTGTTCGCGGACGGGGAGTTCCGCCACCACCGGCACCAACAGCCGCTGACTGGGGGCGTTGCCGTCGTTGATCTGGCGCAGGAGCGCCTCGAAATGGATGCGTTCCGCAGCCGCCCGGGTGTCCACGAGCACCAATCCCTCATCGCCTTCGAGCACAAGGTATCCATCTCCCACCATGCCAAGCAGCCGGAAGCGATCCTCCGGCGCCGGCGGAATCGGCGAGGGTGCAGCCGGAGCGGCCGGTGGAGGAACCGGAGGGGGGGCCGGGAAGGGAGCGGAGGTCGGGGGCGCCGGTTGGGGCGGTGGGGCCACCGGGATCGGGGGTTCGGGTTGCGGGGAGGGGAAAACCGGGGCCGTCGGCAATTCCGGCTGGGCGGGTTCGGGAACAAAAATGGGCCGCACCGCAGGCAGCGGTTGACGGGCGGCCGGTGGTGGCGAAGGACGGGACTGGGCCAAGGCCCGCCGACCGGCGTCGAAAACCGCCTGGCGCAGCGCCTCGGGAAACCGCAGGCGCACTTCCCGCTTGGCGGGATGCACATTGCAGTCGAACAGGTCGGGTTCCATTTCGATCAAAAGGACGCTCAGCGGATGTTCGCCGCGTTCCAAGGCGCCCGCATAAGCCTCGCGCAGCGGTTGCTGCACCGCCGGGCAGACGATGGGGCGTCCGTTGAGAATGACAAATTGCTGGAGCCGGTCCCTGCGACCCTGACCCGGCCGGGCCAGGAAACCCGCCAGCCGGAATCCCCGACCTTCCACCGCTTCGATCTCGACCAGCCGGTTCAGGTGGGCCGTGCCGAACAGATCCTTGATCCGCACCGCCAGACTTTCCGCGCGCGGAAGGGCCAGCACCGTCCGTCCGTCCCGGCGGCATTCAAAGGCCACCCCCGGATTGGCCAGCGCGATGCCATGCAGGGTCTGCAGAATGTGGGCGGATTCCGTTTCCTCGCCCCGCAAAAATTTCCGCCGGGCGGGAAGATTGAAAAAAAGATCGCGCACCTCGATTTGGGTCCCCGGCGGCGCGCCGGTTTCGCGGACCGATTCCGTTTTTCCGCCGCTGACCAACACTTCCGTGCCTGCGTCCGAATGCGGTTCGCGCGTCACGAGGCGAAAGCGCGACACGCTGGCAATGCTGGGCAGTGCCTCCCCCCGGAACCCCATCGTGCGCACGCGGGCCAGGTCGGAGCCGGTTCGAATCTTGCTGGTGGCGTGGCGTTCCAGACACAGCAGCGCGTCCTCGCGATCCATCCCGCACCCGTCGTCCCGCACGGCCACCAGACGCGAACCGCCGCGGGCGAATTCGACCGCAATGCGCCCGGCCCCGGCATCAAGGCTGTTTTCCACCAGTTCCTTGACCAGCGAAGCCGGCCGCTCGACGACCTCTCCCGCCGCCACCTGACTGGCCACTTCATCCGGCAGAACGCGAATCTTACCCATTGAAAGACCGCCAATCTCGCCGCTTCCACGCCCCACGGCAAGCATCGGGTGGTCATTGGGAAATCGGATTGCGG
>CALCJD010000013.1 GCA_937960895.1 uncultured Spartobacteria bacterium | reverse complement strand
CCCCAGCCCCCCCAAGGGCGCGGGGCACAATAATAACGGGGGCCCCAATACGGACGACATCCCCATCCTCCCCAGCCGCCCCAACCGACTCCGACCACGCCGCCTCCGCAACCACCCCAGCGGACGCCGACCGCGCCCCCGGCGTGGGAGGCCGCGAGGGTTCCGAAAAACAACAGTCCCGCCGTGAGCAGCACCTTGATCTTCACACGGTCACTTATATGCGGAACCGCGGCGGGTTCAACGGGCATTCTTGGCCCAACAGGGTGGGGAAGAGCGGCCGGGCGACCTTCGAAAACGGCCACGGAACGGCCGCGACAATGAGAATCGCCGAGATGGTGTAACAAATCGTGGCGCGCAGGAATTTCGCCCGATCGGTGGCGGCCCGCTTCGACAGCGAGAAACCGGCCTGGGCAACAATGACCGCGAGCAGCATCATGAACGGATGCTCAATGGCAAAAAACCGGAGCACCGGATTTTTCATGGCTTCGCCCATGTGGGAGTAGGCCGAGACGGCATGCAGCGGTCCCAGGAAAAGCACGAGGATTCCGAGAAGAAACTGCAGGTTCAGGAGGCTGGTGAAAACGAGACCCGCAATCCGTTCCTTGTTGGTCCACTCGGAGTGTTTCAGGAAGCCCGTCCATACGCGGAAGAGCACCCAGAGACCCGAGAGCACGACCAGCCAGCGGAAGAGATTGTGCAGGAAAAGAAAGATCATCCCGACAGGGGAATGGATAACGCGCGGGGCGTCAATGCAATCCGGTCAGGTCTCCGAAACCGGCAGCTTGCGCGGCTTGCAGAGAACCTTTGACCGATTCGCGACCCGCGCACACTTGCGGCAGTAATAACGCGGATCCCGGACGAGCTCGAGAAGCCGCTCCGGGTGCTTTTCGAGGTCGCGCTTTTTCCAATCGCAAAGGGTCCTGGCCATGAGCTCTGCCTTCAAGAGAGCGGAGAATCGCAGGTTGCGCAAGTTGCGGAGCGGGGGTAGGTTTCCTGTGAAACCCCATTATGAGCACACAAACCGCCACCAAACAAAAAACCAACGCCGTTGTCGAAGGGCTGCAAACCCTGCTCGCCGACACCTACGCCCTCATGGCCCAGACGCATCTGGCCCACTGGAATGTCGAGGGTCCGAATTTCTTCCAGCTCCACACCGCCTTCCAGGCCCAGTATGAGGAGCTTTTTGCCGCCGTGGACGAAATCGCCGAGCGCCTGCGGGCTCTGGATGTGCTGGCCCCCGGCGGACTGAAAACGCTCGCCAAGGGCTCCCGCATCACGGAACTCGCCATCGAAGCCACCCCGGCCAAGGACTTCGTCGCCCATCTGGTGGACTCCCACGAAATCCTCCTGGGCAATGCCCTCACCCTGCGCGAGGCCTCCGAGGAGGTCAATGACCTGGAAACCCAGGACCTCGTCATCGGCCGGATCCAAGTGCACCAGAAAACCCTCTGGATGCTGAAGAGTTTCCTCAAAAATCTCTGATCGCCGCCGGCCGGGCCATCCCGATGCAACGCCGCTGAGGCCCGCGCCTCAGCGCCGGGCGCGTTTTGCCCGACGACCCTTGGCGGTTTGAGCGCAACGACTTTGGAAATTTTCCACTTTCTTGCGGCCTGCTCTTGCGATTGAATCTCAATTGCTTAGAATAAGAGAAATGTCCACCGACTCCACGAGCTTCAAGTCTTGGCGGCACGATGCTGTGCGCATTGTGGAGGAGTTGTTTCCGGGGGCCCCCCGGGAGCATTGGGATTTGTTGCTTGATCTGCGGGCGGGGCTTTTACGGGGGGACGACTGGGATTCGACGCTGGACATTTTTTTGGCCTGTCGCGAACGGCTGGAGGAGGAGCAATATCTGCCCTTTTACCGTTTGCGCCGCCTGCTGACGGAAAGTTTGCGCCTCGAGGCCGGGCGGGGGAATGTGGTTCCGCTTCGGAACATCCTCATGCGCAAGCACCGCTCGCTGGCCGACATCAAACGCGCCGTGTCGCGCGAGGTTTTTGAGCACGATCTGGACGCTCCGGCCGGTCTGGCCGGGGAATTGCGGATCGTCGAACGCTGAAGTCGAAAGGCTTCGCGGGGAATCGTCCGCCTTTGCGGAAGCTTCTTTTTCCGATCCGGGCGGAACACGGTCCGGAACCGCCGGGGAGCCGTACCGGCGAGGGGGTCAGCCGGTGGCCCCGTCCAGCGCGTAACGCGCCGCGCCGAGCAGGGCGGCCTGATCGTTGAGGATCACCTTGACCGGCATGCTCTGCATGAGGGCGGACATGCGTCCCTTGTCGTTGAAGGCGTGGGTGAATCCGACGCTGCGGATATTCGACACCATCTTGGCGGGAATGCCGCCGCCGAGATAGACCCCGCCGGTGGCCATGGCCTTGAGCGCCATGTTGCCCGCCTCGGCGCCGAGGCAGGAGAGGAAGATCTCGATGGCCTGCACGCACATCGGACAGTCGCCGCGTTCGGCATGCCGGGCAATCACCGCCGTGGGATCCCCGGCCTTCATTTCGGCGGCAATCTCGGACTGTTCACGTCCGCGTCCCGTGTCGCGCAAAAACTTGTAGATGTTTTCGATGCCCATGCCGGACACCACCCGCTCGCAGCTGACGTGTCCGTATTGCTTGATGAGATACTCCAACAGGGCGATTTCCAGATCGTTGCGGGGCGCGAAATCCGTGTGGCCGCCCTCGCAGGCCCAGACGCGGTATTTTTTGCCGTCCCAGAACAATCCCCCTTCGCCGAGTCCGGTGCCCGGCGACACCACGCAGCGGTTGCCCTGGGCGTCGGGGGCGCCCGCCTGGATCACCGCGAAGTCGGATTCCTTCAACTCGGCGATGCCGTAGGCATTGGCCTCAAGGTCATTGAGGAGGCTCACGTACGTGATCGCAAACTCCTGCGCCACCTCCCGGGCGTCCACGCCCCACGTCAGATTGGTCGGATGCGCCCGTCCGCCCCTTACCGGACCGGGAACGCCGAAGCAGGCGGCCACGATGGAGCGTTTTTCCTCGGCCAGGAATTCGCGCAGGATGGCGTTCAGGCTGGGGTAGGACGAGCTGTGATAACGCTCGTTGCGTTCCATCGTCAGTACGCCGGAAACGACGCGGAAGATGGCCAGGTTGCTCTTGGTGCCGCCAATGTCCCCGGCAACGATGATGTACGGCTTGTCAGGCATTTCTGTAAAAAACGGAAAAACCCGTCGTAACTATCAGCGGTTCAGTTGATAATGATGCCAGGAGTGACCGGTTTTGGCGATGAGGGCGTCGGCGGCTTCGGGGCCCCATGAGCCGGCGGCATAGTTGGGGAAATCCCGCGCGGGCAGGGCCTGCCAGACGTCGAGGATCGGGTTTACGATGCGCCAGGAGGCGTCCACGCTGTCATAACGATGGAAGAGCGTGGTGTCGCCGACCATGCAGTCGTAGAGCAGCGTTTCGTAGCCGGTCGCGGCGGTGTGTTCTCCGAACTCCGAGTAACTGAAGTCCAGCGGCACATTGGCGACGTTGATGTTGGGACCGGGGCGTTTGGCGTGGATATCGAGTGTGATGCCTTCGTCGGGCTGGACGTGGATGACCAGCCGGTTGGGCATGACATTGTTGGTCATTTCGGATCCGAACAGCAACAGCGGTGCCCGGCGGAATCCGATGACGATCTGCGTGGTGTGGGCGGCGAGGCGCTTGCCGCTGCGGAGGTAGAAGGGCACTTCCGCCCAGCGCCAGTTTTCCACCTCGAGTTTCATGGCCACGAAGGTCTCGGTGTTGGAGTGCGGATTGACGTCGGGTTCCGTGCGGTAGGCGGGGACGGTCTTGCCGTTGATCACGCCGGCGCCGTATTGACCGCGCACGGTGTTGGCCAGGACCTCCTCGGGGTCCATCGGACGGATGGCTTCAAGCACCTTGACCTTTTCGTTGCGCACGCTGTCGCCGGTGATGGAGCTGGGCGGTTCCATGGCGATCAGGGAGAGCACGGACAGCATGTGGTTCTGCACCATGTCGCGCATTACGCCGGAATGGTCGTAATAGCCGCCGCGCAGTTCGACCCCGAGTTGTTCCGCCACCGTGATCTGGACGTATTCGATGTACCGGCGGTTCCAGATGGGTTCGAAGATGCTGTTGCCGAAACGGAAGACCATGATGTTTTGCACGGTCTCCTTTCCGAGGTAGTGGTCGATCCGGTAGATCTGCGACTCGGAGATGTGGGAGGTCAGGTCGGCGTTGAGCTGGCGCGCCGAGGCCAGGTCGTGGCCGAAGGGCTTCTCGATGATGACCCGGCGCCAGGAGCCGTTTTCCTCCTTGGTGAGGCCGACGCCGTCAAGCTGTTCGACCACCTTGGCGAAGAAGCTGGGCGAAACCGCGAGATAAAAAAGCACGTTACCCGGCAGGTTCCAGGTCTTCCGGGCCTCGGCGATCTTGGCGGCCAGATTCTTGAACGTGCCGACGTCGTTGAAGTCCCCCTGAATGTAATAACTGCGCTTGGTGAAGTCGTCCCACTCCTTTTCATCCACCGAGCGGGTGGCAAACTGATGGATGTCCTCGGTGATCTTTTGACGGTAGGATTCGTCATTGCCCTCGCTCACGGCCACGCCGATGACGGCAAAGTCCTGGGGTAACAGCTTGAGAACCTTAAGGTTGTAAAGCGCGGGGAGGAGTTTGCGTTTGGTGAGATCTCCGGAAGCGCCGAAGATGACAATCGTGCAGGGGTCCCCGGGACAGTCGTGGCCGGTGAGAGGTTGATCGGACATGGCAATTTCTTAGGTAGCGTAAACCGGCCGGCCGGCAAAACGAAATCGACACGATTTGCTCGGGGAATTGCCAAAGGAAAGTCGGAACGGGAAGAACACCCGCCGGCGCCGAACGCCGTGCGCACGACGGGCCGGGCGGATTTTCGCCTGTCCGTGTTTTGGCGGGACCTTCAGGGAATCCGCACCAGTTTGAGCCGGCCGGCGGCGCCGCTGCGGATTTCCACCTGGGATTTGCCGCAGCCAAAGTGTTCGGCAACGAGTCCGATCAGTTCGCGATTGGCCTTGCCGTCGACCGGAGGGGATTTCAGGCGCGCCTCCCATGTGCCGTCGGGATTTTGGACAAGCCTCGATTCCCGGGCATTGGGTTTGACCTTGATTTGCAGCGTCTTCATCGGGGGGCGCCGGGAAACGCATTACACCGGCACCGGCTGGATGTTCCAGATTTCCCGGGCGTATTCCTCGATGGTGCGGTCGCTGGAGAACTTGCCCATGCGGGCCGTGTTGAGGATGGCCATGCGCGCCCAGCGGGCCTTGTCGCGGAAGGCCTCGTCGACCCTCTGGTGCGCCTCGCTGTAGGACTCGAAATCCGCCAGGCAGAGGAACGGGTCGCTGTAATAGAGGCTGTCGCGGAGCATGGAGAGGACGCCCGGCGGTTCGTCCGGCGTGAAGTAGTTGGAACCGACCCAGTCGACGACGGCACGAAGCTCCTCGTTGCGGTTGTAATACTCCTGCGGATTGTATCCGCGCCGCCAGAGTTCGGTCACTTCCTCGACGGTCAATCCAAAGATGAAGATGTTCTCCTTGCCGACCTCCTCCATGATTTCGACGTTGGCGCCGTCCAGGGTGCCGATGGTGAGGGCGCCGTTCAGGGCCAGCTTCATGTTGCCCGTTCCGGACGCCTCCTTGCCGGCGGTGGAAATCTGCTCGGAAAGATCCGCGGCGGGCACGATGCGCTGGGCGAGGGAGACGCGGTAGTTGGGCAGGAAGACCACCTTGAGGCGGTCCTCGATGCGCTTGTCGTTGTTGATGCATTTGCCGACGGCATTGATGGCCTTGATGATGCACTTGGCCATGTCGTAACCGGGCGCGGCCTTGGCCGCAAAAATGAAGACCCGCGGCGTGATGTCGAGATCGGGATTCTGGAGCAGGCGCCGGTACAGCGCGAGGATGTGCAGCAGATTGAGGTGTTGGCGCTTGTATTCGTGCAGGCGCTTGATCTGCACGTCAAAGAGCGCCGCGGGATTCACCGAAATGCCGCAGAGATCCTTGATCACCCGGGCCAGTTCGATCTTGTTCTGGTGTTTGATCCGCAGGAAGTCCTCCTGGAACTGCGGGTCGTCGGCATAGGCTTCCAAGCCGCGCAGACGGTTGAGATCGCGTTCCCAGCCGGAACCGATTTTGGCGGTGACCAGCTTGCTCAGGCGGGGATTGCAGGCCAGCAGCCAGCGGCGCGGGGTGATGCCGTTGGTCTTGTTGTTGAACCGCCCCGGGAAAAGCTCGTTGAACTCGGGGAAGAGATCCCGTTTGAGCAGGGCGGTGTGCAGTTCCGCGACGCCGTTGACGGAATGCCCGCCCAGCACGGCCAGGTGCGCCATGCGGACCATCTGGACGGGACCCTCCTCGATGAGGGACAACACCTGCTTCTTGTGCACGTCTCCGGGCCAGCGGGCCTCGACCTCGTCCATGAAGCGTTTGTTGATGTCGAAGATGATCTGCATGTGCCGCGGAATCACCTTCTGGAAGAGGCCCACGCTCCACTTCTCAAGAGCCTCCGGGAGCAGGGTGTGATTGGTGTAGGCGAAGGTGCGCGTGACGATCGACCAGGCTTTCTCCCATTTCAGGCCGTATTCGTCGTGCAGCAGACGCTGGAGTTCCACCACGGCGATGGCGGGATGGGTGTCGTTGAGCTGGATGGCGACCTTGTCCGGAAAATCCTCCCAGTCGTCGTTCGTCTTGAGGAAGCGGCGGATGATGTCCTTCAGCGAGCAGGCGACGAAGAAATACTGCTGGAGCAGGCGCAGTTCCTTTCCGCTCTCCGTCTTGTCGTTCGGATAAAGGACCTTCGAGATCGTCTCGCTGTGGTTTTTTTCGCGCACGGCCTCGTCGTAGCCGCCGCGATTGAAGGCCTCGAAATCGAATTCGGCGGGGGCGCGCGATTCCCAGAGCCGCAGGAAATTCACCGTGTTCGTACCGTATCCGGGCACCGGAATGTCGTAGGGAATGCCGAGAAGTTTTTTCCAGCCGACCCAGCGCGGCACATAATTGCCTCGGTCGTCGAAGACGTTTTCCACATGACCGTAAACCTGGATTTCCGTGGAGTGCTCGGGACGGACGATTTCCCACGGCGTGCCGTATTGCATCCAGGCGTCGGGAAGTTCGACCTGATAGCCGTTGCGGAATTCCTGTTTGAAGAGGCCGTATTGATAGTGGATGCCGTAGCCGATGGCCGGGTAGTCGAGGGTGGCCAGCGAATCGAGGAAACAGGCGGCCAGACGGCCCAGGCCGCCGTTGCCGAGGCCCATGTCGTATTCTTCGTTGCGCAACTCGTCATAATCGAGCCCGAGTTCCTCCAGCGCGTGCACCATGTCGTCGATCACGCCGGCGCTGTAGAGGTTGTTCGAAAACAACCGGCCCATGAGGAATTCCAGCGAGAGATAATAAACGCGTTTGACGTTCTTGTTGTGATGGGCCGCGGCGGTCGCGATCATCCGCTCCACGATGATGCTCTGCACCGCCTTCGAGGTCGCCAGCCACCAGTCCCGCTTGGTGGCCGTCGAGGCGTCGCGCGCGAGGCTGAACTTGAGGCTGTTTTGGATCAGGGCCTTCAGGCCGCTGACGGATGTGTCGAGGGCGGAATGGAATTCGCTCATGCTGCTTGTCGTTTGAAAGGATTAAGGCGCGGAAAAGAGCAAAAATCGCGCCAGAAGGCGGCGCGGTCAATTTATTGCGCACGGCGAGGGGCAAAATGGCGCAAAACGCCGGCCCCCCCCCGGGAGCCCGTCAGCGCCCCTGCGTCTTTGCGGTGATGTAGGCGGCCACCGTGTTGACACTCACGAACGCCTCCCGCGCGACCTCCGCGCTCGGGGTGGACACGCCGAAATTTTTTTCAATGCTCACCGCCAGTTCCAGGGCGTCAATCGAGTCGAGCCCGAGTCCGTCCGGACTGAAGAGCGGGGTATCGTCGCCGATGCTTTCCGGCGGCACCTTCAGCATCAGGCTTTCCACCATCATCGTTTTGATACGGGATTTCAGATCGGCATCGGACATGGGACGGATAGGAACTAATCGGGATTTCCAAGATTAACAGGATTTTCTACGATGCCGCCATGCCGGAAAAAATGCGCCTCGACCAGCTTCTTGTCCTGCGCGGACTCGCGCCCTCGCGGGAAAAGGCGCAGCGATCCATCATGGCCGGACAGGTTTTGCTCGACGGACAGAAGGCGGAAAAGCCGGGCACCCGGGTGTCCGACGAGGCCGTGGTGGAGCTCCTGGCGGGGGAGAAATATGTCGGACGCGGCGGGCTCAAGCTCGAGGCGGCCCTGGATCATTTCCAGGTTCCGGTGGCCGGCCGGATTGCGCTCGACATCGGGGCGTCCACCGGCGGATTCACCGACTGCCTGCTGCAGCGCGGGGCGGCGCACGTGCATGCCGTGGATGTCGGTCATGGTCAGATCGACTGGAAAGTCCGCCAGGATCCCCGCGTGACCGTCCGGGAGGGGCTCAACGCCCGTTTTTTGACCCTGGAGGACACCGGTGGCCCGGTGGAGCTCTGCGTGGCGGACGTGAGTTTCATTTCCCTGACATTGATTTTGCCCGCCGCCTTTGCCTTACTCACGCCCAACGCCGACATGGTCGTCCTCATCAAGCCTCAGTTTGAACTTACGCCCGACAAGGTGGGAAAGGGGGGCGTGGTGCGTGACGCGACGTATCGCGGCGAGGCGGTGGAAAAAATCCGCCGGTTTGTCGAGGGAGCCGGCCATCACTGGCGGGGCGTGATCGAATCCCCCATTGCCGGCCGGGAGGGCAATATCGAATTTCTCGCCCACCTTCAGCCCTGAATTTTTTCATGATCGGCCTCATCGCCCACGCCGCCAAACCCGAAGCCCGCGCCGTCGTGCGCGATGTGGTCCGTCACCTCCGCGCCCGCGGGGTGCCGTTTGCCCTCGAAAAATCGACGGCGGAACTGGTCGGACGCAAGTCCCCCCTGACGGAACGCGCCCTGGCCCGTGACTCCGAGCTGCTCGTGGTGATGGGCGGCGACGGCACCATTCTCCGCGTGGTGCACAAACTCGGGCCCACCATCCGTCCGGTCTTCGGCATCAACATCGGTTCGCTGGGTTTTCTCACCTGCGCCGGTCCCTCCGAAATCGAGAGCGCCGTGCGCAGCATCGCCCTGAGGAATTATCTGCTCAGTCCGCGCCATCTGCTCATGGTGGAGCTCTTCGACGTGCGCGGACGCGTCACGCGGTATTACGGCTTGAACGACGTGGTGGTGAGCCGCGGCGAGCGTTCCCAGCTGGTGAAGATCCATGTGGAGATCGACGGGGTGGAACTGACCGACTACAACGCGGACGGCCTGATCATTGCCACGCCGACCGGTTCCACCGCCTATTCGCTGGCGGCCGGGGGTCCGGTGCTCATGCCGGATTCCGGCGCCTTTGTCATCACGCCGATCTGCCCGCATGTGCTGACCAACCGGTCCACGGTGGTGAGCGACCGCTCCGTCGTCGAAGCCCGCCTGAAGGTGGAACAGCAGGTTTTTGTCACGATCGACGGCCGCTCCTCCCGCGCCATGCGGGTGGGGGACAGGCTGCGCATCACCAAGAGCGACCGCGTGCTGCCGCTGGCCATGCTGCCGCAGCGTCTCTTTCCCGAAGTTCTTCGCCAGAAGCTCAAATGGCGGGGGAGCAACGTATGAAACAGCCCATGAACATGCATCCCACTTCCGGCCGGCCGGGTCGCCTCCTTCCGGCCCAAACCCCCCGTCGCGGATGATTCCCATTGGCGACATCCTTCAACCCGAGCACGTCAATCTCTCCCTCGCCGCGACGGACAAGGCCGGGGCGATTGCCGAGGTGCTCTCCCGGCTCAATGGCGACCCGCGGGTGCGCGATTTTTCCAAGTTGCAGGAGGCGGTGACGGTCCGCGACGCCGCGGCCATTTCCGAGAATCACTGCGGGATTTGCATCGCCCACGGACGCACGGAATCGGTTTCCGGCCTCGTGATGGCGGCCGGCCGGTCGCTGGAGGGGGTGAATTGCCCGGAGGTTCCCGATCCGGTGCGCCTCATTTTTGTGGCGGGCATCCCGCGCACGTTCAACTCGGAATACCTGCGTGTGGTCGGCGCCATTGCCCGGATCTGCCGCGACAAACACCAGTTGGAACGCCTGTTGGCCGCGCGTGATCCCGCGTATTTTGTCGGACTGCTCGGCGCGGGCGAGGTGAAGTTGTGAGGGGACGCCGCGCCGGATCGCGCGGATCCCGGGGCGGCGCGGCCCTTATTTGCTGCCGGGTTTGACGGCGGGAATGTTCGCCAGGTCGGCCGGGATTTGATCGGGCGGAAAGGTTTCGACATTCATCTGGACCAGCGAAACAAACGGACACCCGAAATCCGGGAGTTGTCCGCCGCTGCGGTCCACGATGGAACCCGCGGCTGCGACGATCCCCCCGTGGTCCCGCACGATCTGGATGGTTTCCTGCACACGGCCGCCCTGCGTAACGACGTCCTCGGCCACGAGAAATTTTTCCCCCGGGGTGATGGTGAATCCGCGCCGCAGGACAAGCCCGCCGGAACCGTCCTTCTCGACAAAGATGTGCTTTTTTCCGAGGTGGCGCGCCACTTCCTGGCCGACGATGATGCCGCCGACCGCGGGCGAAATGACCGTGGTGGCTTCGAACCGGGACAGCTTTTCCGCCAGTTGCCCGCACACCTGGGCGGCAATGGTGGCGTCCTGCAGAAGCAGCGCGCACTGGAAAAATTCCCGGCTGTGCAGGCCGGAGCGCAGGATGAAATGGCCGTGCAGCAGGGCGCCGGTCTGACGGAAAAGATCAAGGACGGAAGCGGACATGGAAGGGTTCTCTCAGGGTTGGAAAATTCTGTGTCTTACTGGCTCACGAAGGCCATGCCTTTTTTCTGGCGTTCGAGAAATTCGCCGGCCAGGGCGCGGTAGGCCTCGGCGCCGGCGCCGGACGGGTCGTGCTCCAGGATGGTGCGTCCGTGACTCGGCGCTTCGCCGAAGCGGACCGTGCGCGGAATGACGGTTTCAAAAACGACCTCCTGAAAATGGGCGCGGACCTCCTTGGCCACGGCGGGGTTCAGGTTGTTGCGTCCGTCGAACATCGTCATGAGCAGCCCGCTGATGGCGAGTCCGGGATTGGCGCCGCAGGCGCGGATCTGGTCGGTCACCTGCATGAGGAGGCCCAGACCCTCCAGGGCGTAATATTCGCACTGGATGGGGACGAGGATTTCGTCGGCCGCCGCCAGGGCGTTGGACATGAGGATGCCCAGCGAAGGCGGGCAATCGAGAAACATGTAGTCGAAGGTCTGGGCGGACTTCAGCGGTTCGAGCGCCCGTTTCAACTGCAGCATGTGCTCCTCCATGCGGGCGACCTCGACCTCGGCGCCGGCCATGTCGAGGTCGGCGGGGATGGCGTAGAGATTCTTCAGCCGGGTTTCGGCGATCAGTTCCTCGACGGGGCGGGCTCCGATGAGGGCCTGGTAGAGGCTGGGACGCTCACCCTGACTCAGGCCCAGGGCGCTGCTGGCATTGCCCTGAGGGTCGAGATCGGCGAGGAGCACCCGGACGCCCCGTTCGGCCAGGGCGGCGGACAGGTTGACGGATGTGGTGGTTTTGCCCACCCCCCCTTTTTGGTTGGCGACGGCGATGATCTTCACAGAGGCCGATTGGAATAATACGCCAGAATGCCTTCGGCAACTGCATCCGCATATTCGCGGAAAATACTCGGACGCATCGTCCCGCCGAAATTCCGCAATCCGTCGTAATCTCCCGCCTGAATCCGCGCAAAGGCCTGGCGGCTGTTCATCACGTAGGGTTCGACGTACACGACCGGACAATGAAAGAGCCGGTTGGCCAGGAGATTGCGCGCCCAGATGTAGGGGTTCGAGTTCACACGGATGGCGGTTTTGCTTTCATAACGATAGGGCGGGAGGCCCGTGGCCCGGGCCATTTTGCCGGCGATGGCATTGGTGAGGGCCACTTCGGTCGGATAAGCCCGGTTGAGCAGCTTGACCAGCATGTCAAAGCGCTGGTCCTCGTAGGAAAGCTCCTCGGCGCTGAGCGCCCCAAAGATGAGAAAGTGCAGGTGGTTCTGATCGACCAACCGGGGATTGGCCGGATCGCCCCAGGCCTCGGCGTTGAAGTGCAGGCAGATCACCGCGTCGGGCTGGATTTTTTCATTCACCAGGGCACCGCGGCGCCGGATTTCCCCCACGCGGTAAAACAGGCGCTCGCTTTCCTTCTGCAGGCTGGTCTCGTCGACGGGCTGGTTTTTGTCCTGCAGGGAGGCTTCCGCCGCCCCCTTCAGGCGGTCCGGACGCAGGGTGGTGACCGGTCCGGGCCGGGTGCGGGTCAGATACACCTGCGCCCCCAGGGCCTGAAGCCGCTTGGCCAGCAGTTTGGCGACGTAGAGGGTCATGTCCCCCTCGGTGACCGGCTTGGATTGACCGATCTGAAACCAGCGTTCCTCCATTTTGGCCCAGCGGCCTCCCAAATGGCCGGGGTCGAGGGCGATTTTCAGACCGGCGAGGGGTTTTCCCGGTTCCTCGGGAGGCAGATTGGCGCGGGTCCTCCAGTAGGTCGGGACGGCGCGGGCCGCCTCACGGGACGGCGCGAACCGCAGCAGATAGGGCGCCCGATCGGGACGCGTGGTGATGAGGGCGACGTCGTCCCGGAGGATGATGGTGTCCTTCCAGGCCCCGCCCGGCGCGTAGACCTTCAACAGCGCCTCGAAATCCTCCCGGGTGATCGTTTTCTGGAAGACATCGAGCCGGGACCAGTCCGGCGCGGGAGCCAGCGGACTGAGGCGCGCCTGGACCCAGGATGCGGAGACGAGGAGGAGGGAAAGAAAAGCGGCGGCTCTCACGCCGGGAAAAATAACGGGGCGGAAAAAAAAGGACACGGACAAAAAGAGATTTTGTGTGAGCGCGGGGCCGGCTGTGCTTAACTGCCCGGCCATGATTCGTATTCTTTTCCTCGGGGACGTTGTTGGCGAGCCGGGACGCAGTGCGGTCATCAAGGCCGTTCCCGTGTTTCTCAAGGAGCGCGGGGTGGATTTTGTCATCGTCAACGGCGAAAACGCCGCCGGCGGTCGGGGCATCACGGGCAAGATTGCCATCGACCTGCTGCGTTCCGGCGTGGCGGTCATCACCACCGGCGACCATGTCTGGGATCAGCGTGAGACCGCCTCCTACATCGCCACCGAACCCCGTCTCCTGCGGCCGGTGAATTATCCGCCCGGAGCCCCGGGGCAGGGGAGCATCGTGCTGGAAACCGCCAAGGGGAAGGTGGGGGTGCTGAATGTGCAGGGCCGGACCTTCATGCAGCCCGCCCTGGAAAACCCCTTCCTCGCCGCCGAAGCCGAGGTGGCACGCCTCCGGGAGGAGACCCCCGTCATCATCGTCGACATGCACACCGAAACGACCAGCGAGAAGATCGCCATGGGGCGTTTCCTCGACGGAAAAGTGTCCGCCGTCCTCGGAACACACACCCACGTCCAGACCGCGGATGAACGGATTTTTCCGGGTGGCACGGCGTTTCTCTGCGATGCCGGAATGTGCGGGCCCGACGAATCCTGTCTGGGACGCGACCCGCAGGCCATCATCAAGAGGTTTCTGGACGCCCTGCCGACGCCGTTTCCTCTCGCGCAGGGGCCGGTGCGCCTTTGCGGTGCGATCGTGGAGGTGGACGAGAGCACCGGCAGGGCCCTCGCGATTCAGCGGGTGTCCGAAATCTGGGGGTGAGGGCGGTTATCCCGGCAGGGTGACCGACACCACTTCGCTCGGCTGCCCGACTTCCTCCCCCTGCCACAGGGGAATGGCCCGGTACTCTCGGGTTTCCTCGACGCCGGGAACCTGAACCGGCGTGCGATCCTCGATGGTCGGGGATTCGCAGGAGTCCAGGAGCGTGAACCAGGGCTCTCCCTTGTACCGCATCTGCAGCCGGATGGCCTGCGCGCCGTTGAACCAGCAGCCCAGCCGGATGCAGCCCGGACGCAGGGAAACGGTCAGCCGGGGCTGGCAATGCACAAGATGGGCGGGAATATGGACGGTCGACATCGCGATGGGGAATCTGGATGGATTTCCGGAAATCCATTGTCGCGCAAGCAGTAGAGTTATGCAACTGGTTTTTCGAAAAAAATCCGCAATTGGTGGGGGTTGGGGAATTTGTTTGAAAATCGAGCATTGACTTCCCCGCCAAACCGGGCAATGTCCCCGATTCCACTTTTCGCGAGAATTTATGAAACGCACCTATCAACCCAGCAAGCGCACGCGCAAAAGGCAGTTTGGCTTCCGCGCGCGGATGAAAACCAAAGGCGGCCGTGCCGTCCTGAGCCGCCGTCGGCAACGCGGCCGCAAGCGCCTCCTGCCGAAGGGTGTCGAAGTCCACTACGCCCGTCACACCGAAGCCTGACCGCTTTCGGTTCCCGTGCGCTGCGCGCATCCGGCTGAGCCGGGAATTTGCGCGCGTTCGCAAGGAAGGCCGCTCTGTTCAGGGGCGGCTTTTGCGTTTGAGTGTGCTGGAGAATCCGGACGGGGGAGGCACACGGTTTGGGTTCATCACCTCGAAACGTGTGGGCGGGGCGGTCCAGCGCAATCGTGTGCGCCGCCGTCTTCGCGAGATCTGCCGTCTGGAACGTTCCGCCATCCCGCCCGGCTGGCTGGTGGTCACCGTGGCCAAATCCTCCGCGGCGCAGGCCGGTTATGCCGAATTGCGAGAGGAATGGTTGCTTCTGGCGCGGCGGCTTTCTATTTTGCCACGCTCCTAGATGAAATCAGCGGTGGTCTTTCTCATTCGTCTCTACCGATGGACGCTGGGGCCGCTTCTGCATTTCGTGGGGGGGCCGGGCAGCGGCTGCCGGTTTGAGCCCAGTTGTTCGCAATACTGTCTGGAAGCCGTTCAACGGCATGGGGTCTGCCGCGGCCTGTGGCTTGGTCTCAGGCGCATCGCCCGCTGCCATCCCTGGGGCGGTCAGGGTTATGACCCCGTGCCGAAAAACTTCAAAACACCTTTTTAATGGATCGCAAAGCCTGGATCGCTGTCATTCTTTCCGTCATCGGGCTCATCGTCACCCAATGGCACATCAGCAATAGCTACCGTCCGCGCCCGCCGGCCGCCGCCAGTCCCACCCCGGGGGCTTCCGCCACGCCGGAGGCCGCCCACACCGCCGCCGCCCCGGCCCCTGCGGCCGCACCCACTCCGGACGCGCCCGTGATGGAGGCGGTCCGGGAAACGCTCAAGAGTTCGAGCACCGAATACGTTTTCACCAATGACCGGGGAGGCATTGAGCGGGCCATTCTTCTCCTGCACGATGCCGAGGACCAAACCCAGGTGGCCTTGAACGGCAGCCTGTCGATGCCCATCGGGGCGATCGGCGGAAAGCCGGGCGAAGCCTGGGGCGGGTTCGCAATGAAGGCGGATCCGGCCCGGGGCGAGGTGCTTTTCACCAAGACCGAGTCCGACGGCCTTGAAATCACCAAGCGATTTGTCCTGCCCGGCGCCGGCGCGGATCCCTACCTCGCCCGAATGGAACTGACCTTCAGGAACACGGGTGCCGCCGCCCTGAAGCGCGAGGGGTATTTTGTCAGCACGGGTGCCGCCGCGCCGATTCACGAAACCGATCAGTCCTTCTACACGAAGTTCGACTGGATGGCGAAGGGCAAGTTCCGGTCCATCGACGTGAATTGGTTCAATGCCGGAGGCATTCCCTTCCTGGGCATTCAATGGAGCCCGGTCAAGCACCTCTACCTGGAGGAGAAGCCCGATGTGACCTGGGCGGGGGTGTCCAGCCAGTATTTCTGCACGCTCGTCACCACGGAAAAAAACAGCGGCCATTCCGTCTGGGCCAGACGGTTTCCCCTGGACAGGAAAACCGGGACCCCCCTTTACGGCATGGAAGGCGGCCTGGGCATGCCGGGTTTCACGTTGCAGCCGGGGGAGGTGGCCACGGAGACCTTCGCCATCTATGCGGGACCGAAGGACCTGACCGAACTCCGCCGCATGAAGGGCGGGCAGGATGCGGTGATGAACTTCGGCATGTTCGGCATCGTCAGCGAGATCCTGCTCTGGGCCATGAACGGCCTTTACGGCATCTTCCACAGCTACGCCGCGGCCATCATCGTCCTCACCCTCATCATCAAGACCCTGCTCTGGCCGGTCCAGAACAAGGCGACGAACGAGATGCGCAAAATGGCCGCGCTTTCTCCCAAGATGACCGAGATGCGGGAGAAGTACAAGGACGACCCGCAGAAGCTGAACGAGGAAATGATGAAGCTCTACCGGGAGTACGGTGTGAATCCCTTCAGCGGCTGCCTCCCGATGCTCATCCAGATCCCGATTTTCTTCGGCTTCTACTCCATGCTGGGCAGCGCGATCCAGCTGCGCAACAGCTCGTTCCTCTGGGTCAGGGATCTGTCCCAGCCCGACACGATCGGCCACATCCTGGGATTCCCCATCAATCTGCTGCCCCTCATCATGGCGGCCACCATGATCTGGCAGATGATGATCACGCCCAAGAGCGGCGACGCCGTCCAGCAGCGGATCTTCTACTTCATGCCGGTCATTTTCCTCGTGTTCTGCTACAACTTCGCGAGCGGCCTTGCGCTGTATTGGACAACGCAAAATCTTTTCTCTATCGTTCAACTCTATCTGACGCGGAACAAACCCCTGCCCACGCTTGAGAAAAAGAGCGTGATCGCCAAACGCGAGGCGGAGGCCGCGAAAAAGAAAAAGAAAAAACGGCTATGAGCGACACGATGACCCCGCGGGAAATCCTCGATTGCATGCTGGGCTACCTCGGCTTCGTCTTTGAAATCGAGGAGCAGGAACGCGACGGTCATCTCGTGCTACAGGTCATCACCCACGAAGGCGACCGCCTCATCGGCCCGCGCGAGCAGACCCTTGACGACCTGCAGTATCTGCTCAACCGCATTCTGCAAAACCGCGAGCCGGGCGCGAAGCGGGTGATCGTTGATGTCGACCACCACCGCGCCATGCGCGACGACGCCCTGGTGGCCAAGGTCCGGCACCTGGGCGAGGCGGTGAAGGCCGGGGGACGCCCCCTTCAGACCGAACCCCTGAACTCCTACGACCGCTACATCGTCCACAACGCCTTCAAGGACGACCCGGATCTCACGACCTGGAGCCCGCCGGATGACGCGAAGCTGAAGCGCATCACGATCAAATTCCGGAAAAAAAATCCCTGACTCCGGCCTGCGTGCCGCTAGGTTCTGCTGGATGAAGTGGTGGGTGGTCGTTTTTGGGTTGATCCTGAGCTGCACGCTGGCTCCTGCCCAGGAACCCCGCATCACCGCGGCCTCCGCGCTGCTTTTTGACGCCCGCACCGGCCGTGTCCTTTACAAGAAAAACGAGAACGACCGGCGGGCCGTGGCCAGCACCCAGAAGCTGCTCACCGCGCTGATCGTCGCGGAGGAGGGGGAGCTTTCCCACCCGGTGGAAATCGCCCGGTCCGACACCCTGGCTGCGCCGACGAAACTCTACCTCAAGCCCGGCGAGATTTACACCCGCCAGCAATTGCTGACCGCCCTGCTCGTCAAGAGCCCGAATGATGTCGCCATGGCCCTCGCCCGGGACAACGCCGGCAGCGTCGAGGCCTTCGCCGCCAAAATGAACAGCCGCATGCGGCGCCTGGGCGGGGAGGACTCGAATTTTGTGAATCCCAGCGGGCTGCCCGCCCCCGGCCAGTATTCCACCGCCCGGGACATGGCCCGGGTCGCGCGCGCCGTGTATTTCAATCCGCTCCTGCGCGACATCATCCGGACGAAGTTTTACACCTTCCGCTTCAGCAACGGAAAAACCGTCTCCCTGCGCAACACCAACCGCGTGCTGCGGACCTACACCTTTTGCAACGGCATGAAAACCGGCTACACCGACGCCGCGGGTCATTGCCTCATATCCAGCGGGTCGTGGAACGGCCGCGATGTCATCGCCGTCGTCCTGGGCAGCAACAAGGCCCGGGTCTGGGACGAATCCGCCGCGCTTCTCGCCTACGGCCTCGGCCTGGGCGCGTCCGAAATGGCCGCGATGCGCAAGGTGGTCAATGAACCGGAGGAGGACGAACCCGTCGCCAGCGCGGGGCGCTGATCTCCGTTCCCAACGTTTGCGATTCCCGTGACCCGTCGTTACACGCTCGACACTCCCGGACCCGCCGGCCCGGCCATTGACTACGCCGCCGAGCTCAACGAACAACAGTATGCCGCGGTCACGTCCCCTCCCGGACCCGCCCTCGTCATCGCCGGAGCCGGCAGCGGCAAGACCCGCACGCTCACCTACCGGGTCGCCTGGCTGCTCGAACAGGGGGTTCCACCGCGCAACATCCTGCTGCTCACTTTCACCAACAAGGCCGCCCGCGAAATGCTCGACCGCGTGGCCGCCCTGCTTCCGCAGGGCGCCGAGGGCATCTGGGGTGGAACATTTCATTCCATCGGCAACCGCATCCTCCGCCGTCACGCCGGGCGGATCGGCTTTCGCGAGCGGTTCACCATCATGGACCGCGACGATCAGGAGGAATTGATCGACGCCATCGTGGCCCGTGAGGGGCTGCGTTCCGCGGACAAGCGGTTTCCCAAGGGGGAGGTGCTGGCCGACATCTTCAGCTATTCCGTAAACACCGGCCTGCCCATCCGCCAGGTGCTGGTTGCCAAATACCGCTATTTCATTCCCCTGGCCGAGACGCTCGAGAAACTGCAGGTGGCCTACGAAGCCCGCAAGAAGGAGGCGAATGCGATGGACTTCGACGATCTCCTGGCGAAGACCCTCGAGCTCTTCCAGACCTGCGGGGATGTGGCGGAAATTTATCAAAACCAGTTCCGCCATGTGCTCGTGGACGAATACCAGGACACCAACAGCATCCAGTCCGCGCTGGTGGAGTGTTTTGCGCACAAGCACGGCAGCATCATGGTGGTGGGGGACGATGCGCAGAGCATCTATTCGTGGCGCGGGGCCAATTTCGAAAACATCCTGCAGTTTCCCCAACGGCATCCGGACGCGCAGGTTTTCAAGATCGAAACCAATTACCGCAGCGTCCCCGAGGTGCTCGAGGTGGCCAATGCCGCCATTCTCGCCAATGAGCGGCAGTTCCCCAAAAATCTCGCCGCCGTCCGCTCCTCCCACCCGGTCAAACCGGCCCTCGTTCCGCTCGCAACCAACAACCAGCAGGCCGCCTTTGTGGCCCAGCGCATCCTCGAACTGCACGAGGATGGCGTTGAACTCAACGAAATCGCCATCCTCTACCGGGCGCACTTCCATTCCATGGAGGTGCAGCTCGAACTGACCCGCCGCGGCATCCCCTTCGCCATCACGAGCGGACTCCGTTTTTTTGAACAGGCCCACGTCAAGGACGTCGCCGCGTTCCTCAAGTTTGCCGTCAATCCGCGCGACGAAATCGCCTTCAAACGCATGGTGCGCCTGCTGCCCGGAATCGGCGCGAAATCCGCGGAAACGCTCTGGACCCAGACCAACGACAGGCTCGCCGGGGAGCCGGCCTTCAGCCGCCTGGAACAACTCAAGGTGCCCGCCAAGTCCGCCAAATCCTGGCTTCAGTTTGTCCATACCCTCACCGAATTGGCCCCCGGCGCGGAGGGCGCGCCCGCTCCCTCCGCCATGATCGATAGCGTGCTCTTTGCCGTCTATGACGACTACATGAAGAGCAAGTACGCGAACTACGAGGCGCGTCGCGAGGACCTCAACACGCTGTCCTCCTTTGCCCGGCAGTTCGACAACACCGAGGAATTTTTGTCCCAGCTTGCCCTTCTCGGAGCGGTCGAAACCCCCGACGCCCTCGGCGGGGGAGAGGGGGACTGCGAAAAGGTGACGCTTTCCACCATCCACCAGGCGAAGGGACTCGAATGGAAGGTGGTCTTTCTCATCTGGCTGACCGAAGGCATGTTTCCCAGCGCCCGCGGCGCGGAATCCCCCGAAGGACTCGAGGAGGAACGGCGGCTCTTTTATGTCGGAGTCACCCGCTGCAAGGACGAACTCTATCTGACCTATCCCGACATGCGTCTCAACGCCGGCTACGGCGAAGCCATGCAGCGCCCCTCCCGCTTTCTCAGCGAAATCCCCGAACCCCTCCTCGAACCCTGGGAAGTCTCCGCCCCGGGAAAAACGTGGGAAGAAGAGCCGTTTTAACGCTCAACGTTCGACGCTGAACGCCCAATTCAATAGGTCTTTGGGAGTTCGACGTTGAACGTTGGGCGCCTCGCGCCCCCTCCTTCTATCCATACGGCCGGTATTTCCTTCGGTAGGCCGCGGCGGTCAGGCCGCAGTGTTTCTTGAAGGCGCGGCAAAAGTTTTCCGTGTTGGTGTAGCCGACTTCGCGAGCCACGGATTTGATGGGATCCTGCGTCGTGGCCAGTTTGTGCCGCGCGGAACGCATTCTTTGCAGGATGAGATGCTGATGGGGGGTCATCCCGGTGTGCTGGCGAAATTGGGCGTGCAGGTGGGACGCGCTGAGACCGAACCGCTTTGCCAGATCCTCGATTCCCAACGGATCGGCGTAATGACGGTCGAGGTGACTGATCACCTCGGCAATGAGGGGAGGGATCGCCCGGTGCTTCTGCCGTCGCCGGAATTCCTCGAGCCGGAACCGAAACTGGCTCCAGATGAGGTCCCCCAGTACCCCGTGGTCCACATCGGTGTGGTGGAAGGCAAACAACGCCTCTTGGGAGAACTGCAGCGCGGCATTGGCATCGATCCATTGGAACACGCGCGGCCAGGGGAGGCGCTTCGGCAGCCGGTCCAGCCAGAAGCGCGCGGTCATGCAGGCGTAATATCCCCGGCCCGGTGAGCGGCTGACCGTGCATTGACCCGGATAATGCGCAAAAACGGTGCCGGCCCCGTGCAGGTCGTCACCGTCGGGCGCATACACTGCGCCCTCGGTGATCAGCTCAAACAGGAGGGAATTGGGCGCAATGATCGCCGGCCGTTCCGCGCCGCCCGGACCGCTCACGTAGTGCCCGACGCTTTCCAAGGCGGGCCTCAGTCCTGCACCATGAATCATAGTTTTTGTCAATTTCGGTCCGGCAATGTTTTGGTATGATGGGGATCTCCACGCAAGCTTTCCCTGTTTTTCATCAACTCTCTCCCTATGATACCTGAAATCTCCGTTCAGCTTTACAGCGTCCGCGACCAGGCGGCCGCCGACTACGAGGGCACCATCCGTGCCATTGCCGCCATGGGATTTGGCTGCGTGGAACCGGCCGGTTACCCCGGATATTCCGCGGAAAAGGCCGCGAAGCTCTTCAAGGAACTCGGCCTCAAGGCACCCACCTGTCACGGCGCGCTGCCGGTCGGGAACGACAAAAACCGCGTGATCGAGGAGGCCCTCATGCTCGGGCACGAGGCCATCATCACCGGCTGCCCGCCGAAGTTTAAGGAAAACTTTGCCTCCGCCGATGCCATCAAGGCCACGGCCGAGCTGTATTGCGAAGCCGCCGCCAACGCCGCTCCGCACGGCCTGCAGATCGGCTACCACAACCACGACTGGGACCTCCTCGACGTGGACGGCACCCCGGGATATCGCCTTTTCCTCGAACGCACCCCGGACACCGTCCTTTGGGAAGCCGACATCTTCTGGGTGGCCAGGGCCGGGCGCGATCCGGTGTCCTTCCTCCAGGAAATCGGTCCCCGCGGCAAGGCGCTGCATTTCAAGGACGGTATGGTCAATGCCACCGACACCTTTGTCGAAGCCGAGACGGAAAGCGGCAAGGTGATGGTCAGCAACTCTTCTCCGTTCCTGCCGGCCGGAACCGGTCAGGTTGACCTCCCGGCCGCCTCGAAAGCCGCCACCTTTGCCAAATACATCGTGGTGGAACTCGACAGTTACCCCGGCGACATGCTCCAGGCGGTGCAGGAAAGTTATCAGTATCTCACCCGCAACGGCATTGCCCGCGGGCTCAAATAAAGCCAACCCCATCATGTCCACTCCATCCAAAGTCCGCGTCGGCATCATCGGCTGCGGCAACATCTCCCAAGCGTATTTCAACGGCGCCCGGATGTTCGAGGTTCTCGAAGTCGTCTCCTGCGCCGATCTCAACCCCGAGGTGGCCCGGGCCAAGGCGAAGGAAAACGACTGCCGGGCCCAGTCCGTCGACGAACTGCTGGCCAATCCCGACGTCGACCTTGTCATCAATCTCACCATTCCCGCCGTCCATGCCGAGGTCAGCCTGGCCGCCCTCAAAGCCGGCAAGCACGTGCATTGCGAAAAACCCCTTGCGGTGCACCTCGAGGACGCCAAAAAGGTCCTCGATCTGGCCGCGGAAAAGAACCTTCTCGTGGGCTGCGCGCCGGACACCTTCCTCGGGGCCGGACTGCAAACTTCCCGCAAACTGGTCGACGACGGCTGGATCGGTCAGGTTTTCAGCGGCACGGCGTTCATGATGTCGCGCGGACCCGAATCGTGGCACCCCAATCCCGCCTTCTTCTACGAGGTGGGCGGCGGTCCGATGTTCGACATGGGGCCGTATTACATCACCGCCCTGGTCCATCTGCTGGGACCGGTGAAGGAGGTCTGCGCGGTGACCACCCGGGCCTTTGAGGAACGCATCGCCACTTGCAAGGAACATTTCGGCAAAATGCTGCCGGTGTCCGTTCCGACCCACAATTCCGGCACGCTGGTCTTTCACTCCGGAGCGGTGGTCACTGTCACGATCTCGTTTGACGTGCACCGTCATGGTCACAGCCCCATCGAACTTTACGGCAGTGAAGGTTCCCTGAAGGTGCCCGATCCGAACACCTTCGGCGGACCGGTGGAACTCTGGACTCCGGGATCCGGGGAGTGGCACTCGCAGGCGCTGGCTTTTCCCTACAGCGAGAACAGCCGCAGCATCGGAGCCGCGGACATGGCCTATGCCATTCTCAGCGGCGGCAGGCGGACCCACCGCACCAGCGGGGCACTGGCCTACCATGCGCTCGAGGTCATGCACGCCTTCGAAAAATCCTCCAAACTCAGGCAGTATGTCACCATCGAATCCCGGCCCCCGCAGCCTGAACCGCTGCCATTGGGATTGATCAAGGGACGGCTCTAGGCGCCGCGTTGCCGCGCCCAACGCCGAACGTTCAACTTTGAACGCTCCACGTTGAAGGAAGTTCGAAGTTCCGCATCAAATCGGAAATGGGAATCGGCGCCTCACCGGGCGCCGATTTTCATTGAAGGCCGTTGAAATGCCGCCTTCAGGCGGATCTTCCCGGACACATGAGATCGTGCCCCCAACGCGCTTTCCCCTTCTGCGTTACACGTTCGGGCGCGAACGCGCTCAGAGTTCCTCCGCGATCGTCCTGAAGATATCCGTGTTGTCCTTGAACCCGCCGAGTTTTTCCGCACCGGGTCCGGAACTGACCACGATGCCGTCCTCGGCCACGCCGACGGCGGTGGGAGTCGCAAAGGCGGAGGGTTCCGTGGGGGCCGGGGGCGGGGTGTCCGGTTCGGGGCTGGCGGAGGGACGGGAACCCGGGCCTGTGGACCAGGTAAGCGACGGCACGCCCTGCGGATTGATGCCGGTCACGGCGATGCCCTTGTCATTGCGGAACGGATAACCGTTGAGGGTCAGACCGCCGACGCTTTGCTTGCCGGCCACGATGATCAGGGAGTTTTCCCCGGCGTAGGCCCGCGCCGCGGCCACGGCGTCATCGAGGGCCACGATCTGACGCAGCATGCGCTCGCCTTCATTGTTGGCGGCCGCCCTGCCGACCAGCCCGGCATCGACAATCAGGAGGTAGCCCTTGCGGTTGAACTGCAACAGTTGGATGGCCTGCTTCACCATGTCGGCGAGGGAGGGCTCGGAACCGGCCGCCCGGATTTCATCGACGAAGGCGAGGGGCCCGGGTGCAAAAATGCCGAGAAGCTTCGGCGCCCGCCAGACGGGGGTATTTTCCAGCTCGGAGCTGTTCCGGGCGATGTCGTATCCCTTGCGCCGCATCTCCAGCATGAGATCGCGCCCGTCCTTGCGGTGTCCGTCCTTGTGTTCGGGAAGAAATTCGGCCTCGCCGCCGCCGAGGATCACATCCAGCACCGGTTCATCCGCGAGCTGCGCCACAATGGCCGCCGCGTCCAGGGGATCGCTGGACTTGGCGAAAAATGCCGCCGGAGTGGGGTCGGAAACGGCGCCGTCGGTCACCAGTCCGACCAGACGCCCCCGCTCCCGGGCGAGGTCGATCAGCGTCTTCAGGGGATTGCCGGCGGAATCCACGCCGACGGAACGGTTGTTGACCTTCTGCCCCGTGGCGATGGCCGTCACCGCCGCGGCGGGGTCGCTGACCGCAAAATCGGCCGCCTGGGTGGTGATGAGGCCCAGTTGACCGAGGGACTCCAGGTTCAGGCGGTGATCCGCACCTCCCTTGTAAATGCGGGCGGCCGTCAGCGAGGAGGTGTTCAGGTTGTCGGTGAGGAACAGGATGATGGCAAACGGCTTTTGCACCACCCAGTTCACGTAAAAAAGCACACCCACTCCCAGGAAGGCGAGAAGGAGGACCAGGGCGAGAAAGCGGTTGCGGATTTTGTTGCTCATGCAAGGACGGCGGAGGGGAATTTCCAGCACAATGCGGCGATCTTCGCAATAGCGCGCATTTTCGGTTGCGAAATTCGTGCAGGATGGAGATATTTAGGCGCTCCACTACCCGATGGTGTAACGGTAACACAGAGGCCTTTGGAGCCTTTATTCATGGTTCGAATCCATGTCGGGTAGCCAAACATTTGAGCGGCTTCCCGGGGGCTGTGCCCCAAAATGTGCCCAACTTTCCGGAAGTCGCGCCGGGCGCAAAAATCTCCTTCACCCTCGAAATCCCACGCGCCGGCTGAACCGTTCACCGGTCCGGTCATTCTCGACCTGATTTTCATCCTCCGCCGGCCCAAAACCCTCTGCCGGCGGAAAGATCCGGATGGGCTTATCTCCATGCCCGACCGCCGGGCGCGGATGCAGGGCATTGTGGACGCCGTGGCGGACCAATTGGACGCCTACGGCATGATGTTCCCTGGCGGGTTCAAGCTGACGACGCTTTCCCGCGGTGGGGGATTGGCCTACAACCCGGAAACCAAAACCCTCGAAATCGACCTGAATCGGGTGAGCCGGCAGCTTGTCGGGACGAAGAACCCGGCCCGCCTTGTGCAGGCGACGATGCGGGAGGAGGTCATTCACCGGGCCGCCACCGATGTTCTTTCCCGTGAGGAAGTTACCCGGCTTTGGGAAAGGCTCCCTGATGCCCTGATTGTCCGACGGCTTTCGGATCTTGGGGTGAAAAAAGTGGTTTCCGAAAGTGAGGAAGGCCGGTTTGTAGAGAATGATGGAGGACTGAATGATGGAGGACTTCGACCGAGCGGTGAGGCTTATCGACCCGGAGATGTGGTGGAGACACGAGATTCGGGACATGTGGGAAGTGTTCCTGCTTCTGACCCCACAAAAACCGGTGGAAACGCTCCCGCTATTCCGGTGGCGGGAAATCAGGAAGGCGTATTTGACTCTGGAAGCAATGTGTCCATCCAGCCGGGCTTGTTCGCTGAACTAGGCGACCGGGGCGTTGCCTACACGGACAACAACGATGCCATTGAATTTGTTTGGGCGGTTGCGGAATTGAATAACCTGTCCATTTTCAACGAGGAAAACGGCGCCGTGAATCCGCGGTATCCCAAGGAACTCCAGCCGCGTGACCGCAGCACGGCCGGCAGCCAACTCCAGGTTGAGGACATCGCACGCAATGCGAATTTCGACCGCCTGAGCATCGCGGAAAACGTGGGCGGTGGCGCGCCGATTGTTGGCCCGACCGATGGCGTGGCTGAAAGTGGCAATGGCCGGCTCATGGGGTTGCGTCCTGCCTATGATCGGGGGGTTCCTTCCATCCAGACGTATCGCCAGAAGCTCGAGGAGAACGCGGGGAAGTTCGGGCTGGCCCGCGAAAAGATCGCCGGGATGAAGCGTTTTCCGGGCAGGAGGGCGGGATTTTGTTCTCCGGCATCAGGGGGACCAGAAAAGCCGTTGACGCCGGAGGAAGTTGACTCGTACTTGAGAATACGGGAACTCCGCCGGAGCGGATCCCAGAAGGACGTGAGCGAATACTACGGACCTTATCACGTAACGCCGGTGGAAGACTGGCCCCTTCTGGAGAATATCCTACTCAAGGGGAACTCTTCGGAGGGTACGTCCAAGAGGAGCTTTTCCCGAAAGGAGAAGAAGCTCTTGGCCAAGCTGTCGCTCGATCCGGATAGCGTGCCGCTTTACTTCAGGCGGATGCCGGTCAGACCGTACATACTCCAAGACTAAGCCCGGATCTTGTCGCCGGCCTGCAGGGTGATTGGGAAGCCCTTGCCCGGGGGATCAATTCCAAGGGCCGTGCTTCGAGTATTTTGGCTGACTTGGTTTCCAGACGGATCCCCGCATGGGATGTCACGGGCACGAAGATCAATGGCCCCGAGGACGTGCTTGCTCCCATGCGTCCGATTCGCTCGCCCTACTTCGAGAGCCTGAAAGTTCTGATTCTCGACGGGAACAACAATGTCGCGACGAGTCAGATTTTGACGGTTGGTCCTCTTGCCGAGAGCGTCGCGGACCCCAAGAGCATTTTGGGCGCGCTTGCCCGTCTTCGCGAACGCACCGGGAAGGCATACAATCGCATCATCATTTCGCATAACCATCCTTCCGGCGACCCCGCGCCGGGCATGGCCGAACCGTCCGGCGAACGGACCATCGGTCGAATGCGTGTGTGTCACGGGCGATAATGTGACGCCCCTTTTCCTCCTTCCCTGCACTTCTTTCTTGAGAGCAGGGGTGTGAGCCCTACTCTTGCGGGGATTTTTTGCTATCGATGCCTGATTCCGCCGCCGCCAAAGTTCTTCCTTTTGAGTCCGTCGCGATTTCCGGGGTGCCTGCCGGCCGATCGCTTGAGGAGACCATCACCCGGGCACAGGAAAACCTTTTGCGCCTTCAGAAGCCCGACGGCCACTGGGAAGGCGAACTGCTCGTCGACAGCACGCTCTGCTCCGACTACGTGCTTTACATGCACTGGCTTGGCAGGGTGGACGAAACCCTGCAGGCCAAATGCGTGGACCACATCCGCCGCCGACAACTGGCCGATGGCGGCTGGAACATCTTCAGCGGGGGGCCGAGCGAGATCAATGCGTCGGTGAAGGCCTATTTCGCCATGAAACTGGCCGGCCATTCCCCCAATGCCCCTTGGATGCGGGAGGCCCGCGCCAACATTTTGCGTCTCGGCGGCATCCCGCAGATGAACACCTTCGCGAAACTGTATCTCGCGTTGATGGGGCAGTTTCCCTGGAAATATCTGCCGACCATCCCGCCGGAAATTTTCCTCTTCCCGAACTGGTTCTTTTTCAACCTCTACGAGATGTCCTCGTGGAGCCGCACGATCATCGCGCCGCTCACCATCCTCAATCACTACAAACCGGTGCGCACCCTGCCGGCCGACAAACAGCTCCACGAGCTTTATCCGGCCGGTCTGGAAAACACGGATCTCTCCCTCAAGAAGGATCCGCATTTCTGGTCGTGGAAGAATTTCTTCCTGCGCTGCGACCAGCTCCTGAAACTCTACAACCGCTTCCCGGTGCACCCGCTGCGCCAGAAGGCCCTCAAGGCTGCGGAAAACTGGATGATCGAACGCATGGGCGAGGGGAGCGAGGGCCTGAGCGCGATTTACCCCGCCATGCTCAATGCCATGATGGCCCTGCGTGTGCTGGGGTACCCGGAGGATCATCCGCTGGTGCAGAAGGCCGACCGCGATTTTGCCGGACTTTTTGTCGACGATCCCGAGGATTTCCGCATCCAACCGTGCCTGTCGCCCGTCTGGGACACGGCCATCACGACGATCTCCCTGGCGGAATCCGGACTGAAAAACCATCCCGCCCTGGTCCGGGCCGCCGAGTGGCTGGAAAAAAAGGAGGTGCGCTTCGCCGGGGACTGGGCGGTGCGCGTGAAGGGGGTCGAACCGAGCGGCTGGGCCTTCGAACACGAGAACATCTATTATCCGGACACCGACGACACCATGATGGTGCTCATGGCCCTGCGGCACGTCGAACCCCGCGATCCCTTTGCCCGCAAGGCGCAGTTTGAACGCGCCCTCAAGTGGCTTCTTGCCTTCCAGGATGAGGACGGCGGATGGGCGGCCTTCGACCGGGGGGTGACCGCTCCCTGGCTGGAACATGTGCCTTTTGCCGACCACAACGCGATCCTGGACCCGACCTGCTCCGATCTCACCGGACGCGTCCTCGAACTGCTGGGATACATCGGCTACGACCGCCAGAGCCAGGTCGTCCGGCGCGCCATCGCCATGATCCGGCGCACACAGGAGGCCGACGGTTCGTGGTACGGACGCTGGGGCGTCAACTACATCTACGGCACTTGGCAGATTCTCCGCGGTCTGGCTTCCATCGGCGAAAACATGGACCAGGAATGGATCCGCCGCGGCCGGGACTGGTTGGAAAGCTGCCAGAATGACGACGGCGGCTGGGGCGAAACCTGCGAATCCTACAACTTCCCGGCGCTGAAGGGGCGCGGACCCAGCACGCCCAGCCAGACGGCCTGGGCCCTCATGGGAATCTGCGCCTGCGGGGACCCACACCGCGAATCCATCCGCCGCGGCGTCGATTATCTCATCCGCACCCAAAACCCGGACGGTTCCTGGACCGAGGACTACACGACCGGCACCGGGTTCCCGTGCGTGTTTTATCTCAAATACGACATGTACCGTCAGCACTTCCCGCTCCTCGCCCTCGCGACCTACCGGAAGATGCTCCAATCATCGTAGAAGCCGACCCAGGGAGGCGAAGGGGACGGGCGGAAGGCGAAAACGCCGGCTGTTGGCGCCGAGGTAGGACGAAACGGGGGGTCAACCTCCGGCCTGACCCTGAATTGGGGGACAAGCCGGTGCTTGTCCCTTCCCGCAAACATGGGTGCGGGGGCGCGAAAGATCTCCCTTGCCCCCTGCCTTCCGCTTTCACTCCGTCAGGCAATCTTGCCCCGCAATCCGCCCAACGCATGGGACAGCTTGCGGATGCCAAGTTCGATGCGGGTCTTGACGGTTCCCAGGGGCGTGTTGGTCAGGACGGAAATTTCCCGCTGACTGCGGTTTTCAAAAAACGCCAGACGGATGACCCGTTCCTGGTTGGGGGGGAGGCTCTTCATCTGCTGTTCGAGCAACTCCCGAAGGTCGTCCCGGCAGGCGTCGCGCTCGACGGTGTGGGTTTCCTCAATGGCCTTGTCGGCGTGGTTGCAGGAAATCTCGTACCGATCCGTGGCGCGGCGATAGGCGCTGTGCTGACGCAGACGGTCAATGGCCCGGCGGCGGGCGAGGGTGCAGAGCCAGCTGACCAGTTTGCCCTTGCGGGGCGAATAACTGTCGGCGCGGTCCCAGACTTGGAGGAAGACCTCCTGAAGGACATCGTCCGCCTCGGCGTCATCATGCAGCACCTGCATGATGATGGATTTGAGAATGGCGCGATAGCGTTGGTGAAGTTGGTCGAGGGCATCGGGGTTCCGACGCAGGAGCTCCTGCATTAGATCCTGATCGTCGATGATGACTTGGGATTCGAGTATGGTTTCCATGGGTTCCTGCGTGTTGTTCAGCGTCACCTTAGCCTTCGGAACGTCCGCCGGAAATCGGTGCGCCTGACGATTGGCGCATCAGAGGATCCCCCATCCCCCATCAGGGAGCGCCCTATGCGGAGGTCAGGGCAAATGCAACTGTCATTTCCCCGCATCCCGGCTTAAGTCCCCGGAATGAAAGTCGGAGCAATCTGCGGGAAGGACGGAGTATTTTACCGAATCTGGGCGCCCAAGGCCCGGAAGGTCGATGTGGAAATCACTTCGAGGGAAGGAGTGACGCGACGTCTGGAACTCAAAAATCGAGGCCGCGGGTACTTCGAAGGGCACGATCCCGACGGCCGCGCGGGGGACGCTTATGGATTCTGTCTGGGCGGTCCGGTGCTTCCGGATCCGGCCTCGCGGGCGCAGGCGGACGATGTGCACGGCAAATCGCTCGTGGTGGATCCCGGAGCGTATGTCTGGAGGGACGCCGGCTGGCGACGACCCGATTTTCGCGATGTGGTCATTTACGAGTTGCACGTGGGAACCTTCACCGAAGAGGGAACGTTTCGGTCCGCGATCAAACGCCTCCCGCACCTGCGCAAACTCGGCGTGACAGCAGTCGAAATCATGCCCGTCGCCGATTTTCCCGGGAGCCGCAACTGGGGCTACGACGGAGTGCTGATTTACGCGCCGGCGCGGGTTTATGGGAGTCCGGATGATTTCCGCGCGCTGGTGGAGGCCGCCCATCGGGAGGGCCTGGCGGTGATTCTGGACGTGGTGTACAATCATCTCGGGCCCGACGGCAACTGCCTCGGCGCCTACGGTTCGCAATACTTCTGCCGCCGGCATCACACGCCGTGGGGGGATGGGTTCAACTTCGATGACGAGGACCACGAGGCGGTGCGGGAGTTTTTTCTCGGCAATCCCGTCTATTGGATGGAGGAGTTTCACATCGACGGTTTCCGCTTCGATGCCACCCATGAAATCGCCGACGACTCCCCTTGTCATATTCTGGCGGAAATGACCGCCGCGGTGCGCGCCCGGGGAGGTTATGCCATCGCGGAGGACAGCCGGAACGACGTTCGGGTGCTCGACGAAAACGGACTGCATTTTCACGGCGTGTGGGCGGATGATTTTCATCACGCCGTCCGCGTGTCGCAGACCCGGGAGCGGCAGGCCTACTTTCAGGATTTTCGCGGAACGCTGTCCGAACTGATCGAATGCCTCGACCACGGCTGGCTTTATCGCGGACAACCGTCGCCGTCCCAGGGACGGCCCCGCGGAACCGATCCGAAAAAATTTCCCCCCTCCTGTTTTGTGCATTGCCTTTCCAATCACGATCAGACCGGCAACCGCGCCCTGGGCGAACGGATCGGCGCGAACATCGAACCGGCGGCCTATCGGGCGCTGTCCTTGCTCCTCTGCCTGAGTCCCTACACGCCGATGCTCTTCATGGGACAGGAATGGGGCGCCGCTTCGCCTTTTCTGTTTTTCTGCGATCACCACAGCGACCTGGGCCGGGCGGTGACCGAAGGCCGCCGGCGGGAGTTTGCCTGCTTCCCGGAGTTTTCCGATCCGGCCGGTCGCGCCCGCATTCCCGACCCGCAGGCGGAGGAAACATTCCGGCGCTCGAAACTTCGCTGGGACGAAACGGACCGCCCGCCTCATGCCGGGCTGCTCGCCCTGTATCGCGAAGGCCTGCACCTCCGTCAAAGGGAGTCCGCCTTTCGCCCCGTGGACCGCACCAGCTGGAGCGTCCGGATGCAGGACGAAATCGGAATCCTGAGTTTCGATTCCCCGACGCCAATCCGTGGGGGACGACATGAGGAGTCCGCGGGATGCCGCTCCGCGGACTACCTTCTTCTCTTTGTCCTGCATCCCGGTGCCTCAGGCGAACGCCCGGCAGGGGATTACGAACTCCTTCTCTCCAGCGAGGAGTCGCGATTCGGCGGATCGGGAACGTCCGCCTGGTCGGGGTCCGGGCGCCTGCAATTCCCCGTCCAGGAAGCGATCCTGCTGCGGAGGAAATCCGACTGATCCGGGCGACTTGTCGCCCTGCCATGCGACAACCGGTGTGCACGTTTTCCCAAATCAACCGGCCAGCCAGCAAACCCCGTAAGGAGGAAGCTCCAGCGTTCCCGCCGACATGTGGCAATCCCGGGCCAGCAGGGGGCTCCACGCGCCTTTGGGCAACGCATAGCTCTGCGGACGGGCGGTGATGTTGACCACGACCAATACGCGCGAGGCGTCCGCGCTGCGTTCCACCACAAACAGCTCGGCCGGGGCGTCCGGGATCGATTGACCCGAGAAGGGACTGAGAGCCGGCTGGGCCGCCCGGATGCGGAGCATGGTTTGCAGTCCGGAAAAGACGCGGCTGCGCAGACTTTCGGGATCGCGAAGCTCGCCTTCCAGGTCGGCGAGGCGGAGCTTTTTGCGGTTGATCCGCCGGCGGATTCCGCTGGCCTCGGCTCCGGCGCGGTCTCCACGGGAACCAAAGAGGGAGTGGAAATAAATGCCCGGCAGACCGCGTAGCGCGAGAAGGATGGCATGGGCGGCGAGGAACCGGGCAACCTGAAGATCGGACGGTTCGTTGCCGCGGGGATTCGAAAGGGCGTCGAAATAGCTGATGTTGAGTTCGTAGGGACTCTTGGTGCCGTCCGGATTGTTTTTGTAGGACACATACCCGTCGTGGGCGAGCGCGGTCGCGACCAGGGCGTCGATTTCGGTGTCCTCAAGGATGCCGCGGGCCGGATTCAGTCCGATGCCGTCGTGGGAGGCGAGGAAATTGAAAAACGTGGCGTGCGGGGAGGGAAGTTCCAGCGTGGCGGCCCAGCGTCGCAGGGCGGTGGCGTCTCCCGCCCGAAAGGTGTGAAAGGTGAGCGGAGGCAGGGCGAAATTGTACACGAGGTGCGCCTCGTTCTGTCCGTTGCCGAAATAGGAGATGTTGTCCGCGTGCGGAACGTTCGTTTCGGTGATGATCTGCACCCCCGGCGCGACATCGTCAATGGCGGCGCGCATCAGCCGGATGATGCGATGGGTTTGTTCCAGATGGATGCAGCGGGTGCCGGGGATCTTCCAGAGAAAGGCGATGGCGTCGAGCCGGATGTATGCGGCGCCGTGACGGAGATAAAAAAACAGCACCTCGAGAAGACGCAGCAGCATCCGGGGATCGCCGAGATTGAGATCGACCTGGTCCGCGCTGAAGGTGGTCCAGACCTTGCGCGGACCCCGCACCGTGGAGAACTCGGTGAGAAGGGGGAGCGCCCGCGGACGGACGACCTGGGAGAGATCGGGATGTCCCGTCACCGTGAAAAACGCCTCCTCCCAGCCGGGTTCCTGACGGAGGAATTTTTGGAACCAGACTCCTTGTGCCGAAGCGTGATTGAAGACGGCGTCAAACATCAGCCGGAACAACCGGCCCAGAGCCGCGATGTCCTCCCAGGTGCCCAAGGCCGGATCCACCGCGTAATAATCCATCACGGAGAACCCGTCGTCGGAGGAACTCGGGTAAAAGGGCAGGATGTGCACCGCGGTGACCGTGTCCGCCGCATGCCGGGCCAGAAATTTACCGAGGGTGCGCAGCGGGGCTTCGTCGTCTGTGGAAACCTGATCGCCATACGTGATGAGCATGCAGTCCTGCGGACCGGGACGGGCAAGGGGCGGACGGGGGGAGGAGGCGAGTTCCGAGCGAACCCGGGTGAGGAGAGTTTCCATTTCCTGCACGAGCGGCCCGGCCGCGGATTCGCCATAGAGAAAAATCAAATGTTCACGTATGCTCGGGTTCACTCCCGGAATTTCTCACATAATTTGCCCAACGCCAAACCCCATGAAGCTCGTTGTTCCTCTCGCCCGTTTTCCCAAACGCATCGGATTTCTTTCCACCCGCTTTCACGGCACGGACGGGGTCACACTGGAGGCCGCCAAATGGGCGTCGATTCTGGAGGCGGAAGGCGCGCGGTGTTTCTGGATGGCGGGTCTGCTCGGCAAGCCGGCGGAGGTGAGTCATCTGGATCCCCTGGCGTTTTTTAATCATCCCGAGGTGCTGAAGGTGCAGTCCCAGCTCTTCGGCCAGACCACCCGGTCGCGGGAAATCACCAACCGGGTTCACGAGTTGAAGGAGGGCCTGAAGGATTCGATCTACCACTTCATCAAGCGCTTTGAGATCGAACTGCTCATCCCGCAAAACGTGCTGGCCATCCCCATGCACGTCCCGCTGGGACTGGCTGTCACCGAAGTGCTGGCCGAGACCGGGCTGCCCGCCATCGCCCATCACCACGACTTCGCCTGGGAACGCGAGCGCTTCACCGTAACCTCGGCCGCCGATTATCTGGCGGCGGCCTTTCCTCCCACCATCCCCAAGCTCGAACACGTGGTGATCAATTCCATGCAGCAGAAGGAACTCGCCCGGCGCTATGGACAGTCGTCCACGGTGATTCCCAATGTCATCGACTTCGAAACGCCTCCGCCGCAGATCGACGAATACTCCGCGGATTTTCGCCGGGAGATCGGTGTTTCCGACGATGACATTCTCGTGCTGCAGCCCACCCGCCTGGTCGCCCGCAAGGGCATCGAGCACGCCATCGAACTGCTCCGCCGCCTGAAGGAACCGCGCCTCAAGCTGATCCTTTCCCATCCGGCCGGAGACGAGGGCGACGCCTATGTAAAACTGCTGCAGGATCGCATTGCCGACGCCGGCATCGAGGCGCTTTTCATCGCCGACCGCATCAGCGAAGTGCGCGGGGTCAATGCGGAAGGACGCAAGACCTACACGCTCTTCGACATCTACCCGCATGCCGATCTGGTGACGTATCCGAGTTATTACGAAGGCTTCGGCAACGCCTTTCTCGAGGCCGTCTACTTTGGAAAACCGGTCGTGGTGAACACCTACGCGGTTTACGCCCGCGATATTGATCCGCTGGGTTTCAAGACCATCGAAATGTCCATGCTGGTGACAAACGAAGTCGTCGAACAAACCCGCGAGATCCTGCGCAACAAGGCCCTGCGTGACGAATGGGCGGCCATCAACTACGATCTGGGCCGAAAATTCTTCTCCTACTCCGTCGCCCGCCGCAAACTCGCCGGCCGCATCGCCAAGATCTTCGGCGAAGGATGAATGCCTGTCGCAGGGGACGACCTAAGGCGTCCTTTGCTTGACAATAAGCCCTCCTTTCCGGGGGAGGCCTCCGAACATTCAGGCGAATGGCGCATGGTGCGATGTTTTTCTGAGAAAGGCGCCGTTTGCTTTCCCGTTGCGGGAGAACGAGAGTCTTGGGGAAACCGGTTTTGGTCCAAGTGACTCAGATGCCCTGACTTGGATATTTGGGCATAAGGGCGCCGCACCAGACAGAGCCTTCCGCTCGTTGTTTCCAAACCTCCCTCCTGCAAGGAGCCTCGAGGATGGCGCTTTGACAAAGGACGAAGGACTACTAATCTTACGGCCATGAGACCGATCCTCGCCGCTTCCGCCATGCTGGTTGCCGGGTTGTTGTCCGTTCCGTGCCCCGCGTCGGCGCAGATCCTCATCGATGGATTCCTCGACAGCACCAGCGAAGTCACCGCACCGGAGCCGCCGAGTTCGGTCATCACCGACATCGGGAACGGTATGGACCGTCAGATCAGCGTTCAGGCAACCGGGGCGTTTTCGATCGTCAGCCAGGTGCTTGCCGGCGTTTTTGTGGTGGATGCCGGCGGCGATGGAGACCCGGGGACGGCCAATGTGCAGATCGACTACCTCGGTTTTGAGATCGATCTTTCCGACCATACCTTCTTTCAACTCGACGTCAGCAAGATCGTGGGCACTCCGACGCTCGTGGTTCTGCTCGGCGATGCCGACTTTGGGCAAATCGCCGGGTCCACGGTGCTTCAGTCCACGGACACAACCCAATCCCTCTTCCTGGATATCACGCAGTTTGACAACTACGCGCCGGGTTTTGGCAGCAAGCTGAACAGCATCCAAGTTGTCATCGGAGGAGGAAACGCCGCCTTCTTCGTTGAGGCGAGTTCCATTCAGTTCAGCACGGTTCCCGAGCCCTCTTCGGGTCTGCTGACGGCGGCGGGGGTTCTGGCCGCGGCCGCACGCCGTCGAATCAGGCGCTGAAGGCGTGGCCCGGGTGGAGGGCGCTCGACAAGGAATGCAAAGACCGCCGGGAGGGTTGAAGAAAGGGAGGTTCGTTCAGAGGGGCTCCTTGCAGCATCCCCGACGTCCGAGCTGGGTCCTGGGCCGGAAAACAGGGCCTATCAACTCTCCGCGAGCAGCGCTTTTCTGGCTTCCTCGAGCTGTGCGCGCTGGGTTCACTCAGCGTGGGGTAGCGCAGCCTCAGGGATTCAAGGGTTTTCACGATAATGTTGGCGATGGCGATACGGGTGAACCATTTGCGGTCGGCGAGGATGACATACCAGGGCGCATGGCGCGTGCTGGTGTGCGAGAGCATCTCTTCGTAGGCCCGCTGGTAGGCGTCCCAATGCTGACGCTCCCGCACGTCGGAGAGGGAGAATTTCCAGTTCTTCTCGCGCCTGGTGATGCGGTCCAGGAAACGTTCCTTTTGCTCCTCCCGGGAGAGGTGCAGGAAAAACTTGAGGATCCGGGTTCCGTTGTCGGTGAGGTATTTTTCGAAGTTGTTGATCTCCCGGTAGCGCCGTGTCCAAAGGGCGTCCCCTTCCGGGATTTTGGGAAGCTTTTGTGCGGCGAGCAGTTCCGGGTGGACCCGCACCACCAGGACTTCTTCGTAATAAGAACGGTTGAAGATGCCGATCTGTCCGCGTTCCGGCAGGGAGAGTTTGCAGCGCCAGAGATAGTCGTGGTCGAGTTCACGGTGGGAGGGGGCCCTGAAGGAGGTGACCCGGCAACCCTGCGGATTCAGCCCGCTCATGACATGTTTGATCACCCCGTCCTTTCCGGCGGCGTCCATCGCCTGAAGGATGATGAGAAGGGAATGGGAATCCGCCGCGTAAAAAACGTCCTGCAGTTCCCTCAGGCGGACGATGTCTTTCTCGAGACGTTTTTTCGCGGCCCCCTTGTCCTTGAAGTCGCCGTGGAAACGCGGGTCATGGTTTTGCAGGCTGACCTTTTGCCGGGGACGGATGAGGAACGGGGAGTGGTCCATGGCGGAAGGATATCGGGCGGACCGGAAAAAGCACTTCTTCTCTGGCGGCGCGGCGGGGTCCCCGCCCGAGTCCGGCGCGCCGGATTGCGTTTGCCCCGGACGGCGCGTCATGCTTGTACGTTCCGGTCATGACCGGCCCCTTGACTTCAACCGGCCCTGTTCCGCCGTGCTGACGAGATCGTTTTTTCGCAGTGATCCCGTGACGTGTGCGCGTGCGCTGGTGGGGTGCCGGCTTCAGTGGGGCAACCGCAGCGGGCGGGTGCTGGAAACGGAGGCTTATGATTCCGAGGACGACGAGGCCTGCCACACCTGGTTTCGTCCGAGTGCGAGGGCCTTTGTCGCCGCGCATCGGGAGGGCACGGCGTATGTGTATTTCAACTACGGCATGCACTGGATGCTGAACGTGCTGGTGAAGGGACGGCGCAGCGGGTTTGTGTTGATTCGCGCGCTGGAGCCGCTGACCGGCGTGGAGGAAATGCAGCGGGCGAGGGGCAGGACGGATCTGCGTCTGCTTTGTTCCGGTCCGGGAAAACTGGCCCAGGCACTCGGGGTGACGGGTGCCGACCACGGACGGGATCTCTGCGCGTGCGCCAGCCATGCGTTTCATCCGGACGAAACGGTTGAGGTCATTGCCTCGCCCCGCGTCGGCATTTCCCGGGCCGTCGATCTGCCATGGAGATTCTTTGCCGCCGGCAACCCCCATGTGAGCCCGCATCCCAAAGGGTGGAGGAAGTCCCGATCCGCCGCCCGGCGCACCAACGACGCCTGATCGCCCGGCGGGGACTTCCGCCTTTCCGCCGACGGCGTACAAAAAAAAACCGGACGGGCCCGAAGACCCGTCCGGCTGTAAAAACCCTGAGAGTCGGCTTACTTGGAGGTGCCGATGCTGGCCGGCGGCGGAGCCGGCTGAGACTTGCTGGCGCAGGCGCCCAGGCTCAGGGCCGTGGCGGCAAAGGCCACCGTCGCGACGATCTTGACGAATTTCACAGTATTCCCCTCCTTTCGTAGCAAGTTGCTGGCCGGAATGTGTCAAATTCGGACAAAGTGACAATAAGAATCATGCAACGATTTCCACCGGAGTCCCTTCGGGAACCAGGGGAAACAATTCGGCGATGTCCGCATTGGCCATCCGGACGCATCCGTGACTGGAAGGAGTGCCCAGTTTGGCCTCGTGGTTGGTCCCATGAATGTAGATGTAGCGTGCCTTGGTGTTGGCATTGTCGGGATCGAGCCCGTCGAGCCAGAGGATGCGGGTCAGGACCAGGTCCTCGTCGCCCCCTTGGGGGGCGATTTCCCCCGTGGGTACACGGCTCTTGAAAACGGCGCCGAGCGGGGCGCCGTCGCCGAATTTTTCGGAGACCTGAAACCGTCCCAGCGGGGTGCGGAAACTGCCGGGTTCCGTGCCGAGACCAAACCGGGAGGTCGAGACGGGATAGGTTCTTTCAATAAGATCGCCCCGCAGGACGTCCATCACCTGGCGGCGGACATCCACGCGCAGTCGGAGGGGGGGCAAAGGATCGTGGACATCCGGGAAAATTTGGTTCATGGTAAAGAGCTCTCCTTATGTCACGAGAATATCGAGTAGCGGTGGTCGGCGCAACTGGCGCCGTGGGTGTTGAAATGCTGCGGGTGATGGAACGGCGGAATTTTCCCGTCAAATCCCTGCGCCTGCTGGCTTCTGCGCGTTCCGCCGGCACGACGCTCCCATTCCGCGGCGAGGAGATTCCGGTGGAGGCGCTCACCCTCAACTCCTTCGAGGGCATTGATGTGGCCCTTTTCAGCGCCGGAGGCGGCATTTCCAAGGAATACGCCCCCGTGGCGGTGAAGTCCGGTGCGGTGGTGGTGGACAATTCGTCCGCCTTCCGCATGCAGGAAAGCGTGCCGCTCGTCGTTCCCGAGATCAACGGCAAGGATGTGTCGCATCACAAGGGGATCATTGCCAACCCGAATTGCACCACCGCCGTCACGCTCATGGCGCTGTATCCGTTGCACAAGAAGTTCGGTGTGAAACGCATTTTTGCCTCCAGCTACCAGGCCGTTTCCGGCGCGGGAGCCCGGGCCATCGAGGAACTGCGTCAGCAGGTGAAGGATCTGGCCGCCGGTCATCCGGCCAAGCCGCACGTTTTCCCGCACCAGATTGCCTTCAACGTCATTCCGCACGTCGATTCCTTCCTGGATACCGGCTACACCAAGGAGGAAATGAAGATGCAGAACGAGGGGCGGCGCATCATGCATTTGCCGGGCTTCCAGGCCTCGGTCACCTGCGTGCGGGTGCCGGTCTATCGCGCCCATTCCGTGGCGGTGAACGCCGAGTTCGAAAAGCCGGTGGATCTCCACGAGGCCCGTGAGGCCATCAGGGCGTTCCCGGGGGTGCAACTCGATGACGACCCGACCTCCAATCACTATCCCATGCCGCTGAACGTGGCGGGGCAGGACGACTGCTTTGTCGGCCGTCTGCGCCATGACTGCGCCGTGCAAAACGGTCTCGCCTTCTGGGTGGTCGGCGACCAGCTTCTCAAGGGGGCGGCGCTGAACGCCGTGCAGATCGCGGAATTGTTGTAAAAAAAACGGCGTCACCATTCCGTTGGCGTTCGCGCTTGGCCGTGCCGTGGTCCGGCCGGACGGAACGGGAACTCCAACGGAGGCCCGCCTTGCATGCCCAAGGAAGGTGGGCCAGCGAGGGGAATCAAGAGACCAAGCCCCTGTCGTCCTTCGGTCACCCGCGAAGGGTTCCGGGCGTGGAATGAAACAGTCTGAAAGCTGAACTCCGCGCGACGAAGCAAAGGGCCGCCCTGGAAAGCGTTGGGAGCGATCTTCGTTTGGCCCCGATCTTGCAGCAGCGGCACATCCCGGCAGAGCGCCGACGGCGCGCCCATTCCATAACCCGGCTCGAAGGTCCGGGGGAGTGGAAAGTCATGCGAATGCAGCTTGGAAGGCCGCGATAATCCCTCTCGGGATGTCGCGCGGGACCCAGAGGAGACCAAGTCCTTCGGGGTGAAGACCGGATGCCCGTTGGGCCTGGAACCCTCGGGATTGCCGCCCACGCGGCGCGGCGGGGGCGGCGACAATCTTTTCCGAATGCCCTAGGCCGGGGCCGGGGCGGGGAGGCCGCCGGGCGGGAAGTCCGGGGATTTGGGTTCCACGGGTTCGGACACCGTGTCGGCCGGCGGAGGCGGCAGCGGCGGCGGGGCTTTTTCCTTGTGAGGCGGGTTTTTCATGGTTCCCGTCTCGATGATTTCCTTCACCTGATCGCCGTCGAGGGTTTCGTATTCGAGCAGGGCCTTGGCAATGAGCTCCACCTTGTCGCGGTGGGTCATGATGAGATCCTTGGCGCGGGCGTAAGCCTCGTCGACAATGCGACGGACTTCGCGGTCGATTTCCTGGGCGGTCGCCTCGCTGTAATCGCGGGTGCGTCCCATGTCGCGGGGCAGGAAGACATGATCCTCGTGCTCGCCGTATTCCAGCATGCCCAGCTTTTCGCTCATGCCCCATTCGCAGACCATCTTGCGGGCCAGACGGGTCATCTGCTTGATGTCGCCGGAGGCTCCGGTCGAGAAGTCGCCCGTGAAGAGCTCCTCCGCAATACGCCCCGCGGCGGCCACGGCCACATCGTCGAGGGCCTGTTTGCGGCGGAACGAATGACGGTCACCTTCCGGCAGCATCATGGTCACGCCGAGCGCATGGCCGCGCGGAATGATGGTCACTTTGTGGAGGGGATTGGTGTTTTTGAGCAGGACGTTCACCAGGGCATGCCCCGCCTCGTGCCAGGCGGTGGAGGTTTTCTCCTCATCACTCATGGCGAGGCTGCGGCGCTCACGGCCCCAGCGCACCTTGTCGCGCGCCTCCTCGAGTTCGGCGTTGGTGATGGCCTTGAGTCCGCGACGGGCGGCGATGAGGGCGGCTTCGTTGACGACGTTGGCCAGTTCGGCGCCCGAGAATCCCGGGGTGCCGCGGGCAATCAGACTCAGGTCGACCGAGGCGGCGAGCTTCACCTTCTTGGCATGCACCTTGAGGATTTCCTCGCGTCCGCGCACGTCGGGCAGCGGAACCGTCACCTGGCGGTCAAAGCGGCCGGGACGGAGCAGGGCGGGATCAAGCACGTCGGGCCGGTTGGTGGCCGCGATGATGATGACGCCGTCCTGGGTGTCAAATCCGTCCATCTCCACAAGGAGCTGGTTGAGGGTCTGCTCGCGCTCGTCGTGTCCGCCGCCCATGCCGTGTCCGCGATGACGGCCCACGGCGTCGATTTCATCGATGAAGATGAGACAGGGTGCATTTTTTCGGCCCTGTTCGAACATGTCGCGGACGCGCGAGGCACCCACGCCGACGAACATTTCCACGAAATCGGAGCCGCTGATGGAGAAAAACGGCACGTCGGCCTCGCCGGCGATGGCGCGGGCGAGCAGGGTCTTGCCCGTGCCGGGCGAGCCCACCATGAGGACGCCCTTGGGGATGCGTCCGCCGAGTTTCTGGAACTTCTTGGGATCCTTGAGGAATTCGACCAGTTCGATCACTTCCTCCTTGGCCTCCTCGACCCCCGCGACGTCCTTGAACGTGATGCGATTCTTTTCCTTGGAGAGCATGCGGGCCTTGCTCTTGCCAAAGTTCATCGCGCTCCGGCCCGCCATCTTGATCTGCGAGCGGAAGAAGAAATAGAGGATGACCAGGAACAGGGCGATGGGCAGGAAGCTGAAGATCGCCGAGGCCAGCAGGTTGGATTCGGACCGGATGGACGGCGTGATCCCCGCCTTTTCAAGGGCGGCGTCAATCTGTTTGCCGTTGAGCGGCACATAAATCAGCGTGCGGAAGGGCGTGTCGACCTCCTCCTTGGTGAGGGGATTCTCCTTTTTGTAATACCCGGCGATGGTCTGGGTGCTGCGGGCGTCGTCCACGACGATCTCCAGCGGCTTTTCATTGGTGGAAATGATTTTCCCCTCGTTGACCAGTTCGAGGAATTGCTTGAGACTGATGGTTTCCTGCTGGGCGAATCCGCCGCGCGGGAAGATGAATGCTCCGCCAATGAGGAGCAAAGCCACGGCGAAGAGAACCAGTCCGCGCCAGTTCATTTGGGGATCGCCCCCACCGGCAGGACGCTGATCTTTCGGTGACTTGGGATTTTCGTCTGACATTGTGAATATCTTCCCGTAACACAGAGCATTCGTAAATGCAAACGTCACGCCCCGCCCTTGTTGTCTCGATTCACGATGTGAGTCCGCTCACGCGGGAGACGGTCGACGTCATGCTGCGCGACCTGGACGCCGTCGGGGTGGGCCGCACTTCGCTGCTTGTCATCCCCAATCACCACCACAAGGCCCCGCTGGCGGAGGACCCCGCCTTTTGCGAATGGCTGCGGACCCGGGCATGCAACGGACAGGAAGTCGTGTTGCACGGGTATTATCATCGCCGTCCCAGCCGGAAGGGGGACGGGGCCCGGGCGCTCATCACCGAGCATTATACCGCCGGGGAGGGGGAGTTTTTTGATCTGACCGAAACCGAGGCCCTGGAAAGACTCGGGAAGGCGAAGGCCGAATTCGCCGCGGCCGGGTTTCACCCCACCGGGTTCATTGCCCCGGCCTGGCTGCTCGGCGCGGAGGCGGAGACGGCGGTGAAAAAGGCGGGGTTTGCCTACACGACGCGGCTGAAGAATTTCAAGGACCTGTCCACCGGACGGGAAACCCCCTCCCAGAGTCTCGTCTGGAGTGTGCGGTCGGCGTGGCGGCGGCGGGTCAGCCTCTGGTGGAACGCCTGGCTGGCGCGGCGGCTGGCGGACGCGCCCCTGCTGCGGGTGGGCCTGCATCCGCCGGACTGGACCTTTCCCGAAATTCGCAGCCAGGCCCTGGAATTGATCCGCACCGCGCTTGCCGGGCGCGATGCGTTGACCTATGACGATTGGCTTGCGCGCCTTCGCGCCCCGTAAATGACGTCCACCGCCGACCTACACATTCACTCCCGCCACAGCACGCGGGCCGCGGACTGGGTGCTGCGGCGCCTCGATTTTCCGGCGAGTTATTCCGACCCCCTGCAGACCTACGAGCGTCTGCGCGCGCAGGGGATGCAGTTTGTCACGCTCACCGATCACAACACGCTGGGCGGCTGCCTGGAAATCGCCCACCTGCCCGGGGTGATCTTTGGCGAGGAGGTGACCGCGAGTTTTCCGGACGACGAGTGCAAGGTGCACATTCTGGTCTGGGGGCTCACCGAAACCCAGCACCGGGAGATTCAGGCCCTCCGGGAAAACCTTTTCGACCTGCAGAAATACCTCGAGGCCGAGGGACTGGCCCATGCGGTGGCGCATCCGTTTTACAGCCCCGACGAAAAGCTCACCCCGCTGCACTTTCAGAAGCTGGTGCTGACGTTCCGGCATTTCGAGATCATCAACGGCCGGTATCATGCCCGCCTGAGCGAGGCGGCGCGCTTTGCGTTGAGCTCGCTCACCCCGCGGCACATCGAGGTGTTTTCCGCCCGCACCGGTCTGGAACCCACCCATGACGAACCTTGGCGGAAGGTGTTTGTCGGCGGTTCCGACGACCACGGTGGAATGTATCCGGCCCGGGCCTTCACCACCACGCCGGCGGCACATTCGGCCGCCGAGTTTCTTTCCCACATCCGGGAGGGACGCTGCGAGGCCCGGGGCGAAGGGGGAAATCCGCTGGCCCTGGCCCACGGCACCTACAACACCGCCTACCAGTTCCTGAAGGCGAAGTTTGCGGTCAAACCCGGCAATCCGGCCGCCGGACTGCTGGAAAAGGCGTTTTCGCGTTTCATGGAGGGCAAGGATCCCACGGAGTTCACCCTGGCGGAAAAACTGGGCTTCCTGGCCCAGGGCATCGCCACGGGCAAGATCTTCGAGATGGCCATGGCGGGAAATTCGTCCCTCTGGAAGGAACTCTCCAGTTACATTTCCAAGCCCGAGGTGAAGGCCGCCCTGGCCCGGGAAACGGCCGGCATCGCCGAACCGGAACGCCGCGCGTTCCTCATGGCGAATCTCATCGCCAACCAGCTGGGGTATCGGTTTTTCACGCAGTTCATCGAACAGCTCACGGGCGCAAAATTCATCGAGAGCATCCAGACGATCAGTCCGCTGGTGCCGATCATCGCGTTGCTCAGTCCCTACCTCCATGCCTTGCGCCAGCCCCGCCGGGAATGGGTCCGGGAGATGACCCGCACCGTGGTCGGCTCGACGCCGGACTTCCTCCTCAACCGCAAGCGCGCGTGGTTCACCGACACGCTGGAGGACGTCAACGGCGTGGCCACGACCATCCGCAAAATGACCGCCGCCGGCGTCGCCGCCGGGCACGACCTGACCGTGATGACGTGCCGCTCCGAGGTGTCCGATCACGGCATTCCGCTGAAGAACTTCCCGCCGGTCGGCGAATTTGAGCTGCCCGAATACGAACTGCAGCGCCTGAGCTTTCCTCCGGTGTTGCGGATTCTCGAGTATCTGATCCGGGAAAACTATTCCGAGCTCATCATCAGCACCCCGGGACCGCTCGGTCTCACGGCGCTCTACGCGGCCAAGACCCTCGGCCTGCGGGCGATCGGCATCTATCACACGGATTTCCCGCAATACGTGCGCATCCTCACCGACGACTCCTTCATGGAGACGCTCACGTGGGATTTCATGCACTGGTTCTACAGTCAGCTCGACCTCATCTACGTCAATTCCGAGGACTACCGGAAATGCTGGATCGAGCGCGGAATCCCCGCCGAGAAGCTGAAAATCCTCCCACGCGGCCTCGACACCAAACTCTTCAATCCCGCCCGGCGGCGTCCGGATTTCTGGAAGTCCCGGGGACTGCGCGACGGGGAGGTGGGCATGCTGTACGTGGGACGCATCTCCAAGGAAAAAAACCTGGACACCCTGGTCTCGGCGACCCGCCGGCTGGCGGAATGGCGGACCCCGGTGCGGCCGCTTTTCATCGGCGACGGACCGTATTTGTCCGAAATGAAGCGCCTGCTGCCGGACGCGATCTTCACCGGTTATCTGACCGGAGAGGACTTGGCGGACGCCTATGCCTCCGCGGATCTGTTTGTCTTCCCCAGCACCACCGACACCTTTGGCAATGTGGTCATCGAGGCCCAGGCCTGCGGGCTGCCGGTGATTGTTTCCGACGTCGGCGGACCGCGCGATCTGGTGCAGCATGGACGGGATGGCTTTGTGACCAAGGCCCTCGATGTGGGCGAGCTTGCCGAAGCCGTCCGGCGCCTCGCCATGGACCCCGCCCTGCGGGAACGCATGGGGGCCGCCGCCCGCGCCCGGGTGGAAACCCGGGATTGGTCCGAGGCCGTCGAAAAATTCTGGGCCGCCTCGCCGGAGTAAGCATTCGCGGTGCCCGCCGGAGTCCGCCCTCCGAATCAATATCCTTGCACACATCCCCGCGGACGCGGACATTCCGGGCGTGAGAAAACTTATCGCGTTTTTTCTGTTCCTGGCCGCCGCCTGCCAGGCCGCGGAACCGCAACTGCGGGAGGGCGCGGTCGTCGTTCTGCCCGTCAAGGGGGAGATCAGTCAGGCGCAATTCTATTTTCTCCGGCGCATCCTCAAGGACGCCGAGGCCGCCAAGGTGTCCGCGGTGATCCTCGACATGGACACCCCGGGCGGCTCCCTCAAGGCGACGCAGGAAATCGTGCAGGCCTTGCTGAAAAGCGGACTGCCCACCTACACCTACGTCAATACCGAGGCGGCTTCCGCGGGCGCCCTGATCGCACTCGGCACCAAGGCGATTTACATGGCGCCGGTGAGCGCCATCGGGGCGGCGGCTCCCGTGTTGAGCGGCGGACAGGAGGTGCCGGAGACCATGAATGCGAAGGTCGTGTCCTTTTATTCGGGCTACTTCCGCGGCGTGGCGGAGCAGAACGGATACAACCCCAATCTGGTGGACGCCTTCATGAACCTGAAAAAGGAGGTGAAGATCGGGAACCGGGTGCTCAACCCCGAGGGCGAGATCCTCACCCTCAGCCCGCAGGAGGCCACGGAGATCATCGACGGCAAACCGCTTCTGGCCCGGGGAATCGCCGCGGACGTCGACACCGTCGTGAAGGATGCCGGACTCAATCCGGCCGACGTCGTCCGGGTGGAACCCAGCGGGTTTGAACGCGTCGCGTTCTGGATCACCGCCCTGGCGCCGCTCCTGCTTCTGGCCGGTATGATCGGGGCCTGGATTGAATTCAAATCCCCCGGCTTCGGCGTGGCCGGCGTGCTGTCCATCGTCTGCTTTGCGCTGTTTTTTGCCGGTCATTACATCGCCGGCCTGACCGGATTCGAAGTGGTGGCGGTTTTTGTTCTCGGGGTGATCCTGGTTTTGGTCGAACTGTTTTTTTTCCCCGGAGTCATCGTGGTGGCCACCCTGGGACTGGCCCTCATGCTCGGCGCGCTGCTCTTTGCCATGGTGGACTATTACCCGACCCGGCCGATAGATTTTTCCGCGGACATGTTTGTCATGCCCCTGGTCAATCTGGGTGTGGCGGCGCTGCTGTTCATGATCGTGGCCTCGCTGCTGGCGCGATTTTTGCCCGACCTGCCGATCTTCCGCAGGTTGGTTCTGACCGGTGGTCCGTCCGAAGGACCCGCCCTGCAGAGCTCCGCACCGGCCCTGTTCCCCGCCCGCGTGAAGGCGGGGGACGAAGGTGTGGCCCACACCACGTTGCGCCCGGCGGGGAAGGCCGTCTTCGGCGGGGCGCTGGTGGACGTGATGAGCGACGGCGAGTTTGTGGAACCCGGCACGAGGGTTGTCGTCCTCGAGGTGCGCGGCGATCAGGTGGTGGTCGGGGTGAAGCGCTGAACCCCGGCGGCGGCGGTCAAAGACCACCCCGGATCATTTCCAGACGAGCCGGAGGGCGCCGGCCACGGAAAACAAAATCATCAGCCATTCAAAGACGAGCTGGTTGGTTTTTCCGAGCAGCCAGCGTCCGGCAAAGATGCCGCCCACGATGGCGGGGAGCAGGCAGAAATTGAGGGTGAGGCTGGTGGCATTGATGAGTCCCAACGAGGCGCTGAAGGGGACTTTGATGACATTCACCACAAAAAAGAACCACGCCGCCGTGCCGACGAATTCCATCTTCGGGAGGCGCCGCGCCAGCAGATACATAGCCATCACCGGACCCGCCGCGTTGGCCAGCATGGTGGTCACACCGGCCAGCCAGCCAAACGGCCAGGCCAGTCCGGGGTGCTCGGCGGCGACCCGGACGATGGGGGTGAATTTTTGCAGAAGGACGAGCAAAATCAAAGCCAGGGTGAGCCAGCCGATCAGGGGCCCGAACACCGCGGTGGAGATGTGGGGCATCAGGAGCCATCCGCAGACGACGCCGAGCACGGCGGGCGGGAGCAGTTTGACCACCAGCCGGCCGTTGGCGTGCTGACGGTAGATCACGACGGCAAAAATGTCCGCCATGATCAGCATGGGCAGAATGGTGCCGGTCGATTCCCGGGGCGGCATCACCAGGGCCATGAGCAGGACGGCCAGCATACCCACTCCGCCAAATCCCGCCTTGGCAAAGCCAATGCAGAGTGCGGCCAGCGCGGCGAGAAGCCATTGGGTCGGAGTGAAGACGGGCATCGGTGAAAATGACGTGATTGGAAAAAGGGGAAACACATAGCGGGATTGTCCGCGAATGTCTTTGGAAATTGGCGGAAAGAGGGGGGATGTGTCAGCGTCTGCCCATGTCCCCCACGACGCTCCAAGGTCCGCGCCGTGACTGTCGGAACCGTTTGGGTGCTTCTTTTGCCGACAAGCCTGGCGCTTAACCTGATTTCGGAACAGCCATCGGAGAGAAGGTCCTTCCGGACGAACGGACAAAGCTTCAGGCGGGAAATTGCCCCCCAAATTCCCAGCGACCCGGCCATGTCGGATTACGACCGGTGGCGATCTCCTTTCCCGTCGGCGATCGCAAGCACCGGCCCGGCGCGGGCCTCCTGTCGAACGCCGTGAGAGCGGAGACACGCGTCAACCGGCCCTGACCTCCATCGTGCTGGAACGCCGCCGACCGGCCCGCGGACGGTATCCGGCCGATCTGACCCGAACTGGTCCCCGGGTCCCTGGCCGAAGGCGGGGCGTCCGCAGGGACCGGATCGCCGTTCCCTCCGAAATTCCCTTTGCGTTTTCCGGGCGCTTTGCGCGAAACTCCGCCCCCGCATGAAAATCGTCGTCGCATATTCCGGGGGGCTCGATACCTCCGTTCTTCTCAGCTGGCTCAAGGACACCTATTCCGCCGAAGTCATCGCCTTTTGCGCGGACGTGGGACAGGAGGAGGAGCTCAACGGTCTGGAGGAAAAGGCCCTCAAGACCGGCGCGAGCAAGTGCTACATTGACGATCTGCGCGAGGAATTCGCGCGGGATTTCATTTTCCCGATGATGCAGGCGGGAGCCATCTACGAGGGACAGTATTTTCTCGGCACCAGCATCGCCCGGCCGCTCATCGCCAAGCGCATGGTCGAAATTGCCGCCGCGGAAGGCGCCGAAGCCGTGGCCCACGGAGCGACGGGCAAGGGGAATGACCAGGTGCGTTTTGAACTCGCCGCCGCCGCCCTCGCGCCGCGCCTGCGGGTGATCGCCCCCTGGAGGGACGAACGGTTCCGCAAGGATTTTCCGGGACGCTCGGAAATGATCGCCTACTGCGAGGCGAAGAACATCCCGGTCCAGGCCTCGGCCAAGAAGCCGTATTCGATGGACCGCAACCTTCTTCACATCAGTTTCGAGAGCGGCATGCTCGAAGACACCTGGTTCGACGCGTCGGCGCCCGAGTGCAAGGACATGTACAAACTGAGCGTTTCACCCGAGGACGCACCCGACCAGGCCGAATACGTCGAACTGGAGTTCGAGAAGGGGATTTGCGTGGCGGTCAACGGCGAAAAACTCACCCCGCTCGGCGTGATGCAAAAGCTCAACAAGCTCGGCGGCAAACACGGCGTCGGCCGCGTGGATATGGTGGAAAACCGCTTTGTCGGCATGAAGAGCCGCGGGGTTTATGAAACGCCGGGCGGCGCCATCCTGCACTTTGCCCATCGCCAGATGGAGTCGATCACGATGGACCGCGAGGTCATGCACCTGCGCGATTCACTCATTCCGAAATATTCGACCCTCGTTTACAACGGCTTCTGGTTCGCCCCCGAGCGCGAGGCGCTGCAGGCCCTGGTGACCGAATCACAAAAGAACGTCACCGGAACCGTGCGGGTGAAACTCTACAAGGGCAACATCATTGCCGCCGGCCGCAAGAGTCCGGTCAGCCTGTACAACCCGCACATCGCCACCATGGAGGCCGATCCGACCCAGGCCTACAATCAGGACGACGCCACCGGCTTCATCCGCCTCAACGGCCTGCGCCTCAAGGTGGCCGCCGAGGTGCACGGATCCTGACCGTCTGACCGCCGGGACGCTCGGAGAACCGTCCGGGCATGCCGCCTTCAGATCACAAAGTCACACCCGGGGCTCACAACTTGTCCGTTGTGAGCCCCGTCCGTCTGGTATCTGATGGGCGCATATGCCCATCGAATTTCTCCCCGAAAAACAGCTCTTCTTTCTCCAGGCCGGAAACAGCTCGTATGTCCTGCACGTGCTGCCGTTTGGACGCCTGGTCCATCTTTCCTGGGGGCCGCGGCTGAAGGCGCGGAACCTGGACGGTGCACTGGCCTTTCGCGACCGGCCCTTCAGTCCGATCCCCGAGGACATCGACGGCACCTACAGCCTCGATTCGCTACCCCTCGAACATCCGGTATCCGGCACGGGCGACTATCGGTCGCCGGCCCTGGAGATTTACCAGCGAAGGACGGTTCGCGCATTCTCGACCTGCGTTACCGGAGCCACCGGATCGTGCCCGGCAAACCGGCGCTGCCCGGACTGCCCGCCACCTTTGCGGCGGAAAACGAGGCGCAGACGCTGATTTTGGATCTCGTGGACGCCCACCTCGGCTTGCAGGTCAGCCTGTCCTACACCGCGTTTGAAAACCTGCCGGTCATCACCCGTTCGGCTGCCATCAGCAACCAGGGCGGGGATCCTCTGGTGATCCGGCGCGCGCTGTCCGCTTCGGTCGACTTTTCTTCGACCTACGCAGGATACCATTTTGTACAGCTCTCCGGGGCGAGGTGGCGGCCTTTGTGACCTGGCTGCTCGGACAAAAGGATGCCCTGCGGCAGGCGGCGGAGGCGACGACCCGGCACGGACGTCTGCTCGATCTGCGCCTCACGGTCGAAGGCAACCACGTCTATGTGACCTTCGAGTATTTCACGGAGGATGCCGCCGGGCAGAACATGGTGACCATTGCCACGCAGGCGGCCTGCGACTACATCCGCGACCACTCCCCGGTGAAACCGAAACACCTCTTTGTCGAAGCCAATTTGTCCGGGGACAAAAAAGCCAGCGCCCAGTCGTTTCAGACCGTGCGCGGACGCAAGGTCGCGGCCGAAGGGCTCATTCCCGCAGAGGTTCTCGGCAAACGCCTGCACACCGACGCGCGATCCATGGAGGAATACTGGCGCATGTCCGCGCTGGGCGGGGTCCTGAGCGGCACGATCGGCGTGCAGGGACATTACGCCAACGGGCTGGCCGCCCTGTTTCTGGCCACCGGTCAGGATGTCGCCTGCGTCTCGGAGGCGGCGGTGGGGGTCACCCGGTTTGAAGCCCGGCCGGACGGTTCCCTGTACGCCTCGGTGACCCTGCCGAACCTGATTGTCGGAACCGTGGGCGGCGGCACGCAGCTGCCGACCCAGGCGGCCTGCCTGGACATTCTCGGGCTGCGCGGACCGGGCCATGCCCGCGCGCTTGCCGAGGTGGCGGCGGCTCTCGCGCTCGCCGGCGAGCTGTCCATCATCGGCGCCCTGGCGGCCGGACATTTCACCCGGGCGCACCGAAAGCTGGCGCGTGATGACCGCTGATCCCCGCGGCCTCGCGCGATGGTGGGTGTATCAGCGCGAGCGGTTCCCCTTGGTCGCCCACGGCATCCTGATTCTTGCCTTCAGTCTGTGCGCGGTGTGTTTTTCCGCCCTGCGGCGCGGAGCCGCCGGGTTTCCCGCCTGGCCGGTGATCGTGGTGGCGTTTGTCTCGTCCCTGATTTCCTTTCTGCACCTCCGCCTGGCCGACGAGTTCAAGGATTACGAGGAGGATGCCCGCTACCGGCCGTACCGTCCGGTGCCCCGCGGACTCGTCTCCCTGCGCGAACTGGGGATGGTCTGGGCGGGAACGGGAGTCCTGCAATTGCTCCTGGCCCTCCGGCTCGATGTGCGGCTCGCGCCGATCCTGCTGGGGACGTGGATTTATCTCGCCCTGATGAGCCGGGAGTTTTTTTGCAAGACCTGGCTGAAGGCGCATCCCTTCACCTACATGTGGTCGCACATGTTCATCATGCCGCTGATCGATTTTTATGCGACGGCGTGTGACTGGATGACCGCCACCGGCCGGCCGCCGGCGGGATTGTTCTGGTTTGTGCTCGTGAGTTTCCTGAACGGCTTTGTCATTGAAATCGGCCGCAAAATCCGTGCTCCCGAGGACGAGGAGACGGGCGTCGAAACCTATTCGGTGCTCTGGGGACGGGGCGGGGCGGTCGGGGCCTGGGTTCTGGCCATGACCCTGACTGCAACCGCCGCGCTCGTGGCGGCCGGGCGGATTGCCTTTGCCGTTCCGGTGGGAATCGTGCTGGGAATTTTGCTCGCCGTGGCGGTGGGAATTGGCGTGTTCTTTTTGCGTTTCCCCCGCCATGGCAAACGCTTTGAAACGTTTTCCGGACTCTGGACGCTGGCCCTGTATCTCATGTTGGGTGCGGTGCCCATGCTGGTGAGGATTTTGGCATGAACGGCGTGGCGCACTGGCGGGACGAAAACTTCGGCACGCTGCCGGTCGGCGGCAAGGCGCGGGCTCTGGCCGCGTTGAGCCGGGCCGGATTTCCCGTGCCTCCCTGGGTCGTGGTGCTGCCGGATGCGGAGGAACCGGTGGGCGGGGACACGTGGGAGGATTTCCTCCGATCCACGGGCGGCCCCTGGGCGGTCCGCTCGTCGGCATTGGACGAGGACGGACAGACCCGTTCCTTTGCGGGGCAATTGGACAGCCATCTCAACGTGAGCCGCGGGGAGCTGACGGAAAAAATCCGCGCCGTGCGCCAGTCGGGCTTCAGCGAACGCATCGTGCTTTACCGCCGCCAGGCCGGTCTGCCGCTTCCCCCGCCGACGCCCGCCGTGATTGTGCAGCAAATGGTGGCCGCGGATCTGGCGGGCGTGGCCTTCAGTGCGGATCCGGTCTCGGGTCGGCGCGGCATCGCCGTGGTGGCGGCCGTGCGCGGGCTGGGGGAGGCGTTGGTTTCCGGCGAAAAGAGCGGCGACACCTTTCAGGTGGATCGGGCGGGGCGCATCGTTCGGAGGGCGGCCGACGGGACAACGCTCAGCGACGCGCAGGTGCTTGCGGTGGCCGATCTGGCGCGGGCCGCCGAGCGGCAGTTCGGAATGCCACAGGACATCGAATGGGCGATCGCCGGCGGGACACTGCATCTGCTGCAGTCGCGTCCGATCACGTCCCTGGCCGGCCAGGCCGATCCCGACGGAGCCTGGCAGCTTTGGGACAACAGCAACATCGCCGAAAGTTACAGCGGGGTCACCTCGCCGCTCACCTTCAGCTTTGCGCGGCATGTTTACGAGGAGGTGTACCGTCAGTTTGTCAAAATCCTCCGCGTTCCCGCCCGCCGTATCGGAGAGAACCGCGACGTGTTCGGCCGGATGCTCGGACTGGTGCGCGGTCGGATCTATTACAATCTGCTGAGCTGGTATCGCGTCCTGGCCATGCTGCCGGGCTTTGCCGTGAACCGCCGGTTCATGGAGCAGATGATGGGGGTGAAGGAGAGCCTGCCCGAGGAGGCTCTGACCGGAATCGTCGATCCGAACCGGCGGGCGGGTTGGCGGGATTATCTGGAAATCAGCGGCACGCTGGTCGGACTGGTGACCAATCATCTTTTGCTGCCGCGAAAAATCACCGCGTTTTACCGGCGGCTCGATGCGGCGCTGGACCTTCACGGCCGGGTGCTGGAGGACCTGCGTCCCGACGAACTCGCCGCCGCCTATCGCCGTCTGCAAAACGACCTGCTCACCCGCTGGGATGCGCCGCTCATCAATGATTTCTTTGCGATGATCTACTTCGGGGTCTCCCGGAAGCTGGTCGACAAATGGTGCGGGGATCCCGACGGCACCCTGCAAAACGACCTCATCGCCTGCCAGGGCGGAATCATCAGTGCCGAACCCGCCCAACGCCTGCGCCGGCTGGCCGACCTCGCCCGGCGCTCCCCCGAACTCCGGCACCTGCTGGAATCCGCCACGCCGGGGGACATCCGCGCGCGCCTCGCCGACCACCCGGAATTTGCCGCCGAATACCAGGCCTATCTGGAAAAATTCGGGGACCGCTGCCTCGAGGAATTGAAACTCGAAAGCGCCACCCTGCACGACGACCCGCTCCTGCTGTTCCGGTCCGTCGCCCGTCTCGCCGGAAACCCGGACCGCCCCGGCATGGACACGGCCATGCTGGGAAAGGCCGCCGAGGAACGCGCTGCACGCGCCCTCGCCGGACATCCGGTTCGCCGGGCGATCTTTCAGTTTGTGATCCGTCGCACCCGCGACCGCGTGCGGGACCGGGAAAATCTGCGCTTCGAACGCACCAGGGTGTTCGGCCGTGTGCGCCGGATTTTTGTCGAACTCGGCAAACGGCTGCACGCGCTGGGACAATTGGACGACCCGCGGGATGTCTTTTACCTGCAGACCGAGGAGGTGCTGGGTTTCGTGGAGGGCGCGGCGGTCACCACGAATCTGCGCGAGTTGGCGCGCCTGCGCCGTCGGGAATTTGACGAATTTGCAGAGACCGCCCCTCCCGCCGGCCGGTTTGAAACGCGCGGGGTGGTTTACGTGGGACAGGATTTTTTGGGCCGGACGCCATCCGGCGTCGCGCCGGGACACGGGGAGGAACGCAAGGGGCTCGGTTGCTGTCCGGGCGTGGTGCGGGGCCGCGCGCGGGTGATCCTGGATCCGCGGAATGCGGAGATCGTGCCGGGCGAAATCCTGGTGGCGCCGCGGACCGACCCCGGCTGGATCCTGCTTTTTCCGTCCGCTGCGGGACTCGTGGTGGAACACGGCAGCCTGCTTTCGCATTCCGCCATCGTAGCGCGTGAAATGGGAATTCCGGCGGTGGTGTCGGTCGACGGACTCACCGCCTGGCTGCACACCGGGGATCTGGTGGAGCTGGACGGCGGCACGGGGCGGGTGACCCGAATCAACGGGGAGGCGGACCATGGCGAGTGAGGCGGCCAGTCGGGCGGATTTTACGATCATTCGCTACGCCCAGGTCTGGGAGGACGCGGATATTCTTCTCGAGGCGCTGGACATCCGGCCCGACGACGAATGCCTTTCCATCGCGTCCGCCGGCGACAATGCCCTGGCCATGCTGGCCAGGGGGCCGCGCAGGGTTGTGGCGCTCGACCTTAATCCGGCCCAGATTGCGTGCCTTGAGTTGCGGGTTGCGGCTTTTCGCAAACTCGAGCACGCCGAGATTCTGGAACTGATCGGATCGCGACCCGGCGAACGCCGCCCGTTTTTGTACCAGGCGTTGCGCGACGATCTGTCCGCGGAAGCGCGCGCCTTCTGGGATGCCCGTCCGGCGCAGGTGGCGGCGGGTGTCGGGAATGCCGGAAAGTTTGAAAATTATTTCCGGATCTTTCGCGAGCGCGTGATGCCGATGGTGCACGGAAAACAAACCATCCGCCGTCTGCTGGAATCGCGGAGCCCCGAGGAACGGCGGAAATTTTACGAATCCACCTGGAACACCTGGCGCTGGCGGGTGCTTTTTCAGCTGTTCTTTTCGCGGACGACAATGGGGGCGCTGGGACGGGATCCGAGTTTCTTTCGTTATGTCGAAGGCAGCGTGGCGGAGCGGATCCTGGAAAGGACACGTCACGCCCTCACCGAACTCGATCCACACGCCAATCCCTATCTGCAATGTCTCCTGACCGGACACCATGACACCGCGCTTCCGTTTTATCTGCGGGAGGAAAACGTGGAAGCGATCCGCAGACACCTCGACCGGCTCGAATGGCGGCTGGCGCCGTTGGAGGACTTTCTTTCCGAATATCCCGCCGGACGCCTCAGCAAGTTCAACCTGAGCGACATCTTCGAATACATGTCCGAGGCAAACGCCGCCCGATTGCTGACGCGCATTGCCGAATCGGCCCGTCCCCGGGCCCGGCTGGCCTATTGGAACATGCTGGCCCCGCGGTCCGCGCCCCCCGGGTCCCCCCTCAAGGCGGTGGAAGATCTCGGTCCGCGCCTGCTGCGGCAGGACAAGGCGTTTTTTTACAGCGCGTTCATTGTGGAGGAAGTCCGATGAATCCCTGGCTCGGCATCCTGGGCGTTCTGGCCGTCCTTGGGTTTCTGATGGGCGTGATGCGGCTTTTCCGAAACCGCCTGCCGGCCGAGCTTTCGCGCAAGGCGGTCCATGTGGGCATGGGCCTGGTCTGCCTGTCGTTCCCGTGGGTATTTCACGAGTCCTGGCCGGTGATTGTGCTCGCCGTTCTCGCCATCCTCGGCCTTGCGGCGGTACGGCTGGCTCCGGGGCTGCGCCGGGAAATCGGCGGCGTGTTGGGCGGGGTGGAGCGTCAATCGCTCGGGGAGTTTTATTTCCCGGCCGCCGTGGCCGTCGTGTTTCTGCTTTCGGCGGGGGATCGGCTGTTGTTTGTCATTCCGGTTTTGACCCTCACCGTGGCGGACTCGGTGGGCGCGCTGGTCGGGGTGCGCTACGGTTGGACCCGCTACCGGACCGATGAAGGACTGAAGAGCGCGGAGGGATCGGTGGCCTTTTTTACGGCGGCGTTCCTCTCCTGTCATATTCCGCTCCTGCTATTCAGCCAAACCGGCCGCGCCGAGTGCCTGCTGCTGGGATTGACCGCGGGATTCATTGTCATGCTGCTTGAGGCCGTTTCGTGGCGGGGACAGGACAATCTGATCATTCCGATCGGAATGTATTTCCTGCTTCGGTATTACCTGCCCCTCGACGCCGGCGAACTGCTCCTGCGTTTCCTGCTGGTGCTGGGCCTTTTCGTGCTGGTGGTTGTGGTGCGCAATCGCACGACGCTGAGCGACAGCGCCGTTCTTGCCGGGGCGCTCTCGGGCTATGCCGTCTGGGCCTTTGGCGGCTGGTTCTGGCTGTTTCCGCCGCTCCTGCTCTTTCTGGTTTATGTGAACCTGCCGGCTTTCGCGCCGGAAGGCCGTCCCATTCAAAACCTTCATGCGGTGACCCGTGTGATGGCGGGGGGATTTTTCTGGATGCTCCTCGCGTATGTCCTGCACAAAGATTTTCTTTCGCCCTATCTTTTGTGCATGGCCGCGCACACCGGGAACATTGTGTCGGCGCGCCTGCGGGTGGTGCGGGCACGGTGGCCGATGGCACGCATTCTCTTTCTAAGCTGGACGGTGCCGACGGTTCTTTTTGTGCTGCTGGGCGTGGGGGGATGGCTGGCCGGTCAGATGGCTTTGATTCCGGTCGTGCTCGTTCCTGCGTCGGTGGCGGTTTCGCTCCTGTTTTTTGTCCCGATCTGGCCGGTGGAGCATCTCCCCGGGCAGAAGGTGCGGATCTGGTTTTCGGAGACGGTGGTTGCCGTCCTCGCCTCCCTGGTGGGACTTTGTCCGTGGTGACCTATGAAAATTCATTCCTTCCGGCCCGGGGAAACGATTCCCGGTTTTGAATCCGCAAAATTGGTCGGCCAGCTGGCCGACCGGCATCTGTGTCTGGAGGATGGGAGTGGGCGCTGCTCGTTGTGGTGGACGGTGACCCCGCCGTATCCGGGCGAACGCCTTGGGGTGATCGGACACTTCGCGGCGGAATCCGCGGAGGGCGGCCGGACCATTCTGACGGCGGCCCTGGAACACCTGGCCGGCGCCGGCTGCACCCTGGCGGTGGGACCGATGGATGGCAATACGTGGCGCCGTTATCGGGTGCTGACGGAACGCGGAACGGAACCGCCGTTTTTCATGGAGCCCGACAATCCCGATTGGTGGGAGCGGGCGTTTCTGGCGTCGGGGTTCTCGACCCTTGCCATGTATTCTTCAACCCTGGTCGACGACCCGGCACGTCGCGATCCGCGGGTGCCGAGGGCATGGGAACGTTTGCGCAACGCCGGGGTGACAATCCGGCCGCTGAACCTCGCTGCGTTCGAGGACGACCTGCGCCGCATTTACCGGGTGTCCGTGGTCAGCTTTGTCGACAACTACCTCTACACCGAACTGCCGGAAGCCGCCTTCATCGGACAGTATCTGCCCTTCCGCGATCGGATCCGCCCGGAACTGGTCCAGATTGCCGAGAAGGACGGTGAGCCGGTCGGTTACCTTTTCGCCGTTCCCGATCTGGCCGAGGCGCAGCGGGGGGAAGCGGTTCGGACGGTCATTGGCAAAACGCTGGCCGTGGGGCGGGCTGGGCGTGGTGCTCACCGACCGCCTGCACCAACTGGCCCTCGACCTGGGATACCGGCGGGTGATCCACGCGCTTCAGCACGATGACAACGACCGGGTTCGCAATATGAGCGGAGCCCTGGGACGGATCATGCGCCGCTACACGCTTTATTCGCGGCGGCTTTCATGAAGACCATCCCGGAAATCCTGCGTGACCGGGCCGGACTCTGGCCGGACCGCGCAGCGCTGGTGGTGACGCGCGGCGGGCGGGACAGGGAGATTTCCTACGCCCGGTTGGCCTCCGCCTCGGAGGCGTTTGCCGGGCGACTGGCCCGGGCGGGCATCCGGCGCGGCGATGCGGTGCTGATTTTTGTGCCCATGTCGGCGGAACTTTATGTGGCCCTGTTTGGCGCGCTCCGTCTGGGCGCCACGGCCATGTTTGTCGATCCGTCGTCGGGGGTTTCCAATATCGAAGCCTGTTGCCGAAAGCATGCTCCGTCCGCGCTGGTCGCCGCCTGGCCGCTGCGGGTTCTTCGCCCCTTTGTGTCGGGGCTTCGCCGCATTCCCAGGGTTTTCGCGCCGCCGGGCTGGTCCACGACATCCCGGGACGAACTGCCGCCCTTTCCCGGGCCGGACGACGCGGCGTTGATCACCTTCACCAGCGGAAGCACCGGGACTCCCAAGGCGGCCGTGAGAACGCATCGCTTTCTCCTGGCGCAGCACCGGGCCCTGGAGCATTCGATCGCCTTGGAGGAGGGGGAACGCGATCTGACCACGCTGCCGGTCTTTGTCCTTGCGAACCTGGCATCGGGTGTGACGAGCATCCTGCCGGACGCGAAAATCAGCCGTCCGGGTTTTGTCAACGGTCCGCGCCTGGCCCGACAGATTCACCGTCTGCGCCCCACACGCAGTGGTGGATCCCCGGCCTTTTATCTTCGGGTGGCCGAGGTGCCGGGCGCCCTCGCCGCGTTTCGAAAGATCTACACGGGCGGGGCACCCGTTTTTCCCTCGACCCTGCAGCGGCTTCGCGAAGCGGCTCCCGACGCCGCCGTGGTGGCGGTTTATGGTTCCACCGAGGCGGAGCCGGTCGCGCATGTCGAATGCGGCGAGATCCGGCCCGAGGATTGGCAGGCCATGCGCGCGGGCGGGGGGTTGCTGGCGGGGAAACCGATTCCGGAAATCCGCCTGCGCATTGTCGCGGATCAATGGGGCGGTCCGTTGACGGATGGCCGCGGGCTACCCTGTGGCGAAGCCGGGGAAATCATCGTGACGGGAGAGCATGTTCTGAAGGGCTATCTGCACGGCGAGGGCGATGAGGAAACCAAGGTGCGCCTCGACGGGGAAATCTGGCACCGCACCGGCGATGCCGGATATCTCGATGCCTCCGGCCGGCTCTGGTTGCTGGGGCGCTGCGCCGCGCGGGTGAAGGACGCCTCGGGGGTGCTTTACCCCTTTGCCGTGGAATGTGTGGCCATGAGTTTTCCCTCCGTCCGTCGCGCGGCCTTCGTCTCCCACAGGGAGCGGCGGGTGCTGGTCATCGAAGGCTCGCTGGATCGGGAGGAACGGTCCTCTCTTGAGCAGGCGGTAGCTTGGGCGGGGGTCGGACGCATTTGGTCTGTGGACAGAATCCCGGTCGACGCCCGGCACAATGCCAAGGTGAACTATCCCAAACTCCGGACCCTTCTCGAACGACTGCGGAAATAGCGGCTCGGCGTTCTCCGAACGTCGGAATTTCCCGCTCAACGTCCCCGACATCAGAGCATCCCGATCGCGGACTCGATGCGCCGGATCCGGAGCACTTAACCGGCGGCCGTCCGGTATTTTGACGGACTTTTTCCGACACGCTGCCGAAACAGGGTGGAAAACCGTTCGACGTCGCCGAACCCACTCGCTTCCGCGATGCGGGAAATCGAGAGGTCCGTGGTGGTGAGAAGCGTTTTGGCGCGGTCGATGCGAAAGCGCGTCAGGATTTCCCACGGGGTGGCGCGCAGGTATTGGACGAACCGTCGTTCGATGGTGCGGCGGGTGAGGCGCAATTCATCGCAGATCATTTCCACGGTGACGGGTTCATCGAACGTTTCCCGCATGAACTGCAGCACCCGGCGCACATCCGCATCCTCCACGGCGAGGAGGGTGGTGGATTGACGGGCGGCGACTCCGCCGGGCGCAAAGAGCAGGGGTTGACGAGGGGGACGGGTGCCGCGGCTGAGCGCCTCCACCCAATTGCCCGCCTCGGAAGCCAAACGGTTCCAGGGAATGACGATGCTGGAAAGCGGCGGATTGCTCAAGGGGCAGACCATCTCGTCATTGTTGGCTCCAATGACCGCAACGTCTTCCGGAATGGAAAGTTTCAATTCGCGGCCGGCTTCGCAAACCAGACGCCCCAGCGGATCGTGCGCCGCGAAAATGCCCGCCGGCTTGGGCAGTTTTCTGAGCCAGCGCCGCAGGGCGGACGAGGGATGATGCCAGATTTCGAGGTAATGGCGCGCATGAACCTCCTTCTCAATGTGAACCGCCGGGGTCATGCCCTCGGCGGCGAGTCTTTGGGAAAATCCCCCCAGTCTTTGAACGGAGTAGGGAGTGTCGACTCCGACAAAACCGAAACTGCGATACCCGGCGGCGAGGTAATATTCCGCCGCCGCCACACCCACGGCCTCGTCATCGACATCCAGACTCACTGCGCCCGGAAACACGTCGTCCACGCCGACCAGGATCGTGGGATAACCGAGCGCCAGGAGACTTTCCATCATTCCCGGCATCCACTCGGTGAGCACGACCGAGGGTTTGCTGGCCCGCACCAGATGACGGATGCGGGAAACGGGATGGTGGTTGTCCACGATGCGAAACACCGTTCCACGCCGCGCCATCGAGGCCAGCGAGGACGCCAGGCGGCGCAGGAAGGCCTCCGAAATCACCACCGCGACGGTTGTGGACATGGGGACATCGTTTTCCGGCCTGTCGCAAAATGAAAGAACTATTCCGCAAAATGCGGTAGCCTGCTTTGGCTCAAAATATTAGCTTTTTCACCAGATCGCAGGAAGTTTTCCCCATCTCTCCCTCACCATGACAGCATTCCCCGACATTTCCAAAATCCCCTACGAAGGCCCCACCTCCCGGAATCCTCTCGCCTTCAAACATTACAACCCGACCGAACTCGTCGAAGGCAAACCCATGAAGGACCATCTGCGTTTTTCGGTGGTCTACTGGCACACCTTCCGCGGCACCGGGGCCGACCCCTTTGGCGTGGGCACGATGCTGCGTCCGTGGGACGACGGGTCCTCCTCGCTGGAAAACGCCCGGAAGCGGGTTCGAGTCGCCTTTGAATTCATCGAAAAACTCGGGGCGCCCTATTATGCCTTCCACGATCGCGATGTCGCTCCGGAGGGCGCGACGCTGGCGGAGACCAACCGCAACCTGGATGAGGTGGTCAAGGTGCTCAAGGAGGAGCAGGAGCGCACCGGCATCAGGCTCCTTTGGGGCACGGCGTGCCTTTTTGCACATCCCCGTTATGTCCACGGTGCGGCAACCAGTCCGAATGCCGACGTCTTTGCCTACGCCGCCGCGCAGGTGAAGAAGGCTCTGGAGGTGACTCACGAACTCGGCGGTGAAGGTTACACCTTCTGGGGAGGACGCGAGGGATATTCGACCCTGTGGAACACCGACATGAAGCGCGAGCTCGACCACCTCGCGAAGTTCCTCCACATGGCCGTGGATTACAAAAGGGAGATCGGTTTCCAGGGACAGTTCTACATCGAGCCGAAACCCAAGGAACCGACCAAACACCAATACGATTCCGACGCGGCGGCCTGTCTGAATTTTCTCCGCGAGTTCGGTTTGCTCGAGCACTTCAAACTCAACCTCGAGGCCAACCACGCGACCCTCGCCGGTCACACCATGCATCACGAGTGCGAAGTCGCCGCGGCCGCCGGCGCGCTGGGCAGCATCGATGCCAATGCCGGGGATGAATTGCTGGGCTGGGACACGGACCAGTTTCCGACCAATCTTTATCTCACCACCGCCATCATGACCACCGTGCTCGGGATGGGCGGATTCACCACGGGCGGACTGAATTTTGACGCCAAGGTGCGGCGCGAAAGTTTCGAACCGGTGGACCTTTTCTACGCCCACATCGGCGGCATGGATGCCTTTGCGCGCGGGCTCAAGGCCGCGGCGGCGCTCCGGGCGGACGGACGCCTTGGGGAAATCGTGAAAAATCGCTATGCCTCGTGGGATTCCGGCATCGGCGCCTCCATCGAGGCCGGCAGGGAAACCTTTGCGTCGCTGGAAAAATACGCCCTGGGCCGTCCCGATCCGGTGCAGAAAAACAGCGGCCGCCAGGAGTTGATCGAAAACATCCTGAACGAGCTGTTGTAAGCCGGGGCGGGGACGGGTTCCGCCGCCCGCGGGCGTCAGTCGATCAGCTCCCCATAGTGGCTGGAAGCCACATCGAGGCAGCGATGCAGAATGGCGAGGCTGTTGTCCAGCCCGAGTGCCTCCTCGGCGAGGCTCTGGCAGGTCGGAATTGAGAGCGATTGCACGGCCTTTTTGACCCGCGGCACCACCGTGCTGCTGGCACTGAGTTCATCCACGCCCAATCCCAGCAGAAGGGGGGTCAGCGCAATATCCCCGGCCATTTCGCCGCAGACGCCGACCCAGATGTTGTTGCGGTGGGCGGCGTCGACCACGTTTTTGATCAGGCGAACGACGGCGGGATGCGTCGGCTCGTAAAGGTGGGCAATGCGGTCATTGCCGCGGTCCACGGCCAGCGTGTACTGAATGAGATCGTTGGTGCCGATGCTGAAAAACCTCACTTCCCGTGCGAGGTGATCGGCGGCGAGGGCGGCACTCGGCACCTCGATCATGACACCGACCTCGAGGGAGTCGCCGAATTCGGTGCCACGCTGACGCAGCTCCTCCTTGCATTCCTCCAGCAGGGCATTGGCGCTGCGCAGTTCCTGGAGGCTGGAGATCATCGGATACATGAGCCGCACATTGCCCACGGCGGCCGCCCGCAGGATGGCCCGGAGCTGGGTTTTGAAGATGTCCGGGTTTTGCAGGCAATACCTGATGGCCCGGCAACCGAGGAAGGGATTTTGTTCCTCGGGCAGGTTGAGGCTTTCCGAAGGTTTGTCGCCGCCGATGTCCAGGGTGCGGATGATGACGGAATGCGGTTTGGAACGCTCCGCCACCAGCCGGTAATTCTCGTACTGCTCCTCCTCGTCGGGAGGCTGGGTCCGGTTGAGGTAGAGAAACTCCGTCCGATAAAGCCCGACCCCCTCGGCACCGCTTTCACGGACATCGTCCAACTCGCCGGGAAGCTCGATGTTGGCCGACAGAATGATGTGCCGTCCGTCACTCGTGGTGGACGACGTCTCGCGGATAAGTTCGAGGCGTTCTTCGACCTTTTCCTTCTGCTTTTCGAGGCTGCCGTATTCGGCCAGCGTTTCGGGCGAAGGATTGAGAATGAGAACACCGCTGTAACCGTCGAGCAGGACGTCGTCGCCGCTCGTCAGTTCGGAGCAGATGTCGTGCAGCCCGACGATGGCGGGGATGTCCATCGACCGGGCCATGATTGCGGTGTGCGAGGTTTTGCTGCCCTGTTCGGTGGCGAAGCCCAGCACCAGCGAGCGGTTAATGGACGCGGTGTCGGACGGCGTGAGGTTGTGCGAAACGATGATGTGCGGCTTGTCCTCGGTGGCCAGATCCCGCGGGGCCTTGCCCAGGAGGTGACGGATGACCCGGCGGGCCACATCCTCGATGTCCACCACGCGTTCCCGAAGGTAGGGATCGTCGATCTCGCTAAGGGTCTTGCAGTACCGTTCGGCGGTCTTGTGGAAAATGTATTCGACGTTGAGCCGGTCCTTTTCGAGTCCGCGAAGCACCTCGTCAATGAGCGTGCGGTCTTCGACGACGAGCAGGTGGGCGTCGAAAATGCTCGCGTCCCGGGCGCCAATCGCATCCGCAATCCGCTGCTGAATCTCGAGAAGCTCGGCGCGGGTGGCAATCAGGGCCGCCTCAAAACGGGCGATTTCCTCCGGCATCTCCGAGGCCGGAATCTTCCGCACGGGAATTTCCTCGTCGTCGACCCAATGGACGACAACCTGACCGTGCGCGATTCCCGGGGCCACGGGAATGCCCTGAAAGCGTTTTTCAATTTTCGGGTCGGCGTCGCTCACCGGCTACCGTTAGCAGGATTCGGGGCGCGATGAAATGGGAAAAACCCTCAAAATGAAGGTCATGAACCTCCCCGGCGAGGGCGGGCTTGGGGAGGAGATGGCACCATCCGTTCCGAAAATTCGGAGAGCGGCGACGGCATAAAAACCGATCCGAATGATCGTCAGGGGAACCTGCGGTTTCCAGGGGAAAGGCCGACAGTCTGACCCCAAGTTCCACGCCGGGAATGATTTGCCGAACAACATCCGCGGGGCGGTTTTCTCCCGCAACGATCACAGGGACCGTGTCTCAGGTGACGATGGTCGGTTCCGCCTCGATCCAGTCGCGGAAGCGGGCCAGGTCCTTCTCGAGCTGCCGGTCGGGGGATTCGCCGAGGATCGACGCCACGGCGGCGCCCAGCGGTCCGGCAGGAGGCTGGTACTGCAAAACGACCGTCAGTCGGGTGCCGCGGCCGGCCTTCAGTCCCTTGAAGCGCACCGTGCCGGCGTGTTGCACGTCGGCGCCGGGCAGCGACTGCCAGGCGAGCATTTCTCCCGGATGTTCGTTGATGATTTCCGCGTCCCATTCCACGGTCGTTCCGGCCGGACCCTCCACCACCCAATGGGAGGTGCCGTCCTCGGAACAGGTGACCGACTTGAGATGCGGCATGAAAATCGGGAGATTTTCGAGATTGCGCCACGAGGCAAAGACCTGCGCGGCCGGTCGGTGCACTTCGACCGAGCGTTCCCCCCGGATGCCCCTGTTGCCCGGGACGCCTTTTTGGCCTCGGCTTCGGGCGGTGTTCAGCCCCAGCCGGTCATAAAGCTCACAGTGTCCGCTGAGGCCGCGATAGACCAGGAGTCCGCCCAGCAGAAGGAACAGGGGCGTGGCGGCACTCCGGCGGTGGACGCCGTATCCGGCGGCCACCACTCCGCCGAGCGCGGAGGCGATGCGTTCCGATCGGGCCACGTTGACGTTGGGCGGGCAAACAGGGGTGGACGTTGGATTGTTCATCAACGGGAATACGCACCCCCGCAGCACCCCGGATGCCTGAGAAGGAAGTCCTCCGTTTCCCCTAGGCCCTTCGATTCAGCGTGCGCACATTGCAGAGCTAGGTCACCCCGATGACGGCGAGGAAGGCGATGGTTCCGAGCCCTTCCGTCCACGTGCCCAGGGAATGTTTGCTGAGCATCTCGTAAATGTAAATTCCGCCCGTGAAATAAACAAACACCCCGATCGCACCGAAGAGCAGGCGTCCGGTCGGGACGGAGTTCATAAACGTGTAGGCGAACGGGAAGGCACTCCCGATGAGGGTGACCCCGGCCACAAGCAGGACGGGCTGGCGGGAGACCAGTCCTGCGGCCAGCAAGGGAAGGCCGCCAATGACCCCGAGCCCCACAAAGAGGGCTTCCCACACTTCGCCCTTTTCCAAGGCATGACGGGCAAAGCGGTCAAAGAGCAGCTGAAAGTTGCCCACGGCGCGGGCCACGTGAACCCACAGAACAAAGAGCAGGTAAATCACCGACACCGCCAGCGCCAGGGCCGGGGGG
>CALCJD010000012.1 GCA_937960895.1 uncultured Spartobacteria bacterium | reverse complement strand
CACCATCCGCAATTTTTCCTTCCCGGCCTTTTCTTTGCTCCAGAAGAAAACCGGAAAGGCCGGTGGAAGGTTAACACCCCAGGGATTAATGGGAGCACCCGCAACCACCGGAGTGTCCGCCGCAGCATCCGCCATTTTCCGGTCCGATCTCGGCGTCGGAGATCAGGACGACTTCGAATTTGATCTGCTGGAAGCCGAGCTGTTCGCGGATGCGGCGGATCAGGTCCCACGCGCGGGGGTCGGGCTCGTGGACGGTGCGGAGCTGAATCTCGAGCGGTTTTCCCACGAGGTGCGGAAACGCCTCGGCCATTTCGCCGTCGAGGGCAAAGGACAGGTAGGCGTTGAGCTTTTCCTGCAGCTGAAAAAGCTGAAGATCCTCGCCCAGCCAGGGGCGCCTTTCATACATCGCAAGCACGAGTTTGTCCTCGCGGGTGTCATGCGCAAAGGCGTCGAGCACGCCGGGATGTTCAAGGCCGTTCATGGACGTCTAATGGGGTGCGGCGGGAAACCACCGGTAGAGAAAGAAATAAATCAACACTCCCGTCACCGAAACATAATACCAGATCGGATAGGTCCAGCGCGCCCACAGCCGGTGCGTGGTGAGTCGGCCGGCAAAGGCGTGCCAGAGGGTGACGAGCACAAGCGGGACGATCGCCATGGCCAGGATGATGTGGGAAAACAGCATCACCAGGTAAACCGTCCTGACCGCCCCTTCGGCACCGATCGGCGTGTGCACCCCGCGCACGAGGATTTTGTGCACCACGTAGGTGATGAGAAAGATCACCGATACGCCAAACGCCGAAAGCATGCAGGTCCGGTGCGCGGCCATGCGGCCCTGTTTGATCAGGAGGAAGCCGGCGGTAAGCAGGACCGTGGCCAGTCCGTTCAGGCCGGCATTGACGGCGGGAAGATCGCTGACGCTCATGAACGGGCCCGCTCGCGATCGATCCGCCGACAGGTCTGCCAAATGTACAGACTCATGCCCCCCACCACCAGGAAGGCAAAGGTCAGCATAAACAGCACACTCCAGGAAAACGCAAATCCCGCCATCACCGTCGATGACTCGTGCCGCAGGGTTTCACTGCCCGGCTCACGGCAACCGACGCAGGCCCGGGCCGCGGACAGCGCCCCCCAGGACCAGAGAACGACCGGTATCCACCAGGAGAGTTTCGCCTTCATCGTGTCGTGCGGGCAGGTTCGCGCAGGATGTCGCCGATGTCCATGAGAAGCTTTTGCACCACTTCGGGATCATTTCCATCCTGAAAGCCGCGAATCCAGCCGTCCTTGTCCACCAGGACAAACCGGGTCGAATGCACGGGCATGCCCTCCTGGTCCCGGCCGAGCGCCTGAAGAAATCCCTTTTGGATGGTCTCCTCGATCTGCGCCCGGGGACCGGTCAGAAATTTCCATCGCTCGGGCCGGGCGCCCACCTTTTCCCCGTAGGCCTTGAGCACTTCCGGCGTGTCATACTCCGGATCCACGGTGATGGAAACGAGGTTCACGTCGGCGGTTTTCGAACCGAGGCGTTGATTCAACTCGGCCATCCGGCTGGTCATCAGCGGACAGGGGCCCAGGCAGCGGGTGAAGATGAAATTCACCACCCAAACCCGTCCTTTCAGATCCTCCGGGGAGACGGTTGAGCCGTCCTGGGCGGTGAAGCGGAATTCGGGAGCCGGTGCCAGACGCTCCAAACGCGTCGGCAGGGCTCCGCGCGCGCGAAGGGTGTCCTGGAACTGCACATAACTCCACGCGATGAGTGCCGTCGCGACCAGAAACGCGATGGCCCAACCGAGCCGCGGGATGCGGCGGGGAGGTGTGTTTTCAGCCGGCTGATCCGGCTCAGATGACATACAGGATCGTATAAAGGAAAATCCAGACGCCGTCCACAAAGTGCCAGTACAACCCGACGTTGTCGAGCGAGGCCGTGTGGCCCGGCTTGTAGCACCTGAGGAACAGCTGACGAAGGAAAACCCAGACGATGAGACCGATTCCAATCAGGACGTGCATGCCGTGGAAGCCGGTCATGACAAAAAAGCACGAGCCGTAGATGCCGTAGGTGTTGAACCAGAGGCCTTCATGGTGGAGGTGCACCCATTCCCAGGCCTGCACCCCGAGGAAGATGCTTCCGGCCACGATGGTAACCAGCAGCCAGAGCAATCCGGACTTCCCATGCTTTTTGATGGAAGCTTCGGCAAAATGGTAAAAGAAACTGCTGCTGATCAGGATCAGCGAGTTGACGATCATGACGATATTGAGGCCCGTCAACGGCCACTGCACCCCGATGTCGGGTGCCCCCGCCGGCGGCCAGGGTTCGTTCCGGCTCAGCCGCAGGACGATATACCCTCCGATCAGCCCCGCAAAAAGCATGGCTTCGGAGGCGAGGAACATGATCATGCCGAACCTGCAGGTTGCCGGCGGAGCGGAGGCATGACCGGCATGCGCATCGTGGGCATCGTGACTGAGGGTGGCGGTGCTCATATGAGGGGAATGTTCTTTGGGGTTGGGGAAAACATCACGGCACGGAGGCCGCGCCGCGCAAGAGCATCAATACAATGACCAGCGCACAGAGCGCGAGAGCGAAAATCCAAAGAAACAGCATCAAGCCGGCGTTTCGATTTTTCATTCATCGCTTGAAGGCAACCAGCAGGACCAAAACCACCGGCAGATAAAGAATCGAGGCAAAAAAGAGCAAGCGGGCCGAGGGACGGTCACGTTTCCAGAGGAACAGGGCCGCTGCGGCACAGAAGGCCACTCCCACGATCAGCGCACCAAAGAAATACCAGGCCGAATTGAAGCCCATCACGGCCGGCACCAAGCTGGTCAGCAGGAGGCAGAAGGAATACAGGAAGGCCTGCCGGCCGGTGGCGTATCCGTCCTCGTCATGGCTGGAGAGCATGACAAAGCCCGCGCGGGAATAATCGTCGCGAAACAGCCAGGCAATGGCCAGGAAGTGCGGCATCTGCCAGAACCAGAGGATCGCAAAAAGCAGGCCGCCCTCGAGGGAATAATGCCCCCGGGCGGCAATCCAGCCGATCAGGGGCGGCAGGGCCCCCGGAATGGCCCCCACCAGCGTGTTGAGGGAACTCACCCGCTTCATGGGGGTGTAAACCAGCACGTAGATCGCGATGGTAATGAAGGCAAGAATCGCCGCCCGAACGTCGGCCATCAACCCGAGGGTTGCGAGGCCGGTCGCGGAGAAAAACACCCCAAAGAGGAGGGCGTCGCCCGGATGCATCCGTCGGGCCGGCAGCGGACGCTGGCGGGTGCGTTTCATCAGCGCGTCGAGGTCGCGCTCCCACCATTGGTTGAGCGCGGACGCCCCACAGGCGCAAAGGGCCGTTCCCACCAGGGTCGCGGTCAGCAAAAGGTAATTCATCGGCCCCTGCCACCCGGCAAGAAAACCCACTAGGGTCGTCAGAAGAACAAGCAGGGACAACCGAACCTTCACCAGTTCCGACAGGTCGCCGAAAAAGGACTCGGTACGGGTGGTGGAGAGGGCGGCGGTTTTCATACAACGGGTTCCATCAAACGCGGATTCGGGCCGTCTGGCAAAATGAAATCCTGCGCACGGCCTCCCAAAAACAGGCGAAGGGTGAGCAGGGCGCCCACCAGGAGAATGAGGGCGCCCAACGCCACGTGCATCGTGGCGATGTCGGCCGCCTTTTTCGACCAGATTGTCCAGGCACCCAGGCCGATTTGCCCGAGCACCATCACGACCCACAGGAGCGACCAGCCCCGCACGACTCGCACACTCCGGCGCGCCCGCCAGGCAAAGGCAATGACCGTCACGGCAATGATCACCGCCATGAGGCGGTGCGCCATTTGGATCCAGATCTGCACGGCCGTCGTGCGCATTTCGTTGTTGGCGATCCGCTCGGCGTTGATCCGTTCCATGGCCGCCGGACTCGTGTCCGGAATCCACTGTCCGTAGGCCAGCGGAAAATCGGGAATGGAGAGGCCGATGTGCTCGTGGCGCATGGTGGCGCCCAGGCCGAGCTGCAGGAAAATCAACGCGGTGATGCCCAGCGCGTACCAGCGCAGACGGAGGTCCGGTTCGTAATCGGCCCACCGTTTCTCGACGAACCGGCGGCCGGTCATGACGGCCAGATAGGAAATCAAAACAAAAAACGTCTGGGCAATCATGCCGTGAAAGATGCCGATCTCGTCCTTCAGCCACACCACCCGCACCCCGCCCAGGACCCCCTGCAGAACCACGATGGAGAGGGCCGTCATGCCCAGCCAGCGCAGGCGGCCTCCGTCCCGGAAAAACAGCCGCAGGCAGACAACGGCCGCAATCGGCGCCAGGGCGGCGAGCGTCACATAAACGGGCATGAGTCTCACGCCAAGAAGGACCAGGACCCCCACCACCACGGCCACTCCCGGCCCGCGGGATTCCTTCGGTGATTCCGCGACCCACAGCCAGGCGGCGAAAATCGCCGTGAAGAGTCCGACAAAGGTCCCGATGAGACGATGGGTGTGCTCGTAAAAAATCCCCCCGACCCAGCGCGAAATCGGAAAGGTGAACATGTTGTACCCGAAACTGTTCGGCCAGTCGGGCACGGCCAGTCCGGCGCCGTGGGACGTCACGAGTCCGCCGACAAAAAGCAGGACAAATGTCAGACATGCCGTGATCACGGCCCACCAATGGAGGGCCGGACGGTAACGGGATGGTGTGACGGCGGACATGGTGGACTCAGAGGATACGCGGGAGCCGCCGGGCGTCAATGAAGGAGGGGGATGGTGGGTGGCGGAGGAAGAGAGGAGGGACCTTTTACGTTGTCCCCGACGCGATGCAGCAGATCCGTGGGCGCCGGCGTGAGGAGGCGTCCCGTCCCGACTCCCTCCACACCGCCCCGCTTAATGCGCCTCGAGCTTCACGTGTGCGGGAGCCTTCTCCGTCTGGGGCAGGTAATCCTTGTCGAGTCCGGGCACGCTGTATTCGTACGGTCCGTGATAAACCACGGGGGTCTTCGGGAAATTGCCGTGTCCCGGAGGTGACGGCACGGTCCATTCCAGCGTGTTGGCGTGCCACGGATTGGCCGGCGCGTCCTTCGGTTTGCGCAGGGTGATGATGATGTTCCAGATGAAGATGAAGGTGGTGAATCCGAGACCGATGGCACCCACCGTGGAGATCTGGTTGAGCGGCTGGAGTTGCTTGAGGTGTTCGTAGATCGGCGGGTCCGCGATGCGGCGCATCATGCCGCCGAGGCCCAGATTGTGCATCGGGAAGAACGCCATGTTGAAGAAGATGAAGGTCAGGACGAAGTGCACCTTGCCGATGGTCTCGTTGAGCATCCGTCCGAACATCTTCGGGAACCAGAAGTAGATCGCCGCAAAGACGGACATGATGCTTCCGCCGAAGAGCACATAGTGGATGTGGGCGACGATGAAATAGGTGTGGTGGATGAAGAGATCCACCGGGGTGGACGCCATGAAGATGCCGCTCAACCCGCCGATGACAAACATCGAGACAAAGGCCAGGGCGAAACACATGGAGGTGGTGAATTCGATGGAACCGCGCCAGATCGTGCCGAGCCAGTTGAAGGTCTTGATGGCCGACGGCACCGCGATGAACATCGTCGACACGGAAAACGCCGCGCTCAGCGTGAGGTTCATGCCGCTGACAAACATGTGGTGACCCCAGACGATGAAGCCGAGGAATCCGATGGCGATGATGGCGTAAACCATCGCCTTGTAGCCAAAGATCGGCTTGCGGGAGAAGACGGAGATGATGTCCGAGGAGAGGCCCATCGCCGGAAGGATCATGATGTAGACCTCCGGGTGACCGAAGAACCAGAAGAGGTGCTGCCAGAGGAGCGGCTGTCCCCCACCCGCCGGTTTGAAGAAACTCGTGCCGAAGTTGAGGTCGCAGAAGAGCATGGCCGCGGCGGCGGAAAGCACCGGCACGGCCAGCACGAGCAGAATGGCCGTGATGAACAACGACCAGACGGTGAGCGGCAAGCGGAACATCGTCATGCCGGGCGCGCGCATGTTCACGACGGTGGTGATGTAGTTGGTGGCGCCGGCAATGGAGGAAAGGCCGTTGATGAAAATGGCCACGCCCCAGAGACTCTGGCCCAGCTTCGTGCCGTTGTATTCGGCAACGGCGCTCAGGGGCGGATAGGCGGTCCAGCCGGTGCCCGGCGCACCCCCCGGCACACAGAAGGCCGCCATCAGAATGATGCCGGACAGGAAATACAGCCAGTAACTGAGTTCATTCAACAGCGGGAACGCCATGTCCCCCGCACCGATCTGCAGGGGAATGAGGAAATTTCCAAAGGCGCCGATAAGGAGCGGCATGACCACAAAAAACACCATCACCGTCGCATGCATGGTCACCAGCATGTTGTAGCCGCCGGGAATGATGGCCCCGTCCGAGGCCACCGTGCTCGGCAGAAGATGCCCGATGACGGGCACCACCGTGTTGGGCCAGGCGAGCTGATAGCGGACCAGAAGGGCGAGACCGCCGCCGATGAAGAGGAAAAAGAGGGCCGTCCAGAGATACTGGAGACCGATCATCTTGTGGTCGTAGGTCCAGAGATATTTCCGGATGAATCCCACGTCCTCATGATCGGCGTGTTCTACGGGGAGAGTGGTGTCAGCAATGGTGGCGCTCATTTCTGGGGTGCGTGGAAGCTAGTTGCTGGCGATTTCGGAAGGGGTTTTGTCCGCAAGCGCAGCCTGCGCAGCTTTTACCTTGTCCTCATACCATTTCGCGAACTCCTCGGGGGAAACCACACGAATGGGGGCTTTCATGTTAAAGTGACCAATGCCACAGAGCTGGCTGCACGCCAGTTCAAAATTGCCGGGTTTTTCCACCTCGAACCACACCCAGGAAATGGTGCGTCCGGGCACGGCGTCCTGATACAGGCGGAAGGCCGGCACATAGAAGGAATGAATGACATCGCGGGCATTGAGCAGGATGTGAATCGGTTTGCCGTAGGGAATGACCAGTTCGGAGGAGACGAAGTCGTCCTTGCCGTGGGGATCGTCCGGGGACACGCCGAATTTGTTTTCCGGGGAGATCTTCGTGACATCGATTTCCCCGAGCTGGTTGTCGGCGCCCGGGTAGCGCATTTCCCAGCCGAACTGGAAACTCGACACGTTGATCTGGATGGCATCCGGCGGAGGATCGCTGTGCAGTTTGGACCACACGCGGTTGCTGTAAATGGCCAGGAAGAGAAAGACCAACACCGGGGTGGTCGTCCAGACGATCTCAAGGAAGTTGTTGCCGTGGCTGTAATGGGCTTTGACACCCGGACGGCGGCGGTAGCGGATCAGATAGACCACCAGAAGCGTCTGGGTGAGGACAAAAACGACGGCGGTCAGCCAGAAGATGATGTTCAGGATGAAATCCACATCCCGGCCGCCCACCGTGACATTCGGCGGAGCCCAATAAAGCGAATGCCCGGAATCCGCGAGAGCGGAACCCATGCCAGCCGTCAGAAACAGGAGGGTTTTGAGAAGCGATTTCATTGCTGGGGTGCCGGGGCGGCCTCGGGTTGAGGAGCGGGAGCCGCGGTTTCGGATGCCGGGGCGGCTTCCGCGGGAGCCGCGTCACCCTGAGGAGCCCCGTCTTCCGTCGCGGGAGCGGCAACGGCCTCGCTCACCAGTTCCTTTCCAATGGCCTCAAGCTCTTTTTGCGTCCAGGGATCGGTGCGATCCTTGGTTTCCTCACGAATTTTGGCGACGAATTCCGTGGGAATCGGCGGGGCCTTGTTGCCCCATTCGTTGCGCACATAGGTCAGCACGGCGGCGATCTGTTCGTCCTTGAGGGTTTTGCCCCAAGGCGCCATGGCGTTGTTGTATTGCTGGCCCTTGACGGTCACCGTGCCCTGCAGGCCGTGCAGCACGATGCGCACCAGATGATTGTCGCCATGCCATCCCTCGGAGAGCACCCATTCGCTTTCCGCGAGCGGCGGAAATTGTCCCGCCACCCCCTGTCCATCGCCCTGATGGCATACGGCGCAGGTTTGATTGAACACCTTCTTGCCGATCACCATGGGATCGGGTCCGGCGGCGGCGCCCTCCGGTCCCGCGCCCTGCCAGGAAACCCGTCCCGGATTGAAGACGTTGGCCTGAAATCCGCCGCTGTTCCAGAAGAGGTAGCCGGCGCCGAGGAACGTCACGGCAAGAAACACCACCAACAGCCAGGGCGAAAGCACCTCGGTGCCGTCGCGGGGCACATTCGGCTCACGCAGAAGCGGTTCGTGGAGGGCCACGAGATCGGCTTCTTCCCGTTTTTGGGGGGTGGGGTCGTTGATCACGGCGATTGCAGAGGTTCCGCCTCAGGCAGGGTATAATTGCGTTTCAGCGAGAGAAGGTAAACCACAAGAGCCCGGGCTTCTTCGGTGGGCACCACTTCATATCCCGGCGGCGGCGCGTGGGGACCTGTCAGGCCTTGGACCGCCTGCCCGCTGGACTGACCGGAGATCTTGCGCATTTCGTAAAGATACCGGTAGGAGGGCATGTTCGAGCCGGGGGTCACGGTGGCGGGTTCATAAAGACGGCGATGCAGCTCGTTGGCATCCGTGATCCGCAGTCCCACGTTGGTCAGGTCGGGTCCGATGCGCAGTTTGCCGAGGGCGGCGGGGTTTTCCCGAAGATAGTCGCGGGCGACGGTCGGACGGGGTCCCAGCTGTTTTTCCACATCGGTCGTCTCCGGGCGCACCTGCTGGCTGTGGCAGGTGACGCAGCCATTGGCGGCATATACCCGCTGCCCCGCGGTGGCGAGTCCGGGAAGGGGCGGCGGACTCACTTCGCCGGTGTTTTCATCGACGTAAGGCTCGAGCCGGCCCAGTTCCACGTAGGAGTACGCCACCACGCCGAGCCAGGAGGCGGCGAAGGCCAGCGTGATGCCCGTGATGAGCGAGGGGAGACGGTTCATACAGTCGCTCCTTTCTTTTTCGCCGGCGGCAGCACGTCCGCCTTGCGGAGAAGAAGATTCACAAAGGACAGGGCAAAATACAGGCTGCCCGCGAAGAAGGCCAGGCAGCCCACCGCGCTCATCAGGCGGAAGGGCCAGGCGAGTTCGACCGAGGTCATGAAGGTCACCCCCGGATCATAGAGTGCGAAGCCCTGGATCAATCCGCCGACGGTAAGCGAGAGGAAGCTGGTCGCCATCCCGCAGGTCACCAGCCAAAAATGCCAGCCCGTGGCGCCGGGGCGGAAGGCCTCGCCGGTGAGCCGCGGAACGATGAAATAAAGGAGTCCGAACAGGGTCATGGTGATGAACCCCAGCACCACCAGGACATTCTGGCCGGTCACGTAATCCGAGAACTGTGTCACCAACGTGATCGCCGGAGCCAGGACATTCTGGGCCACGGCGCCCATCATGCAGGCGAGGCCGACCCCAACAAATGCGATCACCGGCCCCTGCACCGGGCCCCTGATGGTGCCGAAGGTGTTGATGCCGATGAGGGTGACCGGAATGATGAGGAGGATGCTGGCCGCCACGCCGGCGCTGACCATCCAGGCGGGCACGGGTCCGAGAAGATACACCTGCGGTCCGCTCCATCCGCCGAGGACGGCCACGCCCCAAAAGGCGAGAAGGCTCCAGGGATAGGCGCGGATGGTGCGTCCCTGTTCCTGGGGAATCACGTAGTAGGCGCCGGCCAGGGCCAGCGGGGCGAGCCACAGCCAGATGAGGTTGCTGCCGAACCAGGCGGCGATCGGCGCCTGGGCCGAACCCTGTACCGGATGGTGGACAAGAAGAATCTGGGCGGTGGCAAAAAACCACGGGAACCACAGGAAGGCCGCGAGCAGATACCACTGCGAGACATACAGGCCGGACGACGACCGGTCCCGCAGCAGGACAAACGTCCAAAGGCCGATGCAGGCGTAAGCCACCAGCAGGATCGCCGAGGCAAAGCCGGGAAACTCCATCCGTTCGATCCCGGTACTCCAGCCGGCCACGATTCCGCACAGCCCAACCACCACGCCGAGGTTCCAGAAAACGGCCGCCGTCACCAAAAGCCGATGGCCGGCCAGGGCCGTCCGACCAAGCCGGGCCAGAAACCACAGGCCGGCCCCGATTCCCGCCTGGGAGGCCCACCCATAGATCAGGGCGTTTTCCGCCGCCGGTTGCAGGCGGCCATAGGTGAGCCACGAAATGCCGTCCAGGAAGCCCGGATCGACCAGCTTCCATGCGCTGAGGAAGGCGAGGAGCGCGCCATTCACCAGCCAAAACACCGCCGCGCCGAAGAACAGCAGAACCGGCAGGCGCACCGAGGCGTCGGATACGGCGGGGGCGACGGAGTGGGGTTTCGCAGCGAGGGCACTCATGGGGGTCAATTCGCCGGAGCGGGTTGGGGCGCGGGGGACGCGGCCGGTTCGGCTTCAGGGGAGGCGGGCGCCTGCTCTGCGGGCGCGTCGGTCGCGTCCGGCGCGGGCGTGGCAATCGGTCCGGCGGGAGCGGGCGGGCGGCTGTTGAGTTCGGCCGCGGTCAGCTCCATGGCCCGCTCGATCGGAATCTGCACCTGACCTTTCTCCTTGTCCGCCCAGGCGTAGGTCGTCAGCCGCCGCTCGTTTTCCAGCTTCAGTTCCCCAAGCGCCTTGATGCGCTCGGCGGCCCGGGCGGCGTCCTCGTCCGGCGCGGGGGCAACCGTCGTGAGCATCAGTTTCCCCGCGATGGCAAAGAGGAAAATCAGCACCAGAAGCCCGAGGTAAAAGGGCCAGCGATGTTTCGGTTGGGGGGCGGTTTCCATCAGTTCTTCAGGGCGATGGATTGAGGCAGGCGCGGGTCGCGCACGGGGAACAGCGAAGATTCACCAAGGCGTTTGATGAAGACCGCCGCCAGCGTGCAGCCCACGGCCAGGAGGCAAAAGACGTCGTAGAAGACCGAGTCCGCCGAAAAGCCCGTCTTGTGCAGGGCCGGCATCACCACGATGTAGAGGTCCAGCATGTGCATGGCGAGCAGCCAGACCGCCATGCCGCAAAGCACGAACGGCGTCTTTTTCGTGCGATTGAGCAGGAGGAACAGGAACGGGATGAAGAAATGGCCGATCACCATGAACTGGCTGCCATACCACCAGGTCCCGGTGTTGCGGCGGACAAAATACACGGTTTCCTCGGGGATGTTGGAATACCAGATGAGCATGTACTGGCTGAACCCGATGTAGGCCCAGAAGATCGTAAAGGCGAGCATCAGTTTGCCCATGATGTGGTAATGCTCGATGGTGACGACGTCCTTCAGGTAGCCCGTCGCGCGCAGACCGGTGACGATGAGAACCAGGACGCACATCGAGCTCAGCGCCGTGCCGGCGAAAATGTACACGCCCCACATCGTGGAGAACCAGTGGTAGTCGAGGCCCATCAGCCAGTCGATGGCGGCAAAGGTCAGGCAGACGGCGAAAAGGAGCGCACTGGAGAAGGTGACCCGCCGGTTCAGCACCGTGTAGCGCGGATTGCCGTCCTTGTCCTGGGCAATGGAATAGGCCCGCAGGAGGCCGCCGCTCACGGTGAAGAAGAGGAAATAGAAGAAGGCGCGGAACCAGAAGAACCAGGGGTTCAAATAGGCCTTTTTCTCCAGCAACAGGGGGTCGTGGGCGTTCTTTTCCTGCAGCCACTGCCAGAGGTGCGGCGCGACAAAGATCAACGGAATGAACAGCACCGCCATCACCGGCAGGAGGCTGGCCAGGTTTTCCAACTGACGGCGCACCACCACGCTCCACTCCGCGTCGACGGCATGATGGACCAGCGTCCAGAACAGGCCGCCCATGCAGATGGTCAGGAAAAAGGCGAAGGCGAAGAGGTAGGAGTAGGCGAACTGTTTGACCCCGGCCTCGTTGCCGGAGGCCGAGAAATAAACGGCCGACCCCAGAATGATGACAAACGCCAGAATCGCCGTCCCGACAAGGCCGAGGAGGCGGCCTCCGACGTGTTTGTAGTCGAAGAACTCGGGTTTGGGTGGTTCGAAGGGGCTATGGTCGCTCATGCTTACTGAACCTCCAGCTTGGCGCGTTCATCCGGCGGCACGTCATCGACGGTCGCCCCGCCCTGCGATTTTTGCAGGGCGCGCAAATACGCAATGATCGCCCACCGGTCCTGCACCTGAATGCGGTCGCCGTAACCCATCATCGTGTTTTTGCCATTCGTGATGGTGTTGAAGATCTCGCCGTCGGCCATCACCCGGATGCGCTCCTGAAGCAGGCTCTGCACGGTGCCCAGACCAAATTTGAACGCCATGCCGTCGCCCGCGCCGGTCGCCCCGTGACAGATGGCGCAGTTGATGTTGTAACGTTCCCGGCCCCGCTGCATCACGGCCGGCGTCACCTCGAACGGGATGCCCGTCCCCCAGTTTTCACCCATCCGGCCGGTGTCGACGTAGTCGGGGCTGCTGGAAAAATGGATGTTTTTGTAGGGACTCGGATTCAGGCCGACCGAGCCGTCCACCGGTTTGTGCTGGGGCATGGAATATCCCATGGGCACGGTGCCCTCGACGGGCGGACGCGCGGCGCGGCCATCGGCGAAAAACGGACTCGGCACCTGCGCCTTGACCTTGGGCTGGTTGTCCATGTCGGGGAAAATCTCGATGGGAGGACGCGTGAACTTGTGTCCGCGGAAGCCGGCCATGGAGATGATGACCACCACGAGGAAGGCGAAGATGGCAAAGAAGTATCTCAGCATGGCATCAGTCCTCGTGCACGACGGTGATGTGTTGTCCGCCCAGCGACTTCAGGATTTCCCGCACACCGCTCTCGGAGTATTTCGGATCGCGCGCCTCGATTACGCAGAAGAATTTGTCGTCGCTGAACTTCTTGAAGCGCTCCCAGTTGAACATCGGGTGATTCAAACGGGGCAGTCCGTTCAGGATGAGCATGCCGATCACCGTCGTGAAGGCCGAGAAGAGCACGGTCAGCTCGAACATGATCGGGAAAAACGCGGGCACGGTGTAGAGGTTGGTCGGCTTGCCTGCGACGATGAGCGGATAAAGGAAGGAGCTCGGAATGAACTCGAGGGAGACCGCGGTGAGGAAGCCGGTGAGACCGCCGAAGAAGATGATCTTGCCGAGGATCGAGCGTCCCATCCCCATGGCCTGATCCATGCCGTGAATGGGGAAGGGCGAAAACACGTCAAACCGCGTGTATCCGGAATCGCGCAGTTTTTCCGCGGCCTGATACAGGGCCGCCGCGGAGTCGAACTCGGCGGCAATGCCGTAGACACGGGCGGATGCGTTTCCAGCGACGTCCATCAGTGTTTCCCTCCTTCCGGATGATGGTGGGGATCCGCTTCGGGCAGGACGGCCTTGACCTCAAACATGCAGATCATGGGCAGGAAGCGGATGAAGAGCAGGAACAGCGTGCAAAAGAGGCCGAAGGTGCCGATGAACATCCAGATGTCCACCCAGGTCGGATGGAACTGGCCCCAGGCGGACGGGGTGAAGTCGCGGGCCAGGGTGGTGGCGATGATGACAAAGCGTTCATACCACATGCCGGCGTTCGGGAACTGGCAGATGATCCAGACCCAGACGAGGTGGGTCCGGAAATATTTGAACCAGAACAACTGGGGCGCGGCGACGTTGCAGATCATCATGCTCCAGTAGGCCCACCAGTAGGGACCGAAGGCGCGGTACCAGAAGGCGGCGCGTTCGTAGGGGTTCGCGCTGTACCAGGCGATGAAGAGCTCCATCAGGTAGGCGTAGCCGACGATGGATCCGGTGAAGACGATGACCTTGCACATCTTGTCAACGTGCGAAATGGTCACCAGGTCGTGGAGCGGCTTGTAGAGCGCGCAGGCCGGAATCATGATGGTGAGCACCATGGCGAATCCGCCGAAGATGGCGCCCGCCACGAAATACGGCGGGAAGATCGTCGTGTGCCAGCCGGGGATCACCGAGGTGGCGAAGTCGAAGGACACCACGGAGTGCACGGAGAGCACCAGCGGGGTGGAGAGGCCGGCCAGGATGAGGTAGGCCATCTCGTAATGGCGCCACTGGCGGTTGCCGCCGCGCCAGCCCAGGGCGAGGAGGCCGTACCAAAACTTGCGCAGCTTGGTGGTGGCGCGGTCGCGCAGCGTCGCCAGGTCGGGGATGAGGCCGACATACCAGAAGAGGACCGACACCGTGAAATAGGTCGAGACCGCAAAGACGTCCCAGAGGAGCGGACTGCGGAAATTCTGCCAGATGCCGTTGGCATTGGGCACCGGGGCGAGGAACCATGCCATCCAGACGCGGCCGACGTGCAGGCCGGGATAGATGGCGGCGCAGATGACCGCAAAGAGCGTCATGGCCTCGGCGGCGCGGTTGATCGAGGTGCGCCATTTCTGGCGGGTGAGGAAAAGAA
>CALCJD010000011.1 GCA_937960895.1 uncultured Spartobacteria bacterium | reverse complement strand
CGGCCGGACGCATCGAAGTTCGGACACGCGCCGGGGATTCACGGCAGAACCGCGGAATTTGAGGAAAAAGACGGCGAATTTTTCCGGTCGGGGGAGGACATCGGCGGGCCTGACCGCCCGGGTGCCTCTTCGGGGCCAAAATCACCGGATTCCCGGAAAATCTTCAACTTTCTGCTTGCTTCCCCGCCGGGGTTCACTAGTGTCTTCCCTCCCGCACCCAGTCGGGGAATTGAAAGAGCACCACTGCGTGCTTTTTTTGTCCCCTGACGCAAGTCAGGGAAAAATGGCAGCCCATAGCTGACAATCACCCCGCAAATGTCCGAAACATTCGCGGGGTGGTCGCCAGCTGGTGGTTGCCAACAACGATTTACAATGACCAACCAGGGGCCCGCCCCCTCAAAAGTTCTCTAAAAATTATGTCATCACCAGCCGGCCAAAGAATCCGAATCCGCCTCAAGGCGTTCGATTTTCGCATCCTCGACGCTTCCGCGGCCGAGATCGTTGAAACCGCCAAGCGCACCGGCTCGAAGGTGACGGGACCGATTCCGCTCCCGACCCGCATCGAGAAGTTTACGGTGAACCGCTCCCCGCACGTGGACAAGAAGTCCATGGACCAGTTCGAAATCCGCACGCACAAGCGCCTGCTGGATATCATTGAACCCACCGCGAAGACCGTGGACGAGCTCCGCAAGCTCAACCTCCCGGCCGGCGTGGACATCACCATCAAAATCTAACGGGCCCACGTCATGAGCATTGGACTTTTAGGTAAAAAAATCGGGATGACCCGCGTCTATGACGACAAGGGGCGCATCTCCGCCGCCACCGTCATCGCCGCGGCCGGCAATCGCATTCTTCAGGTCAAGACCGCCGAGAAGGACGGCTACAACGCCATCCAGGTGGGTTTTGAGGACCAGAAACCCCAGCGCGTGAGCAAGGCCCAGGCCGGCCATTTCGCCAAGTCGTCCTCCACGCCGAAAAAATTCATCCGCGAATTCCGTCTTGCCGACGGTCAGGCGGCTCCCGAAAACCCCGATCTTCCGCTCACCACGTTTGAGGTGGGCCAGTATGTCGACGTGATCGGCCAGTCGAAGGGCAAGGGATTCCAGGGTGTCGTCCGTCGCTTCCGTTTCGCCGGACAGCCCCAGTCCCACGGTTCCATGATGCACCGCCGCAACGGTGCCATCGGCAACCGCTCCACGCCCGGCCGTGTCTGGAAAAACATGGGCATGCCCGGCCACATGGGCGACGAACGCATCACCGTTCAAAACCTCCGCATCCTGCAGATTCGTGAGGAGGACGGGGTGATCGTCGTCAGCGGCGCCATTCCCGGGGCGAAGGGATCGAACGTGATCGTTCGTCCGAGCATCAAGAACAAGAAGCCGAAGGCCGCTGTCGAAGCCGCCCCTGCGAAGAAGAAGAAGAAATAAGCAGCCATGAGCGCCACTGTTTTCACCGCTGAAGAGGCCCAGAAGGCCAAGATCGAACTCATCACGGATCCCGCCAAGGGCCGCCAGGCCGTTCACGACGTGATTGTCGCCATGCGCGCCAACCGTCGCGCCGGCACCGCCTCGACCAAGACCAAGGGCGAGGTCGCCCTGAGCGGCGCCAAACCCTGGCGCCAGAAGGGCACCGGCCGCGCCCGCGCGGGTGACAAATCCTCGCCCATCTGGGTGGGCGGCGGCGTGGTCTTCGGACCGCGTCCCCGCAGCTACGCCAAGACCACCCCGAAAAAGGTCCGCGTCCTCGCCTTCCGCAAGGCCCTCAGCGAGCGGATCCTCGCCGGCGATGTGCTCCTCGTTGAGAATTTCGCCGTCCAAGAGCCCAAGACGAAGAAATTTGTCGCCCTCCTCGCCGAAACCGCCAAGGACGCCCGCAAGACCCTCGTCATCGGCGCCGGTTTTGATGAGAACACCTACCTCGCCGCCCGCAACGTGCAGAACGCCCTGCTCGTCCGCGCCGCCGACGTGAACACCGAGCAGCTCCTCGCCTTCGACAAGATCGTCGTGACGAAGGAAGCCCTCGCCATCCTCTCCGAAAGGCTCGCGAAATGAAAGAAACCTTCGACCATGTCCAAACCGTGATTCTCACCGAGAAGGCGACCCTTCTTTCCGAGAAGCACAATCAGTACGTCTTCCGCGTCAATCCGAAGGCCAACAAGCTGGAGATCAAGCGCGCCATTGAGCAGCTTTTCAAGAAGACTGTCCTGGACGTCAACACCGCCAACTTTGCCGGCAAGAAAAAGCGGGAACGCACCGCCCACTTCGGCCGCCGCGCCCACTGGAAGAAAGCCGTGGTCACGCTCAAGGAAGGCGAAAAACTCGACCTCGTCTAAGCACTATGGGACTCAAAACCTTTCGTCCTCTCACTCCGGCCAGTCGCTTCAAGGCGCTGCCCGATTTCAAGGAAATCACCAAGGACAAGCCGGAAAAGAGCCTGACCGTTTCGCTCAAGAAGACCGGCGGACGCAACAACAACGGCCGCATCACCATGCGCCATCGCGGCGGTGGTCACAAGCGCAAGTATCGCATCATCGACTTCAAGCGCCGCAAACACGATGTCACGGCCGAGGTCATCGCGATCGAGTACGATCCGAACCGCTCCGCCCGCATCGCCCTTCTGCAGTACGCCGACGGCGAGAAGGCCTACATCCTGGCTCCCGTCGGCCTGACCGTCGGCGCCAAGGTCAGCGCCGGGGAAAAGGCCGAGCCGAGCGTCGGCAACGCCCTGCCGCTCCGTGCCATTCCGCTCGGCACCGCGGTCCACAACATTGAGATCATTCCGGGTCGCGGCGCGCAGATGATCCGCAGCGCGGGCGCCCAGGCCATCCTGGCGAACCGCGAGGGCGGCTACGCGCTCATCAAGCTGGCGTCGGGGGAAATCCGCCGCATTAACGAAAACTGCTTTGCCACCATCGGCCAGGTCGGAAACGTCGACCACATGAACGTCTCCTCCGGCAAGGCGGGCCGCACCCGCTGGCTCGGCCGCCGTCCGCACGTTCGCGGCATGGTCATGAACCCGATCGACCACCCCATGGGTGGTGGTCAGGGCAAGAGCAAGGGCGGTGGCGGACGCCACCATCCGATGAGCCCGTGGGGCCAGCTGGCCAAGGGCTTCAAGACCCGCCGCAAGAAGAAGGCCTCCAGCCGCTTTATCGTCCAACGCCGTAACGCCAAAGCTAAGAACTAATCATGGCACGCTCACTCAAAAAAGGCCCGTACGTGGATTGGAAACTCCTCGATAAAATCGACAAGATGAACGATTCGGGCGTCAAGAAGCCGATCAAAACCTGGTCGCGCCGCAGCACGGTGACCCCCGACTTCGTGGGACACACCTTCAACGTGCACAACGGCAAGACCTTCATCCCCGTGTTTGTCACGGAGAACATGGTCGGCCACAAACTCGGGGAATTCGCCCCGACCCGCATCTTCAAGAAGCACGGTTCCCACACCGCCAAGGTGACCAAATAATCCATGAAGCTCGCTGCGACAGCGGCGGGACTTCTCGCTCTCCTGCCGGCCTCCTGGCTGGCGGCGCAGAGCAGCCGATCTTTGACAGACTCGAATATGCTCCTGGCCCAGGGGGCCACCATCACGGTGCCCAGGGACCAGGGAGCCCGCAATGACGCCCAGGCGTTGCAGGAACAAAACCTCCTGCTGCGCTCGGCGATCAAATCCCTGACCGAAAGCCTCGCCATCGCCAACGGTGAAGCCGAGGCCTTCAAACGTCAGGCCCGCGAATTGTCCCTGCGCATCGAGGCGCTCGGGCTGGCCGGGGTGGAGAAGGACCAGGGCAAGCTGGAGCAAAGGCTCCTTGCCGCGGTCCGCGACCTCCGGCTGCTCAAGGAACAGCATGAGAGCGCGGTGACGCAGCTCCTGCGCCTCACCGAGGCGATTCAGGTGATGATGAAAACCACCGAGAACATCGATCCTCAGGTGCGCATGAACGTGGAAACCGAACTGCGCAAGACCAACGAGGTTCTCGGCGCGCCGGCCGCCGGCAAGGCGGAGGCCGTGGAGGCGACCCTCAACGACGCCATGGTCGTGGACACGAAGGACACGCTCGCCTTGGTCGTGGCCAATGTCGGTGCGAAGCACGGCGTGCAGATCGGCATGCCGTTTCAGGTCTGGCGCAACAACAAGCGCATTGGGATCGTGCGGGTGGTGGATGTGCGGGAGCGCATCTGCGGCGCCATTATTCAGAGTCTCGATTCGGAAAAAATTCCGGTGAAAACCGGCGACCGCCTCAAGGTGGACGCCCGGCCCTAGCCGGACAAAACAGATTTACAAACCCAGAGAATCTCGGGGTTCACTAAGATTCGGATCCGTCGAAATTAGTGGTCCTTCGGGATTCACCCAAAAACACCAACGACAATGCAGGTCAAATCCATCTACCGCAACGCGCGGATCTCCGCCTTCAAGGCGCGTGAGGTTACGCGGGAAATCCAGGGGCTCCCGGCCACCGACGCGCTCGATCTTCTGCGCTTCGTGCCCAAGAAGGCCGCACCGCTCGTCCGCAAGACGCTCGCCAGCGCGGTGGCCAATGCGGAAAACAACAACAACCTGAACGTCGCCAATCTGGTGGTGAAGGAAGCCGTGGTGGGCGAGGGTCCGACCTTCAAGCGCTACCAGCCCAAGGCCCGCGGCAGCGCCGGTCCCATCCGCAAGCGCACCAGCCACATCCGCATCGTTCTCACCGACGAAATCGAAATCAAGCGCCGCGACAAGACCGCCGCCAAGAAGTCGAAGAAAGCCGCTCCGAAGAAGTCCGGAAAGGCCGCTTCCAAGAAGGCGGAGGCCGCCCCGGCCACGGAAGCCGCCGAGGAGACCAAATAACGTCTCCGGGGGTTCTTCAGCCGCCTCTCTTTTTCCCGCGTCCGGTTCGCCGGACGCGGGATTTTTTTTGGACCCGGCCCGCGGCGGGATGGGGAGGGAGTTCGGGCTTCAGCCTGCGGGCAGGACGGGCCGGGCGGCCGCGGACAGTATGACGGAACCGGACAAAATGCGAAATGCGCAGCCTAAAGGCTGGACTCCAACGGTCCGGCGTCCTGAAATACGCGGGCGTCCGGCGGGGCCGGGCGGGCATTGATTCATGACACCTCGTCTTTTTCTTCTTCTTGTTGCGGTCACCCTGATTGCGGGCTGTGCGGCCCCGGAACCGCCTCCGGCCAATTCCCCGCTGCGGGAAGTGCGGGTCGACTGGCTCGGACAGCAGAGCTATCGCATCACGTCGGCCCTAGGCACCTCGATCATCACGAATCCCTACATCGGCGCCTATCCCGCCAATCAGCGGCCGGACATCGTTCTCATCACGACGGAGCGTTCCGATTGCAACAATATCGACGCCTTCGACAACACGCCGACGGTCTTCCGCGGCGCGGTGGGCATCGGAACCAACAATGCCGCCGGTCTGCGCATCCGGGGCATCCCGACGTATAAGAATCCCGAGCAGGAAACGCCGGCTTCCATGAACCTCGTGTTTGTGTGGACGCTCGACGGCATCCGCTTCTGCTTCCTGGGTCATCTGGCCAACGAGTTGACCTCCTCGCAGGTCATCCAGATCGGTGCGGTGGACGTTTTGTTTGCGCCGTCCGATGCCGCCGGCGCGGCGGCGGTGCGGCAGTTGCAGCCGAGGGTGATCATTCCGCTCGGGCGCGAAACCTTCGTGCCGCGGGTCTATCGCCTGCCGGGTTCATCGGTTCTGCTGACGCGGGAGACTTTGCCGGCGGAGCAAACCGCGCTGGTTTTTCAGAGACCTTGAGACACACTGATTTTCGTTCATGAAACTGCTCATCATCGGTTCGGGGGGAAGGGAGCACGCGCTGGCCTGGAAACTGGGCCAATCGCCGCGTGTGACGAAGATATACTGCGCGCCGGGCAATGCCGGCACGGCGGCCCTCGGGGAGAATGTGCCGATTTCCGTCGAGGACATTCCCGGTCTGCTGGCCTTTGCCCGGCGGGAGGGCATTGATTTCACGGTGGTGGGGCCGGACGACTGCCTGGCCGCCGGCGTGGTCGACGCCTTCCTGGCGTCCGGATTGAAAATTTTCGGCCCCACGGCCGCGGCGGCCCGTCTGGAGTCGTCGAAGATTTTCGCCAAGGAATTCATGCGCCGCCACGGGATTCCGACCGCGGAGGCACGGGAGTTTTCCGATCCGGACGAGGCCCGCGAGTGGTGCCTCACCGCGAGGTATCCGCTGGTCATCAAGGCGGACGGTCTGGCCCTGGGCAAGGGTGTGGTCATTGCGCAAACCCCGGAGGAGGCGGCCGAGGCCATTCACCAGTCGATGGAACGGGCGGTCTTCGGCGAGTCCGGCAGGCGGGTGGTGATCGAGGAATTCCTGCGCGGGGTGGAGTGTTCGATCCACGCCCTGGTCGACGGCTCGGGTTATTGCCTGTTCCCCGACGCGCGGGACCACAAGCAGGTGTTGGATGGCAACCGCGGACCGAATACGGGCGGCATGGGGACGATTTCGCCCTGCGGTTCGATCGATGCGGCGATGTGGGAACGGATCCGCACCGAGGTGATGGACCGCTTCATGGCGGGCCTCCGCGCCGACGGCATTTCCTTCAAGGGGCTGCTGTTTCCCGGACTCATGCTGACGAAGGACGGTCCGAAGGTGCTCGAATTCAATTGCCGCTTCGGGGATCCGGAGACCCAGGTGTTTGTCCGGCGCCTGCGCAGCGACCTGCTGGATCTTCTGGAGGCCTGTGCGGACGGCCGTCTGGACGGACAGACGCCCGATTGGGACGAGCGGGCCGCCGTGTGTGTGATCCTGGCGTCGGGCGGCTATCCCGGTCCCTACGAAAAAAACAAACCGATCAGCGGTCTGGACGCGGCCAATGCCATGGAGGAAGTGGTCGTTTTTCATGCAGGCACAAAACAGTCCGGCGACGCCGTTGTGACCAATGGCGGCCGGGTGCTGGGTGTTTCCGCCCTGGGGGCCGATCTGGCGGAGGCGCGGAAACGGGCTTATGCGGCCGCGGATGCAATCTTCTTTGACCAGATGCACCGGAGAGGTGACATTGGCGCGTCATGATCCGTCGTTTCCTGCTTCCCCTTGTTCTGACGGCCGGGAGCCTGGGGGCGCAGTCCCCCTCACCCTCCCCGGCGCCGGCGGCTTCGCCCTCCGCCGCGCCTTCGCCGACTCCAACCGCCACCCCCTCCCCGTCCCCCACGCCGCTGCCGCCTCCGCCCTCCATGCGGCAGCTGATCAACGATCTCAGTGACGAAGATCTCAACAAGGCCCTGGAGAAGCTGAACGAAGAGTTTCTCGACCGGTCGATGACGGAGGAAAAGGCCCGCCAGCGGGCGCTGCTCGAAGGCATCGTGCGACGCCTGGCTCCCGGCGCGGCCATTGTCAGCGCGGACCACCAGGCCCAGGCCGCGGAGGGCGTGCCGTTTCTCGCGGAGATCCTCGATTCCCACATCGCCTACCTGCGGGTGGGGGCCCTGACCAAAAACAATCTGGCGCAGCTCGATGCGGCGCTGACGGGTTACGCCGACCGCAAGATTGATGCGGTGATTCTCGACCTGCGCGGGGTGCCGGCGAGTTCGGATTTTGAAACGGCGGCGGATTTTGCCCGGAGGTTTGCGCCCAAGGGCAAGCTGCTCTTCTCCATCCAGAAGCCCAGCGCGAAGCAGGAGCGCATCTTCACGTCGAACCAGGATCCCATCTTTCAGGGCATCCTGATTGTTCTCACCGATTCCGACACGGCCGGCGCCGCCGAGGCGATCGCCGCCACGCTGCGCCAGAATGCCGCGGCCATGATCATCGGCTCCGACACCACCGGCGAGGCCGTGGAATTTGCGGAGATCCCGCTCGGAGGCAAGGCCCTCCTGAAGGTGGCGGTGGCCCAGGTCATCCTGCCGGAAAGCGGTCCGATTTATCCCAAGGGGGTGAAGCCCGACGTGACGGTTTCCCTGCCGCGGGAGACGCGCATGCAGATCTTTGCCGAAAGCAAGGAAAAGGGCGTGAGCCAGTTTGTCTTCGAGACGGAGCGCCGCCGCATGAACGAAGCGTCGCTGGTGGCCAATCTCAACCCGGAGATCGACACGGCGCAGGCGGCCCAGCGGGACCGCGGACGCCCGCAGACGGCGCTGCGCGACACCGTCCTGCAGCGGGCCGTCGACCTCGTCACGGCAATCAGTTTTTACCAGTCGAAAAAATAGGCGCGCCGCGTCGCTCCGGCCGCCGGCTCAGGCGACCTCGGCGAGCAGCTTTTCCTCGAGGGCGCTGGGACGTTTTTGTTCCAGGCGGCGCGAGAGAAATTCCCTGGCGTCGGCGCGCCGGCCGGAACGCTTGAGGCTGTCGAGATAGGCGAAACGGAAAAGGTCGTCCTGCGCGTCGCTGCCTCCGATGATGGTCATGCGGGGCATGACCGGATCCAGGCGGGCGGCGGCGCCCGCGGCGTCACCCCGCGCGAGGGCCACGGTGCCGTGGATGATTTCGCGGCCGACCGGCGCCCACACCCGGCGCGCCTCGCGGTCCGGGGCGGCCGCCTTGGCGTCCACGCAGGCAAGCAGTTTTTCCACCGCGTCGGTGTCCCCGGACCGGGCCAGCGCATAGGCGTAATGCGCGCTCACGAACGGCATGAACAGGGTTTCCGCGAAGGGACGCACATGGTCGGCGATGGCGCGGAAGCGTTCGACGGGCACTTCCCAGCCGGCCATTTCCGCGCGCCAGAGAAAGGCGATGGCGTCGAGCTGTTCCACCACCATGTCGGGGGAGAGGCCCCAGACGTGGGTGTCGAACACCGCAAAGGCCCGGTGTTCGTTGAGGCGGTCCAGGTGCATGATCGCCACGTGCCAGGCATTGTGGCAGTGGATGACGCGCCCGGCGCGGTCCCACGTCGACAGCCACGATTCCAGACGGTCCACGCCCTCATCCGGACTGCCCTCCCAGAGCAGGACATGCTCGAGGGCATGCTGGGCCCACGGCACACAGGGTTCGATGGACAGCGCGTGTTCGGCCTTTTCGCGCGCCTCCCCGGCGTGGCCGCACAGTTCGTGCGCAAAGGCGTGCATGGCCAGGAAGTCCGGATCCCCGGGATGAAATTCCGCCAGCCGTTCCAGATGGGCGAGGAACCGCGGTCCGGACGCCTGCTGGCCGAGGATGTAATAGAGGAATTCCGCCGCCTTGACCGCCAGAAGGTCGCGGGGCCATCGGCCGGTGATGTTTTCAAAAGCGGTGGCGGCGGCGTCGAAATCCCGGTCGTGCCAGAGTTTCAGCGCCCGCAGCCACTCCGCCTCCCGCCCGCCCAGTTCGTTCGACCGGGCCTCGGCGCGGCGAAGATATTCCCCGGCCTGGGTCTGTCCTTCGGGCGTCTGCGCGTAAAGCCAGAGATAGGCGCAGGCCAGCGCGAGAACGGGCTCGCCGGGAAAACGCCGTTCCGTTTCCAGAATCTCCTCCACGCCCGGCGCGATGCGCAGCAGGCGGGACGAGAATTTTTGCAGAGCCTCCATGATTTCGGGTTCCCGGGTGGAAGGATGCCAGGTGTCGGACGAGCTCATTTCCGATCCATACCATCCCCTTCCTGCCGGGACAAGCGGAGGCGGAGCTCGACAAGCGGGTGCCGCGCGGATATTGGGGGACCGGGGGAAACTTCTACCATATTTCTGTTTCAATGACTCACAAAAAACAATTTCGGGCCGGGGTTCTCTTCGGCGAGGAAGTCAAGGAACTGCTGGACTACGCGAAGGCGAACGAGTTCGCGCTTCCGGCCGTCAATTGCATCAGCACCAGCACGGTCAACGCCACGCTGGCGGCGGCGCGCGAGGTGAACTCGCCGACCATGATCCAGTTCTCCAACGGCGGTGCGCAGTTTTTCATCGGCAAGGGAATCAAGGGGGAAAACCAGCTCGGTCCCGTGCTTGGGGCCGTGGCGGGCGCGCATTACGTCGACGCCGCCGCCAAGGCCTACGGCGTGCCGGTCATTCTCAACACCGACCACTGCGCCAAGAAGCTGCTTCCCTGGGTGGACGGCATGCTGGCCGCCAGCGAGGAACATTTTGCCAAAACGGGCAGGCCGCTCTTCAGCTCCCACATGCTGGACCTCTCGGAGGAGCCGATCGAGGAAAACATCGAGATCTGCGCCCGCTACCTTGCCCGCATGGCGAAGATGGGCATGACCCTCGAGGTGGAACTCGGGGTCACCGGCGGTGAGGAGGACGGCGTGGACAATTCCGGAGTTGAGGAATCGAGCCTCTACACCAAGCCGGAGGAGGTGGCCTACGCCTACGAAAAACTCCGTGCGGTGAGTCCGAATTTCACCGTGGCGGCCGCCTTCGGCAATGTCCACGGCGTCTACAAACCCGGCAACGTGAAGCTCAAGCCGTCCATCCTCGACGCCTCGCAAAAATACATTCAGGAAAAATTCCAGACCGGTCCGAAGCCGGTGAATTTCGTCTTCCACGGCGGATCCGGATCCAGCCGCGAGGAAATCCGAGAAGCCATCGGCTACGGCGCGGTCAAGATGAACCTCGACACCGACCTCCAGTGGGCCTTCTGGGATGGCGTGCGGGAATACGAGGCCAAAAATCACGACTACCTCCAGGGGCAGATCGGCAATCCCACCGGCCCCGACGCTCCCAACAAAAAGTACTACGATCCGCGGGTCTGGCTCGGCGCCGCCGAGGCGTCGTTCACCAAACGCCTGATCGCCTACTTCGAGGACCTCAACTGCATCGGGCGCAACGCCTGATTCCTTCGGCGAAGGGACGGCCACCGCGCCGTCCCTTTGTCGCCTGCGCACAGGGCCTGCCCCGGGGCATCGGAAGGCCGGTGCCCGCTTTGGGCCCTATCTCCTCGACAACCGGGCTCTGCACGCTAAAAGGGGGGAGGAACCCGCTTCACCCTATGATCGACAACATCGTTTCCCTGCTCGGGAACAAGGCCGACTCCCTGCTCAATCACCAGTGCAAGACGATCCCCAAGGATCTTCTTCATCTTCCCGGCCCCGATTTTTTGGAGCGGGTTTTTGTGCCCTCCAACCGCAATCAACGGGTGCTCAACAATCTGAACTGGATCTACAACACCGGCCGGCTTGCCGGCACGGGGTATGTTTCCATCCTGCCGGTTGACCAGGGCGTCGAACATTCGGCCGGGGCCAGCTTTGCGAAGAATCCGATTTATTTTGATCCCGAGAACATCGTGAAGCTCGCCATCGAGGGCGGCTGCAATTCGGTGGCCTCGACCTTCGGCGTGCTCGCTTCCGTGTCGCGGAAATACGCGCACAAGATTCCGTTCCTCGTCAAAATCAACCACAACGAGCTGCTCACCTATCCGAACCAGCACAAGGAAATCCTCTTCGGCACGGTGAAGGACGCCTACAACATGGGCGCGGCGGCGGTGGGGGCGACGATTTATTTCGGCTCCGAGGACGCCGCCCGCGAAATCATCGAGATTTCCGAGGCCTTTGCCCTCGCGCACGAACTGGGCATGGCCACGGTGTTGTGGTGCTACCTGCGGAACAGCGCCTTCAACATCAAGGGCGACAAGGACTACCATGTCTCCGCCGATCTCACCGGTCAGGCCAACCATCTCGGCGCGACCATCCAGGCCGACATCATCAAACAGAAGCTCCCGGAAAACAACGGCGGCTACAAGGCGCTCAACACCGGCGACTCGAGCTACGGCAAACTCGACGAGCGCATCTACTCGGAGCTCACCACCGAGCACCCGATCGACCTCTGCCGCTACCAGGTCGCCAACTGCTACATGGGACGCGCGGGTCTCATCAATTCGGGCGGGGCGAGCGGCGCGCACGATTTTGCCGACGCGGCCTTCACCGCGGTGGTCAACAAACGCGCCGGCGGCACGGGATTGATTTCCGGCCGCAAGGCGTTCCAGCGTCCGATGGAGGAGGGCATCAAGCTGCTCAACACCATCCAGGACGTTTATCTGAGCAAGGAAATCACCATCGCCTGACGTCCGGGCGGGGCTTCCCCCTCGTCACCGGCGGGACGGCCCGGGGCCGTGTCCCGCCGGACGGAAAAAGTCCGGACCTCCCGGAATCCCGCGGCGATCCGGGGTTGCAAGGCGGGGACGTTTGACCTTATTTCGCACGCATGGCTTTGGAACGTTCGCTGCTCGCGGCGCAGGGGTATGTCGAGCTGGACATGCTGGACGAAGCCCTGCATGAACTCGATGGCATCCCGGAGGCCGACCAGGATCGCGAGGAGGTTCTCCAGATGCGGCTCTTTGTGCTCATGCGGGCGCGGCGCTGGCACGACGCGCTTGAGCTGTGCGCCCGTCTCCGCCGCCAGAATCCCGACTGCACGACGGGATACATTCACGGCGCCTTTTGCCTGCATGAACTCGGACGCACGCTGGAGGCCAAGCAGCTGCTTTTGACGGGGCCGCCCTGCCTGCTGCGGGAGCCGACCTATCATTACAACCTCGGGTGTTACGACGCCGTGCTCGGCAACCTCGACGAAGCCAGCCAGCATCTCGAAACCAGCTTCCAAATGGACAAGAAATTTCGCGAGATCGCGAAATACGACCCCGATTTGAAAGCGATCCAGGATTGGTTGAACAAGTGATTGTCGGACGCGAGGCCATTGCGCGGGTCGGGGAGGCGTTCGGACGCAATTTTCAGAGCGGGCGCGAGGTCGGAGCCTCCGTGGCGGTCTGGCAGGACGGACGCGAGGCCCTGTGTTTCTGCTGCGGCTGGCGGGATGCCGCCCGCACCACGCCGTGGACACCCGACACGCTGGTGCTGGTCTGGTCGGCGACCAAGGGGCTTTCCAGCGCGTGTGTGCTGCATGCCCTGGAGGCGGCGGGTCTGGATCTGACCGTTCGCGTGGCGGACTTCTGGCCGGAGTTTGCGCAGGCCGGAAAGGCGTTTCTGACGGTGGGCGAAGTGGTGTCGCACCGGGCCGGGCTGGCGGCAATCGACGACCGGACCGTCAGCATGATGGATCACGACGCGGTGGTGGCGGCGATCGAGAGACAGGCACCACTCTGGCGGCCGGAGGAGGGGCATGGCTACGGTCCGCGCACCTATGGGTTTCTCGCGGACGAAATTGTCCGCCGGCTTTCGGGTCGGACGCTCGGAACCTACTGGCGGGAGGAATTCGGCGAACCGCTCGGGCTCGATCTGTGGATCGGCCTGCCGGAAAAGGAACATGCCCGGGTGGCCCAGATGATTGCGGCCCGGGCGGGTTGCAGTGACGCCGAGGAGGAGTTCACTAGGGCCCTGGCGGATCCGGGATCCCTCACCCGTGCGGCGTTTGCCGCTCCGGCCGGTCCGCTGGGAGCCACCGCGATGAATGCCCCGGCGGTGCGGTCCGCCAGCCTGCCCTCGCTGGGCGGCATCGGAAGCGCCACGGCGCTGGCCAAGTTTTATTCGATGCTGGCCAACGGCGGGGAATGGGAGGGACGCCGGTATTTTTCGGGTCAGGCCCTCGGGTGGATGACGACCCGCCTTGCCCAGGGACCGGATCGCACGCTGCGCACCGAGACGGCGTTTTCCGCCGGTTTCATGGTGGATCCGGTGGATGCGGACGGACGCAAGAAACGCCGGGTTTTCGGACCGTCGCTTTCGGCCTTCGGTCACCCCGGCGCCGGCGGCAGTCTCGCTTTTGCCGATCCGGAGAACGGCCTCGGATTTGCCTATGTCATGAACCAGATGGAAACCGGCGTGCTGCCGAAGGCGCGGGCCATCGGACTGGTGCAGGCGCTTTACGACTGCGACTGAGCCCGGAACCACGCGAGGGCTTCCGCGTGGGTTTCCGGGGTGTTGAGATCCCAGCGAAGCCAGTCGGGGGGACACTCGAGGAATCGGGTTTCGGGCCGGTGACGGTTCAAAAAACCGCGCAATCCGAGGGTTTCCTCCGTGAGGGCGCCAAGTTCTGCGCGAAACCGCTCCGGCACGACCACCGGGTGTCCGCGCCGGCCTGCCTGATTGGGAACCAAAATGGTTTCGATTCCGGCGGACGCCGCCAGCCGGCGATAGAGTTCCGGAGGACGGGGTTGGTCCACGGCGGTGATCAACACCGGTCCGGAGGGATGGGGCAGCGCGGAGAGTCCCGCGGCGAGGGAGGTGGTTTTTCCTTCCGCGGCCCGCGGATTCACGCAGATCCGGTCCGGATCCAGCCGCTGGCGCCAGTGGATTTCGGTTTCGGGATTCACCACGGCGACGGGTTCCCAGCCGGTGGCGGCGAGGGTTTTCACGAGCCAGGGAAGAAGTTCGTCTCCGTTCAGCCAGGGCAGACCGGCCTTGTCCCGGCCCATGCGCCGGGACGTTCCGGCGGCCAGAATGAGGGCGGAGCGGCGGGGGATCATGAACGCAGACCCCGGCGGCGGACCCGGATCATTTCCGCCGCGATGCTGATGGCGATTTCCTCCGGGGTTTCCGCGCCGATTTCCACCCCGACGGGGGCGTGAAGGACCCCGTCCGGAAACGGAGGGGCGCCCGAGGCCGCGTGAGCGGACAGGACCGTCTGTACCCTCTTTCGGCTGCCCAGCAGGCCGAGGTAGGTGAGGGAGGGCAGACGGCGAAGATGGCCGAGCGCCTGAACGTCCTGGGGAAATCCGCGTGTGACCAGCACGGCAAACTGCCGACCCTCCCAGGCCGCCAGATTTTGGACCGCTTCGGGGAGGGAAGCGGTCAGCGTGCAGTCCGCGGGAAAGGCGGCGGGATCCCTCCAGTCCTCGCGCTCGTCCTGGACGGCGACCCGGAATTGCAGCCCGGCCGCGCGGGCGGCCAGACAGCGGCCGATGTGACCTGCGCCGACAATCAGAACCTGCGGGTCCGGCTCGAGGATTTCGTCAAAGGTTTCCGCCTCCGGTCCGGGGGAAAGGGGTCGGGGGGCGTCGAAGGCGGTGCGAAGGGGGATTTTTCGCCCACCGTGCAAAGCCGCGAGGCACGCTTCCACCTCGGAGGCCGCATTGGCGGCGGTGAGGCGCGCCAGCCAGAGGGTCATGACGCCCCCGCAAATGCCGTCACGGATGTCCTGCGGATTCCCGCGGAGGTCGGCCTCCATCCGGCGCGGGCGTCCGTCGTTCAGTGTTTCCCCGGCCAGCTGCAGCACGCGGCTTTCGGTCAACCCGCCGCCAATGGTGCCGGACACGATGCCGGAGGCGTTGACGGCCATGCGCGCGCCGGCCATGCGGGGGGTCGAACCCTGGGTGTGAACCACGGTGACCAGGACGACCGGTCCGCTTTTCAGCGCCGTCGCGAGGTGCTGGAGGAACGCGTACATCGGGGCCGCAGTAAGACGAACAATGTGCGGGAGTGCAAGGCGGGAGGCGGGGACCGGGACTTCGTTTGCCGCTTTTCGGGAATTTGCCGTTGACACAGGTTCCCGGGCGGCTACTCTCTCCCTCCCGCCACATCACGGAATTATGGCATACTCTGAAGTTATTCTCACGGCAAACGTCCCGAATCTCGGCGCGGAAGCTGACCTCGTGAAGGTCCGCCGCGGTTACGCGCGCAACTATCTCCTTCCCCAGGGGAAGGCCCTCGAGGTGACGCCCAGCTCCCTTCGCCAGATCAACCATCTCAAGGCCAAGCGGGCCGAGCGGGAAGCCCGTGAGCTGACTGCCGCAGAGGAGCTCGCCAGCAGGATCAACAAGCTCAACCTTTCGTTCACGCTGGAAACCGGCGAAACCGGCAAGGCCTTTGGTTCCGTCACGGCCAAGGATATTCACGACCGTCTCGTCAAGGAACTGCAGGGGGTCGAACTGCCCAAGCACGCCGTCCAGTTGGAAAAGGCCATCAAGGAGAGCGGCGATCACGAGGTGCCCGTCAAGGTGCATCCCGACGTCACCGCGCGTCTCAAGGTCAAGATTGTCTCTCCGAAACCCGCGGCCTCCGAGGAAGCCGAGGAGGAAGGGGACAAGAAAACCGCCCGCCGCAAGACCGCTGCGAAGTAGTTTTATTCGTCTGCAATGCCTGCCGATTCTCCGGCTTCGTCCGCCGAGAATTCCCTGAAGTCCAACGGGGCAGGCGAGAAAAAAGCCCGTCCCGGGAGACGCGATTACTCCCAAAAAAAGGGCGCTTATTTACCGGATATTCACAGGGCCCTGCCGCAAAGTCTGGATGCGGAAAAGGGGGTCCTGGGGTCGATCCTGCTTGCGCCCGGACGGGTTCTCGACGAGTGCATTCAGCAGCAGGTTGGGGAAAAGCATTTCCACCATCCCGCGCATGCCCGCATCTATTCGATTCTGCTCGAGATGCGGGAGGCCAACAAGCCGATCGATCTCATCTCGCTGACCCAGCTGCTTGAGGATCGTCACCTGCTGAACGAGGTGGGCGGAGCGGCGGCCGTCACCGAGCTGTTCACGTTCGTTCCGACCGCGGCCAACGCCTCGTATTACCTCGAGATTCTCCGGGAGAAGTTTCTCCTGCGCGAGATCATCACCACCTGTACGGAATACGGCGCCCGGGCCTACGACGAGCAGGGCGACGTCAAGCAGCTCCTCGACGAGGTCGAAAGCCGCATCCTGGCCATCGGCGAGGACCGTTTCCGGGCGAAGGTTCCCGAAATGAAGGAACTCGCCATGGAGGCGCTCGATGCCATCGAGAAGATGTATCAAAACCGGGGTGCGCTCACCGGTCTGCCGTCGGGGTTCTCCAATCTCGATCAGATGACCAACGGCCTGCACGCCGGGGAAATGATCGTCATCGCCGCCCGTCCGTCCATGGGCAAGACGGCGTTCGCCATGAACATTGCCGAACACGTGGCGCTGGAGGCGAAAAAGCCGGTCGCCGTTTACAGTCTGGAAATGAGCACGCAGCAGCTCATGCAGCGTCTGCTTTGCTCGCTGGCCCGCGTGGACCTGAAAAAGATCCGCGACGGATTCATCGGCAAACGCGAGATGGACAGTCTGATCGACGCGACCCAGCGGCTGGCGAACTGCAAGATGTTCATCGACGACACGCCCGGGTTGAGCATTCTCGAACTGCGCGCCCGCGCCCGGCGGCTCAAGGACCGGCATGACATTCAGCTGATTGTCATCGACTATCTCCAGCTGTTGAAATCGCCCACCAAGCGCGGACAGGAAAACCGTCAGGTGGAGGTGGCGGAGATTTCCGCCGGTGTGAAGGCCCTGGCCAAGGAATTGAAGATTCCCATCATCGTGCTGGCCCAGCTCAACCGTAATCCGGAAGGCCGCACGGGCGGAAGCAAGGGCAAGCCGGTGCTCAGCGACCTGCGTGAATCCGGATCCATCGAACAGGACGCCGACTTGGTCGGACTCCTCTGGCGCGAGGAGTATTATGCGGCGGACGAGGAGGAGAAGAAGGAGAGCGAGGGCCGCGCCGAGCTGATCATTGCCAAGCAGCGTAACGGTCCGGTGGGTCCCGTGCCGCTGACCTTCCTGAAGCAGATCACCCGCTTTGAAGACCGGGCGCCGGAACGCGACGAACCGCCGGCCTGAGCCGCCCCCGCCCGTTCATGGAGCCTGGAGCCGGTCTTTCGCGGGGCGTTTTGCGGATCGACTGGAGGACCGTTGTCATCATTGCGGCGGGCTTTCTTGTCTATTGGCCGGTCCTCGGCGGGGACTGGATTTGGGACGACGACCTTGAGGTTCGTTACAATCAGGCGCTGAACTCGCCATCCGATCTGGCGGCCGCCTGGCGGGGCGCGATCGGCGCGGATTACCTGCCGGTCAAGGTGACCGCGCAGTGGCTCTTCTTCCGGCTCGCGGGCACGCACAGCGCGGCCTGGCATGTTCTCAACCTGGTTTTGCACCTGGCCAATGCGCTGATGGTCCGGCGCCTCCTGGACCGCCTCGGGCTGCGCGCCGGCTGGCTGGGGGGACTGCTTTTTGTCCTGCATCCGATGACGGTCATGTCCGTGGCCTGGGTGTCCGAATTCAAAAACACCCTGTCCCTGGCCTTTCTGCTTCCCGCCATGCTGGCCTATGTCCGGTTCGTCGAACGGCGCCGGATCGCCGACCACCTGATTTCCCTGGGGTGTTTTGGGCTGGCGGCGTTCAGCAAGGGCTCCGTCGTGATGTTTCCGGTCGTGATCTGGCTGTACCTGTGGTGGAAAAACCACCGGATCACCCGGCGTGACGCCCTTCCCACGGTCCCGTTTTTTGCGGTGGCGCTGGCGGCCGGGTTGCTGACCGTTCATTTCCAGCACACGCGCGCCATGGAAAGTCTTGCCTCGGGCGCCGGGCCGGTCCTGCGGCTGTTCCATGCCGGACCGGTGATTCTGTTTTATTTTTTCAAAGGACTGTTCCCCACCGGGCTTGTGCCGGTGTATCCGCGGTGGACGGAAACCACCCTGGACTGGGTCTCGCTTCCGGCCTGGCTGGCGATTGCGGCGGTCTTTCTGGTTTGCTGGTGGCAACGCCGGACCTGGGGGCGGGCCGCGCTGCTGGGGCTGGGGTTTTTTCTGATCAATCTGGTTCCGGTCCTCGGTGTGATTCCCATGGCGTTTTCGCAGATTTCGCGGGTCTCGGATCATCTGGCCTACATTTCCCTGATCGGCCTGACGGGACTGGCGGCGGCCGCGGCGCAGGCGCTTTGGGACCGGTTCCGGGAACGCCGGCGTCTGCTGTCCGTTCTTGGCGTTGTGGTGTTGTCCTGGCTGGGCCTTTCCACCCTGGCGTATTCGGTTCTGTTTGCCCGCGAAATCGGCCTTTGGACCTACACGCTTCAGAAAAATCCCGCGGCCTGGCCGGCGCATGTCCGGCTCGGACTCCTCCGTCTGGGACGCATGGAATACGAGGAGGCGGAAGTTCATCAGCGCACCGCTGTCCGGCTGCTGGAGGAACATCCCGGGGCGGAGGGGATGCGAAAAACCCGGGCCGTGGCCCTGGCCAATCTCTCCGTGGTGCTCGAGGCCCGGCGGGATCTCGACGGCGCGGTGGCGGCCCTGCGCGAGGCGTCGCGTCTTCAGCCGCAATCCGCCGAATATCCGGTGCGCCTCGGCCGGATCCTTTTGGGAACGGGACGGCGCGCGGAGGCCCTGGAGCAATTCCGGGAGGCACTCCGGCGGGAGCCGGATTTTTCCCCGGCGCAGGAGGGGATTGCGGCCGTGCAGGCCGTTGAGACGGGCGGCTCCGCTCCACCCTGACGGCGCAAACGGCCGGTTGTTCAGCCGGAAAAATGCTCCCGGAGGGAGGCGGCGACCCGCTCGACGGGCAGGCCGACAACATTGCTGAACAACCCCTCGAGGGATTCGATGAGGCGTCCTTCATCCTCCTGCGCGGCGTAGGCTCCGGCCTTGTCGAGCGGATTGATGCTGCGCAGATACGCATCGATGTCGACCGTCTCGCGGCGGCGAAACTTCACGCGGGTGGTTTCCACAAAGCGGGTCATCCGGTTGGCTTCCCGATGCAGCAGGCAGACGCCGGTGAGCACTTCATGGATGCGTCCGCACAGCGCCTCGAGCATGGCGCGGGCTTCGGAGAGGTCGCGGGGTTTGCCGAAGGTCCGGTTGTCCAGGCAGACCACCGTGTCCGCGCCCAGGACCACACGGGAAGGATGGCGGCCGGCCACCTCGAAGGCCTTGCGTTCCGCGTTGAGCAGGCAGAGGTCGCGGGGACTGAGATCGGGGTTCGTCAGTTCCTCGATTTCCGCGGGGCGGACCTCAAAGGGAATGCCCGCGCGGGTCAGCAGTTCGCTGCGTCGCGGCGAGGCCGAGGCGAGGATCAGCGGAAGGCGGGCCATCGGATGCGGCGGACCGGAAAATCCCGGATCGTCCGCCTGGACGGAAAAATCAATCGAGTCCGTTGACTCCGGCGCTGCGCCGGATGCCTTCAAGCTGCTGGCGCATGCGGCGGGAGGAGTCCGGCCGGTTGTTCAGATGCGAGACGATGCCGGCCACCAGCGGAAGGATCGTGGCCGCCCCGGCGCCGATCAGGGCGATGGCCGTGCGCTGCCGGGCCGTCTCCCCGAATTTGTCGGCAACGAGCAGACCGACGCCGAAGCCGACGGCAGCCTGCGAAAGGGCGACAATTCCGGTGACCGGGAGGTTTTCTCCAAATTTTTCGAGAGAGACGGCAGACATGGTATTGCGCACGGTAGGTTTGTGGTGTGGGATTTTCAACTCGAAATGGAAACGAAACGCTTTCTCGGCCTCGATCCCGGTGACGCACGGATCGGCGTGGCCATCAGCGATGACCTCGGCCTGCTCGCCCATCCGCTGGAAACCATCGATGTCCGGAAGTCCGATCCGGTGGCGCGCGTCGCGGAACTGGCCGCGGAAAAATCCGTCGCGGCCATCGTGGTCGGCGTGCCGCGCAACATGGACGGTTCCTTCGGACCGGCCGCCGAGAAATCGCGGGCCTTCATCGAGGCGTTGAAATCGCGGGTCTCCTGCAGGGTGGTGCCATGGGACGAACGCCTCACCACCGTGGCCGCGCAGCGGGCGCTGCACGGCGCCGGACGCAAGGCGAAGGAGCACCGCAAGGTGATCGACCAGGCCGCCGCGCAGATTCTTTTGCAAAGCTGGCTCGATGCCGCTGCGGTGCGGGGCACAGCGGCGGAGTGAAGGCGGGGGGGAAAATGAAAGGGGGACATGGCCCGCCCTCCGGGCGACACTTTTCACCTTCACTCCCCATCCATCCGCGATGAAGCTGAAGCTGACCATTGCCTACGACGGTGCGCCCTTTGAGGGCTGGCAGAGCCAGACCCGGGGCGGCGCGGTGCAGGACGTCATCGAGGCGGCGCTCGGGAAGATTGCCGGTCGGCGGATCATTCTGCGCGGGGCGGGCCGGACCGATGCCGGGGTGCACGCCCTGGCCCAGTGCGCGCATGTGGAGGTGCCGGAGGACGGTCTTGATCCGGGGGAATGGCTGCGGGCGCTGAACGGCAACCTGCCGCCCACCGTGCGCATCATGGAATGCGTCGCGGTCGACGAGCGTTTTCATGCCCGTTTTTCCGCAAAGGGAAAAATCTATCGCTACCTCATCCGGAACCAGCCGGTGTTGCCGCCGTTGGAAGTCGGACGGGTGTGGCATGAACCGCGGCTGCTCGACGAGGACCGGGTGCGTGATGCCGCGGCGCTTTTTGTGGGGCGCCATGATTTTGCCGCCTTTTCCGCCAACCGCGGGGACGCGCCGAAACACACCGTGCGGACCATTCGGAGCATCGACGTTCGTCGCGAGGATTCGCTGTATGCCCTGACGTTTGAGGGCGAGGGGTTTCTTTACAAGATGGTCCGCATGTTGACCGGGGCCATTGTCCGCGTGGGCCAGGGGCGGGAGACCGTCGGGAACCTGCGCGACCGGCTGGTATCCGGCGGGCCGCGATGGAACCATGTGGCGCCGGCGGGCGGCCTTTACCTGGTGAAGGTGCTTTACTGAGCGGGTGTGGCGGCCGGGGCCGGTTTGATTTTCACCGCGTAGGCGTCGTATTCGAGTTGCAGTCCGGCGGCGTCCCCGATGTAGCGGAGGGCTTCGAAGGCGGGAATGTTTTGCAGGCTCAGGGTGACCTTCCTTTCCTGACCCTCCGGCACCATCCAGACCACATTGACGGACTGCTTGCCATCGGTCTGCTTTTGCACCAGCTGGGAGACGTGTTCGAGGGCTTCCCTGGGAGAGGCCTCCTGGAATTCGACTTTCGGGAGAATGATTTTCTTCAGGGTGGCGGGCAGCGCGCTGGTGTTTTTCAACTGGGCGTTGATCATGCGCATGTAGTTCTGCGCCGCCTGATTTTTGGGATCCTTGGCGAGAACCACCTCAAAGAGCGCGCCGGCGGTTTCGTAGTCCCCTCCGTGGAAGGCGCGCACGGCGTCGTTGAGGGTGTTGGAGTCGCTCCTTTGCGCCAGAAGCGGGCCGGCCATGAGCAGGAGGAAGGGGAGGAACCGTTTCATGATGACCCGAACCTAATGCATCGTCCCCCGGAGTTCAATCGGTCAGCGGCTTGATTGACGGGCTTCATCTGTTACGGTGCGCGGCGAGATGCGGAGGTCGTTTTTTTTCTGGCTGCTGGCGTTGGGTGCCTTTTGGGCCTCTTTGCCCTGCGGCCGGACGGAAATGACCGAGGAGGAAAAAAAGAGGCTCTTCCTCCGGGTGCGGGAGGACATCCGCCCCGTGCCGCGTCCGACGGCCTCCGCCACGCCGCGTCCCCGGCCCCGCACCGTTTCCACCCCGACCCCGCGTCCGACTCCGCGGACCACGCCCACCCCGACCCCGGCTCCCACACCCCGACCCGCGCCCCCCGAACAACCCACCCCGCGGCCCACGCCGCCCCCGGGCGACGAAAGCGACAGCATCCTTGAGCCCGGCCGGCCGGGCCGGGAAAGGCCCCGCCCCTCCGCCACGCCGGAGCCCGCGGAACCGCCCTCCACGCCGCCCCCTTCGCCGTCACCCTCTCCAACCGCCACGCCGGCTCCCACCCCGTCCGGAAAAACCCCGTCCGGCCAGCGTCTGGATGCTCCGATTGTCATCGAAAAATCGGGCCTGGAGGAGGACCAGGGACTTCTGCCTCCCCCCAAAAGGACCGGCGGATTGTTCAAGCGCTGGCGGTATCTGACGCCTGCGGTGCGCCGCGCCATCGACAAGGCGCCCGTGAGGAAGGGACGGTGGAAATACATCATCGTGCACAACAGCGGCACGCGGCAGGGCAATGCCCGGATCTTTGATGTTTATCACCGCCGCACCCGCAAGATGCAGAACGGGCTGGCGTATCATTTTGTCATCGGAAACGGCACGTCCTCCGGCGATGGCGAGATCGAAATCGGTCCGCGCTGGACCAGGCAGATCAACGGCGGCCATGTCGCCAGCGATTATCTCAACAACATCGCCATCGGGGTGTGTTTTGTCGGCGACTTCAATCGCGACCGGCCCACCAAGGCCCAGTTGGCCGCGCTGGACGAACTGATCCAGTATCTGCGGGGCCGCGTCGGCAAGGTCAAAGGCAAATCGGCCATTGTTGTGCCGCACAAGAAGATCAATCCCAAACCGACCGATTGTCCGGGAAACCGCTTCCCCTACCAGTGGATGCGGGAAAAATTCGGATCGCCATGAAAATCGGAATCACCGGCGCCTCGGGATTCATCGGTCGGGCGGTGCAAAGACTGGCCGCCTCCGGCGGCCATGAGGTGATTCCGTATTCGCGTTCGCCCGGTCCGGGCGCCCGGCGCTTTGCCTTGGAAACCCCTCCCGACCTTTCCGGCCTGGACGCCGTCGTGCATCTGGCCGGGGAATCGGTGCTGGGACTCTGGACCCGGGAAAAGAAACGCCGCATCCATCGGAGCCGCGTCGAGGGCACGCGCCGGATCGTGGAGGCGCTGGCGCGGGACGGATCGGGTCCTCGCACGCTGATTTGCGCCTCGGCCATCGGCTACTACGGTGAGACGGGGGAAACGGAGGTGGACGAATTGTCCGGGCCGGGAGAGGGGTTTCTGGCCGGGGTGTGCCGGGACTGGGAAAACGAGGCCCGCCGGGCGGAGGATCTGGGCGTCCGGGTGGTGCGGGTCCGGGTGGGATTTGTCCTCGGCCGCGGCGGCGCCATGAAGCGGATCGGTCCGGTTTTTCGCCTGGGTCTGGGCGGCCGTCTGGGCGATGGCCGGCAGTGGATGAGCGGCGTGCACGTGGACGATGTGGCGGGAATCTTCCTCTGGGCGGCGGAGAATCCCGGGGTGACGGGCGCCTTCAATGCCGTCATGCCCGAACCGTTCCGCAACGGGGAATTCACCCGGGCGGTCGCGGAAATCGTGCGCCGTCCGGCGGTGTTTCCGGTGCCGGCCTGGGCCCTGCGGCTTGCGCTGGGAGAGCTTTCCGGCCTGTTGCTGGACAGCATCCGGGTCCGGCCGCGACAGACGGTCGAGGCCGGATACGTTTTCCGGTTTGCCACCCTGCGTGCCGCCCTGCAAGATGTGCTCACAGGGCGTTGTGGGAAACACTGACATCGCCCCTTCACTCACATTCAGGCCATGTCCGTTCCGCAAAACACCATCGCGCTCATCTACGATTACGACCAGACCCTTTCGCCGACCTACATGCAGGAGGAGGCGCTCTTCCCGGTCTTTGGCATCAATCCCGAGCATTTCTGGAAACGCTGCGGCGAACTGGTGAAGGACCAGGGGTATGACAACGAGCTCGCCTACATGAAGGTGATGCTCGATTACCTGGAGCTGGACCGTCCGACCAACGCCGAGCTGCGCAAGCTGGGCGAGCGGCTCACGTTTTACAAGGGACTGCCGGACATGTTCGAGGAGTTCAAACACGGGCTCCTTTCCGCGGAGCACACCGCCTACGGCATCACCGTCGAACATTACATCGTGTCTTCCGGACTGAAGGTTCTGCTCGAAGGCAGCAAGCTGGCCCCCTACGTGAAGGCGATCTTCGGCTGCGAATTCGCCGAGGATGCCCAGGGGCGCATCACCTTTCCGCGGCGCGTCATCAGCCACACGCAGAAGACCCAGTTCCTCTTCCGCATCAACAAGGGCATGCTCGACATGAGCCAGGACGTGAACGATCACATGGCGCCCGAACTGCGGCCGATCCCGTTCACCAACATGATTTACATCGGTGACGGGCCGACCGACGTGCCGTGCTTCACCGTCATGCGCCGCAACGGCGGCAAGGCCATTGCCGTTTACAACGCGGAGGACGCCACCCGCACGAGCTTCAAGAAGTGCTACCAGCTCTGCGTGCACGCCGACCGCGTGAAAAACATCGCGCCGTCCGATTTTCGCGCCGGCAGCCACCTGCGCCTCCTCATCGAGGAAATGGTGCAGGAAATTGCCGACGCCATCGTCCAGCGCCGCCGCGACGACCTCGAGGCGGGCACGGTCAAGGCGCCCAAATATTGAGCGCCTTTTCCTCCCGGACGTTCGGCGGCCGTCCGCGGCGCGCCCTCAGGAGGCGAGCCGGGCGGACGCATCCGCCTCGAGCGCGCGCCAGAGGCGTTCCAGCGAATCGGCGACCTTCGGCTTGATGGCGGCCAGTTCCTCGGGCGTGAACGTGCCGTCGGCCGGCTTCTCCGAGGCGAACATGTAGTATTTGATCTTCGGCTCGGTGCCCGACGGACGCACCGCAATGCGGCGGTGGTCGGCGAGCGTGATCATGAGCATGGCCTCGGCCGGGATCCTGTCGCCCTCGCTGTCGTGAATGGTTTCCGTCGCGAAATTGAGCGTGGAAACCACCTGGGATCCGTCGATTTCGGTGGGCGGATGGGAGGCGTAGGATTCCACGAGCTTGCGGATTTGCGCCGCGCCCTCGGCGCCGTCCATGGTGAGCGACTCGCCGCGTTCGAGGTAAAATCCGTATTCGCAGAAGATGTGGTCGAGCAGGCTGACGAGGGTCAGCCCCTCGGATTTCGCGTAGGCGGCCACTTCGGCGATCATGACCGCGGCGCTGTTGCCGTCCTTGTCGCGCACAAAATCCGATCCGCTGTAACCGTAGCTTTCCTCGCCGCCGAAGACGTAGAGCGACGAATGGTCCAGCCGCAGCGTGCGGGTGATGTCCTCGGGAAGCTCGCGGTAGTTTTTGCGGAGTTCCGCCGGGATGGCCTCCTCGTATTTGCGGAGTTTTTCGCCGATGTATTTGAACCCGGTGAGGGTTTCGACGCAGCGCAGGCCGGCCTTTTCGGCGATGGCCTTTTGCAGGTCGGTGGTCACGAAGGTCTTGATGATCACGCCGCGACCGGCGTTTGAGGGCGTGAGGATGCCCTTTTCGAAATGTTTCCTCGTGCGATACCAGGCCATGAGCGACCCGATCTGGTTGCCGGTCAGCAGGGTCATTTTGCCGGCGGCATCGCGGGCGGCGATGCCCATGCGGTCGTCGTCGGGGTCGGTCGCGATCACCAGATCCGCGCCGGTTTCGTCGGCCAGCTTCACCGCCATGGTGAGCGCCTCGGCATTTTCCGGATTGGGCGATTTGACCGTCGGGAACCGGCCGTCGGGAATGTCCTGCTCGGCGACGGTCCGGCACTGGAATCCCAGCCGGGCCAGCATGGGCTTGATGATGACGCCGCCGACGCCGTGGAGCGGGGTGTAAATGATTTTCAGCGAGTTTTCCCGCCGGATGAGTTCCGGATCGAGGGGCAGGGATTCGAGGCGCTTCATGTAGGCCTCGTCGATCTCGGCGCCCATCGGGATGATTTTTCCGCGCTCGGCCTCCGGCACGGGTTCGTAGACGTCGCTTTCCACGGCGTTCACCTTGTTGATGATGCCGGTGGCGTGGGGTTCGACAACCTGGCCGCCGTCCTCAAAGTACACCTTGTAGCCGTTGTATTGCGGCGGGTTGTGGCTGGCGGTGATGTTGATGCCGGCCTGGGAATTGGTGTGGCGCACGGCGAAGGAGAGTTCGGGCGTGGACCGGGGACCTTCAAACAGATAGGCGTCGCAGCCGTAGTCGGTGATCACCCGGGCGGCGAGCTCGGCGAACTCGCGCGAAAAAAACCGGGTGTCGTGGCAGATGCAAATCGAGGGTTTGCCGGTCCGGCCGGAGGCGGCGAAGTATTCCTTCACATACAGCACGAGCCCCTGGGTGGCGCGGCTGATGTTGTAATAGTTCATGGCGTTCGTTCCGACGCACGGAAACTCCGGCCGTCCAAGGGGTTGCGGTGCGCCCTGTTCGACCTTGGTGACGGTGGCGCCGATGGTTTTCCCACGGAGCCCGCCCGTGCCGAATGCCAGGAGGCGGAAGAAGCGATTGTCGAGTTCCTTCCAGTTCTCCGTTTCGACCAGCTCCCGAATGGAGGCGGCATCGGTCGCGGAGGACGATTTTTCCAGCATCGCGAGGATGTTTCGCGCGGAGGATTCAAGGAGTTTCCCGCTGGAAGCGGCGGCCTGAATGGTAACGGCTAGATCGCTCATCGTGGAATCTTTGGGCTTAACATTCCCGTGACGCGGAGGCAAAGCCCAATTGTCGGGAGGCGGGCATTGTCGGGGGACCGGCCACCCCATAAAATCATCGGAATAATCCCTCATTTGACAAACCCCTCATCCCGCCTACCCTCAAGGCCACAGAAAATGTCTCAGCAATCGCAATCTCCGGGTGCGAATTTTGTGTCGCATGCGCCCGGATACTGGCCGGATGTCGCTCCGGAATCCTGGAACGACTGGAAGTGGCAGCTCAAGAACCGCGTGACCAACCTCGCCCAGCTCGAACAGTTGATCACGCTCTCCCCCGAGGAACGGGCCGGCGTCCTTCTGGCCGGCAACAAACTCGCCCTCGCGGTCACGCCGCATTTTTTCAACCTGATCGAGCCCGACAACCCGGATTGCCCCATCCGGCGCCAGGTCATCCCGCGCATTGAGGAGGGGTATGTCGGTCCCTGGGACATGGCCGATCCCTGCGGGGAGGACAGTCACATGCCGGTGCCGGGGCTGGTGCACCGGTATCCGGACCGGGTGCTTTTCCTGGTCACCGACCGCTGCGCCTCCTACTGCCGCTACTGCACCCGCGCCCGGGTGGTCAGCGGGGTGGGGGAACAGGAACTGCACACCGACTTTGACGAGGCCTTTGCCTATCTGGAAAAACACACCGAAGTGCGCGACGTGCTGTTTTCCGGCGGCGACGCACTGCTTTTTTCGGACAACAAACTCGAATACCTCGTCAGCCGTGTGCGGGCCATCCCGCATATCCAGTTTGTGCGCATCGGCTCGCGGGTGCCCATTTTCCTGCCGCAGCGCATCACGCCGGAGCTCTGCCGGATGCTGCAGAAGTATCATCCGCTTTGGATGAGCGTGCATGTGAACCATCCGCGCGAGCTCACCCTCGAGGTGCGCGAGGCGCTGGGCCGCCTGGCCGACCACGGCATTCCGCTCGGAAACCAGAGCGTGCTTCTGGCGGGGGTGAACGACGATGTCGAAACCATGCGCACACTGGTGCAGAAGCTCCTGATGTGCCGGGTGCGGCCGTATTACCTCTACCAGTGCGACCTCATCAAGGGGTCGTCGCACCTGCGGACCAGCGTGGCGAAGGGCATCGAAATCATCGAAGGCCTGCGCGGCCACACCACCGGCTATGCGGTGCCGCAATACGTCATCGACGCCCCGGGCGGCGGCGGCAAGGTGCCGGTCAATCCGGCCTACGTGCTTTACCACGACCAGGAAAAGGTCGTCATCCGGAACTACGAAGGAAAGATCTTCGAATATCCGGAGGCGGGTGCGCCGGTGGCCAATCACCACGCGACGGAGCTCTGCCAGGGATAGGGTCTCGGGGGGGGCGGCCCGGTCCGCTCAGCCTTCGGAAGCCGGGGAACCGCGCAGCGCGGCGATCTCGGCGGCCGTGTCGGGAGCCCGGAAGACGGAGGTGCCGGCGACCATGACGTTGGCCCCGGCTTCGCGGGACGTCCGGGCGGTTTCGGCATTGATGCCGCCGTCGACTTCGATGTGAAAATCCAGTCCGCGCTCGGTGCGCCACCGGGCGCCGGCGCGCACTTTTTCCATCATTTCCGGGATGAATTTTTGCCCGCCGAATCCCGGGTTGACCGTCATGACCAGGAGGATGTCGAACAGGCCGAGAAAGGGTTCGACGCGTTCGATGGGTGTCGGGGGACTGATGGCCAGCCCGACCAGGCAGCCCGCCTCGCGGATGCCGGTGAGCGTGCGGGCCACATCGTGGTCGGCCTCCACGTGGACGGAGATCGAATGGGCAAAGGAGGTGAACCGCGGGAAAAAATGATCCGGCCGCGTGATCATCAGGTGCACGTCGAGGGGAAGCCGGGTGTGGCGGGATGCCGCCTCGACGAAGGCCGGACCGAAGGAAATGTTGTCCACGAAATGCCCGTCCATGACATCGCAGTGCACCCAGTCGCCGCCGGCGGCGGTGACGCGTTCGACTTCCGTTCCGAGTCGGGCGAAGTCACAGGCCAGGATCGAGGGGGCAATGAGGATTTTGCGCGAGTCCACGGTGTTTTTTTAACCCACGGGGGGCGGCGATGAACACCGATAATTTGAACCCCCCGGAGTTTTCTCCGTGTCTTCCCCGCCGTCTCCGGTTTTGCTTTTGGCATGGATCTGGTCAGTGACGAACATTTCATGCGGGAGGCGCTGCGACAGGCGCGGCGCGCCTATGAGGCCGGGGAAGTGCCGGTGGGCGCGGTGATCGTGCGGAATGGGACCATCATCGCCCGGGCTTGGAATCAGGTGGAAATGCTGCGGGACGCCACGGCGCACGCCGAGATGCTGGCCATCACCCAGGCCGAAGCGGCGGTGGAGGACTGGCGGCTGACCGACTGCGACCTGTATGTGACGAAGGAGCCCTGTCCCATGTGTGCCGGAGCGATCGTGCATGCGCGGCTGCGGCGGGTGATCTTCGGGTGTCCGGACGCCAGGGGCGGGGCGGCCGGCGGCCTGCTCAACATCCTGCAGATGCCCCAGCTGAATCATCGCTGCGAGATCACCCCGGGGGTGCTCGGCCCGGAGAGCGCCGCGCTGCTCAAGGAGTTCTTTCTCGCACGGCGGGAGGAGGGGGCGCGTCGGCGCGCCGGCGGGGACGTCCGGGACTGAGGCCGTTTACGGAAGGATGGACTGCGTTCCCGGGGCCTCCGGCCCCTTGTCACGGCGGGGGAAGAGGAATTTGAAGGGATTGGGGAAGACGAATATCCGGCGCGGGGCGGGCTTCTTCCCCCGGGCGACACGGGGCGATTCCGGGACGGCGATGCGGCGGACGAGGACCAACTCGCCGTAAACGGGCTGAAGGGTGAGCATGCCCTCCTCCACGGCGGCCGGCTGCCGTGTCCGGCTGACAAGTTCCACGGTGTAGCCGTTGCCCGGCACAAAGGTGACCTTGGAGGCGGAGGGCGGAATCTGGGGCGACAGCGAACAAAAGGGGACGGCCTTCCGCAGGTTGGGCTGCACATACATGAGCTTGGCGACGAAGGGCCGGCCGGGGGATTGGATGGGGAGACGGAACTGGAAAACCGCCATTTCCCAGTCGCGGGGCAGTCCGCGCAACGCGTCGGACCGGCGAAAACCGGTGGGCAGGAAGGTGTGCGTTCCCACCGCCAGCGAGGGCATGGCGGCGGCATAGGCGGTGCCCGGGCTGGACGCGGCCGTGCGTGGCAGCGGAATGGGAACGTCCACCGTGGCGCCGACCTCGGAGTCCCCCGGAAGAATCTGCACCTGGCCGACCACGGTGGATTCGGTGAGTCCGGTGAGCACGGTCATTTCCTGCCCGACCAGGGCCGCCGGCCGGGCGCCGCCCACGGTCAGGACGAGCAGTGCGACAACCATGCCGGGGATTTTCATGCGGGAGACTCTGAACATTGTCCGGGCGTATGTCGAACGGTCCGGCCGGGCGCTCACAAAATGAGCATGCAATCGCCGTAACTGAAAAACCGATAACGCTCGCGCACGGCAAGCTCATAGGCCGCGAGCGTCCGCTCCCGTCCCGCCATGGCGCACACCAGCATGAGGAGGGTGGATTGCGGCAGGTGGAAGTTGGTCAGCAGCGCGCCGACGCGGGTGAGGGTCTTGGGAGGATGCAGAAAAATGGCGGTGCTGCCGGTGTGGGGAACGACGGGACCGGGCGGCTGGCTTTCCAGCACGCGGGCGGACGTGGTGCCGATGGCAATGAGGCGCCGGGCGGCGTTGATGGCGTCGGCCGTGGCGGGGGAAATGACGTAATGCTCCTCGTGCATGACGTGATCCTCCACGCGTTCGGCCTTCACCGGCATGAAGGTTCCGATGCCGACATGCAGGGTGAGAAAGGCATGGGGAACCCGGGCGAGCACTTCGGGGGTGAAATGCAGACCCGCGGTGGGCGCGGCGACGGACCCGGGGGTTTCCGCAAAAACCGTCTGATAACGCACGGCGTCCTCCTCGTCCGCCGGACGGTGAAAATAGGGCGGGATGGGCATGACGCCGTGGCGTTCCAGGTCGGGAGCCGCGGCAAATTGCAGAATGCGCGCGCCGTCCGGCAGAACGTCCACAACCCGTGCGGTGGTGCCGGCGACACGGGCTTCCGCGCCGGGGCGCATCTTGCGTCCGGGTTTGACCAGTGATTTCCAGCGGTTGTCCCCCACGGGTTCGAGCAGGAGCATTTCCATGCGGCCGTCCTCGGAAAACAGGCGCGCCTTGATGACCCGCGAGTTGTTCAGCACCACCAGGTCGCCGGTTTGCACATAGGAGGGAAAATCGCGGAACGCGCGGTGTTCGATTTTTCCCGTGTCCCGATGCAAAACCAGCATGCGGGCGCCGTCCCGGTTCGGCAGCGGCCGGCGGGCGATCAGCTCGTCGGGCAGATCGAAATGATAATCCGAAACGCGCTCGCTCACGGGGAAGTCCGCCTCGAAGAATGTCCGTGCCGCCCGAAAATGGCGAGCTCCCGGCGGCAGTCGGGGAGGGAAAAGAAGGTCATCCCTTGACGCGGGTGAATCCGCAGCGTTGCGCGGCGGCGGCGACCAGATCGGCGACACGGCGCTTCAGCCGGCGGGCCCGCAGGCCGAGGATGCCGACCCAGACCAACCACGCCGCCCAGGCCACGCTGAGCCAGGGTCCGCTGTTTTCGGTGAAAAACTGCTGATAGGCGAGAATGCCCAGCAGGATGAGATTCACCAGGAAGGTTGTCGGCACCATGTGGGTGTCGAGCCGGATGCGGGTCAGGCATTTCGGACCGCCATGGTATTCGGTGACGCTGCGCAGTTTGATGCCCCACCAGAAGCTGCCGTAGATCTGAATGTCCCAGTCCTTCCACCCGGTGTCCGTCGAATAGTTCCACCCCTCGGTTTCGAGGGCCCGGATGATTTCCGGCAGCAGGCGCTCGCGACCCTGGCCGTTTTCGGTCCAGTAGTTGAGGTTCGAGATGCTGCCCCGCTCGCGCTGGAAATCCTTCTCCTGGGTGGCGATGACCGCCGGCGGTGTGCGCTTGAACTTGAGCCACGTCGTGTAGCGCGCCCAGCCGCGGGCGATGGGCTGCGCAAAGGCCAGGAAGGCCACGAGCAGCCGCGCGCGCACGGTGTCGTGTTTGGGCTCGAGCTTGGCGTGGATCATGTAGGAGAGCGCGACCAGAAACGTGCCGCCGAACATCAGATACGGGACGATGCGCAGGATGGGCAGCGGGATGGAAAGGCAGAACACGAAGACCGTGAGGGCCACCCATTCCACGCTGCTGAGGTAGGCGGCGAGGTCGGATTGGGGGGTCGGATAAATCGACTGGAACAACCCCTCGCCGAAGATGCCGTGGTAGATGATCGGCTTGTTGATCAGCCACGTGAAGCGCGGGGCGCCGTAGATCTGCCCCTTCCACTTGGCGGTGCCCGTGGGGCCGAAGAAGACGAGGTGTTTGAACCGCAGGAGCGACTCGGCCTCGCCGTAGCCCTCCTGCTGCTTGCGGAAGGCGTCGAGGGTGAAACGCCGGTAGTGCCAGACGATGGCCGCCGGACTGAAGGCGATCACGCCGCCCTCCTGCTGCAGGCGCCAGCAGAAGTCCACGTCGTCGCCGGCCTTGCGGTATTCGGGGTCAAAACCGCCGACCTTGTCGAAGGCCCACTTGTAAAAGGCCATGTTGCAGCCGGGAATGTGCTCGGCGATCACGTCGGTGAGGAGCACGTGATTGGGACCGCCGGGCGCCGCCGCCACGCAGGCCTGGATCCAGTCCTCGGCCGGCGGGGAAATGTTGGGGCCGCCCACGCCGGCGTAGTCGCCGCTGATCAGGGTGCCGACGAGGTAATACAGCCAGTCCGGGTCGGCCATGCAGTCGCTGTCGGTGTAGACGATGACCTCGCCCTTGGCGGCCTGGGCTCCGACGTTGCGGGCCACGCTGAGTCCCTTGTTTTCCTGCCGGATGTTGATCACCCAGGGGTGCCGCGCGGCGATTTCCTGGGTGTTGTCCTTCGAACCGTCGTCGACCAGGATGACCTCGTAGTCGGGGTAGTTGATGTGCCGCAGGGAGGCGAGGCAGCGGTCGAGCGTCTTGGCCCCGTTGTAGGAGCAGACGATCACGGAGACCTTCGGATAGCGTGCCAGCTTCACCCGATTGATCATGGGCTCGTCGCCGGAAAACAGCTCCCTGACGACCTGATGGGCCTTTTTCGGCTGCCGGTGGTAATCCGTGATGCCGAACGCCCAGTCGGTGATTTCCTGGCCGTTGCACCACCATTCGTCGGTCCAGGTGTAGATGAACGTGCCGGCCAGTCCGCCGCGCACGACACTTTCCACATGCCAGCGGAGCATCTCGGCCTGTTCGTCCTGGGTGTGCCGGATGGTGTCCATGCCGAATTCGCCCATGATGAGGGGTTTGTCCTCGGCGAGGTTCTGCAGGCGGGCGAGATAGCGGTCGAAATCCTCCTGCCGGTGGAGGTACACGTTGAACGTGTAGAAATCCATGTTCGACGGCAGCAGGTATTCCGTGGGCGGATAGCTGGCGTAGGAATACAGCACGTCGTCGTCCGCCTCGCGTCCGACGTTGATCAGGTTTTCGACGAACTCCGTGACCCGCCGCACTCCGTACCAACGGACCATCAGGCTGGAGATTTCGTTGGCGACGAGGTATCCCAGCAGGGCGGGATGGCCGGCGTTCATTTTCACGTCGGAATGGACCTTTTCGAAGATCTCCCGCCGCCGGCGGCTGGTGCTGAGGAAGTCCACGTTCTGCCCCCACCACAGCGTCACCATCACCCGGATGCCGTTTTCCTGGGCGAGGTCGAGGAACCACTTCGGCGGCGCATGATAGACGCGGACGGCGTTGATGCCGATTTCCCGCATCATGGCGAGGTCGCGCCGGGCCTTTTCCGGAGGCCCGACGTAAAAGCCCTGGTCGTCCGGCGCAAAGGTGCCGTAGGTGACCCCTTTCAGGAAAAACTTGCGGTCCCCTTCGAAGAAAAACTTGGCGCGCGTGCGCACTCGATGATTCACGCGTTACGGGTACGAGAACTCGCCGGAGTTGACAAGCTCATCGAATGTCCGGCGTGCCCCCCGTGGCGCATCCGGGAGATCCGGTCCGGAAAAGCGCCGGGGTCACCAGCGGATGACGGGGATGTGGAACTTTTTGCGGCGCTGGCCGTCCGCGTACCCGTTGGCATATCCCTTGTAATACCCGTCCGCATAACCCAGCAGGTAGGCGCCGCGGCCGCGGTCGATCTTCACCCGGTAGCGGTTGCCCTTGCGGCCGTCAAAAAAGCCGAACCGGTATCCGGCCGCATAACCGTCTTCGAAACCGGAGCGGTATTTGGCCTCCTGGTAATACGGCCGGGCCTCCGCGGTGGAAACCGGGGTCACCACGGCGGTGAGGGAGCCGAGGGCGATGAGGAATGCGGTGGGAAGGGCAAGAAGACGTTTCATGGGATGGGGTTCGGCGGGATGTTTTGTGCGGGAATTGTTCGGTCGGATATCCGACGGAGCGGCCGGCGGATTTATTCAAAAATTTTTTTGAATCATCCGAGCGCGACGTCGAGGGCCTCCGCAAAGACCCGGGCGGTTTCGGCGAGGTCGTCCCCGCTGTGGGCGAGGGAAAGGAATCCGGCTTCGAACTGGGATGGCGCCACATAGACGCCGCGTTCCAGGCAGGCGTGGAAGAAGCGCGCGAAGGCCGCAGGGTCGCTTTGCCGGGCTTCCGTCAGATTGCGCACGGGACCCTCGCGGAAATACAGGCAGAACATCGAACCGAGGCGGTGGAAGGTGAGCGGTTTGCCGGCAATGGCGGGACGCACGAGCGCTTCGAAGGCATGACCAAGTTCCTCCAGGCGTGACCATCCGCTCTGCCGGATCAGTTCCCCGAGTTGGGCCAGTCCGGCGGCCATGGCCACCGGATTTCCCGAAAGGGTGCCCGCCTGATATACGGGACCGTCGGGCGAAAGCCGGTCCATGATTTCCGTCCGCCCCCCAAAGGCTCCGACGGGCAGCCCGCCTCCGATCACCTTGCCCATGGCCGTGAGGTCGGGCATCACCCCGTAAAGTTCCTGCGCCCCGCCCGGCGCGACACGGAAACCGGTCATGACCTCGTCAAAAATCAACAGGGCCCCCTCCGCCGTGCAGATTTCCCGGAGTCCTTCGAGAAATCCGGGCTCCGGCAGGTAGAGCCCGGCGTTGGCGGGAACCGGTTCCAGGATCACCGCGGCGATTTCCCCCTTGTTGGCATGGAAGGCCCTTCGCACCGCGTCGGGATCATTGAAGGGGACGGTGATGGTGAGCCCGGCCAGGGCGGCGGGAACACCCGCGCTGTCCGGCTGGCCGTGGGTGAGGGCCCCGCTGCCGGCCTTGACCAGCAGCGAATCCACATGTCCGTGGTAGCAGCCTTCAAATTTGAGAATCTTTTCGCGTCCGGTGAACCCCCGGGCCAGCCGCACGCAACTCATGGTGGCCTCGGTGCCGCTGTTGACCATGCGCACCTTTTCCACCGAGGGGACCATTGTGCAGATGGTCCGGGCCATCTCGACCTCGAGGGGATTGGGGATGCCGAAGCTCAGTCCGTGCGACGCCGTGGCGCACACGGCGGCAATCACCACATCGGGAGCATGGCCGAGAATGGCGGGCCCCCAGGTGCCGACATAATCGATCAGCTCCCTCCCTTCGGCGGTGGTGATCCGGCTTCCCTGCGCGCTGGTGACAAAAAACGGTTCGCCGCCGACACCGCGGAATGCCCGCACGGGAGAATTGACTCCACCGGGAATGAAGCGACGGGCCGCGGAAAATAATTCGGGCGAGGTCATGGTTCATAAGAAACCCCCGGCAGTCGTTCTGACAATGGGGAAATCCCGGGTTTTGACGCCCTGTTCCCGCCCTCCGCATGGACCGGCCCTCCCCCTCCCCGGGCGTTCCGGGGTGGTTTTTTCTCGAAGAATGCGTAAGTTGCACAAAAAGACTGAGTTGTATTCGGATGGGGAGCCCGAATTTTGCTTGACGGAAGTAGGGGAAGAGTCAACTTTACACGTGTAAGTCTATCCCCTTATTATGAAAATCTCCTCCTGCCTGGCACCTTTGGCATTGTCCGCGTTGATTTGTGTTTCCGATCTGGGGGCGCAAACCGTTTTGTTGGATCAGAACTGGGAGGGGTACACGCCGGGTTCGGTACCCCAGTCGCCTTGGCAGATGCGGTTTGGGGGAGGATCCACGCCGGCTCCGTCGGAGATCATCATTGTGGAGCAGGAGATCGGTGGGGTGACATCCAACTGGGCGCTGGTGGGCAACAACGCCACCGACGAGCCGGCGTCGAATCCCAGCCTGCTGGCCACGTTCTCGATGCCGGCGGATCTGAACATCTTGAACATCTCGTTCTCGTTCATGATTCCGGCCAATTACGGGAACGCCTCCCAGCAGATGTTCAATTTGGGGAATATCAATGGGCAAGGCCAGACCACGCCGGCGATTGCGCTTTATCTGGGAGCGAATTATTTGGGAAATTCCGTGATCGGATACAAGACTCCGGACGGTAGCCGCATCAGCCTGGGCGGCAGCTTTAGTGCTGGAGAGCTGGTCAATGTGAGTGTGCTGAACATCAACAAGGCCACGGGGACCTACGATCTGGCTTGGTCCACCAGCGGGGGGCGCAGCGGATCGGTGACCGGCATCGGCTTCAGCACGGCGGGTTTCACGCAGAACTTTAATTACATCTCGTTTGGGGAAAACTCGGCCGTTACGAGTACGTCACTTCTCTACGTGGACAACATCCGGGTCGAGGCGATTCCCGAGCCGGGCACGGCGGTTCTCGGCCTGTTCTCGGGTCTGGCGCTGCTCACCTTCCGCCGACGGAAGCGGTTGTAAGCGGCGCCTGTCGCCGTTGGGAACCCTCACGCTCCATGCGCGTACTCCCGCCGAGAAGTCAACGGGCCTTCACGCTGGTTGAGGTGTTGTCGTCCCTGGCCATCGTGGCGGCTCTCGCGGCGCTGCTGGTGCCGGTTTCGAAGCGCATGATCGACTCCGGGAAGTCCGTCAAGTGCGCCTCCAACCTGCGGCAGATCGGCCTCGGACTCAATGCCTATGCCGTGGACCACGATGAGCATTACCCGCCGGTCGTGATCAATCCCGTGGGGTGGAAATACTGGGACATGGACGCCATCTGGGAGTACGTCTCGGGTCGGCCGTCCTCGGCGTCGGTCAACTATTACACCACCTACAAAACGTCGGTCTTTTATTGTCCCGCCAGCGATCCCACGAAGAACTGCAGCTACGGGATGAACGCCATGTTTCCGGCGGGCGTGAAAAATTATTACGAACCCCGCAAGCGCACGCAGATCGCGAAACCCGCCCTCTGCCTCCTGCTCGGGGAGGGCACCAATCACGCGCTGGACTCCTGGTGGAGCACCGGGGTGGGGCAGCCCATGACCTTCCCCCACTCCGGCCGGCAGAATCTGCTTTTTGCGGACCTTCATGTGGAATTGCGGGACCGCGACAACATCCCCAAAGGGGGATGGGGCACGCCGGAAACCACCGATCCTTTTTGGACCGGAAACTGAATTTTTCATTCATGCGTTTATCCCAAACCGTAACGTCGTCGCTGACGGCTCTGTTCCTTGTGTCTCCGGGCTGGGCGGACAACCTGCAGGTGGAGTTCCCGAAGTCCCCCCGTTTCCCCGTGTTCCGTGCGGGCGAGCCGGTGGAGATGGCCGTTTGGGCCGAACGGGAGGACGCCACGACGGCGCAGGAGGTGACGTGGACGGTGACCGACTATCTCGGTCGGCCGGTGCGCGAGGGGAAATTTTCGCTGAAGCCGGAGGAGAAGGAGCGCAGGGAAACGGTCGTGTTCGAAGGCCTGCCCGCCGGCTACATGGAGGTGCAGGCCCGCATGGGGTCCACCACGCTGCCCCGCCGGGGCAGCCGTCCGGAAGGCATGGCCACGTTTGGAGTGACCAGCGATCTCAAAGCCCTGCCGCTGACTCATCCCGACGAATCCCGTTTTGGCATTCAGGGCACCAACTTCATCCAGAGCGGCATTTTTCTGCAGGGCAATCCCTACAATCCGGTCTATACCACGCTCGGGGTGCATTGGGTGAACGTCGGACGAAACTGGGCGGAGGCGGAACCCGAGCGGCCCGGACAGTTCCTGGAATCCCTCAGGAACCGCAGGCCCTCCGAGGCCGATTACATCCCTCAGGAGAAACTCGCCCCGTTGAATTGTGTGGCCTACCTGCCGTGGTGGGCGCTGAAGGTGCCGGAGGGCGTGGCGCTCAATCAAAAGGACTCGCATCTGCGGCAATCCTATCCGCCGAGCGACGAAAAACTCTACGCGGCCTACCTGAAACAATTGTCCGCGCATCTGGCCCGGGAGCGCGCCGAAACCTATCCCGCGATGCGGGCGGTTTATTACAAGGTCGGCTGGGAACCGGACTGGCACTGGAAGGGCACGGATGAGGAGTTTGTCGCGCTGTATCGGACCGTTTACGACGCGATTCATGCCGGCGATCCGGATGCGGTCGTGCTGGGTCCCGGTTACGGTGTCACCGCCACGGGCGTGAAATTGCTGGAACGCCTCCTGCCCATGGGCCTCGACCAGGCGCTCGATGGCATCGCCATCCACGGGTATTACGTTCCCTTTGGAAATCCGAAGGCCACCTCGATCGAAGGCAAATACGTGAGTCCGGAGGAAGGCAAGATGGTGGAGACACTGCGCGCCCTGAAGGCGCTCATGGCCCGCTATTTCAAGCCCGGAGCCAAATTGTTCCAGACCGAATGGGGACTCGATTACCGCGGACGGTATCTGGACCTGCAACCGGAGGTATTGCGCCGCCAGGCGGCTTATGTGGTGCGCGGTCACATCCTGTTTCTCGGCGAGGGATGCGACATCACATATTTTTTCTACACGGCGGATTACGGCCGGCTCGACAGGCAGGGCGAGGACGGCTACGGGCTTTGCTTCAATCTCTCCATGCCCAAACCCTCCTTCGGAGCCACGCGGATTTCTCCCAAGCCGGTTTTTATGGGCGCCTGCACGCTGACCCGTGTGCTCGAAGGAACGAAGACCCTCGGTCCGGTGGAACTGGGCGCCGACATTTCGGCGTATGCGTTTGATCGGGCCGGGCGGAATGTGCTGGCCTACTGGAGCAAGGACAATGCGGACCGGGAAATCCGGGTTCCGGTTTCCCCCGGCGCGGTGGCCCTCGACTTCATGGGCAATCCCCGGCCGCTCGAGGCGCGTGACGGGACGGTCACCGTCCAAAGCACCATGTTCCCGGCCTACATTCTCGGCGTCGATTACGAAAAGCTCACCAAAACCACCCATGCATCCCATGAATAAACTCCTCGCTCTCCTGGCGCTTCCCGCCGTTTGTGCCTTCGGAAATCTCACCGCTTCGAACTCCTTCACGCCCGAGGAATCCCAGGGATGGCGCACGTCCCATTCGCCCGACATGTCGTTTCAGACCGAGTTCACCTCGGAGGGACTGAGTTTCACCTTCCAGGGGATTCCCAACTCGCCCAACTACATGGCCCTTTCCACCGAGGTCGGCTGGGATGCGGGAGCGAAGGGGCTGATTGAAATCACGCTCCGCGCCGCGGAGAAGCGCGGGATTTATTTTGCGGTGGAACTGCTCAGCGCGGACGGTGTGAAATACCGCGCCATTGCCAGCGGGGATCCCAAACGGGGCTACGTGATCGACACCGAGCCGACCGTGGCGGAACTGCCGTTTTCGCTTTTCGTTGATGAGGGCCAGAACCGCCTGCCGGAAAACACCCCCATCGCCCGCATTTCGCTGATTTTTGCGGCGGAGCCGGGAATTTCGAACACGATCACGATCAACAAGGTCAGCATCGTCAATCGTGGGAATTAAGGCATTTGGTCTCGGCGGTCTGGCCGTCTTGATGGCGGCCCAGATCACGCACGCGGAGGAACCCTGTCCCTGGGATGTCGCCGCCTTTCAAAAACCTCCCGCGACCACCCCGGCACCCCTGCCGCCCGGAGTGGAGGGCGTGCAGGCCGTCTTTTTTGACGGTCCGCCCTTCCAGGGCCGGCCCACGAAGGTTTTTGCATATTACGGTCTGCCCAAGGACGTGTCCGGCAAGGTGCCGGGGATGGTGCTGGTGCACGGCGGCGCCGGCACGGCCTATGCCGACTGGGTGAAGCTGTGGAACGCCCGCGGTTACGCCGCCATCGCCTTCGACCATTTCGGCGGCCTGCCGGAAAAGGTGGACGGCAAATGGAAGCGCAATCCCGACGGCGGTCCGGATCACGGCGGCGTCTGGCAGATGGCCTGGCCCCTCAGGGACCAGTGGATGTACCACGCCGTGGCCGACACCATGCTGGCCGCATCGTTTCTGGCGAGTCTGCCCGGGGTCGACCCCGACCGCATCGGTCTGACCGGCATCTCGTGGGGTGCGGTGGTGGCCTGCATCACGGCCGGAGTGGACAGCCGGTTCCGGTTTGTCGCGCCCGTCTATGGCTGCGGGTTTTTGTCCTGGCCGTGGAAGGACGGATCACAATTCGTCGGCAAGAACGACCCGCCCGAACGGCTGGCCCGGTGGCGGGACACGTGGGATCCCGCCAATTATCTCGGCCGGGCGAAGATGCCGTTTTTGTGGATCAATGGGACGAATGACTTCGCCTTCACCCCGCGGTCCTGGCAGCTCTCGCAGGAACGGGTGGCGGGTCCGCGCACGGCCAGTCTGCGCCTGCGGATGGAACACATGCAGGGTGTCGGACAGGCGCCCGAGGAGATCGCCGCCTTTGCGGATGCGATTCTCAAGGGGGGAAAACCCCTGCCGCGCGTCACCGGACAGGGACGCGACGGCGCCTCGGTCTGGGTGGAATACGAAAGCGAAGTGCCGGTGAGCTCCGCCCTGTTGCTGTGGACACCCGACAGCGGCCTCTGGCCCAACCGGCGTTGGGAGACGGTGCCGGCGGAAGTGGACGCCGGCCGCCGCCGGGTGAGCGCCACGCTGCCCGAGGATGCGGTTGTCTATGCCTTCCAGCTTCAGGACGAACGCGGACTGGTTGTCAGCAGCGACCTGCGCCCGGAGGCGGCCTACGCGGGGAATCCCGGGGAAGATCCGCCCTGACGTCCCCGTCGATTTGTTTTGCATCGCGGGCGATCCCGGGGTTTTTGATCGGAAATGTTCCGATTGGTCTTCCTTCTGGTGGTCGGGGCGGGATTCGCATGGAGTGCGGAACCCTCCGCCTTTGACCGCTGGATTGCCCGGCAGGCGGAGATCCGCACGCTGAGCGCGGATTTCACGCAGTCCCGCGCCCTTCGCGTGCTGCGCAATCCCGTCGCCGCGCGCGGCCACCTCTGGTACCAGGCGCCCGGAAATTTTCGCTGGCAGGTGGGCGATCCGCCCAAAATCATTGTCCTGCGCAAGGGCGCCGACGTGCGGGTGATCGAGCCGGCGAAGAAGACCGTCAAAATCGAGGCTCTGGAAGTCGGACGGCGCGAGGCGGGTCTGATGGAGTTTCCCTTCGCGCGGAGCCGGGCCGAACTCGAAAAGCGTTTTGCGGTGGCCGATGTGAAGGAGGAGGGATCGGTGTGCCGCGTGAAACTGCTTCCGCGCGACACGCAGGGGTTTCTTGCCGGAGTCCAACTCGCCTTCAACACGGAAAACCTGCACCTCCTGATGCTGGAAATGAGCTTTCGGGACGGTTCGTCGGTGCGCAGCGAGTTCTCCAACATCGAGGTGGACGGGAAACTGCCCGCCGGCATTTTTGCGCCGGACACGACGGGTTACCAGGTGATCGATGCGAGCCGTTAGGATTGCACTGGTCCTTGCGCTGCTGGCGTTCACGGCGCTGGGGCTCGCGCGCATTTCCTTTGACGTCGACGTCTTCAAGATCCTGCCGCCCCATCTGCGGCAGGCGGAGGGGCTTTCCCTTTTTCTGAAGCATTTCGCGCGATCGGACGAAATGCTGGTGACCATCGAGGCGCCGGACGCGGACACCGCCGCGCGGGCCGCGGAGGAACTGGCCGCGGTGTTCGAAAAACGCCCCGACCTCGTGGCGCGCGTCACCTGGCGTCCGCGCTGGGAAACGCATCCGGCCGAGCTCGCCGAACTCGCCGCCTACCTCGTGTTGAACGCCCCGCCGGAAAAAGTCCGTGCCGCCGCGGAGCGCGTGGCCCCGGAGCAGATCGGGCAAACCCTCAACGAAACACTCGAGCGCCTGGCGGAAAGCGTTTCCCCCGCCGAAGTGATGCGCCTGGCCTACGACCCGCTGCGCTTCAGCGAGGCGGTCGAGGGATTTGAAAAGGCGGCCCAGGGGGCGCCCGGGGAGTTTTCTTCCGAGGACGGAACCTTCCGCGTCCTCTATCTCGATGCGGCCCCGCCGCTGCGCGATTACCGCGACGCCATTCGCTGGGTGGATGCGGTCCGCGCCGTGGCGGAGGAGTGGAATGGCGCCGGCCAGGTCGTCCTCGGATTCACCGGCGAGCCGGTTTTTCTGGCGGAAATTTCCCGCGGCATGGAGGCCGACATGAAAGTTTCCGGTGTCCTCGCGCTGACCATCATCGCCGGGATTTTCTGGATCTGCTACCGCCGCCTTCGCCCGCTGGCGGCGCTTGTCGCCATGCTCCTGCTCACCTTCGTGTTTTCGCTGGCCGCGGCGGGTTGGTTTCTCACCGACCTCACCGTGCTGGGTGTGGGGTTTGCCGCGATCATGATCGGGCTGAGCGTGGATTACGGCTACCTCATTTACCAGCAGTGGTCGGAACATGGCGGGACCGTGCGGGACCTGCGAAAACGCTGCCTGCCGAACATTTTCTGGGCGGCGTCCACCACGGCCGCGGCCTTCTTTTTGCTCAATGCCAGCAGCCTGCCGGGCCTGTCCCAACTCGGCAATCTCGTCGGCCTGGGCGTTGTGATCGGGGCGCTGGTCATGTATTTCCTCTACGCCCCGCTCGTCGCCCGGCTGAAATGGCGTCCGCCGGCGCCGTCCGGTATTGCGGCCCGGTTTTGGTCCCCGCCGGCGCTTCGCGCCGGCGCCTGGTTGACCGGTCTGCTGGTGCCGGTCCTGATTGCCGGACTGGTCGTCGCCGGCGGCCCGGTGATTGATGAGACCACCCGCGCGCTGCGGCCGCGTTTCAGTCCGGCCAATGACGCGCTGGACCGGCTTTCCGAACGGCTCTCCGATCAAAACAACCTCCTCTGGGTCCTGGTGACCGGCCGCGACGAGGACGAAGTGGGCCGGCGCCTGCGCGAGCTTGATCCGGTCCTGCGTCACGTAGGCGGACCCGGGTCCACCTACACGTCGCCGGAAATCCTCTGGCCCAAACCGGAAAATCAACAGGCCAACCTGCCGGTGCTTCAGGCGCTGGCCGCCGATTCCGAACGCCTTCAGTCCGCCATCGAACAGGCCGGTTTTGCCGCGGAGGCGTTTGCGCTCACCGGGGGGGTGACAACGGAGTGGAAACGCTGGACCCGGACTCCGGTCTGGCCGTCGAATGCCTCCAGCGAGTGGCTGCTTCGCCGGGTGGCCAGCCGCGGACCGGACGGCTGCGTGGCGTTGGGGTTGATTCGTCCGGCTCCCGACCGCGAGGAGGCGCTGGCCGGGCTGGAGGCCGACGGCGTTTTTGTCGTGAGCTGGCCCCAACTCGGCGCGGAACTCAAGCGCACGGTCCCGCGGGAGTTTGTCTGGCTGGTGAGCATCCTCGTCGGAGTGACCCTGGTGCTGCTGTTCCTCGGTTTCCGGCGGGTGGGGGATGTGCTTTTGATGGCCGGCTGTCTGCTGACCGTTTTCCTGGCGCTGGCCGGAGCCATGGCCTGGCTGGGAATGGAGTGGAATTTCTTCAACATGGCCGCGATTCTTCTGCTGCTGGGAACCGGGGTGGATTATCCGCTGCACATGACCCTGGCCCTCCGGGGCCGCCTCGGCGATCCGCGCGAGGCGCAGATCACCATGGGCAAGGTGGTCTTTCTCTGCGCGCTTTCCGCCGCGGTGGGATTTGGCTCGATCAGCTGGGCGTCCAACTACGGCCTCGCCAGCCTCGGACGCACCTGTGCGCTCGGCCTGGCCATCGATGCGCTGGTGGTGGTTTATTTGCTGCCGGCGGCGTGGCGGTTTTTCCGGCGCAACGCCTGAGGCGGCCCGCTCCGGCATCCGGCTGGCGGCTCGACTTTCGGCGGCTTTTGGCCTTGGATGTGCGGGTATGAGGGATCCCTTCCTGCAGGCGGCAATTGATGAGGCGAAACAGGGTCTGGCCGAAGGCGGCATTCCCATCGGATCGGTCATTGTCCATCAGGGAAAAATCATCGGCCGCGGACACAACATGCGCGTCCAGTTGAACGACCCCCTCCTTCATGGGGAGATGAGCGCCTTCAAAAACGCCGGCCGGCAGTCTGCCGCGGTCTACCGGGAATGTGTGCTCTACACCACGCTCTCGCCCTGCCCGATGTGCAGCGGCACGTCGCTCCTCTACAAGATTCCGAAAATTGTCATCGCGGAAAACGTCAACTTCCTGGGCGCGGAGGACTGGCTGCGCAGTCAGGGAGTGGAACTGGAGGTGCTCAACGATGGGGAATGCATCGCCATGATGCGCGACTTCATCCAGGCGCGCCCGGATCTCTGGAACGAGGATATCGCGGTCTGAGACCGCCGCTCCGGCGGGAGCTCAGTCTCCCGGGCGTTTCGCGACCTCCCGGCAGCAAAGGGCCACCGCCTTCTCGAGGAGGGCGATTTGTGCCGCCACGCGGTCGTCGAAATGGAATTCCGACGGCGTTTCCACCGTGAAGACACGCGGACAGTGGGCAAAGTGCAGGATGAACGCCTCGGGCCAGGTCGGCATGAGGTCGGTTTTGATCGCCCGGCGCACGATGCCGTTGGCGGCCGCGCGCCCCTCGATGCGGCGGCGCGTTTCGATGGGCAGGTGTTTGCGCGCGGCGCGGATCAGGTGCTCGCCCCAGTAGGGTTTGGGTCCGGGAACTTCGTAAAGATACACGCCCTGCGCGTCGTAGTCCTCATGCAGCGTGATGGCCAGATCAAAGCGGCGCGCGCCCAGCAGGGCGCGGTGGGCGGCGATCTGCGGGACCGAGTCGTCGTGGAAAAGCCGGTTGAGGTCGCGTCCCTCCGCGTCGAGTCGGGAGTTGGCGATCAATCCCCACGGATTCAGGCAGGGAAAAATGAGCAGGTTCCAGTCGGACAGACGGCCCCGGTTTTTTTCCGCCCAGGAAATCAATCCCTCCGAGGAAGCCGGTTCGTCGCCGTGGATGGCCGCGGAGAAATAAAGCGCGGGCGCGCGGCGGTCGGGGCGCGGACTGGATACGACGAACAGGTCCTGGCCGCCGGCGTGGGCGAACTTCCGCATTCTCAGTCCCGCCGCCCGGGCCACCTTCCGCCAGCGGCGGATCAGGGCGGGATAATCGTGCGGGCGGTTATGCCGCAGGGGACGCGGCATGGTCAGTCGATCAGGCGTTTGGTGATTTCGGAGTAGGCGTCGATGCGGCGGTCACGCAGGAACGGCCAGTGCGTCCGCTGGGTGTCCACCGTGTCGAGGTCGATCTCCGCCACGAGCACCTCCTCCCGGTCGACGGAGGCCTTTTTCAAAATGATTCCCGACGGATCGCAGATGAAGCTCTGTCCCCAGAATTCAATGCCGTCCCCGCCGTCCGGCGCCTCGTGGCCCACGCGGTTGGGCACGGCGACGTAACATCCGTTGGCCACGGCGTGGCCGCGCTGGATGGTTTCCCACGAGGAATGCTGACGTTCGCCATACTGCGCCTTTTCGCCGGGATGCCAGCCGATGGCGGTCGGGTAAAAGAGGATCTGCGCGCCGCGCAGTGCGGTGAGCCGCGCCGCCTCGGGATACCATTGATCCCAGCAGACGCAGACGCCGATGCGGGCGAATTTGGTGTCGAAGGCCAGAAAGCCGAGGTCGCCGGGCGTGAAATAAAACTTCTCGTAGAAAAGCGGGTCGTCCGGAATGTGCATCTTCCGGTATTTGCCCAGATAGGATCCGTCGGCGTCGATCACGGCCGCCGTGTTGTGGTAGACCCCCGGCGCGCGGCGTTCGAACAGCGAGGCGATGATGACCACGCCGAGTTCCTTCGCGAGCGCCTGCATCTTTTCCGTGGTGGGTCCGGGAATCGGCTCCGCCAGTTGGAAATATTTGTGGTCCTCGACCTGGCAGAAATAGACCGAGGTGAACAGTTCCTGCAGGCAGACGATCTGCGCGCCCTGCGCGGCGGCTTCACGGATGCCCCGCTCGGCGGCGGCGATGTTTTCCGCGGGATTGATCGTGCAGCGGTTTTGGACGAGCCCGATTTTGACCTTCTTGGACATGGCGATGAACTAAACCAGGACCTTCCGGGAATCCACTGATTTTCCTGGGGAAAACACCTTGGCGCCGCGCCGCGCGCCGTGTTTGCTTTCCTGCTCGATGAAAAAACTCTGGCCATGGTTGTGTGCGCTCGCGAGCGGTTTGATGCTGGCGCTGTGTTTTGCGCCGGTGGATCAGGGCGGCTTTGCCTGGTTTGCCCTCACCCCGCTGCTGGCCGCCCTCTGGTTTTCCGAACCCTGGCAGAAACACGAGGACTGGCGTCAGCTCCTCCTCGGCTACGTGACCGGTCTGGCCTATTTCCTCGGCAGCCTGCACTGGCTCACCACCGTGACGGCCCTCGGCTGGTTTGCCCTGTCGGCCTACCTGGCCGTCTATCCGGCGCTGTGGGCGGTCATCACCGGCGTCCTGCTGCGTCCGCGCCAGTCCCCGTATGAAGCCAAACCCGTCTGGCTGAAATCCTGGAACAACCTGCGCGTCGCGTCGCTTTCGGCGGCGCTGTGGACCGGACTGGAATGGGTGCGCGGGGAGCTTTTCACCGGTTTTTCCTGGAATTCCCTCGGCATCGCCCTGCACGACAACCTTGCCCTGATTCAGATCGTGGACATCACCGGCGTGGGCGGGCTGTCGTTTCTCCTCGTGATGGTCAACGTGATGATCGTCATCACGGCCAAACGCCTGAAAATGGAGATCGGCCGCCACGCCCTGCGTCCGCATTACGATTTCAGCCTCACCGTGGCGCTCGTGGCGGTGGTTTTCGGCTACGGGGTCCGTCAGCTCTTCGCCAAGCCGGAGGAATCCCTGCCTCTCAGCGTGGCCGCGGTGCAGGGCAACGTGCCGGTGGATGAGAAGCGCGACCTGGTCAACGAGGAGGCCATTCTCGAAAAACACGTCCGCCTCTCGGAGACCGCCCTTGCCATGAAGCCCGACCTGCTCATCTGGCCGGAGGCGGCCACGCCGCGACCCGCCTTCGCCGATCAGAAAAACTGGGACGCCGTCCGCGGCATCGCCGAAAAACACGAGGGGGATTTCCTGTTTGGCACGGTCTTCGGCGATTACAACGCCGCCGCCATGCTCACCGAACGGGGCGGCAAGTATGCCATCTACCGCAAGGTGCACCTTGTGCCCTTCGGGGAATATGTGCCCCTGCGCGATTCATTTCCGCTTTTTGCCATGATTGTCGGCGACCTCGTGCCGGACGATTTCCAGTTCGGTCCGGGTCCCCAACTCCTCGACATGGCGCACAAGCCGGTGAAGGTCGGTCCGCTCATCTGCTTCGAGGACACGCTGGGGGACCTGGCCCGCCGGTTCGCGGACCTGGGGGCGCAGTTGTTTGTGACCGTGACCAATGACGGCTGGTTCCTCGACAGCGCGGGTTCCCGGCAGCATTTCAACCATGCCATCTTCCGCTGCGCCGAAACCAAACTCCCCATGGTGCGCGCGGCCAATACGGGCGTGACCGGCATCATCGACCGTTTCGGCCGTCCGACCAACATCCTCAAAAACGAGGCCGGCAGCACGTTTTTCGAGGGCGTGCTCATCGGTCAGGTCAATGTTCCCGTGACCCCCAAAAAAACCTTCTACACCCGCCACGGCGAAATTTTTTCCATGGCCTGTCTGGGGATCGCCGCCCTCGGATGCGGCGTGGAGGTCTATCGCCGTCGCAAATCATAAATCCGCTTGTCCGCGGGCCGCGGACACGAAATTCTCATCGAATGAAAGCCATCGTTACCGTGATGCCAAAACCTTCCGTGCTCGACCCGCAGGGGGCCGCCACCGCCGAGGCCATGAAACACCTCGGCCTGGAATCCGTGGGCCGCGTGCGCGTGGGCAAGTCCATCGAAATCGAGTTTCCCTCCGCCCCCGATGAGGCGAAACTGCACGAAATCGCCCGCGACCTGCTCTCCAACCCCGTCATTGAGGATTATTCGATCCAGATTCTCTGAGAAACCCGGGTTCTCCCTTTCTCCATGAAATTTGCCGTCATTCGCTTCCCGGGGTCCAATTGCGACCAGGATTGCCTCCGCGCCCTGCAGACGTTTGAGGGGGCCTCCGCCGATTATGTGTGGCACAAGGATTCCTCGCTCGCCGGATTTGACGTCGTGGTGGTGCCCGGAGGGTTTTCCTACGGGGACTATCTGCGCTGCGGCGCCATCGCGCGTTTTTCGCCCATCATGGCCGCCGTGAAAAAATTCGCCGCCGAGGGCGGTCCGGTGATCGGCATCTGCAACGGCTTCCAGATCCTCTGCGAATCCCACCTCCTGCCGGGTGCGCTGGTGCGCAACCGCGACCTGCATTTCATCTGCGAGCATGTGCACCTGCGGGTGGAGAATGCCTCGACCCGCTTCACCCGCACGCTCTCCCAGGGCGACGTGCTGCGCATTCCCATTGCGCACGGCGAGGGGTGTTATTTCGCCGACGACGCCACCATCGAAAAACTCGAGGCCGAAAACCGCGTGCTGGTCCGGTATTGCAATGCCCGCGGCGAGGTGACTCCCGAGGCGAATCCGAACGGCTCCCGGAACAACATCGCCGGCATCTGCAACGAGGCCGGCAATGTGTTTGGCCTCATGCCCCACCCCGAGCGCGCCTGCGACGCCCTTCTCGGCAGCACCGACGGCCGCGCCATCTTCCAAAGCCTGCTCTCCGTCTGATCATGTCCGATCCCGCCATCACTCCCGAACTCATCGCCAAGCACGGCATCACGCCCGAGGAATACGAGCGCATCCTTGCCATTCTCGGGCGCGAACCGAACTTCACCGAGCTGGGCGTTTTTTCCGTCATGTGGAGCGAGCACTGCTCGTACAAAAACTCGCGGCCCGAGCTGAAAAAATTCCCCACCACCGGCGAAAAGGTTCTCGTCAAGGCGGGTGAGGAAAACGCCGGCGTGATCGACATCGGCGGCGGCTGGGCGGTGGCCTTCAAAATGGAGAGCCACAACCACCCGAGCGCCATCGAGCCCTTCCAGGGCGCGGCGACGGGCGTGGGCGGCATCATTCGCGACATCTTCACGATGGGCGCGCGCCCCGTTTTCAGCCTCAATTCCCTGCGCTTCGGCCCCATCGAGGGCGACACCCCCGAGGCCCGGACCAACCGCCGGCTTTTTGCCGGGGTGGTGAGCGGCATCTCGCATTACGGCAACTGCATCGGCATCCCCACCATCGGCGGCGAGGTGTATTTTGACGAATCCTATTCCGGCAATCCGCTGGTGAACGTCTTCTGCCTCGGCGTCCTGCGCCACGACCAGATTGCCCGCGGCGGGGCGGTCGGGGTGGGCAACCCCGTGTTTTATGTCGGCGCCGAGACCGGCCGGGACGGCCTCGCCGGCGCCGCCTTTGCCTCGCGCGACCTCACCGAGGAATCGAAGGAGGACCGCCCGGCCGTGCAGGTCGGCGATCCCTTCCGCGAAAAGCTCCTTCTCGAGGCCTGCCTCGAGCTTCTTGCCAGCGGCTGCGTGGCCGGCATCCAGGACATGGGTGCGGCCGGCCTGACCTGCTCGACCTGCGAAACCGCCAGCCGCGGAGGTACCGGCGTCGAGATCGACCTCGCCCTCGTGCCCAAGCGCGAGACGGGCATGACCCCCTACGAAATCCTCCTCAGCGAATCCCAGGAGCGCATGCTCGTCATCGTGAAGAAGGGTCAGGAGTCCAAGGTGAAGGAAATCTTCGAAAAATGGGACCTGCCCTACGCGCAGATCGGCGAGGTGAAGGACGACGGATTCATGCGCGTGAAGAACAACGGGGTGACCGTGGTGGAAATTCCCGCCCGCGCCCTTGCCGACGAGGCGCCGGTGTACCACCGCGAATACGCGGAGAAAAAGACCCCCGAGCCGCTCGACCTTTCCTCGCTGGCCCCGGTGTACGTTCCGGCCGCGCTGCCGCGGCTCTTGGCCGATCCCAGTATCGCCAGCAAACGCTGGGTCTGGCGGCAATACGACCACATGGTCCGCCTCGGCGCGACCGTGCTTCCGGGCTCCGACGCGGCCGTTTTTGTGGTTCGGGAAGCCAATCGCATCCTGGCGGCCACCTCGGACTGCAACGCCATTTATTGCAAACAGGATCCGCGCGAAGGTGCCCGCATCGCCGTCGCGGAGGCCGCCCGCAACCTCGCCTGCTCCGGTGCGGTGCCCCTCGCGGTCACCGACAACCTGAACTTCGGCAATCCGCACAATCCGGAAAACTTCCTCCAGCTCCGCGAGGCCGTGGAAGGCATGGCCGAGGCCTGCCGCGAATTTTCCACCCCGGTCACCGGCGGCAATGTGAGCCTCTACAATCAAAATCCCGCCGGAGCCATCGACCCCACGCCCACCGTGGGCATGGTCGGCCTCATCGAGGATCCCGCCCACGTCACCACCCAGGCCTTCAAGCAGGCCGGTGACACCATCCTGCTCCTCGGCGAACTCGGCGACGAACTCGGGGCCTCCCATTTCCTCAAGGTGCTGCATGGACGCAAGGCCGGTGCGCCGCCGAAACTCGACTACGCCAGGGAAAAGGCGCTTCACGAAGGTCTCCGCGCCGCCATCCGGGCGGGCCTCATCGCCAGCGCGCACGATTGCTCTGAAGGCGGTCTGGGCGTCGCCCTGGCCGAATGCTGCCTCTCCGCCGAACCGCAGTTGGGCGCCGACATCGATTTCGGCACCACCGGACTCAGCCCCGAGGTGCTTCTCTTCAACGAGTCGCAATCCCGCGTGGTCGTTTCCGTGAAGGCGGAAAATGTCGGGGCGGCCAGGACCCTGATCGAAAAGCACGGCGTTCCCGTTCGTGTGCTCGGCACGGTCACCGCCGGACCGGGCTTCATCGTCAAGGCCGACGGCACGACCTTCGAATGGGACATCCCGACGCTCCACGACGCGTGGGCGAATACGATCGGCAATCTGATGGCCTGAGTCCGGTCCCGCCGATGACCGGGCCGGCCGGTCATCGGCGCGAAACATGTCCGCGCCCCCGTTCCCGGCTTCGGGCGGGCGCGGGCGGGGAGAAACTCATCCGTGCGTGTGGGAGTGCCCGTGCGCCTGCCGGCCCCAGTGATTGGCGAGGATGCCGTTCACCAGCAGCTGCATCGGATGATAAAACATGATCGGCAGCAGGATGAGGGACACGTCGGCGTTTTCGCCGAAAATGAGCATCGCCAGGGGCACACCCATCGCGAGGGTTTTTTTCACGGAACAAAAATACGACGCGATGGCATCCTCCCGGGAAAGCCCCAGCACTCGGTTGGTGCCGAGGACGAGGAAGGAGATCACCGCGAACAGCCCGGCCGCGATCAGGAAAATGACCCCGGTGAGCCCCAGTCCGTAGCGCTGCCAGATCTGTCCGGTCACGGAATCACAGAAGGCGGTGTAGACGATGAACAGGATCACCGCATTGCTCAGCCGGGTCGTCCAGGCCTTGTGGGTGTCGACCCAGTGTTTCACCACCGGCCGCAGCAGCATTCCGGCGGCAAAGGGCACAAGGGTGAGCAGAACAATCTTGCCCAGCAACGGCAGGAAGGGCGCGCTGCTGCCCGTCTTCTGCATGAGCAGCTGCACCAGCACCGGGGTGAGGAGCACGCCAATGATGTTCGAAAAGGCCGCGTTGAACAGCGCCCCCGGCGTGTTGCCGCGGGCGACCGCCGTGAAGACGACCGACGTGGAAACGGTCGAAGGCAGCACACAGAGAAAAAGGATGCCCTGACGCAGGGCCAGCGGCTCGGCGGGCCAAAGGCGCGGAATGATCGCGTCCATCAGCATGCCGATGATCGGAAACACCACAAAGGTGAAAACCTGAATGATGGTGTGCAGCCGCCAGTTGCCGGCGCCGGAACGCACCTTTTCAAAGGCCAGCGAAAGACCCTGCAGGAAAAGAATGAGCGCAATGCCGAAATTGTTGACCACCTCGGCATGCATCCATCCGTCGCGGGCGCCCGGCTCGGGAAAAAGAAAGGCAAGGACCACCACCAGGCCGAGGCCCAGAAGAAAGCCGTTGCTGCGGATCCAGTGAACTTTGCTTGTCATCTCATGGAAAGCGGGACGATCCCGCGGAAACCGCCACCATCCCCCGAATTCCTTCCCCGGACCAGTCTCTTCTTCGTCGGCGTACCGCCCTCGGACGGTTCCTCTCGGCTCCCGGGTCCCCGACCGGACGGAAAATTTCCCTTGACTTGACCGACCGGTCAACTAATTTGGATTTATGCGCCCGGAATGTGAATCCAAATGCCGCCTGCTCCGCACGGCGATGGAGCTCATTTGGGAGAGCAGTTACGGCGCGGTGAGTGTGGACGACATCTGCCGCAAGGCGGAGGTTAAAAAGGGCAGTTTTTACCATTTCTTCCCGTCCAAGGCCGATCTCACCGTGGCCGCCATGGAGGCCGACTGGAAAGCCAAACAGCCGGACCTCGACGCGATTTTTTCCCCCCAGTTGCCGCCGCTCAAACGTCTGGAGCGTTATTGCCAAAATGTCCTTGAGTGCCAGCGCCAGACCCTGGCCACCCACGGCAAAATCCTCGGCTGTCCGATGATGACCCTCGGCGCGGAACTCAGCACGCAGGAGGAGACCATCCGTGCCAAGGCCGCGGAGATCGTGGGGCGGTACGTCCGGTATTTCGAATCCGCCATCCGCGACGCCCAGGCCGAGGGGATCGTGGCGTCGGGAGACGCCCGGGAGGCGGCCGAGCGGGTTTTTTCCCTGTTTCAGGGCGCCCTTCTCCAGGCCAAAATTCTCAATGAACTGACCCCGCTCGAAGACCTCCACAAAAGCCTGCACCGGCTGCTGGAGGTTCGCGAGGAGACGGCGGTGACGTAAGGGGTTTTCTTGGAACAGCTTCTTTACCGACCGGTCAATTTGGATATGCGAATTTATGACACCAACCTTGTTTGATCCGATCACCGTGGGGCCGTGGACGCTCCCGAACCGCATTTTTATGGCGCCGTTGACGCGGTGCCGGGCCAAGGACGGCATTCCCAACGCGCTGATGGCGGAGTATTACCGTCAGCGCGCCTCCGCCGGCTTGATCCTCAGCGAGGCGACGTCGGTGAGTCCGCAGGGTGTGGGGTATCCGGACACACCCGGCATCTGGTCGAAGGAGCAGGTGGAGGGCTGGAAACTTGTGACGCAGGCCGTGCATGAGGCGGGCGGGAAAATTTTGCTCCAGCTCTGGCATGTCGGTCGGATTTCCGCGCCGCTGTATTTGAACGGCGAACTGCCGGTCGCCCCGAGCGCGGTGCGTCCGTCCGGTCATGTGAGCCTGGTGCGTCCGAAGCAGGAATATGTCACGCCGCGTGCCCTGGAGCGGGACGAGATTCCCGGCATCGTCGAAGCCTATCGGCGCGCCGCCGAAAACGCCCAGGCGGCGGGGTTTGACGGTGTGGAGATTCACGGCGCCAACGGCTATCTGCTCGATCAGTTTCTGCAGGATTCCACCAACCGGCGCACGGACGAATACGGCGGCCCGATCGAAAACCGCGCGCGGCTCCTGCTGGAGGTGACCGATGCGGCGATTTCCGTCTGGGGCGCCGACCGTGTGGGCATGCATCTGGCGCCGCGCGGGGATGCGCACGACATGGGCGACTCGAATCCGCCGGCCACCTTTGGATACGTGGCGAAGGAACTGGGCCGACGCCGCATCGCGTTCCTGTGTGTCCGCGAAAAATTGGGCGAAGGGCGCATCGGCCCCGAATTGAAAAAGGCCTTCGGCGGCGTCTATGTGGCCAACGAGGGATTCACGCTGGAAACGGGAAACGCCGTCCTCGCCGCGGGCGAGGCGGATGCCGTGGCTTTCGGCGTGCCGTTCATTGCGAACCCGGACCTGCCGGCCCGCCTGGCCGCGGGAGCCCCCCTCAATCCTGCGGACCCGGACACGTTTTATGCACCCGGAGCGAAGGGATACACCGATTATCCTGCGCTCGAACCCGATGAAAGCGCCGTCTGAGAAATGGCTTTCGGTCCTCGACCTGTGTCCGATCCCTCAGGGCGGCACGGCGGCCGGGGCCTTCCGAAATTCGCTCGACCTGGCCCGTCATGCGGAAGCCTGGGGGTATCAGCGCTATTGGGTGGCGGAACACCACAATATTCCCGGCGTGGCCAGTTCGGCGACGGCGGTGGTCATCGGACAGATCGCGTCGGTGACTTCGCGCATCCGGGTCGGTTCGGGCGGCATCATGCTGCCCAACCATGCCCCGCTGGTGATTGCCGAGCAGTTCGGCACGCTGGAGTCGTTTTTTCCCGGCCGCATCGATCTCGGCCTCGGCCGGGCGCCGGGCGGGGACCAATTGACCGCGAGGGCGCTCCGGCGCGGACTCGGAAGCAATGGCGAGACGTTCCCGCAGGACGTGCTGGAACTGCAGGGCTACTTTCGTCCGGCGCCCCATCGCGGCGCCGCGCCGAAAGCCGTGCCGGGCGAGGGGCTCAACGTGCCGATCTATCTGCTCGGATCCAGCACCTTCAGCGCCGAACTGGCGGCACGGCTGGGACTCCCGTTTGCCTTCGCGTCCCATTTTGCGCCGGATCTTCTGTCGACGGCCCTGAAGATCTACCGCACCCGCTTCGAACCCTCCGAGGCGCTGGACCGTCCGCATGTCATCGTCGGGGTGAATGTTTTTGCCGCGGAGACCGACGCGGAGGCGGAGCGCCTGTTCACCACCCTGCAGCAGATGTTCCTGAATCTCATCCGGGGCCGTCCGCAGCAGATGCCGCCGCCGGTCGATTCGATGGACCGGCTCTGGAATCCCATCGAGGAAGCCCAGGTGGCCCGCATGACGCGGGTGTCCATCGTGGGCGGACCGGACCGCCTGCGCGCCGGCTTTGAGGCCTTGTTTGCGGAGACGGGCGCGGACGAAATCATCGCCACCGCCCACATTTACGACCATGCCGCCCGGCTCCGGTCCTTTGAGATCGCCGCCGACGTTTTTCACCGTCTGTACCCAACCACCGTACCAACCTCAGCCGCATTGACACCATGACCAAAGCCTACGCCGCACAAGATGCCGCGAGTCCGCTCGCACCCTTCACCCTGCAGCGCCGCGAACCCCAGCCCACGGATGTCGAGATCGACATCCTTTATTGCGGGGTCTGCCACTCCGACCTGCATCAGGCCCGCAATGAATGGCACAACACCATCTACCCCTGCGTACCCGGCCACGAAATCGTCGGACGGGTGGTGCGCACGGGCTCCGGGGTCAAGAAATTCAAGCAAGGTGACCTCGCCGCCGTCGGGTGCATGGTCGATTCCTGCCGGACGTGTCCCCATTGCCGGGCCGGGCTCGAGCAGTATTGCGAAAACTTCCCCACCTTCACCTACAACGGCGTCGACAAATACACCGGCGGTCCCACCTGGGGCGGGTATTCGGAGAAGATCGTCGTCGACGAAAGTTTCACCCTGAAGGTGTCCGACAAGGTGGACCTCGCCGCCACCGCGCCGCTGCTCTGCGCGGGCATCACCACCTACTCGCCGCTGCGGCACTGGAAGGTCCGCAAGGGGCAGAAGGTGGGCATTGTCGGCCTGGGCGGCCTCGGTCACATGGGCGTCAAATTCGCCCACGCCTTCGGCGCGCACACCGTCCTTTTCACCACCTCGCCCGGCAAGGCCGGGGATGCCCTCCGGCTGGGCGCCGACGAGGTGGTCGTCTCGAAGGACGAGAGTCAGATGAAAAAGCACGCCAATTCCTTCGATTTCATTCTCGATTGCGTGTCGGCGCAGCATGACATCAACGCCTACCTCTCCCTGCTGAAACTCGACGGCACCCTCACGCTGGTCGGGGCTCCCGAGCACCCGCTGCCGGTCGCGCCGTTCAGCCTCATTATGCCCCGGCGTCAGTTTGCCGGCTCCGGCATCGGCGGCATCGCCGAAACCCAGGAGATGCTCGATTTCTGCGCCGAGCACGGCATCACCTCGGACATCGAATTGATCTCCATCCGGCAGGTCAACGAAGCCTACGACCGCCTCCTCAGGGGCGACGTGAAATATCGCTTCGTCATCGACATGGCCACTCTCAAGAACGCCGCATGAAAACGTATCAAATCCAATCCACCGGAGGCTTTGACGGCCTGAAACTCATCGACCGGCCCGACCCGAAACCCGGCGCGGGCCAGGTTCTCGTCGGTCTGCGCGCCGCCTCGCTCAATTTCCGCGACCTGATGGTGATCAGCGGAAATTACGGCCGGGTGAAACTGCCGATCGTTCCGCTTTCCGACGGCGCCGGCGAGGTTCTGGCCGTCGGCGAGGGCGTCACCGCCTGGAAACCGGGCGACCGCGTGGCGGGAACGTTTTTCCAGAACTGGATCCGCGGCCCGCTTCACCCGGGTGTGGCGGAGTCGGCGCTGGGCGGGTCCATCGACGGCGTCCTCGCGGAACAGGTGGTGTTCTCCGCGGAAGGCCTCGTGCGTGTGCCGGACCATCTCGATTTCGCCCAGGCCGCGACCCTGCCCTGTGCGGCGCTGACCGCCTGGAATGCGCTGGTGTTTTCCGGCCGTGTGACGGCCTCCGACACGGTGCTTGTGCAGGGCACCGGCGGCGTGTCGTTGTTTGCCCTGCAGTTTGCCAAGATGCACGGCGCGCGGGTTTTTCTCACCTCCGGCAGCGAGGAGAAACTCGCCCGGGCCCGGGAATTGGGCGCGGACGAAACCATCAACTACCGCACCACGCCCGACTGGGGCCGCGAGGTCCGGGAGCGCACCGGCGGCGCCGGCGTGCAGCATGTTGTCGAGGTCGGCGGACAGGATACCTTCGCCAAGGCGCTGACGGCGCTGGCGCCCGGGGGAACCATCAGCGTGATTGGCGGGCTCAGCGGGTTCACCACCCAGGCGCCGCTCATCGACATCATCGGCCGCAACGCGCTGATCCGCGGCATCTACGTCGGCCATCGCGAGATGTTCGAAGCGATGAACCTGGCCATCAACCGTCATCGGCTGGTGCCGGTGATCGACCGCCGGTTTGCCTTTGGCGAGGCCGCCGACGCCTACCGGCACCTTCAGAGCGGCGCGCATTTCGGAAAAATCGTCATCACATTGTAAATCCCATGGAATACAGACAACTTGGAGGATCGGGCTTCAAGGTCCCGGTGTTAACTTTCGGAACGGCAACCTTCGGCGGAAAGGGCGAGCTTTTCTCCGCCTGGGGGTCCAGCGACGTGGCGGAGGCCACCCGCCTGGTGGACATCTGCCTGGATGCCGGACTCACCATGTTCGACAGCGCCGATGTGTATTCGGGCGGTGCGGCCGAGGAGATCCTGGGCGCGGCCATCAAGGGGCGGCGCGACAAGGTGCTCATCTCGACCAAGGCGACCTTCCGCTCCGGCGACGGACCCAATGATGTCGGGTCGTCGCGTTATCACCTCATCAGGGCGGTCGAACAGTCGTTGAAGCGGCTCGGCACCGATTACATCGACCTCTTCCAGCTGCATGGCTTTGATGCCATGACGCCCGTCGAGGAGACGCTCAGCACGCTCAACGACCTCGTGCGGGCCGGCAAGATCCGCTACATCGGCTGCTCGAATTTCTCCGGCTGGCACCTCATGAAGTCGCTGGCTGTTTCGGAAAAATACGGCTGGCCGCGTTACGTGGCGCACCAGGCCTATTATTCGTTGATCGGCCGCAGCTTCGAATGGGAGCTCATGCCGCTGGCCCTCGACCAAAAGGTGGGCACCGTGGTCTGGAGTCCGCTCGGCTGGGCGCGCCTCACCGGGAAGTTCCGCCGCGGCCAACCCCTGCCGGCCGGGACCCGGTTGCAGTCGAAACTCAACGCCGACGTGGCCCCGCCGACGGACGACGAACTGCTCTACCGCGTGGTGGACGTTCTGGACGAAATCGCCGCGGAAACCGGGAAGACCGTTCCGCAGATCGCCCTCAACTGGCTGCTCCAGCGTCCGACCGTGGCCACGCTCATCATCGGCGCGCGCAATGAGGAACAGCTCCGCCAGAACCTGGGAGCCGTCGGCTGGAACCTCACCCCCGAGCAGGTGGCCCGCCTCGACGCCGCCAGCGCCGTCCCGCTCACCTATCCGTATTTCCACCAGCGCGGCTTTGCCGAACGCAATCCCTTTCCAACCAACTGAACATGAGTACCAACATCAACGCACCCGATCTCACCAAACGTCCACCCCGCAGCCCGCGCGTCCGCCTCGGCGGACTGGTCATCCTTCCGCGCATGCTCGACAAGGGCCGGGCGGCCATCGCCGGGACCGTTGGGGAATATCATTACGACTGTCCCCTGGACGGTTACGTGAAGAGCTTCCTCGACTTCGACGCCGAGGGCCTCAAGCAACAGCTCGCCAACGGCGCCGGGGACGGTGAAGCGCTGGAGTGGATCCTGGCCAACTGCAAAAACAAACGCTCCCCGGTGGAGATCCTGCAGTGGTCCGAGTTCATGGAACACGTCCCGCCCGGCAACCTGCGCCTGCGCGGCTTCCTCCAGGAGACCCACGAGAAAATTGCGCCGGATCGCGCCGACATCCACACATTGTTCGATCTGCTCGATCTCGACGACCATGTCTCCTTCGGGGGCAAACCCTGACCGGACGGCCACTCCGCGGGGACCCGTCCGGTGATCGCTCCCCCCCGGCGACAGCGGACAAATCAAAAACGCGCGTCCTCTTTCCCGAGGGGACGCGCGTTGGCTTTTGGGGGGGAAGCCGGGCCGGCGGGAGGGGCCGAGGGGGCACTCCCGCCGAGCGGACGAGAATTTTTGTCCCGCCAAGCCGGCTCGGACGACAAAACCCCTTATCCCCCCACTCACCGGCAGGGGTTTCGGCTGTGGACACCCGGCTGGGACGGCCGGGATGACGGCGGGCAGGGAGGCGACGTGGTTTGGGGAAAAACCGGGGTCGATGCACCCTAAAACTCACCATCTGTTGTGTTTCCAAAAGACTCTCTTGCGAATACGGTGAGTTTGCGCCATGAATAAGCCGTACTAATGACGGCCCGCATGGCGAGCCGTCATTTTTTAATCGCACTGACCTGATGAACAGCACCTTTACCGCCCGCTGGAGCGAGGCGTTGATCGATAAAAATTACGAGCGGTGGCGTTCGAATCCCCGCTCGGTGGACCCTGATTGGGCCGCATTTTTCGAGGGTTTCGAACTGGGCCACCTCCGGAGCGAAACCGAGGAGGTGGGGAACGATGGCGCGGCGTTGCCGCCGGGTCAGGACGTGCATTTTCAGACCCGGGTGGAAGGTCTCGTTTACGCCTACCGCACGCTCGGTCATTCCATCGCCGACCTGGACCCGCTCGACCTGCTGAAGAGGGAAAACCCGCGGTTGTCCCTCAAGGAATTCGGTTTCGAGGAAAAGGACCTCGATGTGGTCGTTTCGTCGCGGTTTTTCCGTGACGGGGCGAAGATGAAGCTCCGGGATCTCATCCGGGAGCTCGAAACCATCTACTGCGGCACCGTCGGAGCCGAGTTCATGCACATCCAGGATCCGCGGATCCGGAACTGGGTGCTCAACAAGCTCGAGAATCGCGACAAGAGCCTGCGCACGAATGCCGAGTTGCACCGCGAGATCCTCCGCAAACTCTACGAGGCGGAGACCTTCGAAAACTTCCTCCACACCAAGTACGGCGGCAAACGCTTCTCCCTCGAGGGCGGCGAGGCGCTCATTCTCGCCCTCGAGACGCTGGTGAACGAGGCCGAACGCCGTGGGGTGAAGGAGTATGTGATGGGCATGGCCCACCGCGGACGCCTCAACGTGCTGGCCAACATCCTGAACAAACCGCTGGAGGTCATTTTCAACGAATTCCAGGGCAATTTTTCGCCCGATTCCGTCGGAGGAAACGGCGACGTCAAATACCACCTCGGCTACCGCAACGTCCGCAAGGTCGGCCCGAAGGAATATGAGGTGGAAATCCAGCTCGCTGCCAACCCGAGCCACCTGGAGGCGGTCGATCCCGTCGTGCAGGGCAAGGCCCGCGCCCGTCAGCGGGTCTTGGACGACACCGCCTACCGCAAGAAGGTCGTTCCGGTCCTCATTCACGGTGACGCGGCCTTCATCGGACAGGGCGTGGTGGCGGAGGTGTTCAACATGTCGCAGCTGCCCGGTTATTGCACCGGCGGGACGGTGCACTTCGTAGTCAACAACCAGATCGGTTTCACCACGCTGCCGGCGGATGCGCGTTCGACCGAATACTGCACCGACATCGCGAAGATGATCGAGGCGCCCATTTTTCACGTGAACGGCGAGGATCCGATCGCGGTGATCGAAATGGCCCGCATCGCGCTGGAATTCCGTCAGGAATTCGGACGCGACGTCGTGATCGACATCTACTGCTACCGCCGGCACGGCCACAACGAAGGCGACGAACCGTCGTTCACCCAGCCGCTGCTCTACTCCAAGATCAAGAGCCACCCGCTTCCCAGCGAAGTCTTCCTCGAACAGATCCGTCCGCAGGGCACCGTGACCGCCGAGGACGCCGCCGCCCTCAAGGCCGAGTCGCTCAAGGAACTCGATGACGCTCTTGCCGTGGTCAAGGCGGCCGAGGCCGAGAAAGGCAAAAAGTCCGAGTTCGCCGGGTCCACCGCCATTTTCCAGGAACCCTATTCCCACGCGCCCGTGGACACCGCCATTTCGGAGGAAATGCTCGGGCGCATCGTCAGGGCGCTCACCACGGTGCCGGAGGACTTCCGGGTCCTGCCCAAAATCCGACGCATTCTGCTTGAACGCCGTCTGCAGATCTGGAAGGCCGGCGGACCCTACAACTGGGCCTTTGCCGAGGCGCTCGCCTTTGGCTCCCTCCTTCTGGAAGGCACCCCCGTGCGCCTCTCCGGTCAGGACAGCCGCCGCGGCACCTTCAGCCAGCGCCACAGCGTTCTCTACGACGAGAAAAACCGCAAACGCTACATCCCGCTGAACCACCTCGGCGGCGGTCAGGCCCGGTTCTGCGTCTACAACAGCCCGCTGTCCGAATACTCCGTGCTCGGCTTTGACTACGGCTACTCGCTGGACTACCCGTCGATGCTTTGCATCTGGGAGGCCCAGTTCGGGGATTTCGCCAACGGCGCACAAATCATCATCGACCAGTTCATCGCTTCGGCGGAGTCCAAATGGCGCCGCCCGAGTTCGATTGTGATGTTGTTGCCCCACGGCTACGAAGGTCAGGGTCCCGAGCACTCCAGCGCCCGCCTGGAACGTTTCCTCCAGCTCTGCGCCGAGGAAAACATGCAGGTCTGCAACCTGACCACGCCGGCCCAGTATTTCCACGTCCTGCGCCGCCAGACGCATCGCGGATACCGCAAACCGCTCATCATCATGACTCCCAAGAGTCTGCTGACGCACGAGGGCGCGGTGTCCCGGACCGAGGACTTCACCAGCTCCCGCTTCTACGAGATTCTCGCCGACAAGGAGGCCAATCCGAAGAAGGTGGAACGCATCGTGTTCTGCTCCGGCAAGGTGTACTACGACCTCCTGAATTACCGCCAGGAACACAATCTCACCGACAAGGTCGCCCTGGTCCGCATCGAGCAGCTCTATCCGCTCAATACGGAAAAAATCAAGGAGGTCACCAAAGGCTACTCCAAAGCCAAGAAGATCGTTTGGTGCCAGGAGGAACCGGAGAACATGGGGGCGTGGACCTTCATCCTGCCCCGCCTGTTGAACCTCTTCCCCGGTCCCATCCTCTACGCCGGCCGTCCGGCCAGCGCGAGCACCGCGGCGGGCACCATGGCGGTGCACCTCGCCCAGCAGGCCGCCCTGGTCAAACAGGCCTTCGAAGTGTGATCCCGGACGTGCAAAAACCTCGGGAATCCGCCCTGGCGGGAGCAAAGCCTCCCGCCGCGCCCAATTCTGTCATTGCCTCGCGATCCGTCATGAGTCATTCCTCAATTCTTCCATGAGCGTAGAAATCACAGTCCCCGCCGTCGGCGAATCCATCAATTCCGGTGTGCTCTCCGTCTGGCACAAGAAGGACGGCGAAACCGTGGCCGCCGGCGAACTCCTCTTCACCCTCGAAACCGACAAGGTTTCCACCGAAGTCAATGCCCCCGAGGCCGGCGTTCTCCGGACCAAGGCGGCCGAAGGGGATGAGGTGAAGATCGGCCAGGTCGTGGCCGTTCTCGAACCCGCCGATGCGGCGGCGGCTCCCGCTCCGGCGCCGGAACCGGCTCCCGCCCAAGCCTCCGAAAAAGCCGCCGCCAAACCCGCCCCGGTCGAAACCAAGGCCGAGGAACCCGCTCCGGCCCCCGCCGCACCCCAGCCGGCCCCGAAGGCGGAAGCGCCCGCTCCCAAGCCCCGCATCGTCGCTCCCGACGACCCGCGCGTGACGCGGAAAAAACTTTCCCCGCTGCGCCGCAAGATCGCCTCGCAGCTCGTCATGGCCCAGCACACCGCGGCCATCCTCACCACGTTCAACGAGGCCGACATGAGCGGCGTGATGGCGCTCCGCAAGGAGATGCAGGAGGAATTCTCCAAACGCCACGGCGTGAAACTCGGCTTCATGTCCTTCTTCGTGAAGGCCGTCGTGGACGCCCTCAAGGCGGTCCCCGCCATCAACTCCCGCATCGACGGCGACGACCTCATTCAGAACAACTATTACGACATCGGAGTGGCCGTCGGTACCGAGCGCGGTCTCATCGTGCCGGTTCTGCGCGATTGTGACCAGAAATCCTTCGCCGACATCGAAAAGGATCTCGCCGCCTATGCCGTCAAGGCCCGCGAGGGCAAGGTCGGTCTGGAGGATCTCCAGGGCGGTGTTTTCACCATCTCCAACGGCGGGGTCTACGGTTCGCTCCTCAGCACGCCCATCCTGAATCCTCCCCAAAGCGGCATCCTCGGCATGCACAAGATCCAGGAACGCCCCGTCGCCGAAAAAGGGCAGGTGGTCATCCGTCCGATGATGTACCTCGCCCTGAGCTACGACCACCGCGTCGTGGACGGCAAGGAAGCCGTCACCTTCCTGGTCCGGGTCAAGGAGTGCATCGAAAACCCGGCGCGCCTTCTGCTGGGAACCTGATTTGCAATCAGCCGAGGGGGGCGGTCGATCGGACCGTCCTCCCCGCGCAGTGCTGCCGGACCAGACGGGTCAGATCCGCCGGCCGGAAGGGTTTCGGAAGGAAGTTGTCCTCCGTGAGGCCTTCCAGCTCTCGCGCGGCCTCGTTGTTTCCGCTCGTGTAAATCACGGGAAGGTCGGTTTTGGTCCGCAGAAACTCCTGTGCCAGATGATAGCCGGAGACCGGACCCGGCAGGATGATGTCGGTCAGGACCAGGGTGATGACATCCTGATGCTTCTGCCAGAGGGCGCGGGCCGCGGAAACATCCGCCGCTTCAAGAACCCGCCAGTTGGCGCCCTCAAGGATTCTGCGCCCGACCTGACGGATGCCCGCATCGTCCTCAATCCACAGAATGGTCTGGTCCGACGGGGCCCCGAGCAGACTTTCCGCACGGGGCTGCCCCGCCCCGGCCGGCGGAGGACAACAGGGCAGGATCAGACGAAAACTCGATCCCTGTCCCGGTTCGCTGGAGACGTCCACGCGTCCGCCCAGATCCTCCGCAACGGTCTTGACGATGTGAAGCCCGAGGCCGGTGCCCACCCCCGCCTTGGTGGTGAAAAATGCCTCGAAAATGCGGGGCAGAATCCCGGGAGGAATGCCGTCCCCCGTGTCCCGGACAAGAATTTCCACATGCTCACGTCCCGCGTGCCAGAGCGGCTTGGCCGCAAGATGGATGCCGTGTTTGGGTGAGGCATCCACCGCATTGAACAGGAGGTTCATCACGGCCTGGGTCAGATGGGACGGATGACCCTTCACCCAGAATTCCCGCTCGGGGATGTCCACTGTCAGCTCCGTCTTGCGGGCAATCAACCCCTGCAAAATCTGCCGGCACTCCCGAAGCGTCCGTCCCGCCTCAAAAAAAACCTTCTCCTCCGAATCCCCCCGCAAAAACGACAGGACGCTCCGGGTGACCTGGGAGGCCGTCCCGCAGGCCTTGGTGATTTCTTCGGCCAGTTGGGAAGCGTGCGCGGCGGGAAGACCTTCGGCGATCATCGAGGCGTTGAGCTGGATCACCGTCAGCATGTTGTTCAGGTCGTGGAGCAGCGAACCGGTAAGACGACCGAGAATTTCCAGTTTTTGAGGTTCGAGGGAAATTTGCATCAGGGCCTGGGAAATGCCATACTGGTCGGGAAATTCATTGGCGTGACGGCTCCACATAACGGGGAAAATTCCGCGGACCCGATATACGTCGGTCTGCAGGTGGTTGAAAATACGGAATTTCCGAAAACTTGTCCGGTTTGCGGGACGGTTTTTGAAAATTTTCGGGCGTTTTGTGCCGGGACCGAAGTCTGCTCCGGAGCGAGCGGTTTGATGGACTACGAACTGGCCGGCTCCCATCAGGTTCGTTTTCTGCGCAATTGCTCCTGCGGCTCCACACTTTCCGTGGCGTGCGGCGACCGGCGGAATCATTCCCCGGCGGGAATGAAACGGCGGCGGTTGTTCGGCAATCTCATGGAGCTTTTGACCGAAACCGGAATGCCGGAAGATCAGGCCCGCCACCGGCTCAAGGTCGTCCTGCGGAGTTCCGACGATCCCCGCCCGCCCGCCGAATCGTCATCAAAAAATTTTCCTCCTTGATTAATTTGGAGGACTGGGCATATTCACCCTCCCTCGTTCACGGGGTCATAGCTCAGTTGGTAGAGCGCCTCAATGGCATTGAGGAGGTCTGGGGTTCGAATCCCCATGGCTCCACCACCTCCGCGGTGCGGGGGGAGTGAAAGGTCGAAGAGCCAAGGATTTTGGGCTCTCCGCCAAAAAATGGGGACGAGGTCATTTGTTGAGGGTGTTGGTTAACCGCAGTTGGCGATGACACGCAAGCGGTGGTTGTGGAAGTTTCTGAACCCGCAGCCCGGTCGTGCGGAGGGCAAGCTCATGCTCACCGAAGAATACCTTCCCTCCTGAGCTCAACGCCAAAATCAAACGGAATGAGCTCAAGCAGAAAAAGCCACCCGAACAGGCCGAGGCCGGCTTTTTCCGAATACGTTTCAACCCTTTCAAGGACGGTTCAATCACGCCGTTCTGGCCGCGGGCTTCTATCGCAGGCTTTCGCCTGCATGCACCGCCGGGTCGCTCATTTATCCCGAAATAAAATCCCAGCGGGTCGCCCGTTGGGAATGGAATCCCAAAGTCTCCCGGATCATCGCTTCATCGGAAACGGAATGAACTCCGGTTAAATCATATCTCCGTGGCAGGGCACATTTGAACAGCTCAGCGAATTTCACTCATGCGGATTTTTTTGGCATCACGGAGGCTCACTTGGACTTCCCCGCCCGGGGCGGGGAAAACCGAATTCCCTTCGCCCTCCACTTCCCGCTTTTCACCGCCGGTTTCCGGCCTATCCTGACGCCGTGAGTTATCGCGTTTTTGCCCGGAAGTATCGTCCCCAGACCTTCGAGGAGGTCGTGGGTCAGGAGCATATCACGCGCACGCTGCAGAATGCCATCGCCAACCGCCGGGTGGCGCAAGCCTATCTTTTTGTCGGTCCGCGCGGGATCGGCAAAACGTCGTCGGCCCGCATTCTGGCCAAGGCTCTGAACTGCGTGAACGGCCCCACGCCGCACCCGTGCGGTCAGTGCGACGCCTGCAAGGAGATCGAGGAGGGCCGCAGTCTGGACGTGCTGGAAATCGACGGCGCCAGCAACAACGGCGTGGAAAACATCCGGGAACTGCGGGAGAACGCGGCCTACGCGCCTTCCCGGGGGCCCTACAAGATTTACCTCATCGACGAGGTGCACATGCTCAGCGCCGGGGCGTTCAACGCCCTGCTCAAGACCCTGGAGGAGCCGCCGGAGCACGTGAAATTCATCTTCGCCACCACCGAGGCCCAGAAGGTGCCGGCGACCATCACGAGCCGGTGCCAACGGTTCGATCTGCGCCGCATTCCCACGGCCTCCATTGCCGCCCATCTGCAGACCATTGCCGCCAAGGAGGGAATCACCATGGAGGAATCCGCCGCCGAGGCCATCGCCCGCGGGGCGGACGGCGGATTGCGCGACGCCGAAAGCATGATGGATCAGGCGGTGGCCTTTTGCGGCAACCACATCACCGGCGAGGATGTGATGACCGTCTTCGGCTTCACCTCCCGGGAGACCATTGCGAGCCTGATGGAGCACATCCTGGCGCGGGATGCCGCCGGAAGTTTGCGGATCATCGGCCGGCAGGCCGAGGCCGGAAAGGATCTTCTGCGCCTGCTGGGAGACCTCATCGGCCATGTGCGCGACCTGCTGGTCGCCGGCGTGGAGGGCGGGTCGGTGGCCCCCCGCGAAAAACTCCTCATGCTTCTCGACCATTTTGCCGACACCGAGTCGCGCATGCGCTGGGCGGCGGATAAAAAACTGCAATTTGACGTCGCGGTCATCAAGGCCGTCCATCTGCTCGAACAGGCCAGCCTCGACGAGGTGATCGAAACCCTGACCGCCCTGCACAAGGGCGGGCCGCTCCCCGACCGGCCGGCTCCGCCCCGCCCCGCCCCCGGGGAACCCCGCGCCGTGGAGACGCGTCGGCCGGAGACAGCGGCCCCCGCTCCCGCGTCCCCCCCAGCGCCGCCCGCGAAAACCGCGGAGGCCCGCCCGGCTCCGGATCCTGTGCCGGCGCGCGCGCCCCAAGCCGCACCGGTGCCTTCCGCTCCGCCCCCGGCGGCGGCCTCCGAAGCCGCGGCCGAAGGCGGTTCGGTGGATGCCTCGGTGGCCTGGGACCGGGTCGCTTCCACCTACGAGTCGTCCATCAAATACCGCTGGCTGACCAAGGGGGTTTTTGGCCGGATGGAGGGTGCGGATGATGTGCTCATCCATCTGCCGCCGTCCTGCGGGAACGAGATGAAATCCATCATCGGGGAGGCCGGCCGCAAGGATGCGGAAACCAAGCTGTCGGAAATTCTCGGTCGCAAGGTGAAGGTGCGGCTGGAGATTCGCGAGGATCTCGTTGAAGCTCCCGAACCCGAGCCGGAGCCTCCGCCGGAAGCCCTTCAGGAGCCGGAACCTCCGCCCGCTCCCGCCGCCGAACCCGGGCCGGCCCCGGCGGCTCCCGCGGTGGACCCCATGGAGGAATTCAAAAACGACCCCCTCATCAAGAAAGCCCTCGAAATCTTTGCGGGCGAAATCCAAGCTAACGCCAAATGAACATCCAAAAAATGCTCCAGCAGGCCCAGCAGATGCAATCGAAGCTGGCCGCCACCCAGGCCGAACTGGCCAAAAAAACCGTGGAATCGAGCGTCGGCGGCGGAAAAATCACCGTCACCGCCACCGGGGCCGGCGACGTGGTTTCCATCAAAATCGATCCCTCCGTGGTGGATCCCCAGGATGTCGAGATGCTCGAGGATCTCGTGCTCGCCGGCGTGAAACAGGCCATCGAGGACGGCCGCAAGCTGGCCGCCGATGAAATGAAAAAAATCACCGGCGGACTGAATATCCCCGGCCTCACGTAGACGGCGCCCCCCTCCATGAACGTCCTCCGGGTGGCAGCGGTCTGGGTCGCGGGCCTTCTGCCGGTCTGCGGATTTGAAAGACCGGTGCCTCCGGCTCCCTACGAACCCCGGGAGGGAGACATCTTTTTTCAGGCGTTTCCGCACAATGCGCTGACCGATGCCATCGAGGGCGTGACGCAGTCGCCGCGCTCGCATTGCGGCATTTTGCACAAACACCCGGAGGGGTGGGTGATCATCGAGGCGGTCGAGCCCGTGCGGGAAACGCCGCTGGCGGACTGGATCCGGCGCGGACGGGAGGGAAAATTCGAGGTGTTTCGGCTGAAGGCGCCGTATCGGGAAAAGATTCCAGCCATGATTGCCGCCGCGCGCTCCTATCTGGGCCGGCCCTACGACCTGCGCTACCGGATGGACGACGAAAAAATCTACTGTTCCGAACTCGTCTACAAGGCGTTTCGGGACGCCGGAGGCGGTGAACTCGGCCGCCTGCAAAAACTGGGGGAAATGAACTGGAAACCCCACGAGGCCTTCATCCGGCAGCTGGAAGGAGGGGAGCTCCCGCTGGAGCGCGAAATGATCACTCCCCGGGCCGTCTCCGAGGCCCCGCAGCTCGAAAAGGTCCATCCGCCCCGGTAGGCGGACGGCCGCGGAGGCGACTCCGGGCGGTCCTTTCGACGCAATCCTCCGCGGCCTTCATTGACGATCCCCGGTCCGCACGATAGCAATGCCGCAGTCATATGAGCGTGTGTTCGGACAAATGGATTCGCCGCATGGCGAAGGAACGGGGAATGATTGAGCCCTTCGTGGACGGTCAGGTGAAGCGGCTGGAGGACGGCTCGCGCGCCATCAGCTACGGACTGTCCAGCTACGGCTACGATTTGCGGGTGTCGCGGGAGTTCAAGGTGTTCACCAACGTGTTCAACACGGTGGTCGATCCGAAAAATTTCGATCCGAAGTCCTTCGTCGACATCGAAACCGACGTCTGCATCGTCCCGCCCAATTCCTTCGCCCTGGCGCGCAGTGTGGAATATTTCCGCATTCCGCGCGAGGTGCTGACCATCTGTGTCGGAAAATCCACCTACGCCCGCTGCGGCATCATTGTGAATGTGACGCCGTTCGAGCCGGAGTGGGAGGGGCATGTGACCCTGGAAATCTCCAACACGACGCCGCTGCCCGCGAAAATCTACGCCAACGAAGGCCTGGCCCAAGTGGTGTTTTATGTGGCCGACGACATCTGCGAGACCAGCTACGCGGACCGCGGCGGCAAGTACATGAAACAGACCGGCATCACCATCCCGAGGATGTAGGGTTCCCCGCTTCGCCGGCAGACTTCGCTTTCCCCGTGAAACTCTACGCGGCCATCCTGATCGGCGGCGCACTTGGCAGCGCGGCGCGTTTTGCGATGGCGACGTGGGTCGATGAAAAGGCCGTGGCCGCCTTCCCGTGGGGCACGTTTGCGGTCAATGTCGTCGGATCCCTCGTGATCGGCGTGATGGCGGGACTGTCCGGCCCGAAAAGTCCGCTGGCCGTTCCCGTGCCGGAAATCGTGCGTGTGTTTGTGATGGTCGGGCTGTGCGGCGGATTCACCACCTTTTCGGCATTCAGCCTGCAGACCGTCCATCTGATCGAGACCGGCCGGTGGTTTCTCGCGGGCGCGTATGCGGCGGCCTCCGTGATGGTCTGCCTGCTTGCCACCTTTGGCGGGCTGGCGGCCGTGCAGGCTTTGTCACGCAGCTGAATCAGTCGTCCTTCTGGACCCATTCCCAGCCGCCTTCGGGCTTGGGAATTTCGATCCATTCCCCCTTGAAGGACCGGTCGCGCCAGGCTTTGCCCTGCTGGGCCTGAATTTCCGGCAGGGACTGCTTCTGCGTTTCCGCCAGCGCCTTCATGAGTTCCATGCGGTCGGCATTTTCCGCCTCCACCGTGCGGCGCAGATATTCGCCGTAGTCGCCCTCCGGATTGGAACGGATCACCAGGAGTCCGTCGCGTCCCTCGCCAACCAGGCGTTGATTCTTGAAGTTCTGGATGTCCGCCATCCGGGAACGGCGGCGGGTGCCGGCGGTGCCGGAGGTTCCGGCGGCCGGGGTGGGGGAGGGGGCGGCCACCTTGGGCGCAGGCGCCTGGTGTTGGTAAACATCGAGGCGGACGTCGATGTCGACCTTGAGGGGTTCGGTCGTGGCGAGTTTCACCGTGGGGGCGGAACAGGCGGCGAAGGAAACCGTGGCGAACGCCAGAAGGAGGTGGCGGGATTTCACGGGTTGGTGGCGGGCAGTTTCCATGGACCGGGCTCGTCGGAATGCAGGCTGATGTCCAAATTGCGCGATCCGGAGGGGCCTTGCAATTTTATCCGGAGCGAGCCTTCCGAATTGGCGAACTGAAAATCGCCCGTGCCCCGGGTGTAGTCGTAGTCCCTCAATGCCTCGAGGATCAGTTTGGTGCCGCTTTGCTTCAATTGGGTCCAGGAATCGGGGATGCGGGCCATGAGGTCATTGAGTTTGTCGATGCGCAGTTGGCCCGGACGTTTGAGCTGGAACGAACCGGAGACTTTTTCAATGGAGCGGCCCGTGGCGTTCACCTCCATGGCAAAATCCAACGCCCCGGTCATCCGCACGGTTTTGGGAGTCAGCACGTCGGTGAGGTTTTTGAGATCAAACCGTTTTCCGGAGAGCCAGCCGGTCCAGGGCACGTCGTTGGCGAAGGCGAAGCTGAATCCGCCCCAGGCTTCGCCGCGGTAGGCCGAGCCGCCGAACGTTCCGTTGATGCCCTGCCGGTCGAAGGTGACCGAGACCCAGCTGGACGCGGCGCGAAACTGGCGCCATCGGATGTCCTTCAGGCGGATCACGCCGACGAGATTGTCGGCCCCGGTTTCCGGAGGATAGGAAAACCGCAGGTCGCCCCGCTCGCTGGCGAATTCCAGCTGGTAGGAGGAAAAGGCGTATTTTTGCGGGGGGATTTCCAGGGTGGCGCGAAGTTTGAGGGCGGCGAGATTGTCGAGGGAGACATTCTCCGCGACGGTGCGAAAATTCAGCGGCAGTCCGTATTCCCGGCGTCCGCCGCTGCCCAGGATCAGGCGCCCGTATTCCACCCGGAGGGTCCGGACGGTCCATCCCGGTTCCGAAGTTTCCCCCTGTCCGGCGGAGAGATTTTTCCCGGCCGTCTCCATGTACCAAAACAGGTCTTCTCCGACATGGACGGCGGGATTGAGGATGGTGATTTCCCCGACTTCCCGGCGCAGGAGTCCGGCCAGGGTGAAACGAATGAACAGGCTGTCGATGGTGATGACCCGGGTCAAGGGATCCAGGGGGGATCTGATGATGAGATGGGAAATTTCGATGCTCTGGCTTTCCGCACCCATTTCGGCGATCGCCTGGGAAAGCGGGACATTGCGGAGGCGCAGATTGACCGCAAACCGGATGTCCGTGAGCCCGGTGGGCGAATCGTCGACGCGCACCCGAAGCTTTTCGATGTTCAGATCGCCGATTTTCCAGGGATCGGAGGGTGCGGCGGTGACCGCGGGGGCGGCCGGAGGGGAAGCCGGCGCGGAGAGAATTTCGCGGAGGGTGGCTCCCACGGACAGTGAACCGCCGGAAATCTGCAGTGAGGAAAGGGTGCGCTCCGAGAGGGAGGCAAAATCGAATCCGACCCGCACCAGATCGAGGGAAAGAACCGGGTTTCCGTCCCGACCGGCCTGAATGTCCCACAGGATGAGCTCATGGCGGGTTTCCGGGGCCGTTGCGGGGGCAAAGTTCCTCAGGTCGAAGGCAAATTTGGCCCGGGCCTGCAATCCCGGACCGCCGTATCCCGAAACGGTGAGCTGTCCGTAGTCGCAGACGAGACGCCGAACCTCCCAGGGTCTTCCCTGCGGGGAGGGGGACGGGGAAGGGGAGAAGATTTCCAGAAGACGCGGGGAGGCATGCAGCACGGGTTGCTCAAGCCGCACTTCGCCGATCCGGCGGGCGAAGAGGTCTTCAAAGGTGAATGTGACGCCGCCCCGGTCCAGGGAAAGCAGCACGGCCCCATCCTTTCGGGAACGCAGGGTGACCGTGTCCACCACGAGGCGGTCCGGGGGCATCAGTTCGACCCGACGGATTTCCACCAGGGCTCCCGGAAAGGCCCTCTCCATGGCCCAGCGGGCGAGCAGCGTGAGGTTCAGCACCGCAACCCCGACCAGAATGGCCAGGAGGAGGATTGCGGCGAGAAATGCGACCGCCAGGCGTCTGAGCCGGCGGCGCCGGCGTTTAGGAGCTGGAGAGCCGGTCGACAAGGGTGCTGAGAAGAAAAATGGCGCTCACCGCGGCGTTGGCCTGAAAAAACGCGGCGTTGATGGCGGCGAGATCACCCCGCCGCGCCAGCCAGTGTTCGTAGATCAGGGCGATGCCGATCAGGACCAGACTGACGTAATAAACGGGGCCCAGACCGGCCAGAAGGCCGAAACCCACCAGTCCGGCGAGGGACAGATTGTGCAGAAGGACGGCGGCGCGCAGCGCCCCCGGGATGCCCAGGCGCACCACCATGGAATGCAGCCCTTCCCGCTTGTCCACCTCGTAGTCCTGCGTCGCGTAGATCATGTCGAAGCCCGCCACCCAAAACAGCACGGCCAGCGCCAGCACCAGCGGCGGCCAGGCGAACGAACCCGTCACCGCCAGCCACGCGCCCACCGGCGCAACCGCCAGCGCGAGCCCGAGAAAAAACTGCGCCGCATCGGTGAACCGCTTTGTCAGGGAATAAAAAAAGACGATGAGAAGCGCGACGGGAGACAACGCAAAACACACGGGATTGATGAAGGCGGTCACCGCCACGAAAAGCACCGCGGACAGGACGCAGCCGGCGATCGCGGTCGGCCGGGACACCAGCCGGTGACGGCCCTCGGTGCGCGGATTGCGCTTGTCGATTTCCCAATCGGCCAGGCGGTTGAAGGACATGGCCGCCGTGCGCGCGAAAACCATGGCCAGCACAATCAGGCCGAACAACCGCAGGGAGGGCAGTCCGTCCGCCGCGACAAACATCGCCCCCAGCGCGAAGGGGAGGGCGAAAATCGTGTGGGAAAACCGGATGAAACGAAGGAAATTGGCGATCATTTCCGGGCGCGCCCCGATTCCTCGAAAAGTTCCACCAGGGCATCATCCACCCGAAGGTCGACCAGCCTCCAGGCCCCTTCGGATTTGTAGAAATAAAAACGCCAGCGCAGCGGCAGGTCGGAATTCAACGACACCACCGTGCGGCGCAGCAGGCTCGATCCGACGACTTTTTCATCGACCACTTCGTAACCCGAGACCGGACCGTAACTGTCGAGCGCGGCCTTTGTCCGGGTCTTCAGCGCGGCGACATCGTCCGCGCGGTCCGCAATGATTGTGCCCTTCACCAGCCCATCATACGCGGCATCCACCCGGTCGGCCTTGAGCGCGGAAAAGAACGCCTCGACAAGGTCGGCGGGCCTGTCTCCGGTCCGCGGTGCCGGCGTGGGCGTGGCTTGGGCGGTGATGACGGGTTCCGTGGCGCCGGGATGAAAAATCATCCGTCCTCCCTTTTCCTTGCCCCCGGCCTGTTGGGCGGCAAGGGGTGAGGCGATCACAAACAGCATTGGCAGAACGAGGCGCATGACGGGAGTCTCCGCAAGTTTGCGCCGGGGCGCAAGACGCGAGGGCGGACGGTTCGCGGGTCGCCCGCCTTATTTTCCCGACAGGGGCGGCAGTCCCTTCAGCCGCTCGCCGGGATTCACACCGGCCCGCGCAAACCATCCCTGCTCCATTTCCAGCGCGTAGGCCACGTTGGGGAAAACGCTGCGCACGGTTTTTTCGTCGTGCGGTTTCATGTCGTGGATCTCGAGAATCGTCCCCGATGCATCAATGTAGGCGATGGACAGCGGAATGGGCGTGTTTTTCATCCAGAACGCCGCGCGGGACGGACGCGGCATCACAAACAACATGCCGCTGTCGGGGGCCAGCTTCTCGCGAAACATCAGTCCGGCCGCGCGTTCGTGATCCTCGTCGGCAACCTCCGCCGTGATGGTGCGGCCGTTTTCCGCTTTCAAAGTGACGGTGGGCAACGGAGGCTGCGCGGTTTCCTGGGCCAGGACCGGAGCAACCGGCAAAAGCAAAGCTAAGAACAGACGGCGCATGAGCCGGAACCCTACCGGGAATCCGGCGGTGAAAAAAAGCGATTTTGCGGAAAGAATCGGCGGATTTTTCTTGCAAAAAAATTTCCCCTTTTTTCAGCGCAAAAAAAAATTGCCATCAAAAAAATTGGTAATAGCCTGCACGGCAATCTAACTGCCAATTGGCAACAATTGACCGTTAGTTGCGCCTTTCCCCATGGCCAATTTCTTCCCCAGATGGACAAATCACCTTCCCTGGAAGGTGGCGGTTTGCGCTATCGTTCTTGGTGGCGCGATCACCGTCGGGGTGACCTATTATTTTACGCCGAAGTACACACGCGTCGGTTACCAGCCCACACAGCCCGTGCCGTTTCAGCACGACATTCATGTGGAGCAGCTCGGGATGGATTGCCGGTTCTGTCACAGCTTTGTGGAGATTGCGTCCCATTCGAACGTGCCGTCCGTGCAGACCTGCATGAGTTGTCACCAGCAGGTGAAGGCGGACAGCCCGAAACTTGAGGCCGTGCGGGCGGCTTGGAACGGCGGTCAGGGCGACGGTCCGGCCGTCAACTGGGTCAAGGTGCACAAACTTCCCGACTACACGTATTTCAACCACGCGGTGCACGTGAACCGCGGGGTGAGCTGTTATTCGTGCCACGGTGACGTGAACAACATGAAGGTGGTCTTCCAGGACAAGCCGCAGAGCATGAGCTGGTGCCTTGACTGCCATCGGAACCCGCAGAATTTCCTGCGTCCGCCTGAGGAGGTTTTCAATATGAACTGGACGGCCGGCTCTCCCCGGGAGCAGCTGGCCATGGGCGAGAAGTTCAAGAAGGAGTGGGATGTGACTCCCCCCACAACCTGCGGAGGCTGTCATCGATGAAGCGCGTTTTTCACCATCCGCCCATGCCGGAAAAGCCCACCATGTGGCGCAGCATTGCCGAGCTGGAGAACTCCCCCCGGTTTGAGGAGATCCTCCAGCGGGAGTTTCCGCGCGGGGCCGATGTGTATCAGGACTCCGGTCTTTCGAAGCGGGACTTCATGAAGCTGATGGGCGCGTCCCTCGCGCTCGCCGGGCTTTCCGCCTGCCGCCGTCCGGAGGCGTTTCTGGTTCCCTTCAACAAGGGCGTCGAATGGTCCATTCCCGGCAAGCCGCTTTATTACGCCTCGGCCATGCCGGTCCGGCAGGGCGCGATGCCGCTCATCGTCACGACGGTCGACGGCCGTCCCATCAAGGTGGAGGGCAATCCGCTTCATCCCTTCAGCAACGGCGGCACGGACGGATTCACCCAGGCCAGCGTGCTGGACCTCTACGATCCGAACCGCGCGAAGGTGATCCGCAGGGACGGCCGGGAGCTTTCCGCCGAAATCTTCGACGCCTTCCTCCAGGAAACCGCCGAGGCCGGCGGGCAGGGGCTGGCGTTTCTGGTCGAACGGAAAAACTCCCCCACGCGCGACCGCCTGCGCGCGGAGCTTGAGGCCAAATATCCCGGTCTGATCTGGGCCGAATACGAACCGCTGGGCGACACGGAAACGGTGAAGGCGACGACCGCGGTGTTTGGTCCCGGCATCCGTCTCGTTCCCAAGTTCGAGAACGCCGATGTCGTGCTCGCCCTCGACAGCGAATTCACCAATCCCAGCGACAAGGGGGTCGGGTATGCCGCCGGTTTTTATCCGCGCCGCAATCCCGATCAGAAGGACGGGTCGATGAACCGGCTCTACGTGGTCGAAAATCACTACTCGACCACCGGCGGACTCGCCGATCACCGCCTGCGCTGCAAGGCGTCCGAAATCGGGGAATTCACCCGCCGGCTCGGCGAAAAAATCGCCGCGCAGACCGGCAGCGCCGGCCTCTCCGCCGCCCTCGCCGCGGCCCCGAAGACAAACGCGGATCTCAACGGGGACTGGATCGCCGGGTGCGCCGAAGACCTCCTTGCCCACAAGGGGCGCAGCCTCGTTCTGGTGGGCGAACTCCAGCCCGCCTGGGTCCAGGCGCTCGGCCTGGCCATCAACGACGCCCTCGGCAATTTCGGATCGACGCTCACCGGGGTTTCCACCGGCGAGAAACCCGCCGCCACCATCAACGAACTGGCCGACGCGATGAAGGCGGGCGCGGTGCGCACGCTGTTCATTCTCGGCGGCAATCCGGTTTACAACGCCCCGGCCGATCTCAATTTTGCGGACCTGCTCAAGCGGGTGCCCTTCTCGGTGCGGCTCGGCCTTTTCGAGGACGAGACTTCGAAACTCTGCACCTGGCAGGTGCCGGCCGCGCATTACCTCGAGGCGTGGGGGGATGTGCGGGCCTACGACGGCACCTACTCCGTCATCCAGCCGATGATCCTCCCGCTGTGGAACGGCGTCAGCGAACTGGAAATCCTCGCCGTTCTCGCCGGACGCCCGAAACCCGGGGGCCCCGAGCTCGTGCAGGAAACCTTCAACCAGCTTTTCTCCGGAACCCCGGAGGCATGGAATTCCCTCCTCCGCGTCGGCTACCAGCCCGACAGCGCCTTTCCCGCCGCGCCGCTGGCCTTCCAGGCCGACGGACTGGCCGGTCTCGCCGCCGGCGCGCCACCCGCCGCCGGCATGGAGCTCGTCTTTCTCCAGAGTTCCAGTGTGGACGACGGCCGGTATGCCAACAACAGCTGGCTGCAGGAGACGCCCGATTTTGAAACCAAGGTCACCTGGGACAACGTGGCCCTGATCAGTCCCGCGACCGCGGAAAGGCTGAAGGTGCGGGCCAACAACCTCACCTGGACCGATGCCGTGGCCGACATGTTCAATGCGATCTCCGCGGACGATGTCAAAAACGAGAACACCTTCGACATCGTGGCCGACATGATCGAGATCTCCGCCGGCGGCAAAACCATCCGGGCCGCCGCGCTGGTCGCTCCCGGACACGCCGACGATTCGATTTCCCTCGCCCTCGGCTACGGCCGGACCGGCGTGTCCGCCCTCATGGAAAATGTCGGCTTCGACGCCTATCCGCTCCGCACCAGCGACTCGCTCCGCTTCCGCACCGGCGTGGAGGTGAAAAAGGTTTCCGGCACCTATCCGCTCGCCCGCACGCAGGAGGCGCAGAGCATGCACGGGCGCGACCTTTTCCGCGAAGGCACCCTCGAGCAATACGAGCACAATCCGAAGTTCGCGCAGACGATGGGGATGGACGGCCACATCCCGCCGAACATCTCGCTCTACACCCATCCGAAACTCGACGCGCCCGAGCAGTGGGCGATGACCGTCGACCTCAACACCTGCACCGGCTGCAACGCCTGTCTGGTGGCCTGCCAGGCCGAGAACAACGTGCCCGTGGTCGGCAAGGAACAGGTCCGCAAAAACCGCGACATGGCGTGGATCCGCGTCGACCGTTATTTTGCCGGCGACCCCGAGGATCCCGAGATGCTTGCGCAGGCGATCATGTGCCAGCACTGCGAAAACGCGCCGTGCGAAACGGTCTGCCCGGTCAACGCCACCGTGCACAGCGAGGACGGCCTCAACCTCATGGCCTACAACCGCTGCATCGGCACACGGTATTGCGCGAACAACTGCCCGTGGAAGGTCCGGCGCTTCAATTATTTCGACTACAACGAGCGCAATCTCGAGACGCTTTACTGGGGACCGCTTGCCCCCAAGGGCATGGCCGACAGCCTCAAGATGCAAAAGAACCCCAATGTCACCGTGCGCATGCGCGGTGTGATGGAAAAGTGCACCTTCTGCATCCAGCGCATCGAGGAGGCCAAGATCGCCCGCCTCGTCGAGGCCGGCGCGCGCAACCGGAACGACGTGCCGGTTCACGAATTCAAGACCGCCTGCCAGCAGGCCTGCCCGAGCGGGTCGCTCGTTTTTGGCAACAAGAACGACAAAAACAGCCGCGTGGCCAGGTTGCGCGAAAGCGACCGCGGATACGTGATGCTCAAGTATCTCAACACCGCGCCCCGCGTGACCTACCTCGCCCGGATCAAGAATCCGAACATGAAAATGCCCGGTGCGGACAGGGTCGGCAAGGCCAACGGGGACGGTCATGGGCATGGTTCTGACAGCCACGGAACCGGCAGCCATGGCGCCGACGGGGCGCACGGGGCGGCCACAACGCAGGAGGCGCATCACTAATGTCCGACGCGAATTCCAACGCTACGCTGCACATGACGGCCGACCAGAAGGCGGTCACCCGGGCGCCGCTCGTGCTCAACCAGCGCACCTACGGCTGGATCGCGAATTACGTCAGTTCCATCGTCGAAGCCAAGACCCCGCTTTGGTGGTGGGCCTGCATGGCGGTGACCGTGCCGCTCACCGGCGTCCTGATCTTCTGCATCATTTACCTCGTTTCCACCGGCGTCGGCGTCTGGGGAAACAACCACCCCGTCGGCTGGGCTTGGGACATCACAAACTTCGTGTTCTGGATCGGCATCGGCCACGCCGGAACGCTCATTTCCGCCATTCTTTTCCTCACCCGCCAGAAATGGCGCACCTCGATCAACCGCGCCGCCGAGGC
>CALCJD010000010.1 GCA_937960895.1 uncultured Spartobacteria bacterium | reverse complement strand
TCCGTTGGCTTCCTTGAACTTTTGCTCCGCCTCTTCGGGGTGCAGGGCGCGAGTCGAGGTCCCGGACCAGCGGGCTGCCGTCAGGGGGGGCTTGCCGTAGGTTGGTGGGCGGGAAGGACTTGCCGCCGGCGAAAAAAAGACCCATCCACCCGCCCGGCCGGGTGCGATTTTTTCGCGTGAAAACAGCGGATCCCCCTCCCCAGGCCGGACGCCCGTTGGCCGTATTGGCAAGCGGGCTCATTGCGTTGGACACCCTTTTCCTTGTGGTCACCTTCGGGTTGGTGGCGTTTTTCACGCGGTTCAATGAGGCGCAATTGCGGGTGGCGCTGGCTGAGAGCCCGCTCCCGCTGGCCATTTATGCTGTCTGGCTGATCGGTGTGGCGGCGACCGCGGCGGCCATTGCGGCGGTCATTCTTTATGATTTCCGCGAACGCTGGTTCTGGCGCTGGATGCTGCTCGGCAGCGTGGCCTGGCTGGTGTTTCCTCCGGTTCATGCCCTCATCGGGCTGGTGGCGCTGGTTTTGCTGCTGAGCAACCGGTCGGCCTTCCCGAAACGCGCGGAACCCCGTTGAAAAACCCTCCCGTCCCCGATGAGGGACGGGAGGGGGAAATGCCCCGCCGGATCAGGTCACACCGGGAGGGTGCTGCGAAGCACCGTGGTGTGGGGCGCGGTGGGCTCGACGGGCGTTTCGCCCAGGACGGCGGGCGTCAGGAAGAAATCACCGGGCTGGAAGGACGCCCCCGCGCAGGTCACGGAACCGGTCAGCACCGTGTAGATGGCGAACCGCCCGTGCCGGGTGGCCGGCTCGGGGGCCTCGAGTTTGATTTTTTTGACCACAAAATACGGGCATTCTGCCAGCACACCCTCCTCCGTCCGAAGGACATCGGGTTCGAAATCATCGAAGTCGATCGAAAGCATGGATTCCTCGATGTGGAGCTTGCGCGGCTGACCGTCGAGTCCGGTGCGGTTCCAGTCGAAGACGCGATAGGTGGTGTCGCTGTTTTGCTGTACTTCGACGATCACATTGCCCTCCCCGATGGCATGGAGCCGTCCGCTGGGGATGAAGATGCTCTGACCGGTTTCGACCGGGATGACGTGGAGCGCTTCCTCGACCCGGCCGAGTTGGAGGAGGCGTTCAAAGGTCTCGCGGGTCACGCCCTTTTTGAGGCCCGCATAGATGGAGGCGCCGGGTTGGGTGTCGGCGAAATACCACATTTCCGTCTTTGGTTCCCCGCCGAGGCTGGGGGCGATGGAGGCCGGCGGGTGTACCTGGACGGACAGGCGTTCGCGGGCGTCGAGCAGTTTGATGAGGATGGGAAACCGGGGGGCCGGATGGGACAGGTAGGGGGCGCCGAAAATGGCCTCTCGGTGGGAGGTCCAGAGTTCGTGCAGGGTGGTGCCCCGCAGCGGACCGGTGTGGACCACGCTCTGGGCGTCCTCACGGTCCACCACCTCCCAGGACTCTCCGATCGGAGAGCCATGGGGGAGGGCCTTTCCGTAGAGGGACTCCAGGCGGCGGCCACCCCAGACACGCTCCATGGGCAGGGGCTCAAAGACGATCGGTTGAGAAATGGACATTCCGCAATTTTTCTCCGAGTCGGGGCGCCCTGCAATCCCTTTTGAGCGTCATGCTTGCGGCGCGGCGCCAAATTGCGGAAGATGGGAGGTTCTCCATGGCAAACAGAGCAAAACATCGGGGCAAGTGGGATGCGGTGACCGGCCTGGTCCTCACCGGCCTGGCCGTTCTGCTGGCGGTCGCCCTCATTTCCTATCACCCGGGCGATCTGCCGCCCTGGGCATGGATCATTTACGATGGCTCGGCGCGCAGCCCCATTGTGCGCAATCTCTGCGGCGTGGTCGGCGCGGTCGGCGCGGGGTATCTGTATTTCTTTTTCGGCGCAGCCGCCTGGCTCTGGATCATTGTGCTCGCCGGCTACGGCATCGCCAAGCTGACCACGCGGGACTTTTACCTCCGGGAGCGGGCGGGATGGAGTTTTGTGTTTGTCCTGTCCGGAGCCTGCCTCCTGCAGCTTCAGCCCTGGTTTTTCGGGGACTGGAAGGACCGTTTCCACATCGAGGGACCCGGCGGGTGGTTGGGAAAATGGGTGGGGGAGAAGGCCCTGGGCGGTCCGTTGGGTGATGTGGGTGCGCCCATCGTCCTGGGGGTGATCTACCTGACGAGCCTCGTGCTGGCCATCGGGTTTCATCCGGTCAGCGTGCTCCATCGCGGCTGGATGCGGATGAAAAACCACTTTGACGAACGCGAACGGCGGCGTCTCGCCGAGATGGAGGAGACGGAGCGCATGGAGGAGGAAAAGCGCCGGCTCGCCCGTCAGGCCGAAAAACTGGAGCGCAAGCTCAAGAAAAAGGCCGACCCCGCCCCGTCCAAATCGTCGGAGCCGGAGGAAAATCCGCCCGAACCGGAGATCTTCGACGCCACCGTTCCTCCGGAAAAACGCCCGTCCCTCGCGGAAATCGAAAAGGCCCGGAAGAAAAAAACCGAGTCCAAGCCCAGTCTGGCCGGACTCCATCTGGAAAACTACGAGCTTCCGCCGCTCGACCTGCTTGATCCCATCGACGAGGAGGGACGCCGTCCGGCCGACCACGACGAACTGCGCGGCATCCAGAACACCATCATCGAGACCCTGGCCCATTTCGGCATCGAGGCCACGGCCGGACCCATCACCCACGGCCCCACCATCACCCGCTACGAGGTTGTGCCGAAGAGCGGCGTTCGCGTCGACCGCATCGCCAGCCTGGAGCGCGACATTGCCCGCGCCACCCGCGCCCAGCGCATCAACATCCTGGCCCCCATTCCGGGCAAGGACACCGTCGGCATCGAAATCGCCAATGCCAGCAAGGTGAAGGTGACCCTGCGCGAACTGCTCGAGACCGAGGACTGGCTGCACACCAATGCCAAGCTTCCGCTGGCGCTCGGCAAGGACGTCTACGGCAAAACCATCATTGCGGACCTCGCGAAGATGCCGCACTGCCTCGTCGCCGGAACCACGGGGTCCGGCAAGAGCGTCTGCATCAACTCCATCATTGCCAGTCTCCTCTACCGCTTCACCCCGGAGGAACTGCGGTTCATCATGATCGACCCCAAGGTCGTCGAAATGCAGATCTACAACGGCCTGCCCCACCTGGTGACGCCGGTCGTCACCGATCCCAAGAAGGTGCTTCTCGCCCTCCGGTGGGTGGTCGACGAGATGGAATACCGCTACCAGGTTTTCGCCAAGGCCGGAGTGCGCAACATTTCCAGCTTCAACGAGCGGCCCCTGCCCAAATCGCAGAAGGAACTCGACGCCGCAGCCGCGGAGGCCCCGGAGGAAACGGAGAGCGCCGAACCGGCCCGGCCGGAGCCCGATGAAGCGGACGCCGATGAGGAGGCCGGGGAATCCGAACCCAAAATCACCGTCCGGCGCGACGACGAGATCGTCATTCCCGACCGCATGCCCTATATCGTCGTCATCATCGACGAACTGGCGGACCTCATGCAGACGGCTCCGGCCGATGTGGAAGGCGCCATTGCCCGGATCACCCAGATGGCCCGCGCGGCCGGCATCCATCTCATCGTGGCGACACAGACGCCCCGTGCCGATGTGGTCACGGGCATCATCAAGGCCAACATCCCGAGCCGCATCGCCTTCCAGGTCGCCTCGGGCCTGGACAGCCGGGTCATCCTCGACCAGAAGGGCGCCGAAAAGCTGCTCGGCCAGGGCGACATGCTCTATCTGCCTCCGGCCAGTTCGCAACTCATCCGCTCCCAGGGGGTTCTGGTCACCGACGAGGAAATCCGCACACTGGTCGAATTTGTCTCGGGTCAGGCCAAACCGAAGTTCGAGACGAGCATTCAGGAAAAACTCAACAGCGACACGCCGCCGGAGGAGGAGGTGACGGATGAGGACGAGGAGCTCGTGCGGAAAGTTCTCGAAATCATGAAACAGGAACGCCGGGCTTCGACCTCCCTGTTCCAGCGCCGGCTGCGCCTCGGCTACACCCGGGCGGCCCGGATTGTCGACATTCTGGAACAGCGCGGCATCGTGGGTCCGCGCGACGGCGCGAAGGACCGAGAGATTCTGATCAGCCTGGACAGTCTTCCTTAAGGCACAAACCGGATCAGGTTTCGCCCCGACTTCCCCCAAGGGAACGGCCTTTTGGCGCCCTGTACCTGTTGCGATGGGGAAAAAACGCGGAAATCCCCCGTCTCCCCCGGGTTTTCCCTTGTGTTTTGCATAAAAAGTCGGAATGAAACATCCACGATGAACGTGATGAGGGAGACGTTTTTTCCGGTCGGTCGAGTGCCGTCATCACGTGTCTGTTTCCCGGTGCAACGACTGGAAATCCCCGAATTTTGCTGCCATGGCGAGCGCTAAGATTTCTCAGAACGATGATGAAATGACCCTCGGCCAGCGGCTGACGGCGGCCCGCGAGGAAAAAGGTCTGGCCTTGGAAAAGGTGGCGCATGACATGCGCATGCGGGTGCAACGGATCAAGGATCTTGAGGCCGACGATTACACCCGCTTTCCCCATCCGAGTTATGCCCGGATGTTTTTGAAGGATTACGCCAAATACCTCGGCATTCCGCGTTCCGAGATCAAGGACCTCCTTCCCGACCCGGGCGAATGCGGGGGTGGGGGCTACAGCTACATCGACGAACTGGCCGGGGAGACCGTTCCCGTTCCCACGGTCCGTCGTCTGCGTCCGCGCCGCCGTCTCTTGCCGGTCCTGATCACGGGAACGTCCCTCATCCTGCTGGCGCTCTTTGCGCTGCAGGTCGTGATCTGGGTCCGCAAACTCGACAGCCTGAACCTTGGCGCTCCCGTCGAAAATGCCGCGGAGCGGAAACCTGTCGAGCCGGCTCCGGTGCCCACCGCAGTGATTGCCGACGACGTCGCCGTCCTCAACGAACCCTTCACGCCTCCCGCTCCCTTCGAGGAAGTGATGGTTTCCGCCTCGGCCGGTTCCGAGACGCTGGGCACTCCGGTGAACCTCTCGACCCCGGTGGCCGCTCCCGCGCCGTTGCTGCCGTCGCTGTCTCTCCCGAGCGCCCCGGCTCCCGCGGCCGCCGCCACTCCGGACGAACGGTCCGCATTTTTTGTCGGCAGCGGGCTTGACCAGGACGACCGCCTCCATTAACGGCGGGCGGTAATGAAATCGGGTGTTCCAAGCCGGCCTCCCAAGGTCGGCATGATCAGTCTTGGCTGCGCGAAAAATCTCGTCGACGCCGAAATCATGCTGGGCGGGGCGGCCACACGGGGGTTCGAAGTGACCGCGGACGCCGAGGAGGCCGACGTGATTGTGGTCAATACCTGCGGGTTCATCGACTCCGCCAAGCAGGAATCCATCGAAGCCATCCTGGAGGCGCGCCGCCGTCCGGAGCAGAAGCTGGTGGTGAGCGGGTGTCTGGCCCAGCGGTATCGGGAGGAACTCGCCCGGGAGCTGCCCGAGGTCGACGCCTTCATCGGACTCGACGAGATCAGGACGGCCGGGGAGATTTTTCAGGAGGTTCTGGCCAAAAAGGACCCCGCACCGTTTTCGCTCATTTCCCCGAAATCCCGCTACATCCCGGATTACGACACGCCGCGGTTCCGCCTCACCCCCCGGCACACGACCTATGTGAAAATCGCGGAGGGTTGCAATCACCCCTGCAGCTTCTGCGTGATCCCGCAGATGCGCGGTCGTCACCGCAGCCGCACGATCGAGTCGGTGGCCGCCGAGGTGCGGCACCTCGTTTCGGAGGGGGTCAGGGAAATCAACCTGATCAGCCAGGACACCACCTATTTCGGAATGGACCTCTGGGAGCAGAAGGCCGGACCGCGCCAGCCCGTGGATTCGAGCCGGGGTCCGACCCTCGTGGGCCTGTTGGATGAACTGGGCAAAATCGAGGGCGAATTCTGGATTCGCCTGCTATACACCCATCCGGCCCACTGGAGCGACGAGTTGATCGGGGCCATCGCGCGGAACCCGAAGGTGGTCAAATACGTCGACATGCCCCTCCAGCACATCCACGGCGAAATGCTGGCGAAGATGCGCCGGGAGACCTCGCGCGAGCATATCGAGAACCTGATCGCGCGTCTGCGGGCGGGAATCCCGGATCTGGCCATCCGGACGACGTTCATTGTCGGGTTCCCCGGCGAGACGGAGGAGCATTTTCAAGCCCTGCTGGATTTTGTGGAGTCGGTCCGTTTCGAGCGGCTGGGCATTTTTGCCTACTCGCAGGAGGAGGGGTCGCGCGCGGCGAAGATGGAAAACCAGGTGCCCGACCGCGTCAAAAACCGCCGGCACCGCCAGGCCATGAAACTCCAGCAGCGCATCGCGGCGGAAATCGCCGGGGCCCAGCGCGGGAAAATCCTGCGTGTGCTTGTCGAGCAGCCCCGGGTGGCCCGGACCGCCCACGACGCCCCCGATGTGGACTGCCGGGTCATCCTTTCGAAGAACGCCCCGGTGGGGGAATTCATCAACGTGCGGGTGACCGGTTCCCAAGTGTACGACCTGCTGGCGGAGCCGATTGGAAAGTAAAACCACTGATTTTCTCTAAAGGATACTAAAAGCCGCGACCACGGCCATGACCCTCACGGTCAGCGGCAGCTACGCCTATGATGGGGAGGCAGGCTGAGTTCGGCGAGCCAGACCGAGGGAAGCCTCACCCGATCGGCGGGCGTCACCTATGACCTGGCGGGCCGGATTTCCACCATCACCTATCCGGCCGGTTTTGTGGTCGAATACGTGCGCAACGAGGATGGCCAAGCACCCACTTCGCAGGTTGTCTGATGGCAACACCGAGCCGCTGCCGCGCGTAGCAACGTCCGCCAACCCTCGCGTAAACCCCGATGCGCCGCGCCGTCAGGTCTCCTGCTGATGGGGGCGGAGAGCGGCTTCGCCGATTGAGTGGAAACGCCCCCGTAGGAGTCACGCCGTCGCTCCCAACGTTGAACGTTCGGATTCGCGCTCTGCCGGGTCATCCTTTCGAAGAACACCCCGGCCGGGAAATTCATTGACGTGCGGGTGACCGGTTCCCTGTACGACCTGCTGGCGGAGCCTCTGAAATAAGCGCCCCGGGGGCGCGAACGCCGACGGGCGGGCGGCTACGTACCCGGAAGGTTTTTCAGCCGGTCGTCGAGATGGTCGCGGTCGGCGAGAGCCTTGAGCAGCGGGCCGTGTTTGCCGAATTCGACGATGGAAACCGAGCCCACCGGACAGGCCAGACGGTAGCGGAAGCGGCCCACGTCGATGCCCAGGAGCGAGCAGAGCAGGATGCGGATGGTCGCCTTGTGCGACACGATGAGAACGTTGCCCTCGTCGTAGACCTTCTGAATCTCTTCGACCACCTGCAGCGAGCGGTGGGCGATGGCCACCGCCGGTTCTCCGTCCGTGGGCGGATACCAGGCGGGATCCGCGGTCCAGCGGATGTAGTCGTCGTGAAATTCCTTCTCAACCTCCTCGACGGTTTTTCCCTCCCACTTGCCGTAGGCGATCTCCTTGAGGCCGTCGCGGACCTGTGGCGAAAGGCCGGTGGCATTGCAAAGGGGATGGGCCGTTTCCAGGGTGCGTTTGAGGGGACTGGTGAAAATCGCCTGCCAGGGAGTGCTGCTGTAGGCCTTGGCAAAAAGCTCGGCCATCTGGTGTCCATCCTCGGTCAGATCGGGGTTCAAGGCCGCGCCGCAAAACGCATTGGCCCGGCTGAAGGAGGTCTGCCCGTGGCGAAGGAGATAGAGCGTGAGCATGTCCCGCATATACCGCGCCGGGACGGGATTGGCCATCGCTTTTCGCCGGAGCGGCAGTCCCCGACTCGGCCCGGACGGCCCGGATGGCCGGGACCCTCCGCCGGATGCGTTTGCCCGGGTGACTCCGCGCCCGCCCTCTGCTAAAGCGGGGGAATGCCGAAAATTTTCGCATCGTTGTTGCTGCTTGGGTTCGTCTGGGGCGCCGCCGCGCAGGGGGCGGATGGCGGAACGATGACCCTGGAGGAATTTCGCCGTTTTGTGGAATCCGGGACCGGGGTGGTGCTGGACGCGCGCGGGGCCAAATATTTCGCCAAATCCCATGTTCCCGGCGCCATCAACCTGCCGGTGCGGGACTTTGACCGCGCTTGGGAGGCGGTGCGCCCCCGGCTGCGTCCCGAGCAGCCCGTCGTGGTGTATTGCTCGAGCCTGCATTGTCCAGACAGCGCCAAGCTGCGGGACCGGCTTGTGAAGCTTGGCTACCGGCGGGTCGAGGTGTTCAAGGGCGGTCTGGCGGCGTGGTGGAAGGCGGGGTTGCCGCTGGAGAAGTCGGCGGAGTAGGAAAGGGTTCCCGTCCGATCCCGAAAAAATCCCGAAAGACCTGTGCGTAGACCTCGCGCTTCATGGGGGCGATCCAGTCGAGGTTGTAGGCAGCGGGCGGCAGCCAGCGGGCGGCCCGGAATTCATGCGCGCCCTCGAAACGGATCGTCGCCCGGGTGTTGATCAGTTCGGCCAGGAAGTAGTGCTGTTCCTGTCCGTCGAAGTCCTCCTTTTTCCGTCCCTTGGGAAAAAGGTACCGATAGGGTCCCCGGCTGGTGAGGACGCGGTATTCGTGCGGAAGCAGGCCCAGTTCCTCCTCGACCTCGCGGGCCAGCGCTTCGGGCAGCGATTCACCGGGTTGGACACCCCCCTGGGGGAATTGCCAGCAGCCGGGCCAGTCACTTCGTTCACAGACGAGAATTTCGCCGGCGGGATTCCGCAGAATGAATGCGACATTGGGGCGATAGACTGGCATGGTGTGTCTATGAAGCAAAACCCGCGGGGGAGACCAGCGCCGTTTTTTGAAAAACATGCATATTGAACGCACATGGACGATTTCGGGCGGACTGATTCTGCTGGTGGCCATCCTTCTCTGGACCGGCTTTGAACTGACGCCCGGGCGCTGCCTCGAGCGACGTCAGGACCGCCTGCTCCAGGCGGCCGGCGACCGGAACTGGAAGCGGGTCCGGGAGTTGATGGCGGAGGATTACCGGGACGTCTGGGGCCAGGACCGGGAGGAGGCGGTGACCCTGGCCTCCGAGGGACTGGCCAATTTTCTGGCCCTGGAAATCTTCAGCGAGGACACCGCCGTGGACCGCCGGGGCGGGGAGGCGACGGTCAGCGCCCTCCTGCGGCTGCGGGGCCGGGGAAACGCCGTGGGGGAGGCGATCATCAGCCGGGCGAATTCGCTGGAATCCCACTTCCGGTTTGCGTGGACGCGCAAAAGCTGGAAACCTTGGGATTGGAAGCTGGTTTCCGTCAGCCAGCCCGAAATCGACACCATGTGGACGCCATGAAAAAAATGTTTTTCGTCCTCCTGGCCTCCGCCGCCGTGGCTGCGGCCCAGGAGGTGCAGCCCACGCCCGCGCCGGCCTCGCCGATCCGGCGCGGACTCTGGACGGCCGACCTGCCGGGGGGAACCTACATCGTCCGCGTTGCTGCCATCACCTCGATCAGCCTGCATGAATATGTCGTGGACAACGCGGCCCGGGTCACCGAGGTGAACGTGGGCACCTCGAGCACGGATACGGTGCGGTTTTATTGCATTGAACCCAATGTGCCCAAGGCGCCCGGCGGGGTGGGTCAATCGCTGGTGGAAAAGGCCGAGGAAAAGGCCAACGAACTGCTCAACCGCACGCGCATGGACGAAACCTGGCAGAAGGTCATGAAAAATTACCCAACCACCACCCACGCGCATACGATTGAGTACCGGCTCCCTGACCGCAAAACCCTGCAGGCGTTGTTCGACCACCTGCGCCAGTGTTTTGAAAGTCAGCGGGGCGGAACATTCCAACCTTGAATTGCCGGCCCGGAAGGAGCATCGTCCCGCACTCTCTCTTGCCGTCCAAACCCTTGCGATCCAAACACAAACCTTCACATGAATGCGGCGTCTTCGCCGCCTTTGGGCATCACGATGCCGCGATGCTCACGTACTACGGTCTTTTTGCCCTGCAGCATCGGGGACAGGAAAGCGCGGGCATCGTCTCCGCAAAAGGCTCCGACAGTCCCTTCACGGTCCACAAGGGCATGGGGCTCGTTTCCCAGGTTTTCACCCCGGAGGCGCTCACCCAGCTCGAGGGCACCCGGGCCATCGGCCATGTGCGTTATTCCACCACCGGCTCCAGCACGGCGAAAAACGCCCAGCCGTTTGTGGTGGACACCTGCCGCGGACAGATCGCCATCGCCCACAACGGCAACCTTGTGAATGCCGCCCAGCTGCGGGAGGAACTCGAGGCCAAGGGGTCGATCTTCCAGACGACCGTCGACAGCGAAATCATCCTCCACCTGCTGGCCCAGCCGACCGGCACGGGAGGGGCGCTGGCCGCCCTCCGGCGCATCGAGGGCGCCTTTTCCATCGTCATCATGGGCGAACGCGAAATCATCGGCTTCCGCGACCCGAACGGTTTCCGTCCGCTCTGTCTCGGAAAAAAGGACGGCGCCTACGTGCTGGCGTCCGAAAGCTGCGCTTTCGACCTCATCCAGGCGCAATACGTGCGGGAGATCGAGCCCGGCGAGGTGGTCATCATCGACAACTCGGGAATCCGTTCGGAATTCCCGTTCCGGGCCAGCCGCAGTGCGTTCTGCATTTTTGAGTATGTCTATTTTGCCCGGCCGGACAGCAACCTCGACGGCGGCAACAATGTGAGCAAGGTCCGCGTGGAGATGGGCCGCCAACTCGCCCGCGAGCATCCCGTCGAAGCCGACCTCGTGGTGCCCGTGCCGGATTCCGGCGTTTATGCCGCCCTGGGGCTCGCCGAGGAACTGGGCATTCCGTATTTCCCGGCCTTCGTCCGCAACCACTACATCGGCCGCACCTTCATCCAGCCCACCCAGCGCATCCGCGACTTCAATGTGCGGGTGAAACTCAACCTCGTCGGCGAGGCCGTGCGGGGCAAACGCGTCATTGTGGTGGACGATTCCATCGTCCGCGGCACCACCGCCCGCTCGCGCGTGGTCAACCTGCGCGAGGCCGGCGCCACCGAGGTGCACATGCGGATCAGTTGTCCCCCGCACCGGTTTGCGTGTTATTACGGCATCGACTTCCCGGATCCCGAGAAGCTGCTCGCCAACCAGTGCACGATGGAGGAAATCCGCAAATATCTGGGCGCGGATTCCATCGGATATCTCAGCGTCGAGGGCATGGTGAAGGCCACCGGCCGCCCGGCGAACAGCTTCTGCACGGCATGCTTCAGCGGCGACTACCCCGTTCCCTACGACGCAACCTTCGACAAACTCGTCATGGAAAAACGCGCCAACCGCGTTCGGCTGCTTGAAAAGGATGAACCGCGGCTGCTGTAACTTGAGGGGCCCGACCGTGACGGCCCACCGTCCCCTTTCTCCATCTCCGACCTCCGACCTATGAAACCAGTGAAAGTGAAAGCCTACGCCCGAGCCGGCGTGGATGTGGATCTCGGCAACACCGTCAAGCGCGGCATTCAGTCGATCGTTCGTTCGACGCACGGACCGGAGGTGCTCGGCAAGATCGGGGGATTCGGCGGGCTGTTCCGTCCGAACTTCAAGGGCATGAAGGATCCCGTGCTCGTGTCCAGCGTGGACGGGGTGGGGACCAAGCTCAAGATCGCCTTCGCGACGAACCGGCACGACACCATCGGGCAGGATCTCGTGAACCACTGCATCGACGACATCGCGGTGCTCGGCGCGCGACCGCTCTTTTTCCTCGATTACCTGGCTTCGGCCTCCCTGGATCCCGCCGTGTTCAAGAGCATCCTCAGCGGTTTTGCCAAGGCCTGCAAGGCGGGCGGCTGTGCCCTCATCGGCGGTGAAACCGCCCAGATGCCCGGCATGTATCAGGAGGGCGAATACGACGTCGCCGGCACGATTGTGGGCGTGGTGGATCGTGCGAAAATGCTGGACGGCTCCAAGGTGCGCCCGGGCGACGTCATCATCGGACTGCCCTCCAACGGACTCCACACCAACGGCTACTCGCTGGCGCGCAAGGTGCTTTTCGGTACCATGGGATTGAAGGTGACGTCCCGGTTGCCGGAGCTCCGCCTCCCGCTGGGCGAGGAACTGCTTCGCGTTCACAAAAACTACCAGCCGCTCATGGCTTCGCTGCCGGACGGACTTCTCCACGCCGCCGCCCACATCACCGGAGGCGGCCTGGTGGACAATCTCCCGCGGGTGCTGCCGCCCGGGACCCAGGCCAACATCCGCCGCAACGCGTGGAAGGTGCCTCCGATTTTCCGCATCATCGAGGAGGGCGGGCGCATTGACGCCGACGAGATGTACCAGGTGTTCAACATGGGCATCGGCATGACCCTCATCGTTTCGAAAAAACGCGCCGCCGAAGCGCTCAAGCTCACCCGCGGCAAACTCATCGGGGAAATCGTCGAGGGTTCTGGCAAAGTGGTGCTGGTCTGACGCGGATCGTTCCCGCCATGGGTCGGATCACACGGATCGGATGGGGGTTCTTGTGGACTCTGGCGTTGCTGGTTTTCGTCTTTTGCGCGGTTTATCCCGTCGGGACCACCGCCACCCGGGCGGCCGGCGTCCTGTCCTTTGCCGTTCTCTGGATCGGCTTGCTTGCGCTCCTTTGGAAACGTCCGCTCTGGCGCTGGGTGGGGCCGGCGGTCACCGTGGCGGTGGCGGTTTTTCTGCTCCTGCCCGGCCAACCGGTCTCCCCGCGGGGGCTGCGGGAAAAGTATGCCGGGTGCCTGCGCCGCTATGAGGGGGTGCATTATGTGCGCGGAGGGGAAAATGCCCTCGGCATCGATTGCTCCGGGCTGGCACGACGGGGGCTCATGGATGCGCTGTTTCTGGAGGGGGTGCGCACGTTCAACCCCGCCCTGGTCCGGGCGGCCCTGGGGCTCTGGTGGAACGACGCCTCGGCGCAAACCATCGCCGAATCCCGGGAGCTGACCGTTCCGGTGGAGGAGGCGCCGCAGATCAATCTGCTTGATCACGCACGCCTGCGACCGGGCGACATGGCGGTCACGGCGTCCGGCGTCCATCTGTTGATTTACCTGGGCGACCAGACCTGGATCGAAGCCGACCCGACCGAGGAACGGGTGGTGGTGGTCCGGGTTCCTTCGCAATCGAATTCCTGGCTGACCACGCCGGTGAGGGTCGTGCGCTGGAAAATTCTCGAGCCCTGAGCGGGGCCGGCCGGGAAGGGGACCGGTGCGAAGGCGGAAATGGGGCGGCCCGGGCCGCGTTTTTTTTACGGTCTGCGCTGACAAGTTGCGGCCGCTGTGCTCTATTGGGCGGAACGGTGAAAAAACTCTGGCGACGGAAGCCGGTCCTGGGCATCGGCATTGGCGTGGGTCTGGTCGGCGCGGTGGCGCTGGCTGTACGCTACGGTCTCCGTCGTGCCCCCCGGGAACGTCTTCCGGATGACATTTCCCCGGCCATTTTTGCCTCGCGCGTCGCGGAAACCACCCGGGGCGAGATGGTGTATCACATCTCCGGCACCGGCGATCCGCTGGTCTTCCTCCACGGCATCTACCTCGGAGCCTCCTCCTACGAGTGGTCGAAGGTTTATCCGCATTTCACCATGAGCCACGAGGTGATTGCGCCGGATCTCATCGGATTCGGCGAATCCGAGCGTCCGGGTGCCCCGATGGATGCCGTGGACTATGCGGAAAGCATCGCCGAGTTTCTTCTCGAAACCTGTCCGGGCAAACGCCCGACCATCGTGGCCAGCGGCCTCACCGCCGGCATCGCGCTCCTCATGGCCTCCCGGCACCCGGAACGCATCCGCCGGCTCATCCTTCTGCTGCCCACCGGGCTCAAGGAATCCGGAAAATGGCGGGCCGCCGGCATGGTGGCCCTGGTCGGCCTCCCGGGCCTGAATCGCTTCGTTTATCACAACTACCTTTCCCGCGAACCGTTCATCCGCGGCTGGCTCACCAAGTTCGCCCTGGGCGACCCTTCCCGGCTCAACGAGGAAATGGTGCGCGCGCTGGCCACCTGCGCCCAGCAGGCCGGGGCCGAGCATGCCATCTTCGGCTTCCTGCGCGGACGCCTCGCCTTCGACATCGAGTCACGCCTGGACCGCGTGCCGCAGCCGGTCACCATCCTGTGGCCCGACCGTGCCGCCGGCTTTCCGCTCGCCTCCGGCGAAGCCATCGCCCGCAAACTGCCCGCCGCCCGGCTTGTCCCCGTACCGGACACCGGCATCCTCGCCGCCCTCGAAACCCCGGCCGAACTCACCGCCATCCTCTCCGAAGAACTCGACGGCCTGGACCTGAGGGTGGCGTAGGGGTCGGTCGCTGGTCATTGGGAAGTGGGAATCCGCATTCCGGAATCCGGATTTCGACGTTGGGCGTTGGGCGTTGAACATTGATCTCACCCTCGCCGCTCCATTCTGGGATTGACTAATGACCGGGGACGAATGACCAATGACCGGCCACAGTGAACGTCTCCGATCTTCGCGAAATTCTTCAATACGTCCCCCGGTTCCGGGAGCGGGTTTTTGTGGTGGCGATCGACGGGGAGGTCGCCGCCTCGGACAACTTTTCCAACATCCTCATCGACTTGGCCGTGCTGCGTTCACTCAGCATCAAGGTCGTCCTTGTGCACGGTGCGAGTCACCAGATCCAGCAACTGGCCCGCGAGCGCAATGTGGCCATTTCCAACTCCGACGGCACGGGGGTGACCGATGAGCGGACCCTCGATCTCAGCATCAATGCCGCCATCCGGCTCACCAACGAAATCATGGAGGGGCTGTCCGCCGTCGATCTGCGGGCGGCCTACGTGAACGCCATCATCGCGCATCCGGCCGGCATTCTGGGGGGTGTGGACTACCAGTATACCGGCCGCGTCGAGCGGGTGGATTCCAAGGCCCTGCGGCTGTTGCTCGACGAGGGCATTGTGCCCGTCATCCCGCCGCTGGGCTTCGACGGCGAGGGCCGCACGTATCGGGTCAATTCCGACGCGGCCGCCGTGGAGGTGGCCGAGGAGCTGTCGGCCGCCAAGATCATTTACCTCGCGCCCGGGCCTCCGGGACTGCCCCGGCAGCTCTCCGTGCCGGAGACGCAGGAGATTCTGAAGAAACGTCCCGCCGACCTCGCGCCCGGGGTCATTTCGAAACTCGGCTGCGCCGCCCGCGCCTGCGTGCAGGGCGTGCCGCGGGTGCACATCCTCGACGGCGGCGTCAACGAGGCCCTCCTCACCGAAATCTTCAGTCACGAAGGTTTCGGGGCGATGATTTATTCGAACGAATACCAGCAGATCCGGCGGATCTTCAAAAAGGATGTCCGGGCGGTGATGTCGCTCATCCGGCAGTCCGTCCAAAACGAGGAGCTCGTGCGCCGCACGCGGACGGAAATTCTCGAACGGCTGGAGGATTACTGGCTCCTGGAAATCGACCGGACCCCGATTGCCTGTGTCGCCCTGCATGTGTATCCCGAGGACTGCGCCGGCGAACTCGCCTGCCTGTATGTGAGCAAGGCCCACGAAAACCAGGGTCATGGCCGCAAGCTCATGGCCTTCGTGGAAAACCTCGCCCGGGAGAAGGGGCTCAAGCGGCTGTTTGCGCTCTCCACGCAGGCCTTCAACTACCTGCAGCAGAAGGGCGGATTCGTTGAGGCGCCGCCGGAGATCCTGCCGGCGGTCCGCCGCGTCAAATACGAAATCAGCGGCCGCAAGTCGAAGATCCTCCTCAAGACCCTCGCTCCATGAGCTGGACGGTGTGGGTCGACGGGGTGGTGATCCTGGCGTATTTCGTCGTCATTGTCGGCATCGGTCTGTATGCCGGGCGCAACAACAACACGCTCCAGGAATTTGCCCTCGGCGGACACAAGATTCCGTGGTGGGCCGTGCTGGCCTCGATCATTGCCGCGGAAACCAGCGCGGCCACCTTCCTGGGCACACCCGCCGAAGGTTACAAGACGCGCGGCTTCGCCTACGCCCAGCTCGCCATCGGCACGATCCTCGCCCGGGTGATCATCGCCTATCTTTTCATCGCGCCCTACTTTCATCACCGGGTCCAGAGCATCTACGAATTCCTCACGCTCCGGTTCGGTCCCCGGACGAAGGACATGGCCAGCGGCATCTTCCTCGTCGGCCGCGTGCTGGGCATCGGCGTGCGCCTTTATCTGGGCGGCGTCATCCTGGTGGTGATCTGGCGCTACCTTTTCCCGGACCTGCCGGTGACGATCGGGACGTATTTCTGGGGCATCGTCTTTGTCACCGTGATCACCACGGTCTACACCGCCGTGGGGGGCATCAAGGCGGTTGTCTGGACCGATCTGATCCAGGCCTGCCTGATGCTTGGAGCCGCGGGCTTTGCCGTTCTCACCATCTTCATCCACATCCCCGGCGGATGGGAGACCGTTTCCCAAAAGCTCGCCGGCCAGGACATGAGCATGTTCCAGACCGGATGGGACGCCGCCCTGCCGTTCGGCGAGGCGCTCAAGCAGATGCTGGAGAGCCCCTATACCATCCTCGCCGCCCTGCTGGGTTCGACCTTCCTGACCATGGCCACGCACGGCACGGACCAGGACATGGTGCAGCGCATGCTCACCGCGGAGAATCCGACCAAGTCCCGGTTGAGCCTGATTTTGAGCGGCTTCGCGGACATTCCCATCGTCCTCGCCTTCCTGGCGGTCGGCATTCTTCTCTGGGTCTATTACCAGATGAAACCCGACTCCACGCTGCCCGCGGCCACCAATGAAATCTTCGCCCATTACATCGTTCACGAGATGCCGGTGGGGATTCGCGGTCTGATCATCGCGGGCGTGTTCGCCACCATGATGGGATCCACCTCGGCGGCGCTCAACGCCCTGGCCACCGCCTTCATCCGCGATTTTTACCAGCCTTATCTGAACCGCTCCGCCTCCGACCGGCAGGCCGTCCGCGCCGCCCGCATCGCCACGGCGGTTTTTGGCGTCCTCATGATCCTCGTGGCCACGGCCGCCGCCTACACCGTGCTGAAAACCGACATCACCATCATTCCGCTGGCGCTCGGCGTGCTGGGTTACGGATACGGATCCCTTCTCGGGGTGTTCCTGCTGGGCGTCCTCACCAAACGGTGGGGGACCGACATCGGCAATGTCATCGCCATGTTGCTGGGCGTCGCCGCGGTGCTCATCCTGGGCAAGGTGGAGATTCCCTACTACACCGATCCCGGGACCGGGAAGGTTCTGAAGCTCGCCTTCGGTGGCTTCCTGCCGAAGGAGTGGCCCGCCATCGCGTGGCCGTACTATGTCTTCATCGGATGCTGCGCGACCTTCGGGTTTTCGCTGATTTTTTCCCTGCCGGGAATGCTGATCCGGAAACTCCAAACGCTCTTCGCGGGGAAGAGCAAGACGCCGTCTTGACCTGCGGCCGGGTCAAGAAAATTTGGCGCTTTGAGTGGAATTTTAGTTGGCCCCAAAACGCCCTTTTTTCTTGAGCGGGGATGGCGGCGATTCCTATTCTCGCGCCGCAAGCGGCACCCAAGGGTGAGGCTTGTGTGAATAACTTGTGAAGATGTCAGCGTCCCCAGATCACACCGGTTTCCTCCCCCCGGAAGCGCGAACCGGACCGAGGATTTTTTCCCGGAGGGACTCCCTAGGGTACGGAAGCAGCGATGCTTCCCGCAACGTCTTCACGACCAACCCATTTTGATGAAAAATTTCGAACACAAACCGGAAAAGGACTTGGCGCCCGCCGCCGGATTCGCTTTTCTGCCGCGCGCTCAAGCGGGGCTGAACCCAGTGTTTTCGCCCGCGCTGAACCGCTGGAAACACGTGCACAACTTTCTATGACATTGAATTGCAGACAAATCTGGTCCTCGTTGTCTGAAGTCATTCGTCAGCGCATCAGCGCGGATGGTTTCGAGCGATGGTTTCAGGGGGTATCGGTGGTCAGCGATGACGGGCTGAATCTCGTCCTGAGCGTGCCCAATCCGATCCATCAATTCTTCATCGAGAGCAACTACCTCCCGCTCGTGCAGGAGGCGGCGACCGAGGTGCTCGGCAGCTCGCGCAAGATTCAATTTGTCGCGGAGGGAGCCGAGGAAATTTCGAAACCGGCCGCGCCGCGCCGTCCGTCCATCCAGGTGACGGAGGAGCCGCGTCCGCCCCGCGAAAAGAACCTCTCGCCGGCCGCCGCCGCCGCGGCGACGGGAATGAATCCGCGCAACACCTTCGACACTTTTGTGGTTGGCTCGAACAACCAGTTCGCCCACGGCGCCGCCATGGCGGTGGCCAAGGCTCCGGCCAAGACCTACAATCCGTTTTTCGTCTACGGCGGCAGCGGACTGGGCAAAACGCACCTCCTGCAGGCCATCGGCCACTATGTCCTGGCCAACTCGAAGTCGGCGAAGGTGGTTTACCTTTCGAGCGAGCAGTTCACCAACGAGTTCATCGACGCCATCCAGCACGGCACGCTCGTCAAGTTCCGCAAGAAATACCGTTCCGCGGACGTGCTGATGATCGACGACATCCAGTTCCTTGCCGGCAAGGAGCGCTCGCAGGAAGAGTTTTTCCACACCTTCAACACCCTGCACGACGGCCACAAGCAGATCGTGCTTTCGAGCGACCGCCCGGCCAGCGAGATCGAGAAGCTGGAGCAGCGCCTTGTGTCCCGCTTCGAGTGGGGAATGACCGCCGAGCTGCAGCCCCCGGATGTCGAGACCCGCATCGCCATTCTCAAGAAGAAGGCCGAGACGCTCAACATCACGCTCGAGCCGTGGGTGATCGAATTCCTCGCCGAGAAGATCCGCAACAACGTGCGTCGCCTCGAGGGCGCGCTGATGCGGGTGGCGTCCTACAAATCTCTGAGCGATCGCGAGATCACGCGTGACGTCATTGAGAACCTCCTGCGCGACATCTTCCAGGAACAGGCCCGCCGGGCCGTCACCATCGAGCAGATCCAGCGCCGCGTGGCGGAGCACTTCGATGTGCGTCTGGCCGACATGACGAGCAAGCGCCGGCCGGCCAACATCGCCTTCCCGCGCCAGGTCGCCATGTATCTGGCCCGCGAGCTCACCAACTCGTCGCTCAGCGACATTGGCGACTCCTTCGGCGGCAAGGATCACGGCACCGTCATCCACGCCTGCAAGATCGTGAAGCGCCGGATCGAGGAGGACGAAAAAACGCGGAACATCATCCGCCTGCTCGACAGCCAGCTCCAACGCTGACGCTGATCGCCCGGCGGCGGAGAGGCCCGAATGAGATCATGGTGAAAAGGGGGGAGGGACTCGCGAAGGAAATGATTGCGACGTTCCCGCCCCCTTTTTTGCGTTCCGAAGCGGACGAAGACCGGGCTCCGGACGGTCCGTTTTTCCCTCACTTTCCTTGGCGTCGCATGAGCGCGAGTGTTGACTTCACGCCCGGCGGCCAATAAATCACTTGTTTTCCCATTTCAATATGAAGTTCGCTGTCACCAAAGAAGCTCTCCTGGACGGCTTGCAACGCATTCAAAATGTCGTCAGCACGCGCTCGACTCTGCCGGTGCTGACCAACGCCCTTCTCGAAACCACCGAGACCGGTTTGCGTCTCACCACCACGGACCTGGAAGTGGCGATCCGTTGCGAAATTGCCGCGCAGGTCGAGAAACCCGGCGCGACCACCCTGCCGGCCCGTCGTCTGGCCTCCATCGTCCGCGAACTTCCGGCGTCCGAAATCACGGTCGAGGCCGACGCCAAGAACGCCGCCACGCTGCGGTGCGGTTCCAGCTATTTCAAGATCTACGGTCTCTCCCGGGATGAGTTTCCGGCGTTCCCGTCCTTCAAGGATGCCAAGTCCTACACCCTGAAGCAGTCGGAGCTGAAGGACGGCCTGCGCAAGACCTCCTACGCGATCTCGGTGGACGAGACGCGCTACGTGCTCAACGGCATTCTGTTTTCGTTCAAGGACAACAAACTTACCCTCGTCGCCACCGACGGCCGCCGTCTGGCGCTCTTCGACTGCGACATCGAGTTTCCGCGCAGCCACGAGCGCGATTTCATTGTGCCGACCAAGGCGGTCACCGAACTGCAGCGCCTGCTGGCCGAAGACGGCGAGGTGCAGGTGTCCGTGGCGGAGAATCTGGTCTCCTTCGAACTCAACGGCGCGCAGCTCGTGTCCAAGCTCGTGGAAGGCAACTATCCCAATTACCGCCAGGTGATTCCCGGCGAGGCCAAGGAACGGATCACCATTGAGCGCGAGGCCTTTCTCAACAGCGTGAAGCGTGTCGCCCTCCTCAGCAGCGACAAGACCAGCTCGGTGCGTCTGAATTTCACCAAGAACAACCTCGACGTCACGGCCAACACGCCCGAGGTCGGTGAGGCCCGCGAAGCCCTCGCGGTCGCCTACCGCGGACGCGACATTTCCATCGCCTTCAATCCGGAGTTCCTGATGGACCCGCTCCGCAACCTCACCAACGATGAGGTGCATCTCGAGCTGATCGACGAAATGAGCCCCGGCGTGATCAAGATCAACACGCCCTTCCTCTACGTCATCATGCCGATGCGGGTGTCGGTCTGAGGTTTTCAGATCGGGAAGAAATCTCAAGTGCGCCGCGGTCCGAGTCCCCGCCTTTTCTGCAAAGCTTCAGACTTGATTCTCAAAACTCCCTGCCATGCACCTTTGGGGCATTGATCTCGGCGGCACAAAAATCGAGGGCGCCATCCTCGATCCGTCGAGGCCCGACCTAGCGGTGCACCGCCTCCGGCTGCCCACGGAGAGCGCCAGGGGATACGACCATGTCGTGAATCAGATCGAGGCCGTCGTGGAACGCCTCGAGGAGGTTTCCGGCGTCAAGCGGCCGGGGATGTTGGGCATCGGCACGCCCGGGACGACCGAGCCGTCGACCGGAACCCTGAAAAATTCCAACACCCGGTGCCTCAACGGCCGGCCGCTGCGTGCGAATCTGGCGGCCCGCCTCGGAATCGAGGTCCGCATGGCCAACGACGCCAATTGTTTTGCCCTTGCGGAAGCCACCCTCGGCGCCGCGCGGGGAAAGCCGGTCGTGATGGGATTGATTTTGGGCACCGGGGTGGGCGGTGGGGTGGTTGTCAACGGCCGGGTGCTCGAGGGCCTGCACGGTATCGCCGGGGAATGGGGCCACAATCCGCTGCCCGGCGAAACCACCCCCTGTTATTGCGGCCGGTCGGGTTGCAACGAAACGGTTTTTGCCGGCCCCTCGCTGGAGCGCTTTTACCGGGAACAGACCGGGGAGGACCTGCGCCTCCCGGAAATCGTCCGACGCGCCGGGACCGGTGAGGCGGCCGCCCGCGCGACCCTGGATCGGTTGCGCGAGAAATTCGGCCAAGCCATTGCGGTGGTGATCAACATCCTCGATCCCCACGCGGTGGTGATCGGCGGCGGAGTGGGAAACCTGGACCTCCTCTACACGGAAGCCACCCGCGAGGCCGTCCTGCGCCACACGTTCAACCGCGATTTGCACACGGAATTTCTCCGGCCCACGTTGGGCGACAGCGCCGGCGTGTTTGGCGCCGCCATGCTCTGTGCCGGGTGAAAACGCTCCGGGACGCCACGCCTTGCCATCGCCTGATTTTTTTCCCGCCGGCATGACCACCGCCCAACGCGCCCAGGCCCTCGCCGAAGCGGCGGCCCGCTTTCCGCTTCTCGGTCCGGTGTCCCCCGACGATTTGCTGGAGGTGGTCCGGCTGGAACTCGGACACCCCGAGATTCTCGACGGATTCCGGCCGTTCGGCGCCCATTTCAGCCGCGCCGAACCGCTTGGGACCATCCTGCACATCGTCAGCGGCAACACCCCGCACGCCGCACTCCAGAGCCTGCTGCGCGGACTGCTGCTCGGCGCGCGCAATTTGGTCAAACTGCCCTCGGCGGGGCTGCCCGAAGCGGACGTTTTCCTTTCCCACCTTCCGCCGGCGCTGCGCGGGTTGGTGTCCGTTTCCCACGAACTGCCGGACGCCTGGCTGCGGGAGGCGGCCGTGGTCGTGGTCTTTGGTTCCGACGAAACGGTGGAGCATTTCCGCGGGCGCATCCGGCCGGGAACCGTCTTCGAGCCGCACCCGCACCGCGTGAGCCTCGAAATGGTCTTTGCGCCCGCCCCGGACGATGTGGTGGACGCCATTGCGGCCGATGTCTCGCAGTTCGCCCAAAAGGGCTGCCTGTCTCCGCATGACATCTATGTGGCGGGGGATGCGCGGGGGTTTGCCGCCCGGCTGGCGGAGGCCATGCGGCGTTACGAGGAACGGGATCCGCGCGGACCCCTCACCACCATGGAGGCCGTGGAGATCGGCGACGTGCGCGCCAACTACCGCTTTCGGGCGGCCTCCGATGCGCGTGTCGCCCTCTGGGAAAGCGAGGGTTCCTCCGCCTGGACGGTCATTTACGAGGAGGATCCCTGGTTTGCCACGTCCTGCCTCAACCGGGTCGTTTATGTGAAACCGCTGCCGGACGATCCGGCCGCCGCCCTGGGTCCCGCCCTTTCCTGGGTGGCGGCGGTGGGCATCTGGCCCGCCTCTCCGGAGTACGCGGAAATCGCCGCCCGCCTGCGTCCCTCGCGGATCTGTCCCGCCGGCAGGATGCAGCTTCCCCCCCTGACCTGGCACCAGGAGGGACGGCAAACCCTGGCCCCCATGGCGCGATGGGTTGATTTCGAACCCAACTTCGGTTAGAAGCCTCGCTTCCCCTGTGGCTAAAGACGATTACATCACCGCTGAAGGAATTGTGGTCGACGTGCTTCCCGGAACCATGTTCCGCGTCAAGCTCGCCAACGGCCATGTCATGCTCGCCCATATTTCCGGCAAGATGCGCAAGAATTTCATCCGCATCGTGCCGGGTGACCGGGTGAGCGTGGAAATTTCGCCCTACGACCTCACGAAGGCGCGCATCGTTTTCCGCGAATCCGACAACCCGCCTCCCGCCCGACGCTGAATTTTCCATGTCCCGGCTGAAAGTTGAAACGCTGGCCGAGCTTTATCGCCGGGCGGCCGAACAGTTCGAAGACCGGCCGTCCTTCGCCACCAAGGATGCCGGCGGCACGTTTCAGGCCATTTCCTACCGGGAATTGTACGAACGCGGACTCGCCCTCGCCACCGCACTCATCGACCTCGGCCTGCGTCCGCGCGAGCATGTCGGCATCCTCGCCGACAACCGGCTCGAGTGGATCCTCTGCGACGCGGCCGTGCAGCTGTCCGGCTGCGCCGACGTGCCGCGGGGCACCGACATCACGGGCGACGAAATTGCCTACATTCTGAACCACGCGGACATCCGGTTTGTTTTCATCGAGAACAACGCGATGTATCAGAAGTTCGCGGCGGTTCGGTCCCGGATCCCGGGGGTGGAAACCGTGATCCTCATGGACCCCAAGGCGTCCGCCCCCGAAGGGGGGTTCAGGATGCAGGGTCTGATGGCCCGCGGCAAAGCCCTGCGCGACGCCGGCGACCGCCGGGCGGAGGAGCGTGCCGCCGGGGTGCGCGGCGACGATCTTTTCACCATCATCTACACCTCGGGCACCACCGGCACCCCCAAGGGGGTGCAGCTCACCCACGCCAACATGGCGTCCCAGATCCGGAACCTGCCCTTCGATCTGGTGCCCGGGGACCGCACCCTGTCCATCCTTCCGGTCTGGCACAGCTACGAGCGCGTTTTTGAGATGGTCGCCATCAGCATGGGGGCGTGTTGTTATTACACCAGCATCCGCCACATCGCCGATGACCTGAAGACGGTCAAACCCACCATGATGGCCTCCGCGCCGAGGCTCTGGGAAAATCTGTACCAGAAGCTGATGGAGCGCATTGAAAAGGCTCCGCCCATCCGGCGGAAACTTTTCCACCTTGCGCGGACCGCCACCTGCGCGGTGAAACGGGCCGAACGGTTTTTCAAGGGACAGGAACTGGACGTCACCGGACGCAGCCTGGGGGAAAATCTCGCGCTGGGCGTCAGGCATCTCATCCGCTGGGCCATCTATCTCTTCCCGCAGCGCATCCTCGACAAACTGGTCCTGGCCAAATTGCGTGAGGCGGTCGGCTGCGGGCATTTCCGCGGGACCATCTCCGGCGGCGGCGCCCTGCAGCCGCACGTGGACGAATTTTTCAACTACATCGGCATCCCGGTGCTGGAGGGCTACGGGCTCACGGAAACCTGCCCCGTGCTGGCTGTCCGAACCTGGGAAAACCTGGTCATCGGCACGGTGGGCCCGATCTACCCCGAGACCGAGGTCCGCATCATCGATCTCAACACGGGCGAGATTCTGTACCCGGACCATTCCCGTCGGGACAAGGGACGCGGTCGCCGCGGCGAGATCCACGTGCGCGGGCCGCAGGTCATGCGCGGATACTACAAGGATCCCGAAACCACCGCGCGGGTGCTGCGGGACGGTTGGTTCAACACGGGCGACATCGGCATGATCACCTTCAACGACTGCCTGAAGATTCTCGGCCGTTCGAAGGACACGATCGTCCTTCTCAACGGTGAAAATGTCGAGCCGACGCCCATCGAGAACCGGCTCGTGCATTCCCCGCTCATCGACCATTGCATGGTGGTGGGGCAGGACCAGAAATTTCTCGGCGCCCTCATCGTGCCGTCGCTGGAGGGATTTCGCGCCGCGGGGGTGCCCGCCGCCAACATGGCGGAACTGACCGGAAGCGCGAAGGTGCGCGAGCTGTTGGAGGCCGAAATCCGCCGCATCGTCAGCGCCGAAAACGGATTCAAATCCTTTGAACGCATCGGGGACTTCCGCCTCCTGCCCAAGGCGTTCGAGGTGGGTCGCGAGCTCACCGCCACCTTCAAGCTCAAGCGCCACGTCGTCACCGAGGAATACGCCGATCTGATCGCGGAGATGTATCCTCTGCCGGTGAAAAAATAATCCGCTTATGCAGGACGGCGGGATGTCCGCCCGGAGGCGGAAGCGATCGATTTACAGGACCACCGCCTCCCGCACCCGCCGTTGCCGGTAGATCATCGGCAGTTGGTCGCTCCAGTCGATCGCGTGCCGCTTTTGGGGATCCTTCAGGGCCTCGCGGGCCGCGGTCTGGAGGTCCGCCCAGCGGGGGACGCGGGGATCGGGGGCGTGGACGATGTGGCGCAGGAGGCTCTGCCATTCGAGGATGGCCCGCTCGATGTCGCCCACGCTGATGTTGTGGGGACGCAGGTCCCGCAATCCGTGGTGGGTGTAGTGTTCGATGGCCTCCCAGGTGGCCTCGCCGTATCCCTCGCACAACCCCGCCGAGAGGTATCCGGGGAAGTCGACATGACCGTAAGCCTCACGGGACACCATGGCGAGCCGGTCGCTGCCCCGTCCGTCGAGTTCCGCAAAACGCGGTCCGCCCCGCAGGTTGGCGAGATGACAGACCAGCAGTTCCACCGGGTAGTCCGGCTTTTCCAGGGCGGCCGCCACCACCAGGCCTTCGCCGGCTTGGAAACGGCTGAAAACCCGTCCGCGCGCGGTGGGTCGGCCTTCGGCGTCGACGAGCCCCAGGGTGCGCCAAGCCCGCGCCGCCGAACCCGCCGGAGGGTTCCAGGTGTCCCCGTTTTCCCGCGTGTAATGCACGTCCCGTTTCACGGCCACGCGCCGCCGCGGCGGGTCGAGCAACCAGCGGCCGTGACGGTCCTGCACGGCCGGAACCCGCAGGTCGTCGGCCGCCAGCTGCACTGCGGCGGCCCGGCCGCGGGGAACGATGCGCTCGGGCCTCAGCCCCTGAAAGGGAAGCAACGGTGCCGCGGCTTGCAAAAATTCCTCCGGGGTGAAGACCTCGTCGTGCCGCAAATGCAGCGCCTTCCGCACCCAGGCCGCGGGACGGATCCGGTCCCGGGAGGCCAGGGTGCCGATGGTGACCTCCTTCCCGTAGCGGAATCCCGCCGCATCGCGGATTCTGCCCAGCCGGCCGGGCCCAAGCGGACTCACCACCTCCGGGACGCGCAGGGCCGGAACCCAGCGGTCGTGTCGCCGGGCCCATGTGGCTGCCAGCGGTTGCTCCGCCCGCCCCGCCTCGTCCCCGGCCTGCCATTCATTGCGGCTGTTGAGGAGCTCCTCCCGCGTCGGTCCGTAGTGATTCGGGGCGACCGGTTCGTGGCCGGGGCGTTCGAATCCCAGCGGCACGCTCTGGCGGCTGAACAGCCGCCCGCAGGCCTCGCCGGCCCGGTCGATGCCATTGGCGCCCTCCGCCTCGGCGCGCTCGAGCACGCGCAGCAGCGTGGGCCAGTCGATTTGATTGATGCGCTGCAGGCGGCGCGGGGCGGCCTGGTGCAGACGGGCGCTTTGCGGAGTGACGAGGACAAAGCCGGTCTCGTCGAGTCCGCGCCGTCCCGCCCGTCCGAACATCTGGAGCAGTTCGTCGGGACGCAGTTCGCGGGTGAACGGACCGTCCTGGTAGGTCGTGCCGGCGACTAGGACCGAGCGTACGGAAAAATTGATCCCGGCCGCGAGTCCCGTGGTGGCGACAATCACATGCAGGTGGCCGTTTTTGGCGAGCGGTTCGATCCAGCCGGCCCGCGCGGCGTAGGGCAGGCCGCTGTGATGAAAGGCCACGCGCCGCCGCACCAGCTTGGCGAGATCCTTGCCGAGCAGCTTTTCCTGCAGGGGATCGAGGGAGATGGGCGTGTCCGGCTGCAGTCCGTCCGCAACCTTGCGGGCGATCTTTTCGGCCTCGGTTCGGCGCGGGGCGAAAATCAGGAGCGGGGACAGGCGGGCCGCCACGACGCCCGCGGCGAGGCGCTGCCAGAATCCCTCCACGCGCGGCACGCGGGGCAGGCGTTCGACGGGAAATTCATCGAGCGGCACGGGCCGTTCGGCGACCTCCACCAGTTCGACGGAACGACCCAGCCGTTGCATCCAGCGCGCGATGTCCCGCGGATTTTGCACGCTGCCGCTCAGCAGGAGAAGCCGGGTGGCCGCGGGAGCCAGCGCGATGGCCAGTTCGTAGTTGAGCCCGCGTTTTTCGTCCGCGATCATCTGGTATTCATCCAGGACAAGCATCCCGGGAGCCTGCCCGGAGAGCAGCCGTTCGCGCTGGGTCTCGAGCGTCGCCACCACGATCGGGGCGTTGACATTTTCCGCCACGTCCCCCGTGGCGATGCCGACATTCCATCCGCGGGCCCGCCATTCCGCCCATTTTTCGTTGGCCAGCGCCCGGGTCGGCACGGTGTACACCGCCTGTCCGCGCCGGTGCGGGGGGACGCCCTCGATGAACAGCTCGAAGATGCGTGTTTTCCCCGCCCCGGTCGGTGCGGCCACGATGACATCACGTCCGTCGCGCAACGCCTGCACGGCGTCCCGCTGCCACAAGTCCGGAATGTCGATGGCAGGAAGCAGGCCGCGCATGACCTCCATTCTACGCGAAACGGAGGAACTTGCCAGAACGCGTCCGTCCCGGAACCTCATTCAAAACGCACCGCCTGGGCGGGCCGCAGCGCCGCCGCCCGCCAGGCGGGAAGCAGCGCCGCGAGCACGACCGCGGGAATGAGCCAGAGCGGGGTGGTCAGCAGCGTTGAAACCGGGAAGGTCAGCTCGATGGTCCATCCGAAAAACGCCTTGTTGATGACCCCGGTGAGGATCACCGCAAGCGCGCTGCCGGAAACAAGTCCGCTCAGGCTGGCGGTGAGGCCGAGCAGTCCGGCCTCGGTGAGGAACAGCACCGCCACCTGAAACCGGGACGCGCCGAGAGCGCGGAGCACGCCGATTTCGCGCTCGCGCTCGATCACCAGCACGCTGAAGGAAAACAGAACCCCCGCCACGGCCACCACGATGGCGATGATCCGCAGGACGGAGGTGACCGCGAAGGTCTGGTCAAAAATCTCGAAGATCCGCGCGCGCAGTGAGGCGTTGTCATGGATGACAAACTGGCCGTCGCGTCCGAACCGGTCGCGGAAATCCTCCGCGAGGCGGTTGGGGTCGGCTCCCGGCGCGAGTTTCAGCCCCAGCGAATGGATGCGTTCGTCGCCGGGCCAGTGCCGGCGGAACAGCCCGCGGGTCATCATGACGGTGCCGCGGTCGCGCGTGAAATCGCGATACACGCCGCACACGGCAAAGCGGTGTTCCCCGGTCGGCGTGGGCAGCGTGATCCCGTCGCCGCCCCCCACGCCAAAGCGCGTTGAAAAACTTTCGGAAACCGCCACCGCCCGGCCGGAGGAAAACGCGGCCGCGGCCTCCGGAAGCGAGCCTTCCAGAAAAACCAGGTCGCCGCGCCCCCGGCCTTCGATGACGGCCAGCGTGGTGGCCGCATCCCGAAAACGCAGCGGCATTTCCCGGAAGGTGGCGACGTTTTGCACGTCGGTCCGCTCCGCCGCCCAGGCGGTCGCCTCTTCGGGCAGGAAACTTTGCGGTCCGACGATGTCGTTGGCCGCCGGAGCAATGTAGAGATCGGCAACGAGGGTGTGATGAATCCAGCGCTCCACGCTGGCGCGGAAGGAGTGGATCATCACCGTCACACTGATTGTCATGGCCACCGCCGCGGCCAGCGCGGCGACGGTCACCGCATTGCGGTGCAGGGAGCGGACCAGATGGTCGGAGGCCATTTTGAGAAATCCTCCGGCAGGACGGAAACAGGCCGCGACGGCGGCGGTGAGCCAGGGGACAAGCAGGGAAAATCCCGCCAGCACCGCCCCGGCGGCCACAAACCCCAGTTGCTTCGGCCCCCCGTGCAGAGTCCGGAAACTCAGTCCGACGGCGGCGGCAAGCAGAACGGTCGCAATCACCAATCCCCGCCACCGCAGGGGGGTGAAATGATCCGCGGCCGCGCCGGGATGCAGGATCCGGGCGGGTTCACATCGCGCGGCTTCCGAGGCGGGCCGCCAGGCGGCGATGAGGGCGGCCGCGAGGCCCACGCCGACCGCCAGCGTCACCTGGCCCGGATGGGTGACGAGGTGGTCGAGACGGATGACTTCGTAGAGCGAGGAAATGCTCGAAGCGAGGGCGGGGGAGGCGAGCCGGGCGAGGGCCGGGGCGCAGGCGACTCCCAACAGTGATCCCACCAGGGCGTCCGCGAGGGCGCCGCCCAGAAAAAGCGCCCGCACCTCCGTCCGGGTGGTGCCGCAGGCGCGCAGGATGGCGATCTCCGGCCGGCGGCGCACGACGGTCGCCCCCACGCTGTTGAAGATGAGAAACATTCCCACCACGAGCGACACCAGGCTCATGGCGGTGAGATTGAGCTGAAAGGCGCTCAGCATGGCGGCCATTTCGTCCTCGCGCGCGGAGGGCGGGGTCAGCGTCGCATCCGCCGGCAGAATGGGGCGCAGCCGTTCAATGACGGCCGCGGCCTCCGCCGGATCATCGAGCAGGACCTGGATGGCGGTCAGGCGGCCGGGCAGGCCGAGCAGTTCCTGCGCCCATCCGATGTCCATGGCCACAATACGTTTGTCCACGGCGGAAAGCAGGCCGTCGGGTTTCAACACGAAACGCGGGGTCAGTTCCGAGTCCTGTCCGTTGGCCAGCACGCGGACGCGCGGACCGAGGTCGTGCGCGGCCGGCTGGACGGCGATGGCGGTCGGATCACCAAGCCAGTGGTCGTAGGGGAAAAAATCGGATCCGGGTTGTTCGAGGGAAAACGCGAAAAACTCCGCGCCGGTGAACGGATCGATTCCCAGAATGCGCAGGTATTCGCCCGGTTGGTCCGGCCGGGTGACAATGCCCTCGACGAGCGGCGTGGCGGCGCGCACGCCGGGCGTCGCCCGCACCGCCGGAAAAACGCCGTCGGCCAGGTTGCCGCGGATTTCGAGATGCGTTTTGCCGGAGGTGAGACCGGCCGCGGACCGAAAACTTTCCAGCGCCGCCTGGTTGGCGATGCGGATGGCGAGAAACACGGCCACGCCAAGCGCGATGCTCAGGATGTTCAGTCCTGTGAGCAGCGGATGCCGCCAGGAGGGGCGGACGGTCTGACGCCAGAAAAGCGAAAGGAAACGGGGGGTCATGGAAGCATCCGGAAAGCCCTTGGCGGTGCGGGGGGCGGGGAGCGCGGACGGGTGCTCGGACCCCGACCGCCCCGCCGGTGCCGCGGTTTCACCCGGTCGTCCGTTCCGAGGCCTGCTGGAGCAGGCGCTGGAGCCGCTTGATGGCGGCTTCGTCGGTCACCTTTTTGCCCTCCTTCCCGGTGATGTAAAAACTGTCCATGGCCACCTCCATCTCGGTGGTGATCCGGGAAAGTTCGATGTTCACCCCGGCTTCGCCGAAGGCGCGCAGCAGGTCGTAGAGCAGACCCAGGCGGTCGGGCGTGACGATGTCGACCACCGTGAAGGTGGGATGGAGCGAATTCTCGATCGTGATCTTGGTGGGCAGATCGGCCTCCTGCGACAGGCGGTAGGACCGGAGGCGGGCCTCCTTTCCGATCAGCGGTGTGAAATCGTATTCCTCCACCGCGAGGGATTCGAAAAGCCGGTTTTCCATGCGGGCGATGTCCTTCGGATTGGTGACCGGCGAAAACTGGGTGCTGCAGACGCGGAAGATGTCCAGGGCGAGATTGTCGCCGCGCGTGAAAATGTCCGCGCTGAGAATGTTGATCTGGGCGGAGAGAAAGGCTCCGGCGATGCGTTCCAGCAGGCGGGGGCGGTCCCAGCCGCACACCCACACTTCGCTATGACCCTGCTCGGGTTTGGCAATCCACTTGAGCGACGGGGCGTAGGGCGGATTGATGCTGTCCGAAAGGTGGGCCTGGAGGAAGACGCGGAAGAGCCGCACATGACCGGCAATCTGCTCGCTGTCGAACATCTGGAAATACCGCTCCGGCATGTGCTGGAAATGCGCCTCGGTCTCGTCCGCAAAATCGCGCGGCAGTTTTTTGGCGACCTGCTCGAACAGTTCGTTGCGGTTTTTCTGCATCTTGGCGAGGGAGATCGGTCCCCCCTCGAGGTAGTCGCGGGTGCGGCGGTAAAGCGTCCAGACCAGCCCCTCCTTCCAGTCCGACCAGTTCTGGTCGCTCGTGCCCATGCCGTCGGCCAGGGTGAGCAGCATGAGGGCGTCGAGGTGCGAGGGATGGCTGACGATGCCGGCGAATTCCGCGATGGTCGCGGAGTCGTCCAGGTTGCGCTTCTGCGCGGTGGAGGACAGTTCGTAGTGCGAGTTCACCAGCATGATGAGCATGCGGCGGCGCTCGGAGGAGAGCTGGAGCCGGCGGGCGACCTTCTGCGCGAGGACGGCGCTGGCATCCTCGTGGTGGCGCTGGTTGGCGGCCTTTCCCGTGTCGTGCAGGAGCAGCGCCAGATAGAGCATGGCGGGATCCTCCAGTTTCTGAAACAGGGCCCGGTAGCCGCGGAAGCGCTCCTCGTTGACGAGAAGCAGGCTGTCGAGCTTCTCGATGCAGACGAGGGTGTGTTCATCGGCGGTGTAGCGGTGATAAAACTCATGCTGCACGAGGCAGGTGAGGGCGCCGAATTCCGGGATGTAGCGTCCGAGGAAACCCAGGTCGTGCATTTCGCGCAGGATGCGCCCCACCTCGCCCTTCCGCGAAAGGATGGCCAGGAAGGTTTCGCGGGCGATGCGGGCGTACTGGAAGGTGCGGTCCACCAGGCGAAGGTTGCGGCGGATGAGATCCCGCAGTTCCGGACTCAGTTCCAGCTGGCGGACCTGGGCGTGATGAAACGCCCGGATGAGCCGGTAGGGATCCTCCGTGAAAATGTCGCGCGACTCCGCGGAAAGCAGGCCGCCCTTTGTGGTGAAGCCGTCGAACTTCTCCACCTTCTGCCTGAGCAGTCCGATGAACCCGGTTTTCTCCGGGACGATCTTCATGCGGGCGATCGCCGACTGCGTGATGAGGTGCATGTCGCGCGTGAAGGTGTAATAATCGCGCATGAAGGCCTCGACGCGGCGGAGGATGTGGCGCTGGGGGTAGTTCAGGCTGGTGGCCACCCGCCCCTGCAACTGCAGGGTGAGGACATCCTGGGGACGCTGCGTGAGGTATTGCATCTCGGTGCGGATGCGCAGGAGGAAGTCGTAGGCCTTTTCCAGCGCCGTGCGTTCCGTGTCGCGGAGAAACCGCTTTTCCACCAGCTTGGCCGTGGTGTTGAGGCGGTCGAGGAAGGTGCCGACCCAAAGCAGGCTCTGATAGTCGCGCAGGCCGCCCATGCCGTTTTTGACATTGGGTTCCTGCATGAACACGCTGCCGCCGTACTTGGCTCGCATTTCGCCCTGGTTGGCCTGCCGCCAAGTGAGGTATTCGGCCGCCCGGTTGCGGACGCATTCCTGCTCGAAGCGTTCCTTGAATTCATTGTAGAGCTCGCGCGAACCGGTCAGGAAACGGCTCTCCAGCACGGCGGTCTTGGTCACCATGTCGCCGTTGGCCTGTTTGATGGCCTGCGGCAGAGAGCGTGTGGCGTGACCGACCTTGTAGCCGATGTCCCAGAGGGCGGTGAGGGTCTGGCGGATCACCTCCTCGGCCTGCTTGGACGGATGCGCCCGCGGGATGAGGAACATGATGTCGATGTCACTGCAGGGTGTCAGTTCGCGCCGGCCGTACCCGCCGGTGGCCAGGACCATGAGCGGTTCGGACAACCCCTTGGGGGCTACCTCGCGGGAGACGCCCTCGAAAAGCTCGCGGAAGAGAATGTCCACCAGATCGGCGCGCTGGCGGGCCACTTCGCGGCCCCCGCCGCCGGACTTGTGCCACATGCGGAGGCGGTGTTCTTCGATTTTGCGGAAACCCCGGAAGATCTCGATGTTCTCGGCGGTCTTTTTGCGGGCTTTTTCGTGAAGGGTGCGGGCGGCCTGTTCGAGGGCGCGTTCCTTGGGCGTGATCATGAAGAAAAAAGGGCGGCGTGCAACCGTCAGGGACGTTTTTCGGAGCGGTCGCGGATGACAATCTCCACCCGGCGGTTGATCTGTTGCTCCTCCACGGTGCCGGTGCCGGGAGCAATGAGGCGCGTCTTGCCGTAGCCTCGGGTTTCAATGCGTTCCGGGGGGATCTGCATTTCGTTGACGAGCCACTTCTTCACCTCGGCGGCGCGATTCTCGCTGAGGGTCATGTTGAATTCATCCGAACCGAAGGAATCCGTGTGTCCCTCGATGATGAAATCCGCCTGGGGATTGCGCCGGATGAGGAGGCCGAGCTTCTGCAGGCCCGCGACTGCGGCGGGTGTGAGCCGGTATTCGCCGTATTCAAACAACAGGTCGGTGGGCATCAGGATGGGCGCCGTTCCCGGACTGAGCGGCCCGGTCTGGGCCAGGAGTTCGTCCAGATTGCTGAAGCCGGGGGTGTCCCCGCCCCGCAGCTCGCCGGCCTTGGCGATGGCCCGGCCGGCAAGGGAATCCGGCGCCAGCAAATCGCCCGCGGGTTTGCTGCCGGCGTCGGGCCGGTCGCCCAGCAGCGCCTGGTGCAGCGCCTTCGGGTCCTCGAGGGCGCTCTGCGCCCCGGTGAGTTGCGCGGTCTGCATGGTCTTGTCGAAGGTGATCGACGAGGCGCTCGGCTTGTCGGACAGGAACGACTGGTCGATCTTCGGCGCGGCCGGCTCCCCCTTGGGGTCGGCCATCAGGTTTTCGAAGGCCATTTTTTCCTGGGGCAACTGGACGGCCTCGGGCGCCAGGGCCGGTTTCCGCTCGTCGGCGGGTTCCGGCTCCAGGAGCTTCTGGTCGATTTCCACGCGCTCGACATGAAAGGCGCGGGGCACGAGGCGTTCGTAGACCTTCTGGCTCGTGTCGGCCAGCGAGACGCTGCGCGCCCAGTAAAGAAACGCGGCGTGCAGAAGCAGCGAGATGATCAACGCCGGGAGCACCCAGCGCGAGAAACCGGAGGAGCTCACCTCATCGTCGTAATCGGCATCGATCATGGAACCCGGACTCTATCTCCTGCATGGGGTGAATTCAATGGGGAAGCCGGCGGAATCGGGGGTGTGAAGGGGGGCGGAGGTGCGGCGGCGGGAGGGTCCGGATTTTCGGCGCGAATCGGCATTTGAGAAATCCGGCGGTTTCCGTCAGGCTCCAACACCATGAAAATCACCGAGCACCTCGGCGGGCTCTGGAACAAGCTGTTTTCCCTGAAGGATTCGCCTCACGCCATCGCGGGCGGCGCGGCGATCGGGGTGTTCATCGGATTCACCCCGCTCTGGGGGGTGAAAACCCTGCTTTGTCTGGGACTGGCCTATGCCCTGCGCTGCAATCCGATTGCCGCCGTGATCGCGGTGTCCCTGCACGATGTCCTCACGCCGTTTGCCCCGATCTTCATGCGCTGGCAGTATGATCTGGGATTCTGGCTGCTCAGCCACCCGCATCATTTCCCTCCCAAGCTGGAGATGCTGCATGCCCATATCCATCCGGCGGAAATGCTCAAATGGACCACGTTTTTTCATGTCGGTCTTCCCTTGTTGCTGGGCTCCCTTCTGTTTGCGATCCCCGGGGCGGCGGTCGCCTATTTGGCCCTCCTGGGCGTTCTGAGGCGGCGTCAGGATTCGTGATTGTCGGCGGGGCCCCCTTCGGGCCAAACTGGGGCATGCTTGGACGGATCCGCGTGCTGTTGGTCGAAGACCATGCCCTGGTGCGGGAAGCCCTTTTTATGCGCCTTTCCGCCGAGCGGGACATTGAGATCATCGGCCAGGCGGCGAATCTTGCCGAGGCCGAGGCGGAGCTGGAAAGGCACCGGCCCGATGTCGTGTTGCTGGACTTCCTGCTCGGGGAGGGGGATCCGCTGCACATCCTTCCCTCCTGGAACGTACGGTTTCGCCCCCTCCGGGTGGTGATCCTGACCGCGTCGCACAATGGCGAAATCGCCCGGCGGGCCCTCCAGGCGGGCGCGGCGGGATTTGTGTGCAAGTCGGATTCGTTTGGCGATCTGCTGACCGTGGTGCGCAAGGCGGCCAAGGGGCGGGTGGCCCTCACCCCCACCGTTCAGGAAATCCTCGACAGCGTGCAGGATTCGGGCTTGAGCGATCGGGAACTGCAGGCTCTGCGCCTCATCGCCGCCGGCAAGGCGACCCGGGAAATCGCGGCCATCCTGGGAATCAGTGTGAAAACCGCCGAGCGGCATCGCGAGAACATCAAACAGAAACTCGGAGCCGAAACCAGCGCGGCGCTCATGCGCGAAGCCGTTCTGCGTTTTCCGGTGGAATAATCCGTCCGCACCTTTCGGGTCCGGACCGACCGCTTTACGGCGGGGGAAATCACCCTTCCGGCGGAAATTCGCAGAGAACCCGCATGCCGCCGCCGGGGTTTCTTTTCACTTGGAAGGAACCGCCGATCTGGGAGGCCCGGTAGGCCATGGTGCGGAGTCCCAGACCTTCGCCGGTTTGGCCGGGCTCAAACCCGCTTCCGTTGTCCTCGATTTCCAGCACCCGGGGCGAGGAGCCGGCCTGCAGCGCCACCCGGATGCGGGAGGCGGAGCCGTGGCGGATGGCATTGGTCACCGCCTCCTGGACGATGTGGAAAAGATGGGAGGCGGTGTCGACTTCCAAGAGGGTGTCGGAGATGCCGGTCAGATCGAAGGTGACCCGGTCCTCGTGGCGCTTGGCGAGAGTGCGCACGGCGTGCAGAAAATTTCCGCCGGAGCCGGCACGCGGCGAATAGCTGTGCGCAAGGTCGCGGGCCGTTTGCTCCACACGGCCGGCCAGATCGGCGAGCCTCTGGGCGAGCACGGGACGGTCTCCGTCGGCAGACCGGGCGATCGATTCGGCCAGGAGCCGGAGCGCAAACAGGTCCTGGGCGAGATTGTCGTGAATTTCCCGGGCCAGCCGCTCACGTTCTTCATCGATCGCGCGGAGGATGTCCCGGGTCAATTCGGACGGAACCGGAGTCGCCGGGTCGCGCAGCGGGGATTCCATCATCGGCGAAGCTACCACATCCCCAGGTTCCTGAAAATGGGGGAAAACCCCATCGACGCCACCGGTGGGAGCCGGCATGGTGGACAGGGAGGGTGGAAATTGAACGCATTTGAGGAAACAGATTTTCTTCAGGTCCTGCGTCTGATGCGGGAGGCCTGTCTGTTGCCGGGGGGACACGAAGACAAGCGGCGCCACTTGGTGGCCGGCCTGCGCGACCTTCTGAATGCGGACGTGGCCGAATGGGTGGAATCGACGGGAAAGGACCGGGTGCCGCGCGCCATGGTGGAATTGCGGGTCCGGTGTCATCCCGTCGGCGAACTGCTTTTTTCGCGGCGTTCAGGTCCGCCCTTCACCGAGCGCGACGCCCGTCTGGCCCGCTGGATCGCCGGGGAGTTTCCCTGGCAGCCGGAGGAGACTTCCCATGTCCGTTCCGGATTCACCCGCCGGGAAAGGCTGGTCATCGATCTGCTCCTGCAAAGTCACAGCCGCAAGGAAATCGCCCAGCGCCTGGGTATCACGGTCAATACCGTCCAGGGGTACATCAAGGAAATCTACCGCCGGTTCGGCGTGCACTCCCACGCGGAACTGTTGCGGTATTATTTCCAGACCCGCGGCAGCAATGAACCGCGTCCGGAACCGTCCCTGAAACGCGTGGCCCGCGCCGTTTAGCGCCTTCGGAAAGCGCCTGCCGCCGGATGCGCAGCCCTGCGCGGAAGCAGACGGATTTTTGGGGACACCTCCCGGCGGGCGGAAAGGGGGCTTGGGATCATCCAAAGTCTTTGACGGAGGGGCGGACAGGGATAAGGTTGACGGCCAGAGTTTATGAACACGCCGCGCCCCCAGACGGTCCGAGGTGGACGCCGCAGGGTCTGGCTCCTTGGACTATGCGCGCTGGTGCATTCCTCCCTGTGGGGGGCGGGAAAGGCCGGAATCGGTTATTTTTCGCCGGAGGCGCGCCTCTGGCTCGACGAATCCCAGGTGATTCCCTTCCGGGTTGCCGCGCCGACGGAATCCGGGCGGGCCCTGGACACCGCGGTGGATCCGCCGGATGCGGCGGAAATTCTTCAACCGGCGGTGGTGCTCGGCAAGGAGACGCAGGGCTTTCTTCGCCTGCGGGCCCGCCGGACCGGCGCGGCCGAATTGATCGTTGACGGAGCCAGGCTTCCCTTGCGGATCGAACCGAATCCCTCCGCGGAGGTCATTGCCCCGCGTCCGACCCTGATTTGCCCGCCGGAGGGCGCCTGTGTTTACGGCACCTTTACGGCCGGGGTCGAGATCAACACCGTGTCGCCGGACGATGTGCCTTCCGAGCCGCGCCTCCTCCTGCCGGACGGCCGGGAGATTTCCCCCCGCTCGCAGACGATTTCCGGTCCGGGCTCGGTGAGATTGTATGCCTTCGACGTGAATGCCGACGAACTGCCGGCGGGCCCTCTCGCCCTGCGCCCCGTCGCGAAGGATGCGCACGGCCGCCGTCTGGCCGGGGATCGCGTGATGGTGAATGTCATTCGCCCCGACACCTCGGTGATGATTTCCGGGGCCTGCGTGGATCGGGTGAATGATCCGCGCCCGGCGCGCTTCGGCGAGAAGCCGCCGCCGGTCGCTCCTGCCGGGGGTACCCCGGAATACGTGGAAAATTTCAGGCCCGATCCGGCCTGGTGTGTGCAGGAAACCATCGACAAACCCGGGTGGTATCAACTGACCATGCGCGTGCGCGGACGGCCCGCTCTGGGATCGTTCCCTTCGGTGGGTGTCGTGCTGAACGACGACAATCAGGCGCTTTCCGGAAGCCGGCTGGTCGATCATGCCTGGCACCGGATTCCCATCGGAGTGCCCTTTCGCCTCGAGGCCGGAAAACAAAACATCACCGCGCGGTTTCTCAATGATTTTTCCCGGGGCAAGGGCAATGACCGGGACCTGTTCCTTGAACGCTACGAACTCGTGAGGGTGAGCGCGGACGAAGCCGCCCCGGCCGATTCCGACGGGGCCGGCATGATGATGGGCGGCGGCGCGGAGGTCATGATGATGGGCGCGTCCCGTTCCGGGCTTGTCGGCGATCCCTCGGCATTGCGCGTGGCCTTCGCCGAACGGTTGGAAGGACGCCTCGTCCAAGGGCCGCTTCAACTGAAGGTCGTCGCCCGCCGGGGCAACCGCGTGAAGGACGCGCCGCGTGTCGAATTGCTCGTCAATGGGGAAACCGTCGGACGCCAGCAGGGACGGGAACCGAATTTTTACGTGCCGGTTTCCGCCTTGCGGAAAGGAACAAACACCCTGCAGCTGCGGGCGCGCACGGACGCCGGCCATTTTGCCGAGAGTCCGGCCGAATCGGTTGTGCTTGATGCCGAGCCCGACACCCGTCCCGGCGGCCGCGTGCTGCGTTTCACGGTGGAGGACGACGCCTGGGATCCCGGGTTGGCGCAGAAACTGGAAAAGGACAGGCCGGTCGCGGCCTTTTATGTGAACGGGGACGCGATCCTGACCTTGCCGCACAATCTCGAGGGGGAGTTTGCCTTCGCCATCGAGGCGAGGGGGCAGGAGTTTCATGGGCCGCCCCTCATCGAAGCCTTTCTCCAGATCGAAGGGCGTCCGCTGGAAAAGATCGGCGAACTGCCCGTGAGGGAGGAACGCATTTACCGGTTCGGCCAGGTGCAGCTTCCGCGCGGACCCAAGCAGATTGTGGTGCGTTTTTCCAACGATGCGGCGGTGGCCGGCCAGGGGGACCGGAACTGGTGGTTGCGCGCGGCGCGCCTTGAGGAAAAAACGCCCTCCTCGGACGAGGCGCCGCAGATCACCGTGCTCCATCCGCGCCGCTCGCCGTTCCGGGTGGGCGAAGCGGATGCGGTGGTGGTCCGGGTTTATTCGCCCGCGGGAATTGCCTGGACCGACCTCGTCGTCGACGGCCAACCGCTGAACCTGCGCCAGTCCGAGGATTCCGGCCTGGGCCGGGTCGTGCTGCCGCTCTTGACCGCCGACCTCGCTCCGGGGGATCACACCCTGCAGGTGCGGGCGAGGGGCCGGAACGGACGGGAGACAACGTCCGCCGCCGTGGTCCTTCGTGTCGGAGCCGACGGGACGGACCGGCAGTTCGCCCGGGCGGTGCACCTGCTCAACCGCTTTGGGTATGGACCCGAACCCGAGGAACTCGCGGCCATCCTGATTCTCGGCGAAAAGGCCTGGCTGCAGGACCGCCTGGCCCGCCCCTGGAGCGATCCGGGCGAGGTGGCCGCCTGGCGGCGCGCCTGGACCGAATACCCGGATCCGGTCAACAAGGGCCAGGTCGTTCCCCGGTCCCTGGCTCATCTGCTGCGCTCTCCCAATCCCGTGCGCACGCGCTTTGTGCTCTGGGCGGAAAATCATTTTTCGACCTGGATCGACAAGGCCGACGCCCTGAACAAATGGACCGAGCACGTGCGTTTCCTCGAACTCGGAGTGGCGCCGTTCGGCACGCTGCTGAAGGCCTCCGCGTCGAGTCCGGCCATGCTGATTTATCTCGACCAGAACCGCAGTTTCGCCCGGAGGCTGAATGAAAACTACGCCCGCGAGGTCATGGAGCTTCACACCGTGGGGGTGGACGCCGGATACACCCAGCAGGATGTCACCGCCCTGGCGTCGGTTCTGACCGGCTGGACCATCAGCTCGGATGCCCCCCTGCGCGGACAGGCCCGGGATCTGGCGCGTTCCTTTCGGTTCGACCCCCTGCTCAATTCTCCGGCGGAAAAACGCGTCTTTGGCATGGAGTTTCCGAGGGCCGAGGATCCCGCCCTCCGTCAGGACCGCACCCTTGCGGCGCTGGAGATGCTGGCCGGCCACCCCGCGACCGCGCGGTTCATCAGCCGCAAGCTTGCCGAGCATTATGTCTCGGTTCCCGCGCCGGACTCCCTGGTGCAAAAACTGACCGACCGCTTCCTTGGCACCGGCGGGGACATGGCGGCCCTTCTGATGACCATTGCGGAGAGTCCGGAGTTCTGGGAGGCGGCGAACCGGCCGAAGATCGCCACGCCGCTGGACTACAGTCTGCGCCTCGCGCGGCTCTGCGGATCCGGCTCGGTCGGAACCGTGCGCGATTTCCTGCGCCGGAGCGGCATGGGACTTTTCGAGCGGGCCACTCCCGACGGATATCCGGAGGAGGATGCCGCCTATGTGGATTCCAACGCCCTCCTGCAGCGCTGGCGGTTTACCCTGGCCATGGGCGGTTCCCTGCGGAAGTTCCTGCCTTCCGGTTTTTCGGCCGGACAGAATTCCGGGGAGTCCGACTGGAGCCGGTCGCTCGATCTCGCCTCCCTCCGCCTCACCGGACACCTCCTTCCCGTCCGGTCCCGGGAGGCCGCCCTGCAGTATCTGAAACAGATTTCTCCACCCGAAAACGAGCGCGCCAAGGTCATAACCACGCTGGTCGCGCAACTTCCCACCGCCAGCCTTCGTTAACCATGAACGTCACCCGCCGTTATTTTCTCAAGTCGTCCGGCGCGCTTGCGCTTTATTGCGGATTTTCGCCGGTCCGCCTTCTTGCCGAAACCCAACCCAAGCCCGGCGTCGCAAAGGGCAAAACCCTGGTCGTGATTTTCCTGCGCGGCGGCATGGACGGGCTGAACTTCATCGTGCCCTACGGCGATCCCGCGTACGCCGGACTCCGGAAAAATCTGCGCATCGCCCCGCCCGGACAGCCCGAAGGCGCCCTGGATCTGGACGGCTTTTTCGGGCTCCATCCGCGCGCGGCCGCGCTGCAGCCGCTCTTTGCCTCGGGTCAGGCCCGCGCCCTCCACGCGGTCGGCTACGACTTCAACACGCGGTCGCATTTCGAGGAGCAGGACACCTGGGAGACCGGCGTGACGGGAAACACCGTGAATTCCGACGGATGGCTCAACCGCCATCTGGCCACCTCGGAGGGGCACGGTCCCGTGCGCGCCGTTTCGATCGGGGACAACCTTCCGCGCATCCTCCGCGGCAAAGCCCCGGCGGTCGCCCTCCATGGCATCGCCGATCTCAATTTCCCCAGCCTGGTCAAGGGCGACGAGGTCGCCATGCGCGCCGCGCTGGAACACGCCTATTGCACGCCCGCGCCGGACCACCGGGCCGCCGCGCGCGATCTGCTTGCGGACACCGCGCAGACCACCATCGAGGGCATCGACATCATCCGGAAAGCCGCCCACACCGCGTACCGGCCGGGGGCCGCCTATCCCCGGAACGAATTCTCCCGCCGGCTCGCGGAGGCCGCCCGACTGATCAAGTCCGACATCGGAGTCGAGGTCATTGAAATCGACTACGGCGGATGGGATACGCATCAGGCGCAGGGCGGGGTGATCGGCAGCTACGGCAACCTTGTCCAGAACCTCGCCGACGGACTGGCCGCGTTTCACCAAGACATGGGCGAGCGCATGAAGGACACCCTCGTTCTCACCATCAGCGACTTTGGACGCACCGCCGCCGAGAACGGCACGGGCGGAACCGATCACGGCTGGGCCAATTGCATGCTGGCCCTCGGCGCCGTCGCGGGGAAGGCGCGGCAGCCGGTCATCACGCGGTGGCCCGGCCTCGCGAAGGAACAGCTGCACCAAGGACGGGATCTGCTGCACACCACCGATTTTCGCGATGTGCTCGGCGAGGTCGTCGCGGAACATCTCGGCAACCGCGCGCTGAAAACCGTGCTTCCCAATCACCGGTTCAAACCGGTCGGACTCGTGTAGGATCTCCGGGCGAACGGCGTCCTTCGGCCGGGGACGTCCGCCCCGTTTCCGCGCGATCGCGCGGCGGCAATCCGCCTTGCGTCTTTGGCGGGATGTCTGCGATGCTGGGAGACTGCGTTTATCCATTATGTCCGTATTCGATCATCTCCACGTTTTCATCATGGCAGGTGGCAGTGGTGAACGCTTCTGGCCGCTCAGCCGCTCCAAGACCCCGAAGCACCTTCTGCGCCTGCTGAGCGACCGCACCCTCATCGAAATGACGGCCCGCCGCTTGGAAGGGCTGATTGCCTGGGAGCGGGTCTACGTCCTGACCAATGCCGCCCAGGCCGCCGCCGTGCGGGCCGAACTGCCGTTTGTTCCGGAAGGCAACATCATCGCCGAACCTGAAAAACGCGACACCGCCCCGGCCTGTGCGCTGGCCACGGGGCTGGCGCGTGCCCGGGATCCGCAGGCCATTTGCGCCCTGCTGCCCGCGGATGCGATGATCCACAACATTCCGATTTTCCAAAAACAACTCGCGACCGCCGCGCAAACCGCCGCCTCGCGCGACGCCCTGGTGGTTTTCGCCATCCCTCCCACCTTTCCCGCCACGGGCTTCGGCTACCTGCATTTGGGCGACGAGGACGGCGAAACCTGCCGCGTGCTGCGTTTTGTCGAAAAACCCGATCTGCCGACCGCCAATGCCTACCTGCGCAGCGGGCAGTACGCGTGGAATGCGGGCATGTTCCTCTGGCGCTCCGAGGTCTTCCAGCGCGAGGTGGAGCGACTCGTTCCGGCTCTGGGGAAATTCATCGAGGACTTTCCCGCCGGCGATCCCTCGGCCTACCTCGCGGAACGCTTCAGCGCGCTGCCGAAAATTTCCGTCGACTATGCCGTCATGGAAAAGGCCTCCGAAGTGCAGGCCGTCCGGGCGAAGTTCGACTGGGACGATGTCGGATCCTGGACGGCCCTGCCCGAACACCTCGGTCACGACGACGACGGCAACACCCTCCGCGGCGAGGTTGTTCAGCACGAATCGAGCAACAACGTCGCCGTGAGCAGCGGACGCCTCATCGCCCTCTGCGGTGTCGAGAACCTCGTCGTGGTCGAAACCCCCGACGCCATCCTCGTCTGCCACCGCGACGCCGTGCAGGACATCAAAAAACTTCAGCCCCTCCTGCCCAAGTCGGTGCAGTAGGGAAAGGCGGAACGGGCCCGGTGCCGCAGCCTCCCCCCCGACGCCGGCCGGCAGCCGGTGCCTTCCGGGAAACGTTTCGGTTTCCGATCGAAGGACGCAATTTTGCATTGCACCCGGCGAAAGTTGTGCAAAAGTATCCCTCCCTTTCTTGCCTCGTGGTGTAACGGTAGCACTGCAGATTCTGGATCTGTTTGTCATGGTTCGAATCCATGCGAGGCAGCCACTTTCCCGACCAGCAGCTCGGGTCGGCTCACCACCAAATCGATCGGGGCAAGGTGAGAAAAGTTGAACGTTTTGGGAAGAACGGACAGATTGCTGCGTTGTGAATTTCCTGTCCCGTCTGGCCATACCCGGCCTCATTCGCTACGTCGTGATGTTGAATGCGCTGGTTTACCTGCTCATTCTGCTGAAGCGTCCGATTGTGGAGTTGATTGCGCTGGACCCCGCGCTCGTGATGCAGGGGCAGGTGTGGCGGCTGGTGACGTGGATTTTCATTCCGACGACCACGAGCATGCTGTGGATCTTTTTTTACCTCGCCTTCACCTGGTGGGTGGGGGACATGCTGGAGGCGACCTGGGGGACGGCGCGACTCAATCTGTATTATTTTCTGGGCTGGGCCGGGTGCACCGCGGCGACGTTTTTCCTCGGTCCCAACTTCGGCAATCTGATTCTGAATTTTTCCCTCATCCTGGCCCTGGCCACGCTGGCCCCCGATTTGGAGATCCTGTTTTTCTTTTTCCCGATGAAGCTCAAATGGCTCGCCCTCCTGAGCCTGGTGTTTCCCTGGGGATTTCTGTTTGTGGGAGGCGGCGCGTCCACCCAGGCGGCCATCGGCCTGTGTCTGATCAACTATCTGTCCTTTTTCGGACCGCAGCTGTTCCGTCAGGCCCGCAACCGGCGGGAGGTGGAGATGCGCCGGGCACGGTTTGAATCCGCGAAACGGGAGGTTGCTCCCACTTTGCACCGCTGCGAAACCTGCGGGATCACGGAATCAAGCCATCCGGAGGCGGAGTTTCGGGTGGCCGATGACGGCCGCGAATATTGCGCGGCGCATCTGCCGAAGGGTTAGGAATCTGCAGGAAATGATCCGACGGGTTAGCGTCGGATCATCGCGGAAACTTCCTGCTGACTGGCCGGGGCGCGCAGGGTCGAGCCGGGCACCCATTCACCCGGAATGAGAATGCGGCGCGGCTGCGGAGGCAGGCCCAGTTCGTTGCGGCTGAGCGCGCCGATGAGAATGTCGACGGCGGCGGCGCCGATTTCCTGGTGCTGCTCGTCCACACCGGCCCAGTCCGAGACGTCGGACACCAAGTTGAGGTTGGCGAGTCCGATGTCCTCGGGCGCATGGAGCCCGAGTTCCTCGAGCCAGTCCCGCACGATGGGGTTGAGGCAGAGAATGGCGTCGGGTTTGTATTCCTCCATCCAGCGGTCGAAGGCCGGTGGACGGCCTTCCTTGAAGCGTTCCAGGAAAAGGATCGGAATGCGGTCGCTGGCCGGAAGGTGGCTTTGTTCGATCAAATAGCCCGCCTGGGCCAGTCCGTTGGCCTCCGCATCGATGTAGCGGCTGTAAACCAAGCCGATCCGCATGTAGCCCAGCTTGAGCACATTCTGGAAGGCAAGCCGCACGTTGAAGAAGAGGTCACGGTCGGCGATGGGGAACCGCTGCGGGTAAAACTGGGCATGCAACCCCTCGAGTCCGATCGGCGGACGCAGGTGGCCGCTGCCGATCAGGGAAACCACGCAGTTTTCCCACTCGGCGAGCAGATACTGGTAGTTGAGCATGAGCGGCATGATGATGCCGTAAATGCCCTTGCTCTTCAGGAGCTTCGAGGCGCGGGACACCTCCTCCTCGAAGGTGCTGCCATTGGCTGTCGACAGGGTGATTTCCTCCAGGCGGTACCCCATGTCCGCACAGCGCTGACGCGCACCGGCCAGATAACCCCGCAACCAGGGAAATTCATTCCACGAGGCCGGATTCGGATAGTCGTTCAGCCAGCCCATGGCGGCCTGCATCGTGGTCGGCCGGCTGGAACGCGCCTGGGCTTGATACATGGCCACCAAGGGATTGGGACGATAACCCTCCCTGCGCGCGATCTCCTGAATGCGATCACGCGTCGCCTTGGGAATGGTGGGATGATTGCGGAGCGCACGGGAGACAGTGGCTTTGTGAACGCCCGCCAGCTTCGCAATATGATCGAGAGATACGCGTTGTAGCTTCACTGACGCAACAGTTGCGTGGAATCCGGAAAATTGCAACTGAAAACCCGCACATTGGAAAAGGGCTTGGCGGATTTTCCCCGTCTGTTCAGCATCGCCCCACATGGCCAAACAAGAGGAAAATGTGCTCGTGGTGCGCCGCGCGCTTTTTGATGAACTCGGCGCCTTTCAGGGACTGAACGCCGAGACGGACCGGTACATCGACGCCTTTTTGAAGCGGGAGAACAATTATTTCCTGCCCCGCTCGAAGGCGGAGGATGATCCCACCCACAAACAGATCATTCCCTACGCGGTGTTCACTTGGAACGGCAAAATCCTGCACTACGTGCGAGGTGCGAAGTCGGGGGAAAAACGCCTGGTCGCAAAAGGGTCCATCGGCATCGGCGGACACATCAACGACGGGGACGAAAGCCTCTTTTCCTTTGACCGGGATGCCTACCGCGCCGCGGTGCATCGCGAGATCGAGGAGGAGCTGAAATTTGACGGCGGGTACGAGGACCGGGTGGCGGCGTTGATCAACGACGACTCCAATGAGGTGGGACGCGTCCATCTGGGCATCGTCCACATCGTCACCCTCGGGAATCCCGTGGTGACGCCCGGGGAAAAGGCCATCGCCGAACTCGCATTTCTCTCCGTGGACGAATTGCGGTCCCGCCGGGACACATTGGAAAGCTGGTCGCAAATTGTCCTCGACGCCTGGGAAACGCTCTGAGCGGACAGGCCGGCCGGGTCCGGGGACGGAGGATTGGGCGGATCATAGCTTGCCACCCGAAAAAGCCCTCCTGTAATTTCCCCCCGTGGACGCACGGCATTTCCTCAATCTCACCGTTCAACGAATCACCGGCCAGGACATCCGGCTCCTTGGCAACTGGGAGCCCGTGCCCTTTGGCAATGCCTACAGTTTTGAAATCGCGGCCGCCCTCCACGTGGACGAAAGGGAGCTTCTGCGCTGCCGGGACATTTCGGACATCCTCCATCTTCTGACCACGGTCGAATGCACGCCCTCCGGGGATGCCGGCCAGGGATCGCTTTTTTGACCGGAACGCGCCTCGCGCCGTCGGGGCTCAGCGTGCCAGACGGTAGGTCAGGTAACACTCGCCCTCACCGGGCTCCATCCGGACGAGGCGGGCCCGGACCGTCTGCGGGAGAAAATTTCCCGGCAATCCGGTGAGGGTGGGGGCTTTTGCCCCGCCAAACACCACCGGGGCCCAGGTGACGCGGAGTTCATCCACGGCACCGATTTCCAGCAGGGAGCGGAAAAGCGTCGGTCCCCCCTCGCAGACGAGGGTGCGGACACGATAATCCCTGTGCAGGATGTGCAGGGCGGCGGCGAGATCGACCGAGGGGGTGTCGAAAATCCAGAGATCGGCCAGGGGCGCCAGCCAGGCGCGGGTTTTCTGCGTCATCCGACGGGTGGAAAAAATCACCCGCGGGGCGCCGCCCTTTTCAAAAACGCGGGCGCCGGGATCGAAACGGCCGCGGTTGCTGACGATGACGCGAAGAGGCTCGGGAGGACGTCCGGCGTCCCGGCGTTGCGCGCGCAGGTCGAGGTCCGACAATCGCATGCTCATGGTGTCGGCGGAGACCGTGGCGGCGCCGACGAGAAGCGCGTCCCCGAGGGCCCGGATTTCCTGAAGCCGGCGCTTGTCCGCAGGCTGGGTGAACCCGCTGGGGGTGAACCGGCGCGTGGACACCTTTCCGTCCGCCGTGACGGCGAAATTGGCGATCACGCGGGGCCGTTTCACGCCTGATTCTCGATCGATTCCTCGACGGCTTCAACCTCCTCCTCCACTTCCTTGAGATGGAGTCCGCCGCTGGGACGGTAGAAAAGATAAACCACGCCGCCGATGAGCGCCCAAAAGACGGTCATCATGAAGCCGGTGATCGAGATCATCACGGCCAGACTCTCCGGCGTGCCGAAGAGGCTGTTGAACATGTCGTAAAACAGCTGCTCGCGCACCCCGACGCCCGATAGACTGATGGGCAGGGCGGCGATGGTGTTGACGATCGGCAGAACGGAAAAGATGTCCAGCACCCCCGTGGGCTGGGCAAACGCGCCGAAGGCGCGCGCGGCGAAATAAAACGCCAGGAAATTCAGCAAATGGGCGGGAATGCTCAGTCCGAAGGTCAGCGCCATCACGCGGGCATCGCGCGCGTAAATGGAAAACGCCGAGGCGAATTCCACGATCTTCGCATGCAGCGGCAGCCATTTGGGAAGTTTGTGCGCGAGATGGAAACGGTCCACGATGAAACCCACGAGGACCAGACCGACCATCGCTCCCATGATGAGGGCCAGCGAGCCAAGCAGCGCGGGTTTGGTCATGAGCGCATCAAACCGGAGAAAAACCAGCACCGCCGTGATGGCGACGAGCGCCAGCAGACCCATCATGCGGTCCACCAGCACGCTGAGGAACGCGGCGCTTTTCTTGGAGGCGGTTTCCCGCATGGCGTAAAAAATCTTCACGACATCCCCGCCCGTGGCGCCCAGCAGGAAGAGGTTGAAAAAGAGGCCGATCATGTACACCCGCAGTGTGCGGAACCAGCCCAGTGAAATCCCCTGCACTTTCATGAGGAGACGCCACCGCTCGGTCTGCAGCAGGCAGGCCACGCCCACCGAAAGCAGTCCGGGAATCAACCACAGGTAGTCGGCGCTCATCAGGGCGCGCATCATGTCGGTGCGTGTCTCGGGCTTGCGAAAGATCCACCAGAGAAGGAAGAGCGTGATGGCTGCCTGGATGACCGGAAGGAGGATGCGTTTCATGAACAGGAATTACTGATGAAATAAGTAATTGATTATTAACAAGTTGATGCGTGTGCCTGTTTGAAATCACCGAAAATCCCCGCCGCGATGGCGGGAGGCCCCTCCGTTCGGCATTTGAAGAAGATTCCGGATGTGGCGGTTCAGTTTCGGCATGAAGAATCCGGAATGTTCCACGGCATCGCGACCGTACGCCAGAAGATTCACACCGGTGGCCCGAACCGCCGGCCGGGAGCGGTCCGCAGGGCAGGGGGCAGGAGGGGATCCCGCGTGAGACCGCGCTCTGCCCGTTTGACTTGCCACCCGGTATGGTGCTCAACATGGAAGGCCGGTGCGGGTTCCGGGCGATGGACTCATTTCGGCCGCCTCAAACCTGTTGAAAACATGGGGTCTGTCGCGGTCAGGGGCATACCCCTTGCCAAGGCGGCCCCACTTTCCCGACCTGTTGGAGTCCGGGAAGAAGCACGGCTTCCGGGGCTTCATTGTCTTCCGCTCGCAGTCCCGTTGATGGGATGGGAACGAATTTCGGTCTTTGCAAAAACCAAAATCCACGGGACAGACGGGAGGGCAGAGCCAAAACAGGGGGAGCGGTTTGGAGAGTCAAGGGTTTCATGCGACGAAATGGCGGAGCGGTTGACTAATGGCTGACGGACGGGCGCTCTCCTAACGGAAAAATTCCAAAGAAGGTGGACATCGCTCATTGGTGGTGGGGCGGCACTGTGGGGCCTGGCAGGTCGGACCGAACCAAAGTTCTTCCTGGAAACAATGCATGTGACAAAGTGAACGAAAAAAGAAAGATAAGTTTATACAGCAAACCGGTTTGTTTTCGGATGCCTAATTAAATGTTGGTGCGTTGGTGTGGCGCTGATGGGAATCGCATTTGACCCGAACGGGTGAATAACGTCTCCCTTGCGAGGTTGGCCAAGAGGACGGACATGAGTGGTATCGCGGATAACCCCATCTTTTTTCCGCAGGGGAGTTTGGAGGATGGAAAAGAAGCGTGGGCATCGATGCGTGACCTGCGGACCAACCTTGGTCCGTGAATGGAAGTGCAGGGTATCGCGACCCTTTTTGCGGCGAATGGGCTCTCAATGGTTGTCCCCCATTTCCGGGCGCGAAAGTCTGGGGGGTCGACCTCTCCCGGAGGGAACAGGCCCAATTTCGGCGTGAGGACGGGAACGGGCATTCCGAAAATTCACGCCCGGTCTGGGGGGAGGGCAATCACGGAGGGTGTTCGGAGGATTTTTTTGGTTTTTGTGAAACTGGTTGCAAATCTTAGGAGTGATGACGGCTGAGGTTTTTTTGCCGGTTGTCAATAAGTCCTCTTTGGCATTGGGGATTAGGATTGAAGAATCCTTGTTCGGGCTTTGGTAACAAAATAATGCGATAGGTTGTATTGTTGGCAGGCCCTGCGCGAGGCGGGTTGGCTGGTTGCTGCCCGGGGCGCAAGCGTATTGACAAATGCAATGGTTATAAGTCAAAAGGAAGGTGCTCTGTTATCTAAACCCGCCCCTCGAAGGAATTTGAGGGGAATATTGGTCAGACGTCCCATTCTCAACCCATCCTCGAGACTATTTACCCACCGCATCCAGGATCGCCCAAACTGATGAAGGGAGTGTTTTCATTCTCCCTGTAGCGCCGATGACCCAAAGCCGGAGCCGTCCAAAGAGCTCGGCACGAACGGATGTCGGTCCTGATGCGTTCGCTGAAAGCCACCATAATTCCCCGACCCCCAACCCAACCCCACCTTATTTTGTCATGAATACGCAACCAAATGTCATCACCTTGAGGAAATATCGCGGGAAGACGTACGCAGCGGCACTTTCGCTGGCCGTCCTGACTTTGTCGGCGCCGCTGCTGGTGGCACAATTTGATGACGCCTCGCAGTGGGACAATGCGGCGGGCGGAGAATTGACCGGTGACACCAATTGGATTGGTCCGGTGGTGAGCCCCACGCAGAGCGGGGTGTTTTGGTTGGACGCCGAATACACGGTGACGGTGACCTCCAACACCGCGGTGACCAGCCTCGGGGTGGGAGCCGGAAATGTGGAACTGGCGGTCGGGCCGGGCGTGACTCTGGATTTGCAAAACAACGCCTATCTTGTTGCAGGGCCGGGGGCGTCGCTGAATGTGACCGGCGGAGCGGGCAGTCTCGTCAACGGGTCTGTGATTGAGGCCTGGGGAAATGTCGGGGTGGCGACAAAGATGGTTCTGGACGGTGGTTCGGTGGACCATCCCGTTCGCGCGGGTCGCTATGCGCTGGTGGTCGGGGAAGGGGGAACACTCGATTTGAATGCGGGGGCCGACGTGACAGTGGTGAATCAGACGGGCGCCAACGGGGTGAAAACGCTGATCCGCGTGGGCGAAGGAACGGGGGAGGGAGGAGCTGCCACGATGAACATCAAGGAGGGTTCCTACCTCAAGGCGGGGGACCTTTATGGCACGCAAAGTTGGACGGGCTTTCATGTGGGGGACTTTGGGGCGACCGGCGTGGTGAATCACACCGGCGGAACGGTCGACCTTTTCGGAGGCCTGAACCTCGGCAATCAGGGCGGCGTCGGCACATACAATGTCTCCGGCGAGACCAGCGTGTTGAACATTTATCGTCCGGTGGCGGACAATGGAGCCATCATCATTGGGCGGGCCACCAACAACCAGGCTTCCGAAGGCATTTTGAATGTCTCGGACGGATTGGTGGTTCTGGGAGCCGAGGGAGGGGCCGCCGGCAGTGTGGGCATGGTGGTGGGCGGTCTGGCGGACAACGTGGCATCCTACGCAACCGCCAAGGGAACCGTGAATCAGACCGGCGGCGAGGTGCGTTTCCGGAACGGCTCGCTGAAATTTGGACGCGGCCAGGGAACCTACAATCTGAACGGAGGCACCCTTTCCATTGGCGGTGCCAACGGGATCTCGACGACCCCGAATGGAAATTACGCCTTCAATTTCGGCGGCGGCACGCTGCGTGTGATCAACAGCAATTTCACGACTTCGATCGATGCGACGCTCGTTACGGGCGTTTCCGCAATCGACACCAACGGACGCGTTGCGACGTGGTCGGGAGCATTGACCGGATCGGGAACGATGCACAAGGCCGGCGCCGGCACGTTGAATCTGAGCGGTGACAACGACCTTACGGGAGAATTCTACGTGGTGGCCGGAACCCTGGCCCAGACCGGAGGAAATTCCCAAATTCGATATCTGGCCGTCGGTTCAGGCTCCGGCGCCGACGGCGTTTTCACCATGTCGGACGGCAACCTCTTTTCTTCGGTGGCGATTCAGGTCGGGGATTGGGGCGGTATTGGGGAACTGAACCAGACGGGAGGCAACATCACGGTGGGAACGGAATCGGTGGGTGCCTCGCTGAACGTGGGCAATCAGGGCGGCTCCGGGGTGTATAACCTGTCCGGAGGCAGCTTCACCATTGTGACCGGATTTGCCAATCTGGGACGTTCGACCCAGGCGACTGCGGGAACCGGCACCCTGAACCTGAGCGGAAGCGGCACATTCACCGTCGGCGCCAACGGAGATTTGATTATCGGGGATCGCGACGGAAACGGCGAACATGGAGCCGGGTTTGTCAACCAGACCGGCGGTGTGTTGCGGGTCGAGACCGGCGGTGAACTTTGGGTGGGAGCTTATGGAGCCGGCACCTACAACTTCCATGGCGGCCTTCTTGAGGTGGGTGGATCGTCCCTGAGAGCCAACTACGGCAGCACGGAAGGCGGATACATCCTGAACCTGGGCAGCGGCACCCTGCGGGTCATCAACAGCAACCTGACCAGCGCGGTGAATGCGACCCTGGTGACCAGCAGCACCTGGACGGTGGATACGAATGGCTACAACGCGACGTGGAGCGGACAGCTGAGCGGCAACGGATCCATGCGCAAAACCGGGGACGGCAACCTGACCCTGACCGGCAACAACAGCTATACCGGCGCGTTGCTGGTGCAGCAGGGCAAGGTGATCGCCGCCCATGCGAAAGCCCTCGGCAATGCCGATGCGGTGGTTTACAACGGCAGCACCCTGGAGGTGGCCGATGGCATCCTCCTCGATCTCGGAGAAGACCACTCGGTGGTTCTCGCCGCGGACGGCCTCTCCACGTTTGTGAAGAACTATGGCAACGGGGAAAACTTCGCGAACTTTGGCTCGGTGATGAGCGGATCGTCGAACCTGACCGTGGCGCAATTGCTGAATGGCAACGCCTCCTCGACCGCCGTGGCGGCGATCGCCGCGTTTTCAATGAATTCCAGCGCCATCAATGATGAAATCCGCGTGAGCGACGTGCTGAAGCTGGAAGGTCTGGATGGGGAGACGTTTGTCCTCCAGATGAGTTACAGCTCCGCCATCGTCTCGGACGCCCATCTGCGCCTGGGCTGGTTCAACGGAACCAAATGGGTCAACGCGGCGGACGGCGCGTTTTACGAGGGCGCCTACGGCGTGGTTTACAGCGGACTCGATGTGGGAACCTACGGAATCGATACCGCGAACAACGTGGTGTGGGCCGTGTTGAACCACAACAGTGAGTTCGCGGTGATTCCGGAACCGTCCGTGTGCGTCCTCGTCGGAATGAGCCTTGCCGCGGTGCTCATCAGCCGCCGCCGGAGTGCGCGGGCCCAAGACCGGGAATGAATGACCGACTCCGTCCGGTCCGCAGAAGGGAGGGGCGGCGCCCGTCGAATACCCGGCGCCGATCCCAAGGGCGGACCGCCGTTCCGCCATCGCTTCGGAGGATGCTTTTCGGAATGGATGATTGGCACCAGCCTGGGATGAATGCGCATCTGTGTGCATTTGCTTCACTTAAAGCACGGGTGGGAATTGGGTTTCCAAAAAACACGCCGGCGCCGGCGTGAGGAGACACAGTCGGAAATCGAAAAGCGAGAGGACATCCCGGAAAGCGCGGATTGCCTCCTGACCGGATGGCTTGGTGCCGGATGCTCCGCGGAGATCTTTTTCAGCAGAGAAACTTTTCAAAAAAGTCGGCGATGGGCGACGGATCATCCAGTCCGTGCGGATGATGAAGCCCGCCGGGTTTGATGATCTCCGAATACGGCGCACGGGCCGCCTGCCAGGCGGCACGAACCGGCAGGGCATTTTCCGAGATGGGAACAACCTCATCGGCATCCCCATAGACCTGGAGGAGGGGAACCTGCCCTTTTGCGATCAGCCCCACGTTTTCGATGGGATTCCCCGAAAAGCCCGGGAGGTCGCCGTCATCGAGCCCATACATCGCCCGACACTTTTCCCAATCGCCCTCACTTCCCGGACCGATTCCTTTTCCCCCCGGCCAGCTCCTGAAATCGGCCACGGCGTTGTCCGCGTAAATGGCGGCGACCTTTCCGGGATTCGCCAGCGTCCAGTTGTAGGCGAAAAGTCCGCCCCGGCTCAAAGCGGCGAAGCCGACCCGCCGGTGAAAGCCAAAGTCCCGGGTGAGCATCTCATACAACGCATTTCCATGGGAAATCGCCTTGGGGCAGCCATAGTGGTCGATCACATCCAGATAAACCCAGTGGTATCCCCTCCGCACCATTTCCTCGTCGATGATCGGATAGGCGCCGAAAAATTCCGGCTTCCAGATCCAAAGCCGCCCCGGTTTGGGGTTGGGAGGAAGAATGATGCGGCACAACCGGCCGTCCACTTCTCCCTCGCGTGTGGAAAACCCGCTCCAGGATCCCGCCACACCCCAATTTTCAATTTGAAGACTCATTGTCTGATACCGGCCGGATCCCGCCCCGCCTACTTCACCCCCAGCAGCCCGATGGCGTTCATGGCAAATGCAAAAAACATCGCGCCGAGAAACGTGCAGACGGGCAGGGTGAGCAGCCAGGCAAGGAGGATGTTGCGGATGGTGTCCTTTTGCAGCCCCGACCGGTTGGCCGACATCGTTCCCGCGATGCCCGAGGAAAGCACGTGGGTTGTGCTGACGGGGAGTCCGAAATGGTCGGCCGCGAGAATCGTACCCATGGCCGTAAGTTGTGCCGCTCCTCCCTGCGCGTAGGTGAGGTGGGTCTTGCCGATCTTTTCGCCCACGGTTACGACCACCCGTTTCCAGCCGACCATGGTACCGAGGCCCAGCGCCACGGCCACTGCGACCTTGACCCAGGTGGGGATATGGTTGGTGAGTGTCTGACCGCCTTCGCGGAGTTCCCTGGATGCCGCAGCAAGGCGGGAATCCGCCACGGCCGGCTCGCGTTCCATCTTGTCGAGAGACTTCGAGAGCAGAAAAAGATCGGCCCGGATGCCCCCGCGTTCCTCGAAAGGCGCCGCTTCCAGGTTTGCCGCGCCCTTGAGACGGGAAATCAGATCGCCGCAGACCGAGGTCAAGGCGGCGTAGGTTCGGGCGGTAAGCGCTCCGTTGGCCTTGATGAACGAGGCGAGTTCGTTGTCCGCCTCCGTGTCGGTCAGGAGGATTCCCCGGGACTCCCGGGCGAAGGCGGTCTGGAGGGTTTCCGCCGCGGCGACGACCTTCTGCAGATCCGTCTGGCTGGCGTCCATCTTGAGGGCATAAACACCGGGCAGGATACCCACGAGGATGAGCATGATGAGCCCCATGCCCTTTTGACCGTCGTTCGATCCATGCGCAAAGGAAACGCCCGTACAGGTCAACAGCAACAGGCTTCGGATCCAAAAGGGAGGCGGAGTCTTTCCCTCCGGCGCCCGGTAGAGCGCGGGATTTTTGATGAGGGCCTTCGAGGCGAGCAAAAGCAGCGCGGCGACCACAAAACCAACCGCCGGGGATATCAACAACGCCAACCCGACGTCCTGGGCCTTGGACCAGTTCACCCCATCCGAAATCGAATGGGCGGGACTCAGGAGCGCATTGGCGACGCCGACGCCGAGAATGGACCCAATCAGGGTGTGGGAGCTCGAAGCGGGAATGCCGAGCCACCAGGTTCCCAGATTCCAAAAAATCGCGGAACCCAGCATGGCGAAGACCATGACGAGGGCGGCGGTCGACCCGATGTTCAGCACCAGTTCGGCCGGCAGCAGGGCGGTGATCCCGAAGGCCACCGCGCCGGAGGAAAAAAGCACCCCGAGAAAATTCCAGATTCCGGACCAGATCACCGCCGGAACGGGCTTGAGCGCGTTGGTGTAGATGACCGTGGCAACCGCATTCGCGGTATCGTGGAAACCGTTGACGAATTCAAAACTGAGGGCAAGGGCGACAGCGAAGATCAAAAAGAACCACGTCCAAGGATCGATCACCACTGTCGCCGCTGCGAAGAACGGTGACGACATAAAGATTGTTGCCTCGCGAACACATCAGGCTTCCGGAGGCGGATCAAGCGAAACCGACCAGCACGCTCGCTCCGCCGGCTTCCGACTTTTGGAATGGAGTGACCAGCTCCGTCTGGGTATGAACCGGGAACAAGGGTAACAGATTGACCGGGAGGATGGGTGACACGAAGAGGGGCGGATATGCCCTGGAAAGAAGTGTCAGCGATGGAAGAACGAATGAGATTTGTGAGCTTGGCGCAGAGTGGACGATTCGAGATGAAGAAGCTGTGCGAAGAGTTCGGAATAAGCCGCAAAAGCGGATATAAATGGGTGGAGCGCTACCAGGAGCAGGGGAGCAAGGGATTGAATGATCGAAGTCGCACCTACAAAGGGGTCAGTCAACAATTCTTGACAAAAGCTCGCCACTTTTTCCAAAGAGGAGTTTGAGTGGCGGGGGGAGGAGCGGGAGAATCGATGCGTCGAACCTGCTGGCTGACATTCGCCGCGGAATGGAAGCCCAGGGCATCGGCGATCCATTTCTGTGGCTGATTGGTTTTCCGGTGGATCGCCCAAGCTGCGGCCAGACGGGCGGCTCTGGGACCATCCCGGAGGGAATCGTCTTCAATGCCAAAGTGCTCGGCCGCTTTGCGGATCCAAAATTGGGCATCCTTCCGGTCTTTCTCGCGACCAAGCTGACTGGAGTGATAGTTCCGATTCGCCGTGGCGCGTTGGGCTAGCTTGAGCATCTTTTCGCGGAATTCCTGACTTCCCCAATACCAACCGCGTTGCAGCGTGTTCTGGAGGCCGGCGTGGGGGCCCTCCACGTGCCCACCATTTTCCCGAGCGCGTTTTTCCAGCCGTTCGATAAATTTTCGTCGATCCCGTGCTTCGTCGCGGTATCCAAAAAGCTCGAGTCCTTCCTGGACGGCGAGCCAGACCGGCCGCTGGCTGGCGTAGATGCCATAACCCTGAGCCAGACTGCTCCAATGGTACTCCAGCAGCCCCATCTTGGAATCGGTCTCAACGAGGCCGGCGCGGACCGGATTGAGGTGGACGTAGTCCATGAGGGTTTCGAGATAGCCGCCGCCGGACGCGTCGACGAGGATGGCCTTATAGCGTCCGCCAAAGACATGCCCCCAGAGGGAGTGGCGTGTATTGAGCCGTCGGGTGTAGGTATTCTGAAACCACTTCATCCCGGCCACCAGATTGGCCTCCGGAGTCTGAATCACCCAGTGGTAGTGATTGGACATCAAAACCCAGGCATAAACGCGCCAGCCACTGCGCTCGCAGCATTCGCCCAGAGTCTGCAGAAACATGGAACGATCTTCGTCGTCTTCGAAGATGGGTTCGCGCCGGTCGCCGCGGCACATGACGTGATAGAAAGCGCCGGGGAATTCAATGCGGGGCTGGCGGGCCATAAAGTGGAGGATGCGGAGGGGTGGGGTAAATTGTCAAGAATTGTTGACTGACCCCGTCTGCGGGAATTAACAAGTACAATGTATGTTAAACAAAACTCTGTGGTGTCGTCTGATTGCGTCGTTTTCCCTTATTGCAGCGGTTCTGCAACCCGCACGCAGTGAGCCGATCCAATCTAGAAACATAGAAATCAAAATCTCATCGAATGCCAAAAGCATTCAGCCAGACCCGGCATCTACTGTTCTACCTGACAAGGAAATAGTTTATATTGTAAAGGGCGCTATTAACAATAAAAAGACACAGGATTCCGCAAATGATCTAATTCAGACTTTGCTGAATGATTTTGTCAAACGTCTGCATAAAATATCACTTGTAAAAGATGCGGAGGCTCTCAGTAGTCTCTACGACCCATCGTCAACAGAGTATCTCGTAAAGAAACTCATTCCTAACCCAAAGCTTCTGGAAGGTTTTTTTAAGCAGTCCGCTCTAATACAAGAGGCGAAGTGGCGGTTTTTAGTAGAATCAGATAACCTTCTGACTGTCTTTGCTGACGTTAAATCCCACGAGGGGGTAACGGCGCTAATGCCATTCTTTTTCCGTCAAACTGGCGGCCAATATGTGCCTGTCTATCAAACTGCACCCAATTTAATGATGATCAATATTTTGGTCGCAGACCAGCAAAAGCTACTTTCAGTTTCTCAACTGTAAAACTTCACGCTGGATAATTGTTTCCAGGGTAAATTTCGGCAACACCTAGCACAAGTTATCTAAAGCGGGAGACTGCCAATCCAAGCATGCAACACTCAGTAGAATAGGCAATGAGACTGAGGGGAGGGCTAATCATGCTTAGTGGGCTATTGATAACAGCAATATTCGCGATCCCCTGGCTTTTAGCATGGAATTCAAAGTATTGGAAAAAATACCCGCTTCAATATTTAAGCATTGAAGTAGTGCCGGTAAGAATCGGGAATGTAAAATTGCCGAGAGAGAATTTTTTTGAAATTCAAGCCTCATATTCTTTTGAGGTAGAAGGAACGCTTAAATGGGGCTATTTTGTCTCATTTTCTTCAAGCAGATTTCGCACTGAAAATGTCGCAAACCAATACGTTAAGAACATTCAAACTGCTAACATTGCTTACTATTCGTCTCTCTTGAATTTAGCATGTCTGCTTCCTGGAGGCAATATCAACTATTTTGGTGGGATTTTTGGTGTTGTAATTACATTTATAGGATTTCTGATTTTCCGTTCACATAAAAAAGTGAGGACATAGCTTTATGTAATACATTATGAAATTTTTAAGAATGTCATTTTTTATCGCAGTTATATTGTCCCCAATCCAATACATATTTTGTGAGGGAAAGCAAATACAAAACCCTTTGGCCTGACCCCGGAAAAGTGGACGATTGAAAACTGAAGTTCTGCTGGGCAAG
>CALCJD010000009.1 GCA_937960895.1 uncultured Spartobacteria bacterium | reverse complement strand
CATGAGCGACAGATTCCGGACCATTGTTCGCTGCGACCGCCCGAGCGTGGAGAACCCCACCCGCACAGACCAGCGCTTTCAACCCGCAGGGAAGGCGGTCTCAGACCGGGAAAAGCTCGTCGAGATAGTGAATCGCCGGAGGCGCCATTCCGTTGAAGTGCGTGTAGCACGCTTCGGAGTAGGCGGCGGAATTGTGGAAAACAAGCAGGTCTTCCTCTTCGATGTCGCCCGGAAGCATCTGGTTCTTGCTGATGGTATCAAAGCTGTCACAGGTCGGGCCGCACAGTGTGAACGGTTGCGGATCGCCCTTCCGGCCACGGACGGTGATGTCGTAAACGTATCGGTCGATCGCCTCGATCAAGCCCTGATAGACCCCTGCGTCGAGATGCAGCCATTCGCCGCTGGCACGGGTCGCGCGGAGCATGACGCGTGAGCTGACCACTCCCGAAGTGCCGCTGATGCCGCGTCCCGGTTCCACGGCAAGCCGGACCGGCCAGCCGGGCAGTTCCTCCTCGAGAACTTTGACGACCACGCTGATGATGTCCTTCGGCTTGGGCACGTTCGGGAAATTCTGAAACACCGTAGGATATCCGCCGCCGATGTCGAAAAATTGAAGGTCGATCCCTTCCTTTTTCATGTCCCGGAAGATGGCGCACGCCTGGCGCGACGGCTCGACCCAAGCCTCCGGTTTCATGCACTGGGTCCCCACGTGAAAATGCGTTCCGTACGGCACAAGGCCGAGTTCCCTACCCAGGCGCAGGAGCTTTCTGGCATTCTCCGGCGTGGTGCCAAATTTGTCGCCCAAGGGATGGCTCGAGTACTTGCCGTCGACCGAAAGACGCACGTAAAGCAGGGAACCGGGAGCCTCCTTGGCGATCTTTCGCGTTTCGTGTTCGGAGTCCGTAATAAATGCACGGACTCCTTTCTCAAACGCGTAACGAATATCCTCAGACGGCTTGACCGTGTTCGAATAAATGCACTTGCCGACGTCGACCCCGGTTTCCAAGGCGAGATCCAGTTCGTTGCGCGAGGCAAAATCGAAACCGCCCCCAAGGGCCGTGATCCGTTGCAGCAGGCGGGCGTTCGGTGCGGATTTGATCGCGTAGTGAACCTCCAAATCGGGCTTGGCCTCCAGAAATTCGAGGTAATTTTCCTCCACCTGCTTCAGGTCATAGAGAAGGACCGCATGCGGAAAACGGGCCAGGGCATCCACCACCTCCGGACTCGGGGGATTCACTCTCAGCTTCCGCGCACGAAGCTTGGCGAGTCTCTCCGAAATTTCTTCGGGCTTCAATTGGGTGTTCCGCACCACTTGGCGGTCTCCTGATGAATGGTCTTTCCCCTGGGCCGATGCCAAATATTGGGAAAGAACGCTTCCGGCTGTCGCCGCCAACGAAAGCTTGAGAAGTTTTCGTCTGTTCATCGGGTCGAAATATGTCAATCCTCCCAGGCTACGCAAATTGAAATGCCTTCCAAAAGATCATGTCGCGGGCGGAAAATGACGGCATCTCAGCGCCCCCTTTGAATCACCCCCTGTCACACGACTCCCCCAAATCCCATCACGGGCAGCCGGGCGATTTCGGTTTGCGGAGAACAGGTGAAGTTTCCGCCGAGCCTATCTGAAAGTTTGTGTGTGGGTCATAACCTGAAAGAAAGGAAATTGACCGAAGAGAAGAAAGACACGAGTGGCGATGAGTTGATCGAAACGCTGCTGGAAAAGGCGTTGGCAGGGGAGTTGACGCACTCACTTGGGATACCGTCCTGGGGAGAAGCCTGAAGGGGGAAAACCAGCGCAACGGCTACAGTCGCAAGACGGTTCTTGGGGAAGATGGGGCAATGGAGATCGCGGTGGAGTTCCAACTTCACTTCAGAAGTTCGAGGAACCCCGCTTCGGCCTCGGGCCGGAAGTAACCGCCAAGGGCGCCAAGTTCGGCGTCCGGACCCCCTTTCCTCCGCCCACTGCATCCGTCCGCCACCAGCACGGCAAATCAGCCCGGACTTCAATAAAGCATTTTATAATTTACTTCATAAATATAGACAAAACAGGCAACCTCGCTTACCTTGATGATGGTGTGATGGTCCCAACCGGAAAACGCATCCGAAACAGGCTTGGATTTTCCTTAGGGGAAATTCTGGTGGCGTCCACCGCCTTCGCATCCCTTACCCGTTCGCCGGCCCATTTCATCACCATCCAAATCGCCTCCCGAAACGGGCGTATCCCATCTTTGCACCCCGGAGAACCCATTCCTCCATGTTAATCCGACTCCTCATCCTTGCAGTGGCCGGCACCCTACCGGCGTTTTCCCAGACCACTTCCGTTTTGAAATTTGAAGCGGAGAGCATGACCCTGCCCGAGACGGAAGAGCCCGCATGGATCATCGAGCAGCGACATCCGGCCAGCGGCCAGGCCTGGTTGGCTGCAACCGGCAAACCCGCGAGCCGGATGCCCGCCACCTATTCCCTGGAGATTCCCTCCTCCGGAACCTGGTATCTCTGGGTGCGCTACGGAGTGCATCCCCTGCGGGCGAAGCCCTTTTCGGTAACCATTCAGGGCGAGGATTTCCTCTTCGCCGAAGCGCCCTACGGGACCTCGCCGGAAGAAAAGCCGGAAAGCTACGGAGACCGGGAACTGGAAGGCGGCAACGCCAGGCTGATCTGGACCCGCCGCACGGTGGAACTCAAGAAAGGCAAGGCCGAGGTGGAACTGCGGGCCGCTCCGGAGCGCCGCAGCCCCGAATTATTTCAGGACAAGCCCATCATCAGTCATGGCGCTGCGGTGGACCTCCTGATTCTCACCAACGATCCTGACTACACTCCGCCTCGCTGACTCCCCTCCGGAAAATCGCCGGCTCACTTTTCCGCGTTCGCGCTGCTTTCCCCGTTCGCCGGGGACCTCCTCGGCGGAAACGGTGCCCGCGGACGCCGGACCGGCCCGTTCATTTCGCCCGGCGCATCGGAGCAATCCCGAGGAAACACCGAACCATTGGCGGACTCTGTCAACGGATCACGGGCGCGGATTCCCTCCCTGCAGGCCGACTCCTCTGTTTCCGAACTCTGCCTCTCATGGGATGACATGAGGGGCCCCGACGGGGATTGAAGCCCAAAAAAAGATGCTGTTAACTGGCCCGGTCGTTCCGGTTTCATCGAACGGCCGTATTTTGCGAAATGAACGGAACCAACTGGAAGGTTTGGGGCGAGGACATCGACCACGCGGCCATTGAGCAGTTGCGCGTCGCCTGCGGACTGCCCGTATCTGTGGGCGGCGCCCTGATGCCCGACGCCCATATCGGCTACGGACTGCCCATCGGGGGCGTCCTGGCGACCGAGAATGCCGTCATTCCCTACGCCGTCGGCGTCGACATCGCCTGCCGCATGAAGCTCACCGTCCTGGACATCCCCGTGGATTTCTCCGACGAGCGCCGCAAACGTCTCGCCAGGGCGCTGCATGACGAAACCCGCTTCGGGGTCGGGGCGACCTTCCAGACTCCCCGCGAGCACCCCGTCATGGACAGGGATTGGTCCGTCTCGCCCGTCACCCTGGCAAACAAGGACAAGGCGTGGCGCCAATTGGGCACGAGCGGCAGCGGCAATCACTTCGTGGAGTTCGGCCTTCTCACCGTGACGGCGGACACCCTTGCCATTCCGCGCGGCCGGTATGTCGCCCTGCTCTCCCACAGCGGCAGCCGCGGCACGGGCGCAGCTGTGTGCGAGCATTACAGCAAGCTCGCCAGGAAAATGCACCCCGAGTTGTCGGATGCGGAATCCCGTTTGGCCTGGCTGTCCATGGACACCCAGGAGGGACAGGAGTATTGGGCCGCGATGAATCTGATGGGCGAATACGCCGCGGCGAACCACGAGTTGATTCACCGCCACGTGGCGGCCAACCTCGGCGTCCAAGTGCTCCTGGATATTGAGAACCACCACAACTTCGCGTGGATCGAGGAACACGGCGGCAGGAAGGTGTACGTCCACCGTAAGGGGGCGACTCCCGCCGGCGAGGGCGTCTTGGGAATCATCCCCGGTTCCATGGCGACCCCCGGTTATGTCGTGTCGGGCAGGGGCAACCCGCTCTCGTTCCACTCCGCCTCCCACGGAGCCGGTCGCGCGATGAGCCGCACCGCCGCGAAGAAGAACCTGACGTGGCAGGACGCCAGGCGGTTTCTGGCCGAGCGGGACGTGACACTCCTGTCCGCAGGACTCGACGAGGTTCCCGCCGCCTACAAGGACATCGCCTCCATCATGGCGGCCCAAACCGATCTCGTCGCCCCCCTCGCCCGCTTCGATCCGCGCGTCGTCAAGATGGCCGGCGGGAACGAACGGCCCGAGGATTGAGGGGGACCCGTCATGGGGAGCCCCAGATTTCGTTGCGTCTCACCGACGCCTGACGGCAGTCAACCATTCTTGACAAAACCGGCATGTCGCGCCGGCAACATGCCCTTGAAATGAGTTCCTGCGAACAGGACCTATTTGGCCTCGCGCCGACGGCGGATAAACCCGGCACCCAGCAGCGCGGCGATGGCGATCGCATAGTTCGGCTCGGGAACGGACGTGAGGGTGAACTTGAGTCCGATCGGGTTGTCGTGATCGTCGTAATTGAACGAAAATGTCCCGG
>CALCJD010000008.1 GCA_937960895.1 uncultured Spartobacteria bacterium | reverse complement strand
CCTCGTTTTTCGGAATGTCGTTGCTTCCCTTGCCGCGAGGATTTTCCCACTTTCGATTTCCACTCCCCGTCCCAAAAAGACCGCTCCTTGTTCCGGCTCTTGTCCCCTCCTGGCCGCTGGGAGCCTCGGCCGAAGATTACAGGATCATCCATGACCTCTTCTCCGACCGGGGACGGAATGATGGGAAAGTAGCCCTGGAAGTGTCATGGTTCATCGGGACCAATGCCCCGCCGGCCTTCTTCGGAGGGAATGAACACACATGACTCCAACTCACGGCATTGCCGGATGTTCGTGGAATCCGGTTTTGACCTGTACCTTCAATCCGGTCGATCTGGCGGTCGGGCAGACGTTCACACTGTCCTTCGATTTCATCTCCTCGGGAGCAAAGGAAATCTTAAGCAAAACAGGGTTTTTACGATGGAAAGTAACAATCAAGACCTCGGAAGGCCGGAATTTTGCCAAAATTTCGTAACTTATTGCTGTTCGGTTAGATAATTGAAAACCGCGCCTCATTTCTACAGAGTGAACTAGTGGGAAGTTGTTCGGCGAACTTCCTGGCGTAAATATTGGACTTATGAAGACCTCCAAAGTGTTTAAGATGTTCCTGCCCGTCGTTTTGAGCGTCCAGGCGGCGGCGATTCTCAATGCGCAAAACCTTTATTGGGATGCCAACGGCACAACCGCCGGTGCAGGAACCGATCCCACTGGGACATGGGGAACGGACAATTTCTGGAACACCAGTGCCACGGGAGAAAATGGAACGTTCTCGGAGAATACGACCAGCAGCGACACGTTGTATTTTTCCGCTTATTTGAGAGCAGGAGGCACCAATCCGACGACTGCCTACACTGTGACCGTCAACGGAATCCAGGATGCGGCCGGTCTCCGGATTCAGAGTCCGACGAAGGTGACCCTGACAGGGGGGACCATCAGGATTGGAACGGGCGGGATCACGCTTGTGCGGAATCTTCCCGACAATGTGGGGAACACCAACGACAACTTCGGCGCCCAGATTGATTCCGATATCGAGTTGTTGGGAGATCAGCAATGGGAATCCAATGTTACAAATTCCAGCGGCGGCTCCGGCTTTTTTGTCAACGGATCCATTTCGGGAAATGGCAATCTCACCTTAAGACAGGCCGCAAACCGTCCATATCAGGTAAACGGGGACATCAATCACACGGGAAGCCTGACGATCAACGGCAACAATGCCAACGGCACGATTGATCTCTTCGGAAATATTGGCACCTCCGTCACGCAGATCACCGTTAACAACATCACGACGCTGCGTCTGAATGGTGATCTGACCGGTGCGGAAAGTTACGCAGGAAACTATTATGTTGGAGCATCAAGCGGTGGCGCCACCCATACTTCCCGTCTGACGTTGGCGAGTAATACCGCCATCAATCCGCGCAGTACGGTCACCCTCTCGGCGCCGAACGGTTCTTCCAGCGCCACCCTGAATCTGGGTAATGGAGCAAACAGCTATGATGTGACCATTGCCGGACTGAACAGCGGCGCCACGAACGGAACGGTGCGGGTCACCAATCTCAGCACCGGCAGTGGGACGGCCACATTGACCGTCGGCACCGATTTGAATCCGGTCGATTCGCTTTTTGCGGGTGTCATTCAGGACGGGACCACCGCCAAGGTGGCCCTCACCAAGGACGGCAGCGGCACACTCACCCTCACCGGGGCCAATACCTACACGGGCGACACCCTCGTGAATGCCGGCACGCTTCTGGTCAATGGCTCGCTGGGAGCCACCGATGTCACGGTGAAGTCCGGAGCCATTTTGGGAGGCACCGGATCCATCGGCGGCAGCCTGCACTTTGAAGCGGGTGCGAAGCTGGTGTTTGATCTGACGACTCCCCTCACACTCAACGGCGGGGAGACCACCACGGTGTCTTTTGGAGGGTTCAGCGTGGCGGACCTTGTCGGTCTCGATTCCTCGGTGGAGTACGGCGTTTACACCCTGATCGACGGCAATGCGACGTTTGACTTCACGAACGTGGCGAACTTCGGGGCGGCCAATGCCTACGACCTGGGCGGCGGCAAGCTCGCATATTTCCAGGAAGGCAGCTTCGAGCTGGTGATTGCTGCCGTTCCGGAGCCCTCGACCGGCGCCCTGCTTCTCCTCGGCGGATTCGGAACGGTTTGTTTCCTGCGTCGGCGGACGGCTCGCAGGAACGCCATGTGACATTTTGAGAATTTCCGCAGCAGGGGAGGATCTCCTTCCCGCCGCCCCGTCCGAAAATTTGCAGCGGCTTTTCCAAAGAAAATCCGCCCCTACATATTATGCGTTCAAAGATTGGCATCATCGGGTGCGGCAAAATCAGCTCCGCATACCTGAACACCCTTGTTTCGGTCGGTCGGCCCCACGTGGAGGTGGCGGCCTGTGCGGACCTTGTTCCGGCGGCGGCGCAAAGCTGCGCCGAAAAATTCGGGATTCCGCGCGCACTTTCGCCCGAGGAACTGCTGGCCGATCCCGAGATTGAGTTTGTCGCCAACCTGACCATTCCCGAGGCGCATGAAAGCGTGACGCGCGCCGCCCTGCAGGCGGGAAAGCATGTGTACTGCGAAAAACCGCTGGCGCTTGATTGGGCTGCGGCCCGGGAGCTGCACGCTCTGTCCCGTGAGCGGGGACTTTTGTTGAGCTGCGCGCCGGACACCCTTCTCGGTGTCGCCCACCAGCGGGCCCGCCACCTTCTCGATCACGGCGCCATCGGACTTCCCGCCGATGCTTTTGCCCAGCTTCAAATGGCCATGCAGCTGCCGGCGCATTACATGCGCGCCGCCTCCGGGCCGTTGATGGACATGGGACCCTATTACATCGGGGCCTTGGTGTTCCTGCTCGGTCCCGTGCGTCGGGTGGCCGCGCTGGGCGCGCGCCTGCCCATGAAGGATCCCGAGGGGAAGACCTTCACTCCGGAAGCGCCTTCGCGCGTCGGCGCCACCCTCGAGTTCGTGTCGGGGGTGTCGGCGCAGCTGTCACTGCTCAACTTCGGCCGCCCCTACGCACCGCGCCTGGAGATTTTCGGATCGAATGGCCGCCTCGTCTGCGCCGATCCCAATCATTTTGAAGGCACCGTGCTCGTGGACGACGCCGAGCCCGCGGTCGATTTTCCCGAATTTCCCTTCGCGCGGAACGATCGCGGGGCGGGACTCATTGAAATGAGCCTCGCGGTGCAGGAAGGGCGCGATTGCCGCCTCAACGCCGACTTCTGCCTGCATGCCACGGAAGTCATGCTGCGCATCCGGGAGTCGATCGAGACCGGCCGCATGGCCGTTCTTGAAACCACCTGTGACCGGCCGCAACTGATGACACCCCTTCCCGAGGCGGTCGCCGGCTGAATCACCGCTTTCTCAAATTCGTGAAAACCAAAATTGGCATCATCGGGATGGTTTGGCCCGAGTTGGATCGGGACTTTGCCGGAACGGCCGCCCGGCTGCGCGAACTCGGCTATCAGGGCATTGAACTGACGGTCGACATCTTCCGGAAACACGGCGGCCCCGAAGCGGTGGCCTCCATGTTGAAGGCTGCGGATCTCAGCCTCATCACGCTTCACACCCTGCGCGAACCGCTGCGGGAAAATCTTTCCGAACACCTCGACATCCTCGCCGCCACCGGGGGCAAACACATCACGATTTCCTGGGGGCCGCTCGATTCGCGCGAATCCATCACCAGGGATGCCGAATTTTACAACAGCATCGCCCCCGAAATCGGGAAGCTCGGCGCCCGGCTTTGTTACCACAACCACGAGCACGAATTCCTCGTCCGGCTCGACGGTCGGCAGGCGATCCATTACCTGCTCGAGGAGACCAAACACACGAACTCGCTCTTTCTCCACCTCGATGTCGCCTGGGCGGCCTTTGCGGGGGCCAACCCCGTTGCCGTGCTGGAGTGCCACAGGAACCGTGTGGCCCTGGTGCATCTGAAGGATCTTTACGACCTGACCGTGCGGGATTGCTTCACCGCGGTCGGCACCGGCCTGGTGGACATCGCGGGCTGTGTCCGCGCCTCCCTTTCCGCCGGCGTCGAATGGATCACTGTCGAACAGGATCACCCGCGCGGCATCTCCGGTTTTGATCTCGCCACCGCATCCATGCTGAACCTCCGCAACCTCGGTTTTTCCTTCCAATGAACATTCTCTCCCCCTCCCGTTCCCTCCGTCGCCTCCTGAGCGTCGGGATGCTCGTCTGCGCCACCGCGGCCGTGGCGGACGAACCCGCCTTCCCCGCCAACGGGGGCTTTGAGAAAGGTCTCGAGGCCTGGCGATACGGAAGCGTCGCCTTCCAGGCCGTTCCCGAAGCCGCCTGCTCGGGTACCCTCGGACTGCGGGTGACGGACGACGACACCGTGCAGTCCTTCACCATCATGAGCAGCAGCTATCCCGTCAATCCGGGGCAGACGGTCACGCTGACATTCAATGCCCGCGCCAACAACTCGTTTCTTGCCGTCGGACTCTGGCCGAAGAATGCCGCGGGCCAGCTTGTGAAGGACTTCTCTGCCGGCCGCGACGGCGTCCGCCAGGTGGCGGTCAAGAAAAGCGAAGACTGGAAGCCCTATACCGTCACAACAACCATCCCGGAAGGCGCGACATCGGTGGCGATCTGGGTGCATACTTGGAGCAGCCCGGCCGGCGTCGCCGACCTCGACGACTTTGTGCTCGAGGGGATTGAGCCCGGCACCGCTCCGTTGGAGACGCCGGAGCAGCTGGCCGCCGCCTCCGCCGCCGCACTCGCCCGCGAGGCCGCCCGCAAGGAACAGGAAAAAATTCCCGATGAGATTCCGCCCCGGCCGGCGCCTCCGGTCGTCATCCTCAAGCTTGATGACCTCAAACAGCAGGACGGCAAGGTTCACCATCTGTGGACCCGCACGATGGATTACCTTGCCAATCGCAACATCAAGGCCGGCGTGGGCGTCATCTGCAAAACCCTTGAGGAGGCCACACCCGAATACATCGACTGGATTTGCAAGCGTCACGACTCCGGCCTTGTGGAGTTCTGGTTTCACGCCTGGGACCACGGCGTGTGGAAAACCGAGTCGGGAAAACAGCTCAGCGAGTTTGACGGCCGTCCCGTCGAGGAGCAGGCCAAGCGGCTCGCCGATTCCCAACGCCTCGCGAAGGAAAAGCTCGGATTTGCCTTCAAGACCTTCGGTCCTCCCGGAGGCGGCCACGGGCCGCATCAGGACGCCGCCACCGCCCAGGTCATGTCGGAGGATCCCGACATCAAGGTGTGGCTTTATCCGTCGCCCATCGACGCCATGGGACGCAAACTCGCGGAGGAGGGCAAGCTCACCATCCTCGACCGCGTGTGGGCGGTCGATCTCGAGTACCAGGTCGGTCAGCCCAATTTCAAACGCTTTGTCACCGGCTATGCGCGTAATCCCGACCGCGAATACTTCGTGCTCCAGGGTCATCCGCTGCATTGGGATTCCACCCGCTTCGAGGAGTTCAAAAAGATCATCGATTTCCTCGTCGAGCAGAACGCGGTGTTCATGACCCCGAGCGAATACGCCGCGAGTTTGAACGGGCGGCCCGCCCAACAGGTTCCTCCGAAAAAATCCTAGCCCCCAAACCCCCAACCTCCCACCCCTACACACCATGAAGACATCCCCCCGTCGAATCGTTGTCCGTCACCTCGGACTGCTT
>CALCJD010000007.1 GCA_937960895.1 uncultured Spartobacteria bacterium | reverse complement strand
CCCATTTATGTGCCGGATGTCGTGCGCGCCAACCGTCTCTCCCGCCGATCGCTGGAAATTCTTTTCCGGAAATTTCTCAACCGAAGCATCGCCGAGGAGATCCGCCTGGCCCATCTCAACAACGCCAAATCCCTGCTGGAAAAAACTTCGCTGACCATTTCCGAGATCGCGCGGCTGAGCGGTTTCAGCAGCGCGGTTTCTCTGGAAGCCGCATTTCAGAAATTCGAGGGAACAAGCGCGACCGCCTATCGCAGGAAGACGGCCCTCAACACCCCGTCGTACGGCCCGGCGTGACTCCATGCGGGCGCGCGAAACAGGCCCGACCGAAAAAAACCCGACCGGCGCTCCCTGAGGCCGTCCCCACCCGACGGTCCGCGAGATTGCCGATCGGGTAAATGCTCCCAGTGGGGGCTCTACCGATGGGACCTCCGGGTTCTTCGCCCGAGGAGTCCGGCGGCGGCCGCTCCCGTCAGCAACAGGGCGGCGGACGGTTCGGGAACCGGCGTGTAAACAAGCCAGACCGTGGTTCCCAGCGGGTTCAACGAAAACGTTCCCACCGTAAACCTGTAGAGGTTGTTGAGAATCTTTCCGTCGAAGGAATACTCTTCATTAAACTCGAATAGCTTCCAGGTGTGGGGGTCGTTCCAGAAATCGTTCCCCTGGTCGGGCAAAAGCCCTTCGGCAAACCCCAGCGAAATTCCCAGAGGGGCGGAGCCACTTCCCACCGTGGCATTCGCGTCAAAAACCACTCCCATCCACGCCACACCGAAGGCGGACTCATCATCCGTCGCCTCGGTGAGGGTCCAGTTGAAGATCGCGGCGGTTCCGTCGAGGACCACGGCGTCGGTTCCCGTGGAGGCAAACGTCAGCAGGCCGCCGTGGATGCCGTCCCCGATTGTCCCCTGAATCATCAGGGTGGAGGCAAACTCCACCGTGCCGGTCCCATACAGGGTGGCGCCCTGCGGCAGGGTCAACTCGCCGCGCAGAACCCCGTGGTCGTCAAAGGCGAGCGACGCCCCTTCCGCGACCTGCACCGCGCCTTCAACCACCGAGTTGCTGCCGGAGATGCCCAGCGTCGCCCCGGAGCGCACCGTAATCGCCGCGGTTCCGGTGGCCGCATTCTGCACGGTGAGCGTGCCGGCGTTGACAAAGATCCCGCCGGTGAACGAAGCGGCCGTACCGGAAAGCACAAGCTCGCCCGATCCAAAGGTGGTGAGGCCGCCCGTGCCGTCGAGCACCGCCTCAATCCGGCTCGTCCCCGAGGCCGCATACACAAAGGCGTCCCTGTCTCCGAAACTCAGCGTGCCGGTGGCGATGGTGGCGTTGTTCAGGATCAAACCCGCGTCCTGCGCCCCCTCCGGCAGGATCGACAACACGCTGTGTGCCGTGCCGGTGATGTCGTGATTCGCCTGCAGGGCCGCCACGGTGACCGCGTCGGAGCCCAGATCAATCGCCATCGAGGTGGCGAACACCGTCTGATTGTTTGCGCCCGAAAAACTCGATCCGCTCGTCACCGACGCCACCACAAACCCGGAATCGACCTCATAACCGAGAAAGGCCCCCGAGGCGCTTCCGTCGGTGTCCACCCCGATCATCGCCGGAGACACGATGCCGTGATTGGTCTGCGGCAGATTGTCGCCGGTGCCATTCACGAACACCCGCACGCGTCCCCCGAGATCGGTTAGGCCGGATCCGACCTCCAAAGCGAGGGTTGCATAATTTTCCCGCAGGACATTGGGCGTGACACCGTCGGTCTCGCCTCCGAGATAAACGGTCAGGGAATCATTGTCTCCGGCCTCAAGTTCGAGCCCCGCGGCGCCGCCGCCCAGCCGGAACGGACTGCCCGAGCCCGACGCCACGGAGACGGTCACGTCCTTCGGTCCGGGCGAGGACACTTCGGCCGGAGCAATTCGCAAAACGCCCCCGTTGGACACGACCACCGAGCCCGTGCCGAAAGGCGTGGCCGTGCCCGAACCGTCGGTGGTGAGCGTGCTGGCCAGCGTGCCACCCAACACCAGATGGGTTCCGGTCAGCGCATTCGATCCGGTCAGGGTGAGCGCGCCGTCCCCCGTCTTTTCGATTCCTCCGGAGCCCGCGAGGGGCGCCTCCGCCGAGAAGCTGCCGCCGTTTGTGTTGATCCGGAGCGTGGAGGTCGCCGTAAACACGGCCGGAGCGGCCCCCGGCGTGGCGGACACTTCGAAGACCAGCAGGTGGGCAATGACCGCCATGCGGGCCGGGGCCGTCCCCCCGGGATAAACCGAAGTGACATATTGGTAATACGTCCCGCTCATTCCCAGGTTCAGTGCGGGATCAACCATCGCCACCGAAGGCTGCTGGCGCACCTCGTCCGGAACATTGGGCACGTCGTACAACGAGTGAGGTTCCGGGTTGTTGATGGTCGCGGTGTTGGTGTCGCCATCATAATCGAGCAGCGCGACAAAGTGTCCGGCGGTGCGTTGGTATTCGTTGGTGTCGCCCTGCCGGGTGTACCAGCCAATCGACGTCGTCAGCATGTTGTAGCCGGTGAAATGGGAGGCCAGATCCTCCGGCGACGGGGCATTGATGACCTGGGCGTGCACGCTGCCGGCCAGGCCCTTGAGCGAGAGATAGAGTTCCACCCCGTGGATCAGGCCGTCCAGGCCCGTTCCGACCGCATAGGGATCGGTGTTCGACAGCCCGCCGAGAATCCGGTCGAGATTGTAGGCGTTTTCCTCGGTGAATTCCGGGGCCACCGTGGAGAAGCCCTGGCCGGCCAGCCAGAAAAGGTTCATGGTCATGGAGGTCGGACCGCAGTAATATTCGCCGGAATTCGGCAGTCCGCTGTCATCGGGTCCCTGACCGACCTGCACCAGGGGCGGGGTGTCCGCCGGCCGCGTGTTTTCTGCCACCAGCGGGGAAATTCCCGCCACCAGCCCGATGATTGCCAGGAGGCGCCGCATGGCGGGATACTGACAAAATTCCCCGGAGCGGCAAGTCCCGGAAATGCATTGCCCCGGGCGTCCGTCCGGCTTCTCATCTACGGCACGTGAAGACACCAACGCTCATCGCTCTGGACAAAAAACACCTCTGGCATCCCTTCACCCAGATGAAGGACTGGTGCGCCCCGGACCATGAACCGCTCGTGCTGGTGGACGGCGAAGGCGCCTGGCTGCGGGACAGCGAGGGACGGCGGTATCTCGACGGCAACTCCTCCATCTGGACCAACATCCACGGCCACCGGCATCCGCGAATCACGGAGGCCATCAAAGCCCAGGTCGATCGCGTCGCCCATGTGTCCTTTCTCGGCACGACCAATGCACCGGCCATCACCCTGGCGGAGCGGCTGGTCGGGCTGTTTCCGAAGGGTGTCTTTTCCCGCGTTTTTTATTCCGACGACGGCTCCACCGCCATTGAAGTGGCGCTGAAGATGTCCCTCCAATACTGGCAGCTTTGCGGTCAGCCGCAGCGCCGGCGGTTCGTGGCCTTCGCCAATGCCTATCATGGAGACACGACGGGCGCCTCGAGCCTGGGCGGCGTGGCCGTTTTCGCGGAGCGCTTTGCCGCGATGCATTTTCCCGTTTATCACGTGGCGTCGTCCGCCGAACTCGAGACCCTCGACCCCGTGGACATTGCCGCGGTCGTCATCGAGCCCCTGGTGCAGGGCGCGGCGGGCATTGAGCTCTGGCCTCCCGGCATGTTGCGCGAGCTGCGCGCCTGGTGCGACCGGCACGGCGTCCATCTGATCTTCGACGAAGTGCTCACCGGATTCGGGCGCACCGGGCGGCTCTTCGCCTGCCAGCACGAGGAGGCGTATCCCGATTTTCTCTGCTTGGCCAAGGGCCTCACCGGCGGCTACCTGCCGCTGGCCGCCACCCTCACCACCGAGCGCATCTACGAAGCCTTCCTCGGGGAATACCACGAACGGAAAACCTTCTTTTACGGACACAGCTATTGCGGCAACCCCGTCGGGTGCGCCGCCGCCCTGGCCAGCCTCGATGTCTTCGAGGAGGAACACACCCTGGCCGCACTCCAACCCAAAATCCTCCTTCTGCGCCAACTGCTGGACGGCCTCAGACGGGAATGCCCCCACGTCGCGGAGGTGCGCCAGTGTGGATTCATCGCCGGCATCGAAATCCGGCGCCCCGACGGAGAACCGTTCCCCTGGCAGGAACAAACCGGGGCCCGCATCTGTTTTGCGGCCCGACGTCACGGCCTGCTGACCCGCCCCATTCTCGACACCGTCGTCCTCATGCCGCCGCTCTGCACCACGGAGACCGAATTGGAACTGGCCGTCCGGGCCCTGAAGCTCGCCGTGGAGGAAGTCTGCGGACCGTCTTCCGCGCCCAAACTTTGATAATGCAAAAACCTGCCGTGTTTTGGTAGGCTTTGTCATGTTTTGCCCGACCTCCGAAGGTCTGTGGTTGTCCGAGCCCGTGCGGGACAATGCCGGCCGGATTGTCGATTTCCTCCTCACGGCACACCACGGTATTGGAGAATCCGCCTCCCCCCGGATGCTGGGACGTCGGTGGAGCGCAATCACACCGCAAACGGATGCCGGCGACCTGTTCACCTTCTGCCAAACGGTGATGGAAACCGGCCGGGCCGCGGTCCTGGAAACCCGGCACGGCGCCCGCCGGTTTCGCGTGCAGGGCTGCGTCCTGGACAACCGCCTCGCCCTCTCCGTCTTCGACATCACCGCCACCGTCGAGACGGATCGGGAATTGCGCAAAAGCCGGGACCTCCTGCGCATTGCCAGCCGCATGGGACGGTTGGGCGCCTGGACCGTGGAACTGCCCGAATATCACGTGATCTGGAGTGAGGAGGCCTACCGGCTCCACGAGGTGCCCCCGGATTTCGACCCCAATCTCAACCAGGCCATCAGCTTCTTCACGCCGGAATGCCGGCCCATCGTTCGTGAAGCCGTCCGCCAGTGCGCCACCGAGGGCCTGCCCTACGATCTCGAGCTGGAATTCGTCACCGCCAAGGGCCGCCGCCTCTGGGTTCGCATCATCGGGCAGGCGGAATACGAGGACGGGGTGATCAAGCGCATCCACGGCACGCTCCAGGACATCACCGGATCCCGCCAGGCGGCCCAGGCCTTGGAGGAAAACCGTCAGTTCCTCTCCCTCGCCCTCAGCAGCGCGGAAATGAGCATCTCCAACTGGCACATTCCCAGCGGGCGCATTCTCTTCGACGAAAACTGGCGGCGGGTGCTCGGCTACCAGGAGGATGAGGTCGAGCAAACCCTCGCCTTCCGGGACAGCCTGATTCCGCCGGAGGATCAGCCCGCCATCAGGGAGGCGCAAACCCGCTACTTCGAGGGACGCGCCCCGTTGTTCGAGGTGGAATACCGCATGCGCGCCAAGGACGGTTCGTTGCGCTGGGTGCTGGAACGCGCAAAGATCGTCGAGCGGGACGCCGACGGCAATCCGGTCCAGCTTTCCGGCATCCTTCTCGACATCACCGCCCGCAAGGAGACCGAGGCCAGGTTGCAGCGCGCCATCGAGACAGAAAAGGAGCTCCGCCAGCAGGCGCAGGCCGGGGAACGCGCCAAGAGCGACTTCCTCGCCGCCATGAGTCACGAGATCCGCACGCCCATGAACGGCATTCTGGGATTCGCCGACCTTCTGGCCCAGACCCCGCTGGAGCCCCTCCAGCACGACTACGTGCACACCATTCGGCGGAGCGGCAGTTCGCTTCTCCAGATTCTCGACGACATCCTCGACTACAGCCGCCTTGAGGCCGGACGGCTGCGTTTTGACAGCGTGCCATTTTCGCTCCGACAGGTGCTGAACAATGTCAGCAACCTTCTGACGCCCTCGGCGCAGCGCAAGGGACTGGTCATGGAGGTCCATATCGAACCCGACCTGCCGGATCGTTTCGAGGGGGCCGTCGACCGGCTCCAGCAGGTGCTTCTCAACCTGGTGGGAAACGCCGTCAAATTCACCTCGCGCGGCAGCGTTGTGGTCGGCGTGCGGCGCACGCGGGAGCGGGGATTCTACGAATTTTTTGTCCGCGACACCGGCATCGGCATCAGTCCGTCCCAACTCCGCCACATCTTCGAGCCCTTCGTGCAGGCGGATGTCAGCCTCGCCCGGCGCTACGGAGGCACCGGTCTCGGGCTGGCGATCTCCCAGCGGTTTGTCCAGATGCTGGGAGGAAAACTTCTGGTGGAAAGCACCCCGGGGGTCGGCAGCAATTTTCACTTCCGCATTCCCCTGCAGGAAATCGAGCTCGCCGCCCTCCCGCCTTCGTCGGAGCCCGCCTTCGTCGCCGACCCGGCCTTTGCCGTCCGGCATCCGCTCTCCATTCTCGTCGCCGAGGACGATGCCGTGAACCGCAAGCTCATGGTACGGGTGCTGCGCAATCTCGGCTATTCCACCTTCGTGGCCGGAAACGGAAAACAGGCCGTCGAGATCTACCAGAGCCATCACCCCAATTGCATCCTGATGGACCTCCACATGCCGGAGATGGACGGCATCGAGGCCACGCGCCGCATCCGGAGCCTCAACCCTCCCGGCAAGGCGCCCTTCATTGCCGCCGTCACCGCCGACGTCATTCCCGAGGAACGCCAGCGCTGCTTTGAAGCCGGAATGAACGGTTATCTCACCAAACCCCTCAAACTCGACCTGCTCGCGCGCACCCTCGAACAGGCGCACGCCGCGCTGTAAGACGAAGGGAAGGCAGATTCGTCCCGTTCAGTCCGGCACGGCGTCCGATCCCGGAGCCGGCAAAAGGGCGCGGTGCGGCAGTTCCCCGCGCGTCCACGGACAGAGATGGAAATTCGGGTACGTCAGGATCACGCAGGCTTCCCGAACGGGTCCGCCGAGTTCGATGCGCATGCGGTGCGCACCCGGAGTCGGGGTCAAATCGAATTTCGCCCCCACCAGACTGCGATGCGGGGCGGGCAGATAAGCCAGTCCGGGCGGGCATTCGTGAATCAGGGTGCCATCCAGATACAGCCGGGCTCCGCTGCGGGCCA
>CALCJD010000006.1 GCA_937960895.1 uncultured Spartobacteria bacterium | reverse complement strand
CCACCCCTACTCCTCCCCCAACGCCTACCCCCACTCCGACGCCCACTCCGACGCCTGGCTCACCCGATGTCACCGTGGACCTCGGCAGCGCGCGCGTGATTTTCAAGGTCACCAGTGACTGGGGCAGTGGATTCCAGGGTGATGTGGTGATCGAAAACAAAACGGGCACCGTCCTGAAGGATTGGGTGCTCGGATTCCGGATGGATCGCAGCGTCTCCAGCCTTTGGAACGCCCGCATTGTGAGCCAATCCGGCGGGGTTTACACCTTCGATGCCCAACCGCACAGCTGGAACAGGGACGTGCCGGCCAACGGGCGGGTTTCCTTCGGATTCATCGGGTCTCCCGGAAATCTCCGGACGCCCCCGACCGACTTCACCTTCCGGGCGGGCTCGAGTCCCACGCCGACTCCTGTTCCGACTCCCACGCCCACGCCGACCCCGACACCTACTCCAACCCCCACCCCCACTCCAACTCCGTCGGCCCCGCAATTTGCGATCGGGGATGTTCTGGTCGAAGAACCCACGGCGGGCTCCGTTGTGGTGCAGGTGCCGGTGACCTTGTCTCCGGCGTCCTCCTCGGTGACGGGCGTGGCTTATACGACCAAAAACGGCACCGCGACGGCGGGCAGTGATTACCAGACGGCCGCGGGCACCCTGATCTTCCAGCCGGGTGTGACACGCCAGACCCTGACGGTGACGGTTTATGGTGACACGGTGGCCGAAGGCGTCGAAACCTTCCTGGTGGAACTCACCTCCGCCACAGGGGCGGCTTTGGGGCGTGCGGTGGCGACGGTGACCATTACCGAAAAATCCTCCGGCACCGGCAAATTCAATTACGGTGAGGCTCTTCAGAAATCGCTCTTCTTTTACGAAGCGCAGCGGTCCGGGAAACTTCCGGCCAACAACCGCGTCTCCTGGCGCGGAGACTCGGCCCTGCAGGATGGCAGCGACGTGGGGATCGACCTTTCCGGCGGGTATTATGACGCCGGCGACCACGTGAAGTTTGTTCTGCCGGGTTCAAGCACGCTCACGCTCCTGGCGTGGGGCGGCATCGAATATGCCGGCGCGTACCAGGCCTCCGGTCAGAAGTCCCACCTCCTTAACGCCGTGCGCTGGGGAACCGACTGGCTCATCAAGGCGCATCCGAGTCCGAATGTTTTTTACGGTCAGGTGGGCAAAGGCGCGGAGGACCACCGGTATTGGGGGCCTCCGGAAACGATGACCATGCCGAGACCCTCCTATCGCCTGGATCCCTCCAAGCCCGGCACGGAGGTGGCCGCCGAGTCCGCCGCCGCCCTGGCCGCCGCGTCGATCCTCTTCAAGGACGAGGATCCGGCCTATGCCGCCACCCTGCTGACCCATGCCCGTCAGCTTTTTGCCTTCGCCGACACCTATCGCGGCACCTACACCGATTCGATCCCGGATGCGAGGGAGTTCTACAATTCCTATTCCGGTTATTATGACGAACTGGTCTGGGCCGCCGCCTGGCTTTATCGGGCCACCGGGGAAAGCGCCTATCTCACCAAGGCCGAGACGCTCTACAACCAGCATTTTGCCAACTCGAACCAGAAATGGACCCATAGCTGGGACGGCAAAATCAACGGCGCCACCGTCCTGCTCGCGCAGCTGACCGGCAAAAGCGTCTACAAGACGACCGTGCAAAACTGGCTGGATTTCTGGACGGTCGGCCACAATGGCAATCGGGTTCAATACACGCCCGGCGGGCTGGCCTGGCTGGATCGCTGGGGATCGCTGCGCTACGCGGCCAACACGGCGTTTCTGGCCTTCGTCTATGCCGACAGGGTCGGGGACATCGGCACACGCTACCGCGATTTCGCCCGGCGTCAGATCAACTACATCCTCGGGGACAATCCGCACCACCGCAGTTACGTGGTCGGATTCGGCAACAACCCGCCCGTCAATCCCCACCACCGCGCCGCGCATGGATCGTGGGCGAATGACATCCGGACTCCGGTCAACAACCGCCACGTTCTTTACGGAGCGCTGGTCGGCGGTCCGGCTTCGCCGAACGACAACGACTACGAGGACAATCGTTCCAACTACGTCACCAACGAGGTTGCCATGGATTACAATGCGGGTTTCACCGGCGCGCTGGCCCGCATGGTGACGGAATTCGGCGGAACGCCGTTGGCCGATTTTCCCGCGGTGGAAACACCGGATGACGAATTTTTCATCGAGGCGTCGATCAATTCCCAGGGCACCAACTACACCGAGATTCGCGCCCTGCTGAACAACCGCTCGTCATTCCCGGCCCGGTCCTCGAACCGGCTTTCGTTCCGTTACTACCTGGATCTTTCCGAGCTGTTTGCCGCGGGCTACGACGCCTCAGCGGTCACCCTGCGGACCAATTACAGCCAGGGCGGAACGGTGTCCGCACTCAAGGTGCATGATGCGGCCCGGCGCATCTATTACGTCGACGTCGATTTTACCGGCACGGACCTTTACCCGGGAAGCAGTTCGACCTACCGCAAGGAAATCCAGTTCCGGTTCACCGTGCCAAACGGCGCGCCGTGGAATCCGAACAACGACTTTTCCTACGCCGGCCTGCAGCAGGGCAATTCCAATGTCGTGAAAACCGCCCGCATGCCCGTCTATGAAAACGGCGTCAAACTCTCCGGCCTGACCCCGTAGACGTTTCGCCTAGGTCGGGATGTTTGTGGCGCCCAGGTCCCGCGGCCGGGGCGGCCCGTTCGGGCCGGACTGCAATCGGAAGGCACGGGGGGCGCCTGAAGCCCCCGGAATGCCGCCCATGGGGAGCGGGCGACTGCAACCTTTGTGAATGCGTCCGGGTTCCGGCTCCCGCGCGCCGGAACGGCCCGCGTCCCGCATTTCCCTCAGAGTTTTGTTGATAAAACCATAAACATATTTAAATATGTTTATATGTCCTCAGTACATAAGAAACCGCAGGGCGGCGCCGAATCTCCAGCGCCAGGAGATTTCGTCGTGGCCGCCCCCTTCGACGCGCCGGAGGAGAAAATGCCGGTTCTCCCGCCAGCCGCGGGCCCGGAGAAGGGTGCCGAGGCGTTTGTGGTAGGGGGCGGCTCCGGCGTCGGCGCCCCGCGTGCCGTAGTCGAAGTAGGCGCGGATTTTGTCCGGCAGATCGGGCAATTCCTCGAGCGCGTTCAGCAGGACGGCACGTTCCGGCGGGGATTGCGAAAGATCGGCAAAGGTCGTGGACAGGCAGGCAATCCGTCCGAAGGCTTCCGGGTGCCGGAGCGCGACGAGAAGGGTGGCGGCCGCGCCGAGTCCGGCGCCGGCCAGGACGCGCGCCGACGGCGTGGCGAGGGTGCGGTAGTGGGTGTCCATGTGGCCCACGAGTTCCGTGGCGACAAATTCCGCGTAGGCGGGCGCACCCATTTCCGGGGAGAGTTCGAAGTCCCGCAGGGTGATGTTTTCCTCGGCGTATCCTTCCGGGTGACAGACCCCGACCACGATGGCTCCGGGAAGGAAGCCATGACTCGAGAGCAGGTTCACCCATTCGTCCGCGGCCCAGTCCACGCCGCTCACCCGGCTGGTGGCCGGATCAAAAACATTGCTGCCGTCGTGCAGGACAATGAGCGGAAAACGCTGCCGAGGTTTGGCGGCGTAATCCTGCGGCAGCCAGATCAGGATGTCCCGTTCGCCGGCCAGCACGCGCGAGTAGATGCGTTCGCTGGTGAGCCGTCCCCGGTAGCGATCCTTCCAGTCCGCAACGGTGTGGCGCCGGGTGCCGTCGAGCCAGACGTCGTGGACGAAGTTGTCCGGAACGTTGCCGTGGGCGTCCACCGCCTCCTTTTCCCACGATCCGCGCACGATTTTGTATTCCAGATGCGTGCCGGTGTCGGCCTCGATTTCGCCGGTGTGAAAGGGTGGATTCCAGGCGAGTTTCAGTCCGCGCTCCGGTTGCCAGTGTCCCAACGCTCCGACGTTCCCCGTGATAAAAACAGGCTCGCCGGGACGATCGATCGGGGGAAGGATCTCAAAGCGTATTTTGCTCATGCAAAGGGGCGCGTTCAATTAACCTCAAGTTTTGCCAAATAGAAGAATGATCTCCGCTGCCGAAAAAACCCTTCGCGAACTCCTCGCCAAACGCATCGTCATCATCGACGGCGCCATGGGCACCACCATCCGCACCTACGGAATGGGGGAAAAGGAGATTCGTGGCGAGCGCTTCAAGGACGCCCCCAAGGATCTCAAAAACAACGGCGACCTCTATTCGCTCACCCAGCCGGAGATGATCTGCGACATCCACCGGCGGTTCCTCGAGGCGGGGGCCGACATCATCGAAACCAACACGTTTTCCGCCACCAGCATCGGACAGAGTGAGTTTTTCGTGGACGACCCGCGGGAGAAGGGGGGACGCAAGGATCCGGCGTTTTACCAGGAGGTCATCGAAAACCGTTTCCTCAACGACCTTGCCTGGGAGATCAATGAAAAGTCCGCGCGCCAGTGCCGGGAGTGGTGCGACCGCATTGCGGAAAAAACCGGACGGCCGCGCTTCGTCGCCGGCGCCATCGGACCGCTCACCGTCTCGCTGTCCAACTCGCCCGACGCCGATGATCCGTCGTTTCGTGTCTGCACCTTCGATCAGGTCAAGGCGGCGTATGCCAATCAGGTCCGCGCCCTCATTGCCGGCGGCTCGGACATCCTGCTCGTCGAAACGATCTTTGATTCCCTCAACGCCAAGGCGGCGCTGGTGGCGATCCAGGAGGTGTTTGAGCAGGACCGGGTTCACCTTCCCATCATGATCTCGGCCGCGGTCGGCCGCGGCGGCGAAACGATGATCTCGGCGCAGACCGTCGAGGCCTACTGGAACGCGGTCCGGCATGTGAATCCGCTGGCTGTCGGCCTGAACTGCTCGCTCGGTCCCGACCTGATGCGTCCCTTCCTGGCCGAACTCGCGGAGAAGTCCGACACCGCCATTTCGGTGTATCCGAATGCCGGCCTGCCCAATCCGCTTTCGCCGACCGGCTTTGACCTGCAGCCCGAAGACATGGGCCGCTTCCTGGGCGAGTTTGCCGACAGCGGCCTCGTCAACATTGCCGGCGGCTGTTGCGGCAACACGCCGGAGCACATCGCGGCCATTGCCAGGGCGCTCGAGGGACGCCCGCCGCGGGGGGAAAAACCCGCCGAGACGCCGTATTCCACCGGCGCGGCCATTCCGCTGCGGCTTTCCGGCTCCCAACCCTTCACGCAGCAGATCGGCCAGTTCATCATGATCGGCGAGCGCACCAATGTCGCCGGTTCGCCGAAATTTGCGAAGCTGATCAAGGAAAACAAATTCGACGAAGCCGTCGCCATCGCCCGCCAGCAGGTCGAAAACGGCGCCAATGTCATCGATGTCTGCATGGACGAGGGCATGATTGACGGCGTGGCGGCCATGACCCGGTTCCTCAATCTTCTGGCCGCCGAACCCGAAGTGGCCGCCGTGCCCATCATGGTGGACTCCTCGAAGTGGGAGGTCATCGAGGCCGGCCTGAAATGCCTGCAGGGCAAGGGCATTGTGAACTCCATCTCCCTCAAGGCGGGCGAGGAGGAATTCCTGCGCCAGGCCCGCACCGTGCGCAAATACGGCGCCGCGGTGGTGGTGATGGCCTTTGACGAAAACGGTCAGGCCGCCAACTACGAGGACAAGATCCGCATCTGCGAGCGCGCCTACCGCCTGCTCGTCGACAAGGTCGGCTTCCCGCCGGAGGACATCATTTTCGATCCCAACATCCTCACCGTCGGCACCGGCATCGAGGAGCACAACAACTACGCCGTGGACTTCATCGAGGCCACGCGCTGGATCAAACAGAACCTGCCCCACGCCAAGGTCAGCGGCGGATTGTCCAACGTGTCCTTCAGCTTCCGCGGCAACAATCCCGTGCGCGAGGCCATGCACAGCGCGTTCCTCTACCACGCCATCAAGGCCGGTCTCGACATGGCCATCGTCAATGCCGGCATGCTTGAGGTGTACGAGGAGATCGACCCCGAGCTCCGCGAGCTGGTGGAGGACGTCCTTCTCAACCGCCGGCCCGATGCGACCGAGCGCCTTGTCGCCTTTGGCGAAAAACTCAAGGCCGCCGGGGCCGGAACGGCCGTCGCCGACAGGAAGGCCGAGGAGGAATGGCGCAGGGGCACGGTGGAGGAACGGCTCGCACACGCCCTCGTCAAGGGCATCGACACCCACATCGAGGCCGACACCGAGGAGGCGCGGCAGAAATACGGACGCCCGCTCAACGTCATCGAAGGCCCGCTCATGGACGGCATGAGTGTGGTCGGCGACCTCTTTGGCGCCGGCAAGATGTTCCTGCCGCAGGTGGTGAAATCGGCGCGCGTGATGAAAAAATCCGTCGCCTATCTGACCCCGTTCATGGAGGCCGAAAAGGCGGCCATGGCGGCGCGCGGCGAGTCGGTTCAGGCCCAGGGCAAGGTGCTCCTCGCCACGGTGAAGGGCGACGTGCACGACATCGGCAAAAACATCGTGGGGGTCGTGCTGGCCTGCAACAACTACGAGGTGATCGACCTCGGGGTCATGGTGCCCAGCGAGAAAATCCTCGCCGCCGCCCGCGAGCACAATGTCGACATCATCGGCCTCTCCGGCCTCATCACGCCGTCGCTCGATGAAATGATCCACGTCGCGAAGGAGATGGCGCGCGAAGGGTTCACCATCCCGCTCATCGTGGGCGGCGCGACCACCAGCAAGGCCCACACGGCGGTCAAGATCCAGCAGCATTATCCGCATGGCGTCGTCCACGTGCTCGACGCCTCGCGCGCGGTCAATGTGGTCAGCTCCCTGCTCAGCCCGGAACAGAAGCCGGCCTATCTCGCGCAGATCAACGCCGAATACGAGGCCCTCCGCGAAGAACATGCCAACCGCACCCGCGAAAAGGCCATGCTCACCTTCGAGGAGGCCAGGGCCAACGCCTTCCGCATCGACTGGGAAAAGGCCGACATCGCCGTGCCGGAAAAATACGGCGTGCAGGTCTTCGACGATTTTCCGTTGGACGAACTGGTCGCCTATTTCGACTGGTCGCCGTTCTTCCACGCCTGGCAGCTGCGCGGACGGTATCCCGCCATTTTCGGGGACGAAACCGTCGGCGCCGAGGCGAAGAAGCTCTACGACGACGCCCGGCGGCTGCTGGACCGGATCGTGGGCGAAAAGTTGTTCCGCGCCCGCGGCGTGCTCGCTCTCTGGCCCGCCAATTCCACCGGCGAGGACATCGAGATTTACGATCCTGCGACGATCGGGTCTCCGACGCCGACCGTCCTGGGCGTCTTCCACTGCCTGCGCCAGCAGATGAAAAAGCCGGCCGGACAGCCGAATTGGTCGCTGGCGGATTTTGTCGCGCCCAAATCCAGCGGACGCCTCGACAGCGTGGGCGGCTTTGCCGTCACCGCCGGACCCGAGGTGCACGCGCTTTCCGAGGAGTTCAAGCGCAGGAACGACGATTACAACAGCCTTTTGGTCAGCGCGCTGGGTGACCGGTTTGCCGAGGCCTTCGCCGAATGCCTGCACAAGAAGGCGCGTGATCTTTGGGGCTTCGGAAAGACGGAAAACCTCAGCAACGACGACCTCATCAGGGAACGCTACCGCGGCATCCGTCCGGCGCCCGGCTATCCGTCGCAGCCGGACCACACCGAAAAACGCGAGTTGTTCCGCCTGCTCGACGCCACGGCGGCCACCGGGATCACGCTCACCGAAAGCATGGCCATGCATCCGGGCAGCAGCGTGAGCGGATTGTATTTTGCGAGTCCCGAGGCGAAGTATTTCGCCGTGGGCAAGATCAATCGCGACCAGGTCGAGGACTACGCGCGGCGCAAGGGGATCTCCCCCGCCGAGGCCGAAAAATGGTTGCAGCCGATTTTGAATTATGAACCGTGAGGTTTTGAAACCCATCGGAAAGCGAGGTGAGGCCGGACGGATTTTCTAAGTGACATTCCCCAATCGCCGACGCGGCATGGAATCCCGTGAAAACCGGGAGCAGTCGCGCTGCTGTAACTGGAGACGACGCCCCACAGGCCAATCACCGCATCCGCGGTGGTGAAGGCGGGGCGGAGGCCCCCTTCGCCAAGCGAAGCCATCCAGGAGCCAGAATACTTCCCCGTCGGACACTCATTCGTCCCGGACCCGCTCTGCGGCGGATCGGGATGCCAAACCTTCTTCGCAGAACCCAAAGAAGAATGAGGATCGCGCGGATTTTGTTCCCACGAACAAGGTCTCCGGTCCTTCCAACCTGAGACCATGAAAAAACTGCTTTTGCTTGTGCTGGCTGCGGCCGGCCTTTCCTTCGCGTCTGCGCGTGCGCAGACCATCACCGCCACCGTCGGCTCCGGAGCCGACACGTCGTATGTCGTCATTGAAGCCGCGGCCTTCGGCGGTCCGCTCATCTTTGCGTTTCAATACGACTACGATCCGGCCAATCCGTTCGACACCTCCACGATGCTGTCGTTGATCGACGACGCACTGCCGGAGTTGTCGTTGACCTACATCAATTATGGCACCGTGGAGGAACCGAATTTGTTTCTCGACGCCGTCACCTGGCAGGGCCTCACCCTCACCAACACGCCCGCGCCGGAATTCAGCCCCTATTGGGTGCAATGGGTCAGCGGCGGCCGGGCGGGATTCCCCGAAGCGGAACCCATCCCCTCCGGGACTTGGATGTATGCATCGGGCGTTTCCGCGCCCTATCGCCTGGTCGAGCCGGGATCGTGGGACGGGTTTGTTTACAACGACGGGTTTTCCCCGCCGGCGGTGGATCCCGTGCCGGAACCTGCCGCGGGTGTTTTGCTTCTGACCGCGACCGGCCTTCTGGTGTTTTCCCGAAGGCGCCGGACGATCAACCCCTAGGGTGTTCGAAGGAACACGCCGACGCGTGAACTTTCACGGTTCCAAAGCGCGCGCCTTCAGTGTCGTCGAGTTGCTGGTGGCGGGAGGGGTCATTGCCGTGTTGGCGGTGACGCTGACCGCGGCGGGCTGGAGTGTTTACAAGCGTTCCTCGCTGGCCGTTTCCGCCAACAACATCCGGCAGCTCGCCGCCGGAGGCGCCGCCTGCCTGGCGGACAACAACCATGTGTTTTGGAAATATCGTGCGACGGACACGAACCAGCCCGGTGCCGTGATCTGGTGGTTTGGCGTCGAACCGGAGCCGCGCCCGGAGGGACAGCGCATCCTGCGTCCGGAAGGGGGACCGCTCGGTGCGTATGTCCCTGCGGGACTCCGTCCGGACCCCAGCTTCCGCTTCTCGGGAAAACCGTTCAAACCGAAGTTCACCAACGGTTACATCGGGGTCGGTTACAATGTCCTGCTGGGCGGAGGGTGGCTTGGCGAAAAGGCCCCCCTTCGGTACTGGGATCTTCCCAAGCCGGGCGAAATCGTCGTCTTTGCCACCTCGGCCCAGATCAACACCATCCAGGCGCCGGCCACTCCCAAAAATCCGATGATCGAGGAATTCTACGGCTTTGATGCCGGAGAGGCGCCTTGGAACAATCCGGCCTCGATTCATTTTCGTCATGGCGGGTATGCCATGGTCGGATTTGCGGACGGTTCGTCGGGTTTTCTGCCGATGGAAAAGTCCACCCTCGACACCCGCGCGCCCCAGGCGGCCGTGGGCCGGTTTGCCCCCAAGGGCGACTTCAAATATCTGCTGCCGGCCACCAACAACTGACCCGCGCTCACATGCTCAACCAAAGCGCCGTCGCGAGGCTGAGGGCGGAGAGGACCGTGCTCAGGGCGATGGAGCCGGAGGCGAGGGTTTCGTCGCCTCCCATCTGTTTGGCCATCACAAAGGACGCGGCGGCGGTGGGGCAGGCGGACAGCACGAGGGCGATGCGTTGTTCCTGAGGACCCAGCCCGGCCAGGCGCGCGAGGACGAAGACCAGCACCGGCAAAACGGCCACCTTGAGAACGGCCGCGGTGAGGATCCACGAACGCCGGCCGCGCAGCGGTGTGGTGGCGAGCGAACCGCCGATGCAAAGAAGGGCAATGGGCACGGCGGCGCCGCCCAGCGAAACCAGGGCGCGGTCGAGGAAGCCCGGCAGGGTGAGGCCGAAGAAGGACATCGCGAGTCCCAGCAGTCCGGACAGCATGAGCGGATTGGTGGCGATCGATTTCAACACCCGCACCCCGTCCGCCTTGCCCGCATGGTGTCCCGGTTGCTGAAGCACGATCACGGCGAGGATGTTGTAAAATGCCATGGTCAGCACCATCACCACCACGGCGGTGGCCATGGCCTCCGGGGCCTTGCCGCCGAAGCTGTAGGCGAGGACAGGGATGCCAATGTACGCCAGGTTGCCCCGGAAGGCGGATTGCATCAGGGTGCCGTCGACCGCCCGCGGCATGCGAAGGAGAGGAGCCACGGCCCGCGCCACCCCGCAAATCAGAAGCGTTGCGACGAACAGGACACCGAGAAGAAGCCAGGTCTGGCCGCCCGGTTTCTCCGCGTGATTGGCCGAAGTGAACAGCAGCGCGGGAAGCGCTATCCAAAAAGCCAGCTTGTTCAGATCCTCCATGAACTCCCGCCCCAAAAACGCCACGCGCGCCAATCCCGCCCCGAGGGCGATGAGGAGAATCAGAGGGGCAAGGGTTTCGAAGATGGGCATGAGGGATTCGTCTTAGTCATTGCTCATTGGAAGTGAGCATGCGGATTTCAGCGTGAGCGTTGGGCCGCGCCCGCCTTCCGGCTTCCGCCACAAGCGTTCCCTGGGTGACGCCGAGTTGGGAGCGGGCGCGGAGGTCGCGCCAGAGGGCGTCTCCGGTGCAGTCGCCGGCGAGCAGGCCTTGGTAGGCGCGGAGGATTTTTTCGGTTTCGGCGGCGGATTCCTCAAGAAGTTCGATCCGGAAATGACGCAGTCCCGCGGCGCGCAGCATGTCGAAGTGCGCCGCGCCGGTTTGGGCGACGGCGTTGAAGAGGGTGTTCCTGCAGCCGACGTCGGCGCGGAGCGGGTGTTCGACACCGACCCGGTCGCGGAGATGGACGCGGTGCCTTTCGCACGGACGCCCGCAATCGAGAAAACTCGAGCCCTTCGAAAGAAAGGCCGCGAAGGCGCAGTGCTCCATGTGAAACATGGGCATGTGCTGGTGCAGCGTGATCTCGAACCATCCGGGCGGCGCGGCGTCGAGGAGATCCATCACCTGGGCGATGTTGAGATCGTAGGAAATGGTCACGCGTTCGAGTCCGCGTGCGAGAAAGACCGCGGCCGAGGCGGGGTTGGCCACATTGAGCGAGAAATCCCCGATCTTCCGCAGCGGGGAATTCCGGAAATGGGAAATGGCCCCCACATTGCGGATGAGCACCCCGTCCGGCGCGGCGGCTTCGATGAGTTTGAAAAATCCCGCCTCACCCGCCTTTTGAATGCGTGGCGTGGCGAGGAAGATTTCCGCGGTTCCGTGCCGCCGAATGCGCTCGACGGCGTTCCGGTAGCGGCGAATGTCCTCGAAGTCGGCGTAGAGCGTGCGGATGCCGCAGCGCAGGGCGGCTTCGATCTGTTCGTCCGTGCGACAGAGGACGGGCAGGGTGGGGGAGTCGTTGGGACCGGCGTCCGGAAGCAGTGCCGCGCGCGCGGTTTCCGCGGCGGCCACCAGGTCGTCGAGCGCTTCGGTGAGGGTGACGCCCGACGGTTTCCGCCGCTCCCGATCCCGGATTTCGAGGGCTTCGACGAGCCGGTGTTTGAGCTGGTTGAGTTCGCGGCGGGGAAGAAACAGGTCGCCCTCCAGGTCGGCGGTGAGTTCTCCCAGGCGGTGGGGCGTGTCGTGCAGGCGGGAAAAGATTTCGCCGAGCGCGGCGGCCGTGAGTCCGGCCTTTTTGGCGGGCTGAAGCGGCGAGGTGCCGGTCAGTCGGATCCCTTCGCCCTCCAGCACGAGCGGCTCGCCGGCCCTTCCGGAAAAGCGGAGATTCAGCGCGGGTTTGCGGTCCCCGCCGCCGGTGATGCGCGCCTGCCACGCCTTTTTGATTTCGCGTTCGATGGCGGGGTCGCTGGTTTTCCAGACGCGCGTGCCGGGGCGGATTTTGTTCCCGTCGATCCGCCCGCGTTCGAAGAACAGCCGGCGTCCGCGGATTTCATAAATGCGTCCGCCCTGTTCGTCGTTGGTGTCGGCGGGGTTTTCGAAAACGACGCCCTGGCCCGGCTTGAGGCCGGTCGAGGCTTCGATGTCCACCCAGTCGCGGCCGGCGGCGAGGACCCGTCCGGCCAGCACGCCGCGCTTTTTGCCGTAGGTCGCGTTGACCAGGCGCTGGTGATCGACGCCGTGCATCCAGCCGCTGAAGAGGCCGCGCGAAAACGTCATCTCCAGCTTGTACCAATCCTCGCCCGACGGTTCGCTTTTTTGTCCCTGCCAGGCGGCGTCGATGGCCTTGCGGTAGACGGAGGTGACGGCGGCGACGTATTCGGGGGTCTTCAGGCGGCCCTCAATTTTGAAGCTTCGGATTCCGAGCCGGATGAGCTCCGGAATTTCCCGCACGGCGGCCAGATCCTGCGGTGAGAGCAGATAGCGTTTGTCCCCAAGGTCGCGTTTCACGCCGTCGACGATCATTTCATACGGCATGCGGCACGCCTGGGCGCATTCGCCGCGGTTGGCGCTGCGCTGGCCGAGCGACTCGCTGGTGAGGCACTGGCCGGAATAGGCCACGCAGAGCGCGCCGTGGACAAAAACCTCGAGCGGCACGGAGGGGGGGAATTTGGCCAGTTCCCGCAACGAGAGTTCGCGCGAGAGCACGACCTGGCGGGCGCCGAGTTCCTCCGCAAACCGGACGCCCTCCGGGGAGGTGATGGTCATTTGGGTGGACGCGTGCACGCGCAGGGCGGGGAACATCCGGCGGGAAATCTCCGCGAGCCCCACGTCCTGAATGATCACGGCATCGACCCCGGCGTCGTTGAGCGCGCGCAACTCGGCCACGGCGTCCTCGAGCTCGGAGGGAAAAATCAGCACGTTGAGCGTGACGTAGGCCTTCACGCCGTGGCTGTGGGTGAAGGCGACGATTTTCGGCAGGTCGCTCTCCCGGAAATTTTCCGCCCGCATGCGGGCATTGAACCGCGGCAGGCCGAAATAGACGGCATCCGCGCCGGACGCGACCGCGGCGCGCAGGCAGTCCCAGTCGCCGGCGGGCGAAAGCAGTTCGGGTTTGTGGAGATGGAAATCCGGCACGCGGGGAACCTATCGCAGGATGGAGGCGGACGCCAGCGCGGCGGAAAACGATTGCCCGTCCCCGCCGCGCGTCCGATGCTGGGCCTTGCATGGTTTCGGAATCTTTTTTCGCTCCCTCCCGGCTCCCGATCGGGGGGCCCGCCGTATGAAAAACGCGTCTTTCATCCGTCCGGAAAAGGTCCGGGCCGCCCTGGACCGACTCATCGCCTCCGGGGTGGACCGGGGGGTGCAATTTGCCGTGTATCTGGAAGGCGAACTGGTGGTCGATCTCTGTGCGGGCCAGGCCGATCCCTTCACGAAAACGCCGGTGGAGCCGGAGACGCTTTTTCCGGTGTTTTCCGTCACCAAGGGAATCAGCTCCACCGTCATTCACCGCCTCGTCGAAGCGGGCCGGCTGTCCTACGACCTGGTCCTGGCCGACGTCTGGCCGGAATTTGCGCAGGCCGGGAAGGAAAAAATCACCCTGCGTCACGCCCTCCGGCATCTGGCGGGCTTGCACGAGCTGCCGGCGGAACTGACCTTTGCCGGGGTGCTCGACTGGGACACCGCCTGCGCCGCGCTCGCGAAGGCCCGTCCCCAGTGGGCCCCGGGGGAGCAGTTTGCCTATCATCCCAAAACCTTCGGCTGGCTTGTCGGGGAGACGGCCCGCCGCGTGGACGGTCGGCCCTTCACCCAGATGGTGCAGGACGAAGTGGCGCGTCCGCTGGGGGTTGAGACCCTGCATGTCGGACTGCCCCAGCCGTCGCGGTGGCCGATCGCGTTTCTTGAGGAAAGCCACCTCGGACCGGAGCCCAACCCGGATGACGCCGCGTTGTTTCCGCTCCAGGCCTCCACCGTGCCGGGGCACCATCAGTTGAATTCGCCCGCGATGCAGGCCGCATGCCTGCCTTCCTCCAACGGAATGATGAACGCCCGGGCGCTGGCACGGCATTATGCGGCGCTGCTGCCCGGCGGTGTTGGCGGCGTCGAATTGCTGCCGCCGTCCCGCGTGGCCGAGGCGACGGCGTGGGAGCATTATGTGAATCACGTCGGCGAGCCCACCGTGTGGGGACTGGGGTACACGCGGACGGAAATTCCCTGGAGGGGGCGCAGGATCGAGGGATTTGGGCATCCCGGTTACGGCGGATCGGCGGGTTTCGCCTTTCCCGAGGCCCGGCTGGCCATCGGCTACACCCGCAACCGCCTGGGGCCGGAAAGCGGCTGGAACGCGCTCGTGGAGGCTCTGTCCGCGGAATGAAGGCGCAGGAGACGATCCAGGCATTGCTGGACGAATGGACGTCCACCGGCGCCGAACGCGGCGTGCAGGTGGCGGTGTATCACCGCGGCCGGCTGATCGTCGATGCGTGGTCGGGAATTGCGGATGTGCGTTCGGGTCGTCCGGTGGATGGCGGGACGCTGTTTCCCGTTTATTCCGTCAGCAAGGGGGTCACGGCCACCATCGTTCACCGCCTCGTCGAGCGCGGCCGGATGTTCTACGATCAGTCCATCGCCGGGGTCTGGCCGGAATTCGCCGCGCACGGCAAGGAGCGGATCACCCTGCGCCAGGCGCTGAATCACTCCGCCGGCCTGCCCAACGTGCCGCGCCGGGTGGAGCTTGCCGGGATCGCCGACTGGAACGCGATGTGCGCCGAGGTCGCCGACCTCACGCCGGTTTTCCCGCCGGGCAGCCGCGCGGAATATCATGCCATCACCTTTGGCTGGATTGTGGGGGAACCCGCCTGCCGCGCCGCCGGACGCAGCTTTCCGCAGTTGCTCAAGGAGGAAATCGCCGACCCGCTGGGCGTGGACGGCTTGTTCATCGGCCTGCCCGCGGAAGAAGCGTCCCGGGTGGCGTTTCTCGAGGAGGCGGCGCCCGCCCCGGTGCCGCCCGCCGATCCGGACGCCCCGGCACCGATCCCGGGATGGCTCGGTCCGCTGCACGATTTCATGAACCGCCCCGAAATGCAGCGCGCCTGTCTTCCGGCCTCCTCCGGAATCATGAACGCCCGGTCGATCGCGCGGCATTATGCGGCGCTGCTGCCCGGAGGAATCGACGGCGTGGAACTTCTGCCGCCCTCGCGGATCCGCGAAGCCACGCAGGCTCAAGGCCTGAAGCTGGCCGACGGAAACCCGTCCCCGTGGGCGCTCGGGTACAACCGGTATGAAAACTGGTCGTTGCCCGGCGGCGAATGGACGGCTTTCGGACACGGCGGGCACGGCGGCTCGTTCGGGTTTGCCGATCCGGGCCGGGGGCTTGCCGTGGGGTTCACGAAAAACCTTCTCAGTTATGGAAACACCGCGGACCGTCTCGTTCAGACGCTTCTCACGGTGCTCGACTGACGGTTTGGGTTGACTCAGCGCCGCCGACGGAATCCTCCGCGGCGCGGGGAGAAGCGGCGCGCCCCGCTGAAGGTGGGCTCGGGGGGACGCTGACGTTTCACTTCCTGGCGTGAGGCGGTGACAAATCCCTCCAGGGTGAGCTCCGGGATTTTCTGTCCGATGAACCGTTCGATGGCGGCCACCTTCTTCGCTTCATCCGGCGCTACCAAAGTGAAGGCGTCTCCCGTGGCCGAGGCCCGTCCGGTGCGGCCGATGCGGTGCACGTAATCCTCGGGGTGCTGCGGGATGTCGTAGTTGATCACATGACTCACCCCCGCGATGTCGATGCCGCGCGCCGCGATGTCCGTCGCCACCATCACCTCGTATTTGCCGGACTTGAAACCGTTGAGCGCCTCGATGCGCTGGTTCTGCGAGCGGTTGGCGTGCAGCACGGCGACGGCATGATTCAGTCCGCGCAGCTTTTTCGCGATCTTGTCCGCGCCGTGTTTGGTCCGGGTGAACACAATCACACTTTCGAAGGCCGTTTCCTTGAGCAGCGCGACAAGCAGGTCGAATTTGCGGGTGGGATCCACGTGGTAGATCCCGTGGGAAACGGAACTCACCACGGAGCGTGACGCGCCGATTTCGATGCGGACCGGGTCGCGCAGGGCCCAGCCGGCGAGGTCGGCGATTTCCGGCGGCAGGGTGGCGGAAAAGAAGAGCGTCTGCCGCTCCTTCGGGCATTTGGTGAGGATGCGGCGGACGGCGGGCAGGAATCCGACGTCGAGCATGCGGTCCACCTCGTCAAGCACGACCACCTCGAGGGTGTTCAGCTTGATCTCGCCGCTCTGCAGATAATCCTCCAGGCGGCCGGGCGTGGCGACAATGATGTCCGTGCCGCTGCGCAGGGCCGAGCGCTGCGCGCCGTACCCCACACCGCCAAAGACGGACAGCACCTTCAAATCGGTGAAACGCGCCAGATCCCGCAGGGACGTCTCCACCTGCATGGCCAGCTCGCGGGTGGGTTCGAGCACCAGACAGCGGCAGGCGCCGTGGCGTTCGAGGCGTTGCAGAACCGGCAGGGCAAAGGCCGCCGTCTTGCCGGTGCCGGTCTGGGCGGAGGCAATGACATCGCGGCCTTCGAGGGCGGCGGGAATGGCTCGGAGCTGAATCGGAGTGGGATCGCCGTAGCCCATGGCTTCGACGCCGCGCAAAAGAGGCTTGGTCAACCCAAGCTTGGAAAATGACATAACAGTGGCGCGCACCCTCGGGGCAGAGAGGCCGGTTGTCAATGGCAACAAAAGTTTGCATTTTTCCGGCCGGCGGCGAAATTGGAGGTTCGCACGACGGAATTCGGTCCGCAATCGCGCTGCAGTTCGCGCGATGGAGTCCGGCACAGGGATGCCTTTCTCGACGACGACTCGTCCATGCCCTCCGCTCGGTGCGCCATTATATCTATGAATCAGGACAAGACGATTGAGGTTGAAGGACGCATTACCAACGTGCTTCCGGGCACGATGTTTCACGTGGAATTGGACAACAAGCACACCGTGCTGGCCCACATCTCCGGCAAGATGCGCAAGCGGTTCATCCGCCTGCTCAACGGGGACCGTGTGAAAATGGAAATGTCGCCCTACGATCTCACCAAGGCGCGCATCGTCTATCGTCTCGGTTAAGGTCGCTCCCGCAGACCGGCGCCTGGTCGCCTCGCACACCCGGTTTGACCTCGGCCAGATCGTCGGCCTACCTGGCCGTCATGCGGCTTGTTGGGAGGGCAGGCTGGCCCTGGAAATCCGGAGGACCAACACCTTCCCGGCGCGGCGTCCGCCACGGTGCGGCAGTTGGTGCAAAACCCATCCGGCCTCCCGCGCGCGCTGAATGTCACGCTGTTCACCGAGCTCATTGCCAAGGCCTCCGGTGTCGGCGCCGAGGTGTCCATTCGCGCCCCCCCAATCGACCGCCCCGGGGTTGAAGCAGACCCGGTCCGGCCTCACTCGAAGAACCGCGCGAGCGCGGGTTCGGATTTGTAGGTCTGGAAAAAATGATCCTCCTTGAGGAGGGGGTAAAAAAAAGCCGGCGGAAGCTCGTCGCGGGCCTGGTCCAGCAGGGTCACCGCCTTGTCGATCCTGCCCCCGCGCAGGGCCAGCGCCGCCTCGGTGAGGGTCCAGGCCGGATCGGAGGGCGAGGAATCGTTTTTCGGACGGATGAAGGTCAGGCGTTCCCCCGTCTCGATTTGGGTGAGCCGGATCTTGAGCGGGATCACCGGATCGCCGGGTTGCTTTTTTTGGGCCTGCTCCAGCTGTGCCAGCGCTTCGCGCGGACGCCCCTGCCAGCGCAGCACCTCGCTGAGATTGTAATAACCGCGTCCATTCTCGGGATCCGCGGCGATGGCCTCGCGCATCTGATACTCGGCTTCGGCAAAATCCTTGTCCCGCATGGCCAGCAGGCCGAGCAGCGTGCGGCAATCGGCCACGTTCTGTCCGGCGGAGAGGCTGGCGCGGGCGAAGGCGGCAGCCCGGCGGGGATGACCCTCGTGCAGTTCCTGGAGGGCCCGGTGAAACCTGAGTCCGGGCGTGTCGGGATTGATGGCGGCGGCCTCCTCGAGAAGCTTGCGGGCGGAAACCAGCCACCCGCGGTTTTGGGCCTCGGCCGCCAGTTGGACCTTGTGCGCGGCGGCGGTCTCGTCGTCCTGCGCCCGGCCCTCCGGCGCGGAAAAAAGAATTCCTCCCAGCAGCAGGAGGACGGCTGTCAGGCTCAGCCGGAAAACCGGCTGTCCCGGAGACCATGTGAGGACTTTCTGCAAGGCGGCGTTCGGCACACCGGAAAGATGCCTTTCTCCGGCCGGACTGCCACGGAAAATCCCGCCCAGACGGAAAATTTCGAAGATTGCCTTTCCCGACAAAACCGGGCAAACTGGAAGGACACCCATGAAAACGTTCGGCCTTTTGATGGCGCTTTCCGCGGGTCTGGCCATGGCGGGCAGCGAGGTGGTGCCGGTTTCCCGGCAGACCACCGGCAGCGTCACCGTTTACCCCCAGGCGCCGCACATTCCCCAACCCATTTTGCAGGGCATCAAGGACTTGGCGGTTCGGCGCCACCCGAGCCAGCCGAAGGCCCAACTCGAGGAGATCGAGGCCGGCGTTTGTGCCTACCTCGCCCTGAAGCGCGTTCCGAACAATCCGGCCAAGGAAGCCGCCGCGGTGGAATATCCCTTCGATTTCCCCAAGCAGCTTTACCTGGCCCAGCGTCCGCTCCAAAACTAGTCGGACTTTGACAACGGGCCCCTCCCTCCACCGACGGATCGCCCATGGCCCAGGCTGAAAAACTTCCGTCGGTCCGCTACCGGGACACGGTGAATGTCACCGTCGGCCTGCCGCACCCCGGGGCTTCCCTCTTGGACGTCTCCCTGCACGCAGGGTTGCCGCATTTTCATCAGTGCAAGGCCACGGCGCGTTGTACCACCTGTCGGGTGGAGGTTCTCGAGGGGGCGGACCATCTGTCCCCGCGCACCGGCGCCGAGGCGCAGATTGCCGCCGAACGCGGCTGGTCCGACACCATCCGGCTGGCCTGCCAGGCCCGCGTCCGCGGCGACGTCACCGTGGCCCGCCTGGTTCTCGAGGAGGCCACCGCGCTGGCCCTCTATCCGGAGCCGCCCGCGGTGCAGCCCGCCGGCGAAAAGCACCTGGCCGTCATGTTTTGCGACCTGCGGAACTTCACCAGCTTTGCCGCCGCCCACCTGCCCCACGACGTGGTTTATGTGCTCAACCGCTTTTTTCGCGAAGCGTGCGAGCCGGTTTTGGAAAACGGGGGATACGTCGACAAATACATCGGCGACGGATTCCTGGCCATCTTCGGTCTGCACAAGGAGGATCCGAAGGAATTCTGTCTGGATGCCAGTCGGGCCGCCGTCCGCATTCCCGCGCGGGTGCGGGATCTGAATCTGTTTTTGAAGGACGCCTTCAATGTGACCTTCGACTTCGGGATCGGCCTGCATTACGGTCCGGCCGTCGTCGGTCAGACCGGGCATCCCTCCAAGATGCAGCTCACCGTGCTCGGCGACA
>CALCJD010000005.1 GCA_937960895.1 uncultured Spartobacteria bacterium | reverse complement strand
ACAGCAATTCGTGGAACGAACAACGTCCGGGCACCAACAGCAAACACCCGCAGGGCCCGCAGGGCATCGTCTTCCGCAACAGCAAGGGCGGACACGTGATCCGTTTCAACAGGATCTTTTCGGACATGGATCACATGTTCAACGACGGCATGGGCGACACCCACAACTTCAGCTACGCCGGATTTCCCACCTGCGACAGTGACATCCACGACAACTTTGTTTCGCACTGCTGGGACGACGGACTGGAGATCGAAGGCGCGGACATGAACGTCCGGGTCTGGAACAATTACATCGACATGACCTATGGCGCCATCGGCGCGGCGGCTCCGAGTCTGGGACCGCTCTACATTTTCCGGAATGTCTACGGCGTGTCGCGCAAGCACAGCGGGACGGCCGACAACGATTACCGGGGTCACTATCTCGTCAAACTGGGCAACGAGCGTCCCAAGTGGACCAAGGGGCGGATGTATATCTTCCACAACACCACCCTGCAGCCGCCGCCGTTTCCCAACTCCACAACGCCCTCCAGCGGGGCCCAATCCGGCATTGTTTTCACGTCGGACAAAAAGCTCCAGGAAAACATCGTCACCCGCAACAACCTCCTGCAGATGCGGACGCCCAATGACTGGGCCATCAAGGACACGCAAAAGACGGAAAGCAACGACTACGACTACGACATGCACGACGGCCGCACGATGTACAAGGAGGGATCGGCGCCCCACGGCATTGTCGCCACGCCGAAATATCAGCGCACCGCAGACGGCCGTCTTGCCCTCGTGCCGGGGACGCCCGGTCACGACGCGGGGGTGCGGATTCCGAATTTCAATGACGACTTTGCCGGCAACGCACCGGACATCGGAGCGGTGGAAACGGACGGCAGGGATCCCAAACCGGCTCTCTGGCCCGAGTTCCCCGAGCCCCACGGCCAGCAGGCTCCGGCGGACCCCGCCGAACCGGCCGGGCCCGCACCCACGCCGCAGCCGACGGAAACCGCGCCGCAAAGCTGATCCGGTTTCGAAACCAACGCCGGGTGTCCTTTGGATTCACCGGCGCTCACCCTTCGGCGCGCGCGTCCTCAGCCCCACTCCAAACCGGCCGCCAGAAAAACACCCTCGCCCTGCAGGCAATCGCCGCATACCGGCAGGCTCATGCGTTGCAGGTGGCGGGAGGGCCGCAGTCCCAGAGCGCTCAGATCCAACCCGCTCCGGACCACGTCGCAAAGGACATTTTGACCGCCAAGCCGCGCACCCAAAACGCACAGAAGATCCCGGGCATCCTCCGGGGAACGGGCCACCAAAGGGCCCACGTGAACGGCATTCCGTCCGGGTCTGATTGCGGCATAAGCCAGGGGCTTGTCTTCACCCCCGGAGCGGACAATCTCCGCACTCTCCGCCAGATCGCGAAGGAGGACCGCGCGATCCACGCCCGTGCAATCCCGATCCAGGACCAAAACCTCCGGCGTCAGTCCGCGATGAAGTTGCGTCTGCCGTCCTCCGTCTTCCGTCCCCGAAAACACCCCCTGCCAGCGGGTGACGGGTCCGATCCGTTCAAAGCCGAATTTCCGGTAAATTCCCTCGCCCATTTCGGTGGCATCCAGCGCAATGACGGCATGGCCGCCTGAACGCGCAAATTCCAGCGCCTCCGCAAAGGCCTGTTTCCCCAGTCCCCGACCGCGCCAGGCGGGATCGGTCAGGATCATGCCAATCCACGCGAGCGAGCCTCCATGACTCACCACCGAACAACTGGCCCGCACCTCACCGTCGTCCACCCAAACCCGCACGGCTCCAGGCTGCACGCGCCGCAGTCGGCGCCAATCCTCCCCGGTCTGATTCCATCCCGCGCCGGCGGAGAGCCGCGCGGCGGAAGGAACAAGCTCTTCCGAAAGCGGGAGGAAGGACGATGCGGGTTTCATGGAACCAGACCGCACGGGAAATGGAATCATCCGGTCATCGTCCATCGGGGTCCGTCACAATCGCCCGGGGAGGCTGCGAACCGGCGGGCGCTCAGCCTTTTCGGGAACGACTTCCCGATGTCTTGGATGCCGTCCGCCCTGGCGGCGGGGCAATGGTTTCGCCGTCCACCACCTTGCCCCGCACGGTGACCTGCACGAGGGCGGCGGAGGGGTTTTCGAGCCGCCATTTGGCAAGGCGCACGGCGGCGCGTCCCATCTCCACGAAGTTCGGATCGTAGGAAGTGAACCTGAGCGATTTTTTTCCCGGTGCCCCGATGGCATTATATCCGGTGAGACTGACATCACGCGGCACCTCGATCCCCTCCCGGGCAAGCAACTCGGCGATTTCGTATGCCGTGTGGTCGGAATCCGACATCACCGCGGTGGCGCCGCGGCGGATCGCCTGCAGAATGGCTTCCGGACGACCGATTTTTCCGTCCTCGAACTCGTCCTCGATCACCACCTGCTCCGCCAAATCGAGGCCGGCCACTCGGGCCCCCTCGAGAAATCCCGCCGTGCGCAAACGAATGTACAGTTTGTTTCGGCGGGGACACACAAACACGCAGCGGCGATGCCCCAACTCGACCAGCCGGCTCACCAACTGGCTGGTGCCGGAAAAATCATCCGTCGAAACCATGTCGTGGTTCAGGCCCGGGTAATCCTGCACCACGCTGACAATGGGAAGCATGCGCGCAATGCGGGCGATGGATTCCTGCTCATGGGCACCGCAAATCAGCCAGGCATCCGCCTGGGTGAAATCGAAAACCGCGTCCCGCGTGGCACCGTCCGTCACCTCCTGCGCCGCCTGCAGATTCAGGACCATGTTGGCCCCGGCCGCCTCGGAGGTCATGCCCTGCAGATACGACATCGTGATGATGTGGCGCTTGATGTCGGTGAGGGAGCTCGAGGCAAAAAGCACGCCGATCGACCGCTGGCGGGACGTGGCCTGGGGACCGCGCCGGGATCGGCCCTGATATCCCATGCGCATCGCCATTGCATTCACCTCCGCCCGCGTCTGGGGATGAATCAGCGGATCATTGCGCAATGCCCGCGAAACGGAACTCGTCGACAAATTGAGTTCGCGACTGATGGCTTCCAGGGTAACGCGGCTCGAACGGGGCATGAAAAAGATTCCTCGTTTTTGCAATAAATTGCAATTCGGAAAAAGGGAATTCGGAGTGCGGGGGACGCTGTCAATACATCGGTGACATTTTGGTTCAGAACATGGGTAACAGATGACTGTGTTGCTGGTCGTTGAGCGTTCGGCGTTGAACATTGAACCCTCCGCTTACGCTGGCGTCAGCGAACCGGAACCGGCCAGGCCGAGTTCGGAGGGCAATGCCTCCCGTTCCATGCAGGCGGCCAGGTCCGGGACGGTGTTTTCCACAACGGCAAACCGCCGCCCGTTCCGGTTCACCATTTGGCAAAGGCCGGATCGATGGAACGGGTGGTGGGTGGTGCGCCCCGATGGCCGCCACTTGAAGGAACGCCTGATCGGATGAGCAGATGCGGGCTTCCGGCGAAGACAGGCGGGCGGGGACGGCACGAAACATGGACTCCAACGCGGCGTCTTTGCCTCCGTCCGCAAGGCGTCCGGTCCCCCCCCTCCGGAAAGCCAGCCTGATAATCAGGGCGACCCGGCGTCCCGTTCGTCGTTCGGCCGCCTGAATCCGACGCTCCTGTTCCTGCGTCGCCGCGAGCGGTTTTCAATCGGCACATTGGCCCGGCCTCCAGCACGGCCACGGCAAGCGCGGCATCGGTGACATGCGGCGTGGACGCCCGATCGGGTCCCTCGCGCGTGCCGGAACGAAAAATGTTCAGGGGACTCCGGACGGGGTTGCCCCCTGCGACGGATTGGAACCTTCGCCCGCCCTCCCGGCGGAAAGCCGGGAGGGGAGGGAAAAGGCGGGATGGGCCGGCGCGGACGCCTTCCGCTCAGTTTGCGGCCGAACCCTGCTCCTCGTCGTCGGCGTCGCTGACCACCGGCGCGATGGCTTGGAGGTTTTCGGATTCGCGGAGGTCGATGAGTTTGACCCCCTGGGCATTGCGGCCGGTTTCGCGAATCTCGGCGACACGCGTGCGGACCATCTTGCCCTTGTTGGTGATGAGCATGATTTCGTCGGCGTCGCGCACCGTGAGGGCGCCGGCAACTCCGCCCGTCTTCTCGGTCGTCTTCATCGTGATGATGCCCTTTCCGCCGCGGGACTGGATACGGTATTCCTCGAAGCTGGTCCGTTTGCCGATGCCGTTTTCCCCGGCGACGAGCAGCATGGCGTTCGGGTCGACAAGGGCGGCGGCGACGACGTAGTCGCCAGGTTCGGGCCGGATTCCCCAGACGCCGACGGTGTCGCGGCCCTGATCGCGGAGTTCCTCCTCGTTGAAGCGGATGCTCATGCCTTCGTGCGTGATGAGCACGATGTCATCGTGTCCGCTGGTGAGCTTGCAATCGATGAGGCGGTCACCCTCCTCGATCTTGATGGCGATGATGCCCCCCTTGCGGATGTTTTTGAAATCGTTGAGATTGGACTTCTTGACGATGCCGCTCTTGGTCGCAAAGACGACATGGAGCTTGTCACTGAAGGTTTCCTCGTCGGTTTTCTGGCCCTGGATGCGGATGGTCGCGGCGATTTTCTCGTCGCTCCGCAGTTCGAGGAAATTGGCGATCGAACGGCCCTTGCTGGCGCGGGAGCCCTCGGGAATTTCGAACACGCGCTCCACATAACACCGTCCGCTCTGCGTGAAGAACATCAGGTAGTCGTGGGTGGTGGCGGTGAAAAGCAGTTCGACAAAATCGCTGTCGGCCTCGTTTTCCGATTCGCGGGCGGTCATGCCGATCACGCCCTTGCCTCCGCGCCGCTGGGCGCGATAGGCGCTCACATTTGTGCGCTTGATGAAGCCGTTGTGGGTCAGGGTGACGATGACGCCCTCGTTGGCGATGAGGTCCTCGATGGCAATTTCGCCCTCGGCCGCCGCGATCTGGGTGCGGCGCTCGGTGGCGTATTTCTTTTTCAGCTCAAGGAGCTCGTCCTTGATGATCTTGAGCACGCGCTTCTCCTTGGCGAGAATGTCCAGCAGGTCCTTGATGACCTCCAGGAGTTCGTCGTACTCCTTCTTGATGCTGTCCCGCTCGAGACCGGTGAGCTGGTAGAGGCGCAGGTCGAGAATGTGACCGACCTGCTTCTCGGTGAACCTGTAGTCTCCCTCGGGGGTAAGGCGCGCCTCGGAGCGGATGAGAATGCCGATCTGCTCGACCGCCTTGCGGGTCCAGGACAGCGCCATGAGTTTTTCCTTGGCGTCGTCGCGGTCACGGGAGTCGCGGATGATCCGGATGAAGTCGTCCAGGTTGGCCAGCGCGATGAGATAACCCTCGAGTTTCTCCGCTTCGACCTCCGCCTGGTTGAGCAGGAAGCGCGTGCGGCGCAGCACGACCTCGCGGCGGTGCTCGATGTAACACGCAATGGCCTCCTTGAGCGAAAGGAGCTTGGGCCGGCCGTGGTCGATGGCCAGCATGTTGACGCTGAAGGACGATTCCAGCGCCGTGTGTTTGTAGAGATTGTTGATGAGAACCTTGGAATTGGCGTCCCGCTTGAGGTCGATGACCACGCGGGTGTCCTCGGCGCTTTCGTCGCGGACGTCGCTGATGCCGGTGAGCACCTTTTCATTGGTCAGGTCGGCAATGCGTTTGACGAGGTCGGCGCGATTGACGTTGAAGGGGATCTCCGAGATGACGATCTGTTCGCGGCCGCCCTTGACCTCGGCCACACCCACGCGACCCCGCACACGCACCTGACCGCGGCCGGTTTCAAAATACTGTTTGATGCCCGCGTTGCCCTGGATGATGCAGCCGGTCGGAAAGTCGGGTCCCTTGATGTGCACCATCAGTCCCTCAATCGTGATGTCCGGATCGTCGATCTGCGCGCAGATGCCGTCGATGCATTCCCCGAGGTTGTGCGGCGGGATGTTGGTCGCCATGCCGACCGCGATACCGGTGCCGCCGTTGACGAGCAGGTTCGGGAACGCCGCGGGAAAGACGGTGGGCTCCTCGGCCTTTTCGTCGTAGGTCGGAACAAAATCCACCGTCCCCTTGTCCATGTCGGTCATCAGGGCGGAACCGAGGTGGTCGAGCCGGGCCTCGGTGTAACGCATGGACGCCGGAGGGTCGCCGTCCACGGACCCGAAGTTCCCCTGGCTCTGAATCAGCGTGTCGCGCATGGCCCACGGCTGGGCCATGTGGACGAGGGTCGGATAAATCGCCTGGTCGCCGTGCGGGTGGTAGTTACCCATCGTTTCCCCGACGATCTTCGCGCATTTGACGAAGGGCCGGGTCGGCTGCACGCCGAGCTGGTTCATGGCGAAAAGAATGCGGCGCTGGGAGGGTTTCAAGCCGTCGCGCGCGTCGGGCAGGGCGCGGGAGATGATGACGGACATGGAGTAATCGAGGAAGGACTTCGACATCTCCTCGGCCACGTTCACTTTTTCGACTTTTTCGTTGGTGTTGTACATGGTGCGAAACGCTTGGGATTAGAGGGCGGCAGATTGGGGGTTGGATTCCAGCCAGCGGCGCTCCCACTCGGCGGAGATCGCGTCGGCCTGGCGGATGGTGCGCGGCGGTTCGATGGAAGCGCCGCGCGGGAGTTTGATCTTCAGGAAATCGAGCACGGAGAGCAGGACCGTCTCGTAATTGGCGCAGAGGTCCTCGTACCAGACGACAAAGGGCGTCACCTTCCCCCGGGCAAAAAAGTCGCGCCAGATGCCTTCGTCCCGGTGGACGTCCTCAAGGCATTTGCCGATGAGGGCGGCGTCGAATTCCGGCTCGGCGGCGGCCTCCCGGCCCTGTTGGATTTTCCAGAGTCCGGTCTGGATGGCCCGGGCCTTGGAGATGGCCTGTTGGAGCTTGTTGCGCCGGAGGATTTGCACGAAGCGGAGACGGGGAAAGGCCCGTTTCAAGACCTGCAGGTCGGATCCCGTTCCGAAGGCGCCGCTGTTGCGCAGACGCTCAAGGAACGACTGAAGATACCAGGCCATGATTTTGAAACTGAACACGCGGTTGCCAAACGACGCCGCCTCGACCACACCCCGCACGTAACCCGCAAAGTCCCCCTGCGGATCGAGGCCGTATTTGTGCCCCAGCCCCTCCTCGAACTTGGGCAGAAAATACTGTTGGGCGCGGCCGGCCCGCCGGGTGGCATGGAGTCCGTCGCAAAGCAGGTTGCTTCCGGTGCGGGCGATGGCGCACACCATGAAACAACGGCGCGGATGGCGCAGGTGGTGAAACAGCCCGCCCATCGTTCAGCCCCCCGCCTCCCCGTCCGGAGACCGGCGCTCCGGGTCAGACGTCCAGTCGCGCATTGAGGGCATTGTCCTCGATGAACACGCGACGCGGTTCCACCACATCGCCCATCAGAATCGTAAACATGCGGTCGGCCTCGACGGCGTTGTCCTCGTTGAGATCCACCTTGAGCATCTTGCGCTTGTTCGGGTTCATGGTGGTCTCGTAGAGCTGCTTGGGATTCATTTCGCCCAGTCCCTTGAACCGCTGGATGGTCAGGCCCCGCTTGCCGATCTCCAGAACCTTGGAGAGGATTTCCGGGATGGAAAAGAGCGGCTGCACGACCGCCTTGTCCCCCTCGCCCTCGATCAGCTCGAAAATCGGTTCGTCGCTGTCGGAGTAGTGCTCGATCTTGAGCCCCTTGCGGGCCAGTTCGTCGATGAGCTTCTGGACGGTGGTGGATTCATGCAGCTCGATGAGCCGGGCGCGGCGGCGCGTGGTCGGATCGGATTTGTCCTTCTTCGCAGCCGGTTTTTCGGGGGCCTCGCCCTCGGCGCCCTCCGGAGTCGGGTCGTCGAACAGGTTGAGGTCGCGGTTTTCCTCGTGGAAGGCGCGCACCTCGGCCTCGCCGGGGAAATAGGTGGCCCACTCGGCATTGCCCTCGCGCACCTTGACCATGTAGGCCGGGAGCATTCCGGTCTTCGGGTCGCGTTCGCTGAGGTAGGTCTCGAAATCGCCGCCGTGACGCCGGATGGCATCGCTGAACTTGGCCAGACGTTCGAGCGTTTCCAGCATGTCCTTCAGCTGGGCCGGGGTGAAGACCTTGCCGTCGGCGAGGTTCTTCAGTTTGACCTCTTCGGCGCCGAGCGAGATGAGGATCTTGTTGAGCTGGGCGTCGTCCTCCACGTATTCCTCGCGCTTCTTGCGCTTGATGAGATAGAGTGGCGGCTGCGCGATGTAAATCTTGCCTTGGCGCACGAGCTCGGGCATCTGGCGGTAGAAAAACGTGAGCAGGAGCGTGCGGATGTGGGAGCCGTCCACGTCGGCGTCGGTCATGATGATGATCCGGCCGTAGCGGAGCTTCGAAATGTCAAAGCTGCCCTCCTTGTCCTTCTCGCTGGTCGCGGTGCCGATGCCGGTGCCGATGGCGGTGATGAGCGTCTGGACCTCCGCGTTTTGCAGGACCTTGTCGAGGCGGGCCTTCTCCACGTTGATGATCTTGCCCTTGATGGGCAGGATGGCCTGAAAGCGGCGATCGCGGCCCTGCTTGGCGGAGCCACCGGCCGAATCGCCCTCGACCACGAAGAGTTCGGTGAGGGAGGGATCGCGCTCGGAGCAGTCCGCCAGCTTGCCCGGCAGTCCGCCTCCGGTCAGCGCCCCCTTGCGCACCGTCTCGCGCGCCTTGCGGGCCGCCTCGCGCGCCCGGGCCGCCATGAGACATTTCTCGATGATCTTTTTCGCGACGTTGGGATTCTGCTCGAAGTGCAGCATGAGGCCCTCGTAGGTGATGGAGCCCACGATGCTGTCCACCTCCGGCGAAATGAGCTTCACCTTGGTCTGGGATTCAAAGCGCGGATCGGGGTGTTTCACGCTGACCACCGCCGCCAGGCCTTCCAGCACGTCGTTGCCGGTGATGGCGGGATCCTTGTCCTTCAGGAGCGAATTGTTTTTCGCATACTGATTGATGGCGCGGGTGAGCGCGCCGCGGAAACCGCTGCTGTGCGTGCCGCCGTCCGGGTTGGGCACGGCGTTGGTGTAGCAGAGGAGCTGTTCGTTGTAGGTGTCCGTGTAATGCAGGGCGACCTCGACGATGATGCGGTCACGCGTGCCCTTGATGAGAATGGGCTTCGGATGGACCACCGTCTTGTTTTCGACGAGGCGATTGACGAAGTCCTCCACGCCCTTGGGATGCTGGATGTGGATCGGCTTGGCGCCTTCGACGCGTTCGTCGATGAACGTGAACGAGAGGGGGGCATTGATGTAGGCGAGATCGTTGAGGCGGGTGAGGATGCGCTCGGCCTTGAACTCCGTGGTCTCCTGGAAAATCTCCGGGTCCGGCATGAAGGTGATGAGCGTGCCGGTGTGCTTTTTGTTCTTCACCTCGGCGATGACATGCAGCTTCTGCTTCGTCACGCCGCGCTCGAAGGACATGGCGTGAATCTTGCCGTCGCGGGTCACTTCGACCTTGAACCACTCGGACACGGCGTTGACGCACTTCGCGCCCACCCCGTGGGTGCCGCCGGAGTATTCATAGTTGCCCTGGCCGTATTTGCCACCCGAGTGCAGTTGGGTGAGCACGAGTTCCACGCCGGGAATGCCGTGTTCCTTGTTGATATCCACGGGAATGCCGCGGCCGTTGTCGCGGATCGAAATCGAACCGTCGGCGTGAATGCTCACGTCGATGTGCGTGCAGTAGCCGGCCAGGAATTCGTCCACGGAATTGTCGAGCACCTCGGACACACAGTGGTGCAGCGCGCGCTCGTCGGTGCCGCCGATATACATGCCGGGCTTCTTGCGCACGGCTTCGAGACCTTTCAGGGAATTCAGGTCGTCGGCATTGTACTCCGTCTTTTTCGTTGCGGTTTCAGGCTTCGGGGCGTCGGACATCGGGAAAGTTTCAGGTTGGTTCAGGCGGGAGCGCCTGAATCGGAAAAGATTAGGGGGTTCCCGCGGGGGCGACAACCGTTTTCTTGGAGGGAACGCCACACGATATGGGGCGTCAGCCGGGGCGAAAATACAAGATATGGGGCCGCGGCGGGTATCGGGACGGATCCCCACCTCCCACGGGAGAAGCGGAATTTCTGCATCATTCCGCGAAGTTAAAAATTTGCAGTTTTCATCGCAGTTTTTCAGCACTCCCTCATCGCACAATCCCTCGGAGAGGCCCGAACATGGTATCCGCCATGAACTTCCCCTTGCCCCTCCCCCAGGTCGTTTTGACAGCCGCCTTCCTTCTCGCAGGCGCCCCCCCTTCCCTTTCCGCCGGAGAGCCGTCAACGACGGTCGCGGCCGAGTCCGCCCCCAAATCCGCTCACAAGGGTGCGGAAGATACGGTCATCGGGAATTTTCACAACCTCGGGACGATTGCCGGCCAATCGAACATCTACCGCTGCGCCAATCCGGTCGGGCCGGTCGCCGCGCGTCTGAAAGGCCAGCCCCCGACGGAGGCCGATCTCCGGGAAGCCCGGGAGCGCATGCAGCGTCTTTACGACCTCGGCGTGCGCACGGTGATCTCGCTGCAGAACCAGGCACCGCCCACGGAACGCGCCAAGAACGCCGAGTACGACGAGGTTCAACTGGAAAAGGCGGCCGCCGCCGCGGTCGGCATCAATTACGTGGCCCACTCGATGTCCAACCGCGGAAAAAACTCCCTGCAATACCAATCCAGCGAGGAGGTGGCGAAAACCGTCGAAGCCATCGGGGACGACATCCTGAAACACGCGGCGAAGGGCGGGGTCGCCTTTCATTGCCGTTCGGGCAAGGACCGCACCGGTCTGGTCGCGGGCTATCTGCGCATCAAATACCAGCAGTGGACCCTGGAGGAGGCCCTGGCCGAAATGCGGGAGAAGGGGCATGTCTGGAAAAAATTCCTCAAACCCGGTGCCGAATATTCCTGGCACGAGGAACATCTGCGCGCCATCGCCGCCCGGCTTCCCGCCCGACAGTAACCGGATTTTCCGGGGTCCCCCGGGGACGGCGCAAGCCCGTCGCCGCGCTCCGCGGAGCGTCATCAAAAACCCGCTGGATGAGCGGCCGCCGATCTGAGACATCTCGGGGCGGTCGTCCTCATGTCCAAAATCCTCCACCACACCCTCGCCGTTTTGAGTCTGGGATTTTTCCTGGCGCTGGGCTTCGGTCTGCGCTGCTGGAACAAGCCGCAGATTTTCCACGACGGCGGCGTGTTTTTTGTCGACGCCGACTGCTACTCCCGGATGACCCGCGTTTTGCGGGTGCTGGAGAAACCGTCGTCCCTCCGCTTTCACGAATTTGAAAACGCGCCCTTCGGGGTTCATCCCCACACCACGGCTCCCATGGATTTTGCAATCGCGGGACTCGCAGAGGTTCTGGCGGCGGGAACCGGCGCCGACCTGCGCACAGCCGCGGAACAGGCCGGGGCGTTCATCTCGCCGCTGCTGGGGACGCTGCTGATCGCGTTTTTGGGATGGTGGGCGTGGAAACTTCGGCTCGCCTACCGCAATGCCCTGCTGCTGGTGGTCGCGGTGTCGCCCATTTTGGTTCACGGCTTTCTTCTCGGCCGGCCGGACCATCAGTCGCTCATCCTGCTTTTGTTCGGGATGGCCCTGGCGGCGGAACTTGCCATCTGGAGCGGGCCGGCCCCGGGCTGGCGGATGCTCTCCGCTGCGGCGTGGGCGCTGGCCCTGTGGACGTCGCTTTTCGAACCGCTCATTCTGCTGATCGCCACACTGGCCTGTCGCGTGGTGGTCCTGGGCCGGCGGGCGTTCCGGGTGTCCCACCGGCCGTCTCTGGCACTTTTCGGCGGGCTGCTGCTTTTTGCGTTGGTTTTTGACGGCTGGCGTTTTCATCCGGGGGAAACCGACCGCGCCCTCTTTTTCCGCTGGGCGCAATCCATCGGCGAACTCAGCTGTCCCGGATTCCTCCAGCTTTTTCCGTGGACCGGATGGTTGTTGCCCGTGGTTCCCGTTCTGCTGCTGATCCGCTTCGCCCGGGAGCGCTGCCGGATCTGCCTGGCCTTGGCGCTCCTGGTCCTGCTGACCATCGGGCTGACCCTGTGGTATGCCCGCTGGGGTTATTTTCTGGCGCTGACCTTCGCGCTTTGCCTGCCCTGGGCGTTTTCCGGTTTGCGCTGGCGGCCCGTCGTGTGGGGTGTTTTTCTGGTTTCGCTCTGGCCGATGGCGTCGGAATGGGACCGCCAGTTTTTTCCCAATGAATCCACCCAAAAACGGCGCGCGGAGATCCGGGCGGAGGGCGCCCAGTTGCGCCAGCTCTGCGATCGGCTGCGCGACGCGGCCGCGGGAGGAAAATCGGGAACCGTGCTCGCTCCGTGGTGGCTCAGTCCGTCCATCGCCTACTGGTCGGGACTGCCCTGCGTGAACGGCAGTTCGCACCAAAGTCTGCCCGGCACCGCGGACTCGGCCCGGTTCTTCCTTGCAACCAGCAGGGTTGAAGCCCGGGAGATCCTCGACCGTCGGGAGGTGGAATGGGTGATCACCGACGATCCTTCACGCGTGGTGGGGAATTCCCTGCAGGTTCTCGGACGCGTTCCGACCGCGTCTCCCCTCGCCCAGCGGCTTCATTCCCCCCGCGCGATGGAAGAGGCGGACTGGCTGTCCCCGGTGGCGGCCACTCCCTTTTACCGGCTCTTTCGCGTGGTTCGCGAACACTGAGGGCGCGGACCGGCGCCATGGCGCGTCCGCACCGGACCCGTCCTGCTTACAATTCCTCCGGCTTGCTGAACAACTCGGCGATGCGGCGGAGCAGGCGGCCGGCGGCGCCGCCGTCGAGCACGCGGTGATCGAAGCTCAGGGTGAGATTCACCTCGGTGACGGGCACAAAGGTCTTCGTTTCCGCATCCCAGCGCGGAACGATCTGTCCGGCGCCCATGCCCAACAGGAGCGTCTGCTCCGGCAGCGGAATCGGCGTGGCCAGGGTCAGTCCGAAGACCCCGTAATTGGTCACCGTGGCAATGGATCCCCCGGTATCGCCGGGGGACAACCGGCGGCGCCGGGCCAGTTCGACAAGGCGGTCGTAACGTTCGATCAGGTCGGTCAGACGGAACTGGTCGGCATTGCGAATGACGGGAACCAGCACGCCATCCTCGGCTTCCACGGCGAAACCGATGTCGATCGAGCGCGGATGAACGATGCGGTCGCCGATGAGCCGTCCCGCCGGGGCGCTGTTTTCCGAGAGCGCGATGGCGAGGGCGCGCAGGCCGTAAAGGGCCGGTCCCGCCTTGTGCGGCGCGGAAGCCCTCCGGTGGGCAAGGATGGAATCGAACTGCACCGGCAGCACCACCGTGGCCAGCGGACGGGTGGCGCTGCGCCGCATGGCATCGGCCACCGCGACCCGCATCGGCGAGGCGGGGGTGATGCGGTTCCGTTCCAGATCCTCCAGAAACTTTTCCAGATCCTCGATGGTCACGCGGCCGGCGGCGCCGCTGCCCGGGATGCCGGCGAGGTCCGCGGCGTGAAGGCCAAGTTCGGCCATGCGCGCCTTCATGCGCGGGGAAAGATAACTGGCGCCCGCGGCGTGGGCGGGAACGGGCAGCCCCTTCACGGTGGGCTCCACCTGACGGGGCGCGGAGGCGGACGCGGGACGGCTGACCTCCTTGCGCGGTTTTTCCACCGGAGCCTCCTCCAGGCCCAGACGACGGGCGTCCTCGTCACTGACCTCGATGTAACCCAGCACGGCGCCCACGGGGTAACTCTCCCCTTCCTTGGCGAGGATCTCGCTGAGTTTTCCCGAGCAGGGGGCCGTGACCCCCATCACGGCCTTGTTGGTTTCCACTTCGATGAGGTCCTTGTCGGCCTCGACGGAATCACCCTCGGCGAAGAGGACCTTCACGATGGTCGCCTCGGCGATGGATTCGCCAAGCTGGGGCATCAATACGGGAACCTGGGCCATGGAAAATGAAAGATTGGGTTAAAGGAAATTCACGCCTGGAGGAGTCTGCGCGTGGCGTTGGCAATGGTGTTGGCTGTCGGGCGGTGGGCCGCCCAGAGGTCGGGATGATAGGGCACCGGAGTGTCCTTGGCATTGAGGCGCTGCGGCGGCGCGTCGAGCAGGGCAAACCCCTCCGCGCTCACGCGGGCAATCACCTCGGCCGCCACCCCGCCCCAGGGCCACGACTCGCTCACGCAGAGCAGGCGGCCGGTGCGGGCCACGGAGGCCAGCACGGTGTCGGTGTCGAGCGGTTTCACGGTGCGCAGGTCGATGATTTCGATTTCATACCCTTCGCCGACCAATTCCTCCGCGGCGGCGAGGGATTCGTGCACCATCGCGCTGTAGGTGACGATGGTGGCATCCCGTCCGCGGCGCGCAATCCGGGCCTTGCCGGCGGGCAGGCATTCGGTGGGAAGTTTCTCCGCCTTGAGGTGATTGTAGAGAAACTTGTGCTCGCAGAAGAGGACGGGATCATCAAGGGCCACCGCCTCGATGAGCATGCTGTAGGCGTCCTCCACCGTTCCCGGCGTCATCACGATCAGCCCCGGATAGGTGGCATAGAGCGCCTCCATGCTCTGACTGTGGAACGGTCCCCCCCCCGGGGTGCCGCCGGAGGGAAGGCGCACGACGATCGGACAGGGCACCTCCGTGCGGTAAAAGAGGGTGCCGGCGTGGTTGACGATCTGATTGAACCCGCAGGTCGAAAAATCGGCGAACTGCATCTCGACAATCGGACGCATCCCCTCGATGGCCGCCCCGATGGCGACGCCGACGATGGCGTCCTCGCTGATCGGGGCATCCAGCACGCGGTCGGGGTACTTTTCCTTCAACCCCAGCGTGGCCTTGAAGGCTCCGCCGAATGCTCCGACATCCTGCCCGTAGATGAACACCCGGGGGTCGTCGGCCAGGAGCTTGTCCATGGCGGCATTGAGAGCTTCCAGATAGGTAATCATGCGTCGGCAAAATGATCCTGGAGGTGCAACTCGGAAATGGCGCGCCATTCCTCCTCGGCCGGATCCGGGGTGGGCTCGCGGCGCACCCGGAGGGCGGTGTCATCCACCTCGTTTTTCACCTCGGTTTTCCACGCCGCGATCTCTTCCGCGGTGGCCCACTTTTGTTCCAGGACAAAATCCTCCGCCACTCTGACACAGTCGCGTCCCAGGGGCGAGGTACGGAGTTTCGGGTCGACGTACAAGCCGGGGTCGTGTTCGCCATGCCCCACCAGCCGGAGCAGTTCGCCGACGACCATCTGCGGACCGCCGCCTTCGCGGGCCGCGCGGATTGCACCGCCCACCACCCGCAGGCACTCGCCGAGATCCGTGCCGTCCACGTGGTGACCGGTCACGCCGTAACCCGCCGCCTTGTCGAGGAGATCCTTGCAGGCAAACTGACGGGAGTTGGGCGTCGAGTAGGCGTATTGGTTGTTGGCCACCACCACGACGAGCGGGAGCTTTTCGACCGCCGCCACGTTGAGCCCCTCGTGAAAGGCCCCCGTGGACGTGCCGCCGTCTCCGATGCAGGTGGCGCCCACCACGCCCGTCTCCCCGCGCATGCGGCGGGCGAGCAGGGCCCCGGCCACGGTGGACACCATGGCGCCGAGGTGACTGATCATGGCGTAATACCCCTCGGCCGGCCGGCCGCGATGGATGTTGCCGTCACGTCCCCGCATCGATCCCAACTGCGAGCCGAGATAGGTGCGGAGCGTGTCGAGAATGGTGTCGCCGAAGGCCATGCGTCCCGCCTGATCGCGGATGAGCGGGGCAAAAATGTCGCCTTTGTGGAGATGAATCCCCACCGAGACGCTGAGGGCCTCCTGGCCGCGTCCCAAGAAGACGCCGCCCTTGATGAATCCCGCCCGGTACAGACTGGCGAGTTTTTCCTCGAGGATCCGGGCGGCGAGCATCACCCGGAAGGCTTTCAGGTATTCGGTGCGTGTGGGGCCGGAGTTCCGGCTGGCGGATGACATCGCGTTAGGAATACGGGAGCGCTGCGGACGCTGCAAATCTTTCGTGAAGGCGCAATCGCCGGGGCGTCAATACTTCGGAAGCACCTGCAGCAACATGAAAATCATGATGCCCAAGGCCAGAAGCCACCCGTAGGTCTTCAACAGCGTGATCCAGCGTTCGCGACGGGGCGTGCGCCGCGTGCCCCGGGTCGGACGTCCCCGTTTGGAGCCACCCCGGCCGATGTACGGGGAGATGGCCGGACCGGCCGCGGCGGCACGACGCTTGCGCTGCTCGGCCTCCTGCTCGGCGAGCACGGCGGGAAGACGTTCGAGACGCACCCTGAGCTCCTGCTCCTTGCGAAGGAGTTCCTCGCGCTGTTGCTCGAGCTTGCGTTCTTCGGCGGTCAAACGGCTTGCCTTGGAACGAAATGGTCTGGGCATGTCTTATTTCCCTGTTGCCAGATAAGCCCAGAGGACCAGACCAAGGATTCCGAGGATTTGCAGCGGCAGGGTGAAGGCAAAACCGCTTTTCAGCCAGTAGAGGAAGCCATGTTCCTCGGCGTAGCCATACTCCCCGTCGAGGGCGGCGGCGGCCGGCACGGCTTCCGCGGGGGCTTCGGCGGCGATCTTCGCCTGGGCCTTGACAAAATCGGCCCGGGCATCCTCCACCATGCTCAGCGCCTTGCTGAGCTCCATGGGAAGTTCCGCCGTGCCCCAAAGCTTGGGGTTGATGGAATCGATCTGGCGCAGATGCTGCAGGAAGGAATTGTGGATGGCATTGAGCTGCTCGAGGCGTTTCTGGGCCTCCTCGGTCTCGCGTTCCACCGTCACCATGGCACGCGTGAGCTTGTCGAGCATCTCGGCGCGGCCGTTTTCCAGTTCATCCTGGCGGCGCTTCAACTCTTCAAGCCGGACCTTCTGCTTCTCGATGTCCTCGAGCTGCCTCCTGAGCTTTTCCAGCTCGGTGTTGGTCTTCTGAACCTCTTCACCGAGATCCTCGGCGGTTTCGTCGAGGTCCAGATAAGGATCGGGGTCTTTTCGTAAATCCGAAGGCATATCAGTCGCGCGCTGAAGAATTGTTAATTGGCCCGCAAGAAATTTCCAGCAATAAACGAATGAAAGTCACCGCCGGACGCCGGTTTCCGACAAAATCCCCCCGCCGGGGACGGCCCACACCCGACGGTCCTACCTGCCGGGCATCAATTCCAGCAGGAATCCCTTGAGGTAAAAGGTCTCCGGCAGGTGCAGGACGACCGGGTGATCCGACGCCTGGCCGAGGCGTTTCAGGATGCGCGCGGACCGTTTGGCGTCCCCGAATCCCTCGGCGATCGAGGATTCAAATTCATCGGCCGCGACGTGGTGCGAGCAGGAAAACGTCGCCAGCAGGCCGTTCGGGGCCAGGAGACGGGCCGCCCGCATGTGCAGTTCCCGGTAGCCCTTGAGCGCCTCCTTGATCTTGCCACGCGCCCGGGTGAAGGACGGCGGGTCGAGGATGATGAGATCGTATTGGGCCTCCCGGCGCACCTCATTGGCCAGAAAGGTGAAGACATCCTCCTCGACGGTTTCCACGGCCAGGCCGTTGCGTCCGGCATTGGCGCGCAGTTTGGCGGCGCTGTCGGCCCCGCTTTCCACCGCCACGACGCGGGAGGCCCCCCGGGCGGCGCAGGCCAGGGCAAACCCGCCTTGGTTGGAAAAACAATCCAACACGCGGCGCCCGGACGCATGGGCGGCCACGATGGCGTAATTTTCCGCCTGGTCGAGATAGAGGCCGGTTTTCTGTCCGCGCAGGAAATCGACGGCAAACCGCACGTCTCCCAGCGTGACCTCCCGGGTGCCGGGATCCTCGCCCGCAAGGAGTCCGGTCACCGGGGGGAGCCCCTCCGCGTGACGAATGGGAGCGTCGTTGCGCTCGACGACATGCACAATGCCCGGCAGGGACGTCAACGCCTCCACAATGAGCGCCTTGCGCCGGTCCATCGCCAGGGTGAGCGTCTGCAACACGGCCACGTCACCGTAGCGGTCCACAATGACCCCGGGCAATCCATCCGCCTCGCTCCACACGAGCCGGCAGAGCTGCGGGTTGCATCCCATCCGTTCCCGCCATCCGGCGGCTTGGGTGATGCGACGGACAAAAAAATCGCGGTCCAGATCCTGCCGGCGCCGGGAAAAGCGGCGGGCGACGATTTGCGACTTGCTGTTGTAAATGGCCGAGCCGAGGAGCTTGTCGCGTCCGTCCTTGAGGGAAATGACGTCCCCGTCGGCCGGCTGACCGAAGACCTTCAGGACTTCGCTGGAATACACCCAGTCGTGCCCGTGCAGGATGCGGGCGCGCGGACGAATGACAAGGCCGGCCATGGGGAAAAGGATCTACAAACAAAACGTCCCGTATCCGGCAGGAACCGGACCGGGACGCAAATTTTGCCGAGGGAAGCCGGAATTACTTCTGGCTGCGCTCTTCGATGTACTTGATGACGTCGCCGACGGTCTGCAGCTTCTCAGCGTCCTCATCGGGCACTTCCACTCCGAACTCCTCTTCGAAGGCCATCACAAGCTCAACCGTATCAAGAGAGTCGGCGCCCAGATCCTCGATGAACGAGGCGGTCGGAGTCACTTGCTCGGGATTGACTCCGAGTTGTTCGACGATGATGTCTTTGACTTTTTCTTCAATGGATTTTTCGGACATGGCGGTTGTTGGTTAAAGGTAGGCGTAGCACTAGTGATCATGCTGCGCTTTGGCAACATCTAATTTGCTGGGCTGCGCGGGGTCGGAAAATTGCGGATTTTTCGGATAGGTCAAGCGCAAACAAAGGAAAGGGGCGAGTTCGGGCGCGATTGAAGGGACGGGGGTGTTACGGTGCGGGAGTCACCTGCTGGGTGGCGGTGTATTCCGGGTATCCCACGACCTCGGCCTGGATGGTGTAGGACTCCCCGGCCTTCATGTCGCGGGTGGGGATTTTTTCGCGGTATTCGATGCGTTCCTTCGGGTTGATGATGACGATGCCCTCCTGGGGCTGGAAGGCGCGATCGTCGGACCAGCGGTCGATGATGTTGCCGTTGGCGTCCCGGGTGATGATGTCGATGCGCTGGGTCGTCTCGTAGTCCAGGCGGATCAACCGGCCCGTATTGTTGCGGAGCGTGTAGGTACCCTCGACCTCGCGCCGGTCGGAGAGGGAAAAGCTGGGCGGCTCGATGGTGAGTTTTTCCGTCGTCGGACGTCCGCGCAGCTTGCGCAGATTCACGGAGGCAAACATCTCGGAGAAAAATTTTCCGAACATCGCGGAGGCGCTGTCCTCGCTGTCCTTCACCTTGGGGTAGACGGCCAGCGCGTCCTGCTGCGCCTGGACCCTCGGCTGGGTGGCCAGAATGCGGGCCGCCTCCCGTTCGGCAAAAAACGGACTGCCCTCGTCGGGCAGCGTCACCGCAAACGCCGCGGCCGCCTGCTGCGGGGAGGGCGGAGGCGTGGGTTTCGCGCCCGGGGTCGTCTGGGCCAGGGCCGCACCCGGCAGGGCAAGCGAAAGAAGCAGGACGAACGGTTTCATGAATCCGACGTGCTACCGCAGGCGACGGGCGGTTGCAAATCTGTTCTCGGGAATTATGATCCGCCCCATGCGTCGTCTCCTCCTGCTTTGCCTTTTGCCGCTCGCCCCGCTTTTTGCCGGGGAGACCAAACAAGAAAGCACCCTCGTCCAGGTTCGCCTGCATGCCGAAGGGCTGGCCCAGGAGGGGGAAACCTTCGTCATTCCGGTCACCCTCACCAATCCGCCCAAGCAGACCTACATCCGCCGGGTGCCGATCGTGACCGAACGCGACATCGTCGCCTTTTATCCGTTTGCCGCCCCGGACGGCTCCATCGGCTGCTACTTCAAACTCGACGCCGACGGCACCCACAAGCTGCACCAGCACACCGTGGAAAAACTGGACACCATCGTGGTGGCCATGGTCAACGGCCGCGTGGCCTGCACCATGCTGGTCGACCGTCAGATCAAGGACGGCATTCTCACCATTCCCTCCGGCTTTCTGCCCGTCGAAATCGCCAAGCTGCAGGCCCGGTTCCCGATCATGGGCAAGGAGAAGGAATTCTCCGAGCAGAAGAAGAAGGCCCTCGCCGCGCTCAAGGAGGCCCAGAAAAACGCCCCCAAACCCACCCCGAAACCGAAGGAAAAGAAGTGATTCTCCGGTTTGCCCTCCTCGCCGCCCTGTTCGCGACCGCCCTGGCCCGCGCCGAACGGCTCGTCGATTTTCCCACCGACAACCGCGCCCTGCTGGAAGGCCGTCCGGAGGATTTTTTCATGTACGTGGAGCGGAATTTCGAGGGCCGGAAATCCCGGCCCTGGCAGGGGGGACAGTTCGGTTATGTGCGCGGACCCCAGCGTTACCGCGGCCAGATTATTTACACCCACCTGCACGAGGGCATCGACATCGCGCCGGTGCGACGCGACGCCTCCGGCAATCCGCTGGATGAAGTGCGGGCCGCCGCCAGCGGCAAGGTGGTGCATGTCAACCGCGAGGCCGGGGCGTCCAACTACGGCCGCTATGTGGTGATCGAGCACATCTGGGACGGCTCGCCCGTGTACACCCTCTACGCCCACCTCTCCCGCATCTCGGTGGAACCGGGTCAGACCGTCCGCCAGGGCCAGCCCATCGGTGTCATGGGCTTCACCGGCGTGGGCATCGACCGTCCGCGCTCACATGTGCACTTCGAGGTGTGTTTCCGCCTGAGCGACAATTTCGACGGCTGGCACCAGGCGGTGTTTCCGAGCCATCCCAACCGGCACGGCAATTTCAACGGCCTGAACCTCGTCGGGGTCGATCCGGCCCGGCTTCTGGTCGACGCGCACGCCAATCCGAACCTGCGCTTTTCCGAGGCCATCGCCACCCACGAACCCGCCTTCAAGATCACGGTGCCCAACAGCAGGAATTTTTCGCTCGTCCGCAATTATCCCTGGCTGGTGGCCCCGGGTGACGTCGCCAACCCGCCCGCCTGGACCATCACCTTCAACCGCCACGGCGCTCCGCTGAAAATCGAAGCCTCCCGCACGCCGGTGTCTGAGCCCGTCGCCACCTGGATGCGCGACACCGTCCACCCGGCCTCCATCACCACCAAAAACCTCGTTGTCGCCACCCCGTCCGGCCCCCAGCTCACCGATTCGGGAAAACGGTTTGCCCGCCTGCTGACCTGGCCGGATTGAGCGGTCCCTTCCGGTGTTGACGCGGGGCAAAACCCGCCCCCCGCCCACGGTTCCCTGCGGTCAATGCGGCAAGGCCAGGGCCTCCTTCAACACGGCCTCGGACGTGATTCCCTCGGCCTCCCCTTCGAAGTTCAGGATGATGCGATGGCGCAGGGCCGGAAGCACCCAGGCATCGATGTCGTCCTTGGCGACATGGAAACGGCCGTCGAGCAGGGCGTTGATTTTGGCACAGAGGATGAGGGCCTGGGCACCGCGCGGGCTGGCCCCGTAGCGCACATATTTCCGGGCCAGGGGCACCGCCTCCGGGCGGTTGGGATGCGTGGCGAGCACGAGTTGCACCGCGCGCGCCTCGATTTCCCGGACCACCGGAACGGACCGCACGAGCTCACGCAAACGGGCGAGGTCGCCCAGTTCGACGGCCTGCACGGTCGGCGTGTGGTCTCCGGTGGTTCGGCCAAGGATTTCATGCAGCTCCCCGGCGTCGGGATATTCGACATTCAGCTTGAGCAAGAACCGGTCGAGCTGGGCCTCCGGAAGCGGATACGTGCCCTCCATCTCAATGGGGTTCTGGGTGGCGAGAACCAGAAACGGACGCTTCATCTCATGCGCCACGCCGGCCACCGTGACGTGACGCTCCTGCATGGCCTCGAGCAGGGCGCTTTGCGTCTTCGGCGTGGCGCGATTGATTTCGTCCGCGAGGACGATGTTGGCGAACACCGGACCGGGTTCGAACCGGAACCTCTTCCTTCCGTGCTCGTCCTCGACGATGAGGTTCGTGCCGATGATGTCCGACGGCATGAGGTCGGGCGTGAACTGGATGCGGGAGAAATCCAGGCCCGCCGCGCCCGCCAGCGTCCGCACCAGGGCTGTCTTGCCAAGGCCCGGAGCCCCCTCCAGCAGGGCGTGTCCTTCGGCAAAAAACGCCGTGAGCACCCCGCGGATGATCTCGCCCTGACCGACGAGAAATTTTTCCATTTCGGTACGCAGACGCTGGAAGGCGTCACGAAATTCGGCGGCGTGGGATTCGACGGATTCGGTGGTCATATGGGTCATTCTTTCGGCCGGATGGCTTCAAAGTAGCGTTTCACCATGAGCCGGGAACCGGGGGGAATTTCCTCGCGGGCGACGGCATCCAGGGCCGCCGGCGCCGCGGCCTGCCAGGCGGATTTCCAGGCGCGGCGCGCGCGGGGATCGTCCCCGCCCGCCGCCCGCAACATCTCCACCAGCGAGGCCCCGTCCCCCATCTGGCCCGCAATGAACTCCTGGATCCGGGAATCGTCCGTGTCTGACTCCCCTGCGGTGTCCAGATCCCCACCCCGGCCAAGATCACGGTCCGAGCCCGGACGGCCTCCCGGAGGGGCATTGTCGGCCAGGCCGGAGTCCGGCTTCTCGCCGCCATCGGGCGCGTCCATGGGCAGGGCGTCTTCGGACGAGCCCTCCCCGCTTTGGTTTTTCTGATCGCCGGCATTACCCTGCTTGATGTCCCTCAGGGCGGAGAGAAACTTTTTCCGGTTTCCGGAGCCCCCGTCCGGGGACATCCGAAGGATCGTGCCCAGTTGCTGCTGCGCGTTCGGATCGCGGGAGAGTTCCTCGAGCCGGCGGTTTTCCAAATGCCTTGCCGCCTCCTCGAGCGCCCTGGCCAGGGCGGCGGGATCCAGTTGGGCGACGCTATCCCCGGCCGCCTCCGAGTTGCCGGAACGCAGTTCCGCCGCCAGCTGCGGGGATTCGGCCGCCAACGCATCGGCCAGCGCCGCCGTCTCGGCCGCCGTGAGGGCATCGGCCGCCGAACCGGACGCCAGCTTGCGCTCCAACTCCGCCAGCGCCCGCAGCGCCTCCCGGAGCGGTTCCTTCGCGTCGGACAACCGATTTTCGACCTCCTCCAGTTCCTCTGCGGCCCGGGCCAGTTCCCGATCGTCCGGAGGCACCGCCTCCCGGGTCTTTTGCAGCATCTCACGCGCCGCCGCGATTTCCGCGTGCTTTTCGGCAAGGCGGACGTGATGCCAGCCCTCCACCAGACTGAGCGCCAGCAGCGGCAGCAAAAGCCACGTCGTCCGCCAGCCCGGACCCGGCAGTTGCAGGTGTTCGCGCACGCGCATCCGGGCGGCATAGTCCGCCACCTCCCGCTGGATGGCGTCGGTCCAGGGCGACGGCCCGGCCGCCCGCAATCCCGTGAAGAACCGATCCTTTGTGCCCAGACGACGGTCCAACTCCCGGGCCACGTCGGTCCAGGAACGCCAGCGCACCACCGCCGCCACCGCGGCGGCCAGCAGGGGAACCCCCACCAGCCACGGCAACGCCGCCAGCCAGCCCGTCCGATCCCACAAACGCCACAGGACCGCCGCCGTCAGTCCCACCCAAAGCGCGATCACCGAGGCATGCAGGAATTGGTTCCAAACGAGCCGTCCGCGCGCTTCACGAAGCTTCTGGCGCACGGTCGCATTCACTGGCACAACAAGAGCAAAGCCCGGGGGAAATGCAAGGAACTGTCCAATTTTCACCATTTTCCCCCGGATCGGCCTTTTTCCCAAGCCAAAAACCGCCTGGCATGCGTTTTGCTTGGAACCTCACGGTGCCATGAAAAAAATCGAGGCCGTCATCAAACCCTTCCGTCTGGATGCGGTGAAAGCCGCACTTGCCGAAGCCGGCATTGAAGGAATGACCGTGTCCGAGGTGAAGGGGTTCGGGCGTCAGAAGGGCCATACGGAAATCTATCGCGGCAGTGAATACACCGTGGATTTTCTCCCGAAGGTGAAAATCGAGCTGGCGGTGAGCGACGACGTTGTCGCCAAGGCCAGGGATCTCATCATTGCGGCCGCCAAAACCGGCAAAATCGGGGACGGCAAGGTCTTCATCCTTCCCGTCGAATCCGCCCTCCGCATCCGGACGGGCGAGGTCGGCGACGCGGCCGTTTGAGAGCCACCTGCCAAGGAATCCGCCTCAGAAGTATTGCCAAACCCCGGATTTCAGGCTATCTAGCTCCACCCTTTCAAGGATGGGTGGCAGAGTGGTCGATTGCGCACGCTTGGAAAGCGTGTGAGGCTTAACCGTCTCCCAGGGTTCGAATCCCTGCCCATCCGCCAGTTTTCCGCGCAAATTTCGCCTTCACGCCACTGCCCGAGGCGACTCGTACACTCTGCAGGGATTTGAACCCGGTCAAAGGGTTCGACCGCCAGTCCCACAGCGTGGGACCATCCTTCCTGCGCGAAGCGCTTTTTGCGGAGCCTCGCCCCGCGAGGCAATCCCTGCCCATCCGCCAGTTTTCCGCGCAAATTTCGCCTTCACGCCACTGCCCGAGGCGACTCGTACACTCTGCAGGGATTTGAACCCGGTCAAAGGGTTCGACCGCCAGTCCCACAGCGTGGGACCATCCTTCCTGCGCGAAGCGCTTTTTGCGGAGCCTCGCCCCGCGAGGCAATCCCTGCCCATCCGCCATCTCCGCTAAGCGGAGGAGGGAAAGGGAAATGGCCTGGCCCAAGGGCTTCGTTGGGTGCGTCGGTCTCGATCTGAGGGCCATGATCAGGAGCCCAGAATATTTTTCAGGGCCGGTCCGATTTCTGCCGCCATGCGTTGAAAGCCGAGATCGGTGGGGTGCACTCCGTCGACGGTGGCTTCACCGTCGTCTCCGAGGAGCCGATCTCCCTCCAGCCAGTGCCAGGGCAATCCTCCGCGCACCGCCTCAAAGGCCGAGCGGGCCGCCTGCCGGATATTCCGGATGCGCCTTGCATAAGCGGGGTCGCTCGGCATTTTCGGCAATTCGGGGAAATCCACAAACAGGAGCCGCGTTTCCCGCGCATTTTGCGCCAGCACCGTAAGGAAGGTGCGAAGACGCTCCTCACATCCTTCCTCCGGGACGTTGGGCAGACAATCCACCACCAGACAAAGCGGCCGCAACTCCGCCAGGAGTTCGGCAACTTCCTTTTCCGCCAGGGCATTTCCGGAAAAGCCCAGATTCACCACGGGGAGCGCGAGATCCCGCCCCAGAATCGCAGGATACGCCATTCCCGGGCGCGAGGCACAGCCCCCCTGGACAATCGACGTCCCATAAACAAGGACGAAGCGCCCGTCTCCGGACAGCGGACGCAGTTCACTTCCGGATTCCACACCAAGTTCCAGGTGGTCCAGGGAGTTGTAGAGCGGAAAATAGAGCCGGAACTTCCGGGTCCGGCGGTCGCGCTTTTCAAACAAAGCCTTTTCGAAACTCTGTCCGCCCGGCCCGTCCGGCCGCCCGTTCGCCGCCCACCTCCAGGAGTTCCCGATCCACTCATACAGATCCAGACCGCTCACCCCGGTGGCCGGCATGTGGGGCATGGCCAGTTTGTCAAACCCCACCGTCCAGCGCGCGGCCAGGGACGGTGAATCCGTTTCAAAATCCACGTACAGACCCGTGCTGCAACGACTCAAGATCCAGACCGGCGGCCGCACGCGTTCTTCCACCCGGTCCGGCAACCGGGTCCAGCGGGCGGATTCGGACGGCCAGGCCTGCCCCTGAACCGGAAAACGACCGGCATCCCACCACGTCAACCCGCCTTCGACCGTCGCGGAAGCAAAGTTCGGATCGATCTTGGTGATTTTGAACTCATTGGCATTTTCAGACATCGCAAAGCGGCAGATTGTGGGAGGTTGTTCCGGACAGGGACCGGGAAGTGTCCGGACCGTCTCCGCTTTTGAATCAAAACACCCCGGCCGCCCAGATCAAGCCCTGAACAACAAGCCGGGTGGCTTCGGGGAATTTGACAAATTCCTCCGGCGCGTGGCCCAGCGAGCAATAAAAGACCCGGCCTTTTCCCCAAGATTTGATCCACGCCACGGGCATCGTCACCTGCCGGCCTTCCAGAACGTATTGGGTGTCCGCCAGGACGTGCACGCCGGGGTCCACCAGCATGTAATACTGTTCGGACTCATAAGCAAAGCTGCCGGGAAGTCCGGCGGTGATGGGACTGGCAAAGTCCCGGATTTGGATCGAATAGGCGCCGACATGGGGATGACCGACAAAATGGCCGCCGACCATCCACTCATATTCGGTGTTTCCCCGGAAGGCGTCGCCCATTCCCCCGTGAACCCCGCCCAGACCGACGCCGCCGCGCACCGCGGCCAGCAGTCCGCGGCTTTGCCCTTCGGAAAGCTGTCCCATCGTCCAGCAGGGAAAGATGAGGGAAAATTCGGCAAGTCGGTCGGCGTCGGCGAGAATCTCAAGCGAACCCTCCGTCTGCATCGCCAGCCCGCGTCTCTGCAGTTCTTCGGCGAAAAACCGAACCATCCTTTCAGGCTGATGGCCGTCCCATCCCCCCGCAATGAGCAAAACCTTCTTCATAAAGTGCCGCCCTGCTTAACGCATTTCCCTCCGCGCCGGAATACGATCCTTCCGGTCCGGCGCGCCGGGGGATCCGGATGGTCCGGTCGGGATGAGCCCCCCTCACGGGGCGAAGCGGGAAGGCTCCCACCCGGAGGATCTCAACAAATCCGGATCGTTTCCAATCCCAGAAGCCGTCCCAGTTTCCCGATTTTGTGGGCAATGTGCCCGACGCCGACCGCGCAGTGATGGGCGGGTCCCGCCGCGTTCCAGCGATTGACGAATTCGCGAGCTCCACAGGAAAAGCGGTACCGGCTGTTGGTATTGCCGATCTCAAGAATCGCCCCCGGCACCGACTCCGCCTCGGCATGGAGCAGGGCGAGTTTTCCGCCGCTGCGTTCCACCACGGAAAGCAGCGTCACCGGACCGTGCTTGACCCTCATTTCGATCGACACTCCGCGTCCGACCTTCCCGTGATAGACTTGGAGAGGCCGCACCTTGGGACGTCCCTCGGCGATGGCGATGTGTCCCGGTCCGTCGTGCCCCATGAGCACAACGTCCTCCGCAAAATCCATGGCGTAATATTCCGTGAACGAACCGCCCGCGCCGAAGAGGTCCATGATTTTCATGGCCTGGACGTTTTTCACCTCGTATTCCCCCGCCACCGGCACACCGCGCGCGGTGAGCTGTGACGTCCCGAGAATGATCGACGCGAGGGTGGTTTCGTTGTCCGGAACGCCGGTGCCCTTGTAATAATAAGCCATCGCGCCCAGCCGGTATTCGCCGACCAGTCGGTCGAGGGCGACGGCCGTCCTGGCGGCCTCCTCCAGATCCTCCGGCGGGCAGTCCTTTTGCAGATCAAACACGCTTTGGAATTCCCGCAGTCGCGTGGCGATCTGCTCCGGGGTCACCTCCCGGCGAAGCGCCGCGAGTTCGTCCACCTCGAGGATTTCGACGTGGGTGCCGAACGTGGCGCACTGGAGGGTGACGTCGGTGTAAATGTCCAGCATGCCGCTGTAATAATGCCCCATCAGGCCGAGCCGGTTCCCGTTCATGCCCGCCGCCACCCGGGCGGCCTCGATCCAGTCGTCGATTTCCCGCCAGCATGCGGGATCGTCCTCCAGCACCCCGGTCACCTGATGAAAGGGAATGCCGGAACGCTGAAGAACGTTCGCGATCTCCGGAACCGGACAGGCGGAACAATACGCCAGCCACTCGCCCGTCATGCGGGTCCGATCCCCCAGCGCATTAAACCGGGCGTAGTCGATGGCCGGTTCGGGCGCCAGGTTCAGCACAATGACCGGCACCCCCGCGCGACGGACCACCGGAAGGACCGTGGACGACAGCGCGTAGGTGGTGACATATAAAAAAATGAGGTCAACGTCCTCGTGCCGGAACTGCCGGCCCACAGCCTGGGCGCGATCCGCATTGTCCACCAGGCCCGCGTTGACGATTTCCACGCCCGGGCGGGCGATTTTCCCGGCGAGCCGTTCCACGTATCCTTCCAGCCGTTCCTTCAAACCGGAAAACTGGGGCCAGTAGGTGTCGAGTCCGATGCCAAAAAGACCGATGCGCAGTGGGGAGGGAGTCATGTCCGACCCATACGCTCCCCCCTTGCCAGACGGAATGCGATGGATGATCATTTTCATACAAAAAATGCCCCTGTCCGTCGCCGATTATTTCCGTTACATCCCGCGAACGCCCGGCCGCGACGCGTGGGGATTGCAAATCACCGCGGCGGGTTTCACCCGGGTCCCGCCGGGAAGTCCCTATCCACCGGCCCGCCATCCGGAGGATCACCGTCTGGAGTGGAGCAAGGGACGGGTTCTGGACGCGCTGCAGATCGTGTTGATCACCGCGGGACGCGGCTGGCTGGAAACCCGCACCGGAGGCAAACACCGCATCGGCGGGGGCACGGCGTTTTTGCTTCTTCCCGGGGTCTGGCACCGTTACCGCCCGGATTCCGGCACCGGTTGGACCGAGAGCTGGGTGGAAATGCTGGGGCCGGTCGTGGATGCGCTGCTGGCCTCGGGCGATCTTTCCCCCCGCGCGGTCGTGGCCCGGGGCGTGCTGGCCGCCGGACTCGACGATCAACTCGCCCTCATCCACCGGCATCTTCGCGAACCCTCCCGCGGCTTTGAACCCGAACTCGTCGGCGTGGCATTGCGGGCACTCGCCATTTGCCAGCGGGGAACGTCGGCCCGTCCCTTCCGCACCCGAACCGAACGGATCGTCGGCGAAGTGGAGCGTTATTTTTCCGGGCACGCCGCCGAGCCCCTGAACATGAGGGACATCGCCCGGAAACAC
>CALCJD010000004.1 GCA_937960895.1 uncultured Spartobacteria bacterium | reverse complement strand
GAACCTACGACCAATCGGTTAACAGCCGACCGCTCTACCACTGAGCTACTCAGGAATCAGGGAAAGGGGTGAAAAGAAAACCAGAAATCGGAGTAGTGTCAAGGCATCGGCGCGAGATTTTTGCGAAAATTGCCTAGACCTTCACCCAATTGCGGGTTTTGGCGCTTTCCTCCACGGCGGCGAGCACCTTTTCGTTTTGCAGGCCGTCGGCGAAGGTCGGTTGCACGCTCTTGCCGGCCACCACGGCTTCAAGGAAATCCGCGAAGGCGTTCACGAAGGTGTGTTCGTAGCCGATGATGTGCCCCGGCGGCCACCACGAACCGGTGTAGGGGTGGACGCCTTCGGTGACGATGATGTCGCGGAAACCGCGACGATCCTCCGGGTCCTCCGCATTGTAGTACTGCAGCCGGTTCATGTCCTCGAAATTGAAGGCGAGGCTGCCCTTGCTGCCGTTGATCTCAAGGGTGATGTGGTTTTTGCGTCCGTAGGCAAACCGCGTGGCCTCAAGGTTGGCGATGGCGCCGTTTTTGAAGCGTCCGATCCAGGATACGGCGTCATCCACGGTGACCTTACCGGTCTTTTTGGCGGCCCTGGCCTTCAGGCCCGGACCGGTCTCCTGCGGCAGCGGGCGTTCCTTGATGAAGGTCTCCATGAGGCCGCAGACTTCCTTGATTTCGCCGACGAGATAGCGTCCGAGATCGATAATGTGGGCATCGATATCCCCGTGGGTTCCGGACCCGGCGATTTTCGCCTGAAGGCGCCAGACGAGCGGGAAATTGGGGTCGGCAATCCAGTCCTGCGCATAACGCGCACGGTAATGGTAGATGCGGTCGCCGAGGTCGCCGTTTTCGATCATTTTTTTGGCGAGGGCGATTGCGGGAATGCGCCGGTAGTTGTGGCAGACCATGTTGACCACGCCGGCCTTCTTCACGGCGTTCACCATCTGCTCGCATTGCTCGACGTTCATTGCGAGTGGTTTTTCACACACGATGGCCTTGCCGTGCCGTGCCGCCTCGAGGGCGATTTCGCAATGGCTGTCGTTCGGCGTGCAGATGTCGATGATGTCGATCTCGGGATTGCCCACCACCTCGCGCCAGTCGGTGCTGGCGTGTTCCCAGCCCAATTGCGCCCGGGCGGCTTCGACGCTTTTCGGGGTGCGTCCGCAGATGGTGTGCAGGCGCACGTCCGCAGGCAGGGAAAAAAACCTCGGGGCCTGACGCCACGCATTCGAATGCGCCTTGCCCATGAAGTTGTAGCCGATCATTCCGACATTGAGGGTGCGTTTTGGCATGGGAAAAAGAGGTTGGGGTGAGCTTTAAGACTCCAGCAAATGGCCGGGGACCTGAAAATGAAAAAACGCGCTGCGGGCCTACGGGGCGGGCAGGTCCAGGTCGGGCTGCCATTCCTCGCCGAAGGGCACGAACTGACGGGTGTGCGGGTCGTAGGCGTGGAGTTCGGCCCCGGCGATTTTGAAAAACCATCCGTGCAGACGGAGGGTTCCCTCCTCCAGGCGGCGCTGGACGCAGGGGAAGGTTTTCAAATTTTCCAGGGCGAAAAGCACGTTTTCCTCCGCGGCGGCGTTGTAGCGATGTTCCGCCGCCTCCAGGTGCTGATAGCGTTGCAGGACGGTTTCGCGGACCGGCCGGGCCTGGACGAGCCATTCCTCCAGATTGGGCATGCGGGAAAGATCCGGTTCGTCCAGGAGGGCCCGCATGGCGCCGCATTGCGAATGACCGCAGACCACGATGTCCTCGACGCCGAGCGCCTCCACGGCGAACTCGATGGCGGCCCCGGTGGACACCGCCGCACGGCTCGAGTTGTAGGGAGGCACGATGTTGCCGACGTTTTTGACCACGAAGAGGTCGCCGGGTTTGCTTTGGGTGATCAACTCCGCAAGCACGCGGGAATCCGAACACGTGATGAACAGGCTGTGCGGATTCTGACCTTCGCGCGCAAGGCGCTGGAAGAGTTCCTCGTAATCTCCGAACTCCTCATTGCGAAATTTGTGGATCCCTTCGGTGAGACGTTGCACGCCAGCACGGAAGGCAATTCTGCGCTGCGGGACAAGGACAGAATTTCGGACGGCAGGAAACGCGCGGTTGCGCGGAGCGGCCTCCAACCCGTCTTGCCTCTTTCCCGATTGGCGGGTGTCGGGGCACGTTGCTAGTCTGGGGAATGGCTTTTCTGGAATGTCGTTTTTTTCCGAGTCCCTGGGAATTTCCTGTGCCATGAACGTCATCCTGCCGCAGGAGACGCGGGGCCAGATTGGCATGAAGGGGAGGGTGCGGAGAAAAAAGCATCCCGTCCTCTGGCTGCTCCACGGGATGTCCGACGACCACACCATCTGGGCCCGGCGGACGTCCATCGAACGCTATGTGTCCGATCTTGGCCTGGCGGTGATCATGCCGGACGCCAACCTCAGCTGGTATCAGAACATGGCGTCCGGACCGGCCTACGGCACGTTCCTCCGGGAGGAGCTTCCGGCCATCGCCCGGTCGTTTTTTCCCCTTTCCACCGCGCGCCGGGACAATTTTGTGGCGGGTCTTTCGATGGGTGGCTATGGCGCCTTTCTGCTCGCCCTCTCGCAGCCGGAGCGGTTTGCGGCGGCGGCCAGCCTTTCCGGCGCCCTGGATGCCGCGGGCATTGCCCGGGACCGGAAGGACAATGAACGGTTTGGCCGGGTGTATCGCGCGGCGTTTGGGGATCCGCGGAAGGTGGCCGGCGGACCGTCCGATCTTTTTGCCCTTTCCCGGAAACTGGTGCGCTCCGGAACCGCCGCGCCCGCGCTCTATGCGTGCTGTGGGTTGGACGACCACCTGCTGGACGCCAACCGGGACTTTGTCGCCCACGCCCGAAAAATCGGCCTCCCCTTGGTTTACGAGGAACATCCGGGGGTGGGACACTCCTGGGACTACTGGGATCGTCAGATCCGGCGTGTGCTGGAGTGGCTCCCGCTGAGGCGGTAGTTCCGTCGCCCCCCGGGGGGGGAACTCCCGGGTCCGGCCGGAATTCCTCCGCACTTTCCCTTTGCGCAGCCCGTTCTCTGCGCTTAAATGGCCGTTTTCACCATGTCCAAGCCGACCATCATTTACACCAAGACCGACGAGGCGCCTCTTCTTGCGACCTACTCGTTTCTTCCCATTCTTCAGGCCTACACCAAACACAGCGGCATCACGGTCGAACTTCGTGACATCTCGCTGGCCGGACGAATCATTTCGCAGTTTCCCGACTTCCTGAAACCCGAGCAGCAGATTCCCGACCACCTCGCCGCCCTCGGCAAGCTCACCCAGGAACCCCAGGCCAACATCATCAAACTGCCGAACATTTCGGCCTCCGTTCCGCAGCTCAAGGCCGCCATCAAGGAGCTCCAGGAGAAGGGCTACGCGCTGCCGGACTACCCCGAGGCGCCGAAAGACGACCGGGAGAGGGAAATCAAGGCCCGCTACGACAAGGTGAAGGGGTCCGCGGTGAACCCCGTCCTGCGTGAAGGCAATTCCGACCGTCGTGCCCCGAAGGCCGTCAAGGAATACGCCAAGGCCCACCCGCACAAGATGGGCGCCTGGAGCAGCGACTCGAAAACCGCCGTCGCCACCATGGGGCAGCACGATTTCTTCTCCAATGAGAAGTCCGTCACCGTGGACGGGCCCACCGACGTGAAGATCGAGTTCACCGCGAAGGACGGCACCACGACCGTTCTCAAGGACAAGATCTCCCTCAAGGCCGGCGAGATCTTCGACGCCACCTTCATGAGCAAGAAGGCCCTCGTGGCCTTTCTGGAAAAGCAGGTTGCCGCGGCCAAGGAGGCCGGAGTGCTGTTCTCCCTGCATCTCAAGGCGACCATGATGAAGGTCTCCGATCCCATCCTCTTCGGTCATGCCGTCAAGGTCTTCTTCGCTCCGCTCATCGCGAAGCACGAGGCGACCATCAAGAGCCTGGGTGTGGATTTCAACAACGGCTTCGGCGATCTGCTCGCCAAAATCCAGTCCCTGCCCGCGGACCAGAAGGCGGCCATCGAAGCCGACATCAAGGAATGCTTCGCGTCGGGTCCGGCCGTGGCCATGGTCAATTCCGACAAGGGCATCACCAACCTGCACGTGCCCAGCGATGTGATCGTGGACGCCTCCATGCCCGCCATGATCCGCGAAGGTGGCAAGATGTGGAACGCCGAGGGCAAAACGCAGGACACCCTGGCGGTCATCCCCGACAGCTCGTACGCCGGCGTTTACCAGGCGGTCATTGATTTTTGCAAAAAGAACGGCGCCCTCGATCCGCGCACCATGGGCAGCGTGCCCAACGTGGGACTCATGGCCCAGGCGGCCGAGGAATACGGCTCGCACAACAAGACCTTCGAGATTCCCGCCGACGGAACGGTCCGGGTCGTTGACGCCAACGGACGCGTGCTCACCGAGCACCAGGTGGAGGCCGGCGACATCTGGCGCGGCTGCCAGACGAAGGACGCGGCGGTCCGCGACTGGGTCAAACTCGCCGTCAATCGCGCCCGCGCCACCGGCGCCCCGGCCGTCTTCTGGCTCGACGCCGCCCGCGCGCACGACGCCCAGCTGATCCTCAAGGTGGAGCGTTACCTCAAGGAACACGACCTCACCGGACTCGACATCCGCACCCTGCCGCCCGCCGAGGCCTGCAAGTTCTCGCTTGAGCGCATCGTGCGGGGCGAGGACACCATTTCCGTCACCGGCAACGTGCTCCGCGATTACCTGACGGACCTCTTCCCGATCCTCGAGCTCGGGACCAGCGCGAAGATGCTCTCCATCGTGCCGCTCATGAACGGCGGCGGTCTCTTCGAAACGGGCGCAGGCGGATCCGCGCCGAAGCACGTGCAGCAGTTCCTCGCGGAAAACTACCTGCGCTGGGACTCGCTGGGCGAGTTTTTCGCCCTCGCGCCGAGCTTCGAGCACATCGCCGAGACCTTCAAGCTGCCCAAGGCAAAGGTGCTGGCCGAAACGCTGGACGCCGCCACCGGCAAGTTCCTGGAGAACGACCGCTCGCCAGGCCGCAAACTCGGCACGATCGACAATCGCGGAAGCCACTTCTATCTGGCCCTCTACTGGGCGCAGGAACTGGCCGCGCAGGACAAGGATGCCGAGTTGAAGGCAATCTTCGCCCCGGTGGCCAAAGCCTTGGCCGAAAGGGAAAAGGTCATCGTGGACGAACTCCTCGCCGTGCAGGGCCGTCCGGCGGACATCGGCGGATATTACTTCCCCGATGAGGAAAAAACCTCCAAGGCCATGCGCCCGAGCGAGACCTTCAACGCCATCCTCGCGACGCTGTAAGGCGCCACGAGCCCCAAAAAAAAGCCCGCCTTTTCGGCGGGCTTTTTTTTATCACCACATAACGGCCGGGAGCCGGTGCGTGTGGGAGCGACTGATCAACCGGATTTCTGCTCTCCGTCAATTCGAAGGGGTGGGATCCGGGTCGCCGGCAATCGAATATCTTGCTGTCCGGGTCCGACTGGGATTGAGCTCGTCCACGCGCTCCACCAGGAATTCCAGATCCTTTCTGGGATCAAAACGGTTTTCCTGGGCGGCTATCTGACGCAACCCGTCCAGATTGATCCGCTTGACCCACTCCTCCGCTTTTCCCGAAGCCGGTCCGATCAAAGCGACCGTAATCAGGAAGCGGTTGTGGGCGAGAACATCGAGATGTTCGGTTTCATCGGGACGGTCGGTGCGGATTGCAGGCATCCCGCTGATCGTCAGTCGGGTTGCTTTTTCCGTCAGCGAACCTTCCCGGA
>CALCJD010000003.1 GCA_937960895.1 uncultured Spartobacteria bacterium | reverse complement strand
TTTTCAGCTTTTTACAAAAATGCGCCTTTCCGATGACCTCCGACTGCGATGCAAACGATATGCATCCCGGATCATCCGGCTCTACGCGACGCTGCCCAAAACCAACAAGGAAGTCGAAATTCTCGGGTTGCAGCTTCTGAGATCGGGAACTTCCATCGCGGCGCATTCCCGGGAGGCCTCCCGGGCGCGATCCGACTCGGAGTTTTGCTCAAAAATTGGCGGTCTTCTCCAGGAAGCCGACGAATCCCTTCTCTGGCTGGAGTTGCTGAATGAAGACTGCCACGTGGAGAATCCGGAAATAAATTCCCTGCTCGATGAGACTTCGGAAATCCTCGCCATTTTCTCGACCATTGTCTCGAAAGTTCGCCAACGTTCGGGAGGCGCGGCAAATCATTGAACACCGACTGGCAAAAAATCCAGACATGCGTCTCCCTCGTCTCGAATTCACCCATCAGCCTTTCCGTTTTTCTTCCGCCTCCTGACGTCGGCGCCTACCCTCGCCCTTTCCGCTTTTCAGCATTTCAGATTTTCAGCTTTTTCCCATGTCTCCCTGCCTTTCCGTCATCATGCCCGTCTACAACGAGGCGGCCACTGTGGGTGAAGTCATCGATCTGGTGCTGGCTCAGCCCTGTGTGGCCGAGCTCATTTGCGTCAATGACTGCTCGACCGACGGCTCGGGCGCGGTGCTCGACAAACTGGCCTCAGAGCGCCCAAAAATGCGCGTCTTTCATCATGAGGTGAACAAGGGCAAGGGGGCCGCGCTGCGCACCGGCATTTCCCATGCCTCCGCGCCTTACGTCATCATCCAGGACGCCGACCTCGAATACGATCCGACCGAATACCCCCGCATCCTGCGTCCCATTCTGCAAAACCACGCCGACGTCGTTTTCGGTTCCCGTTTCATCGGTTCCGAAGAACATCGCGTGCTCTACTTCTGGCACTCGGTGGGCAACAAGATCCTCACCCTCCTGTCGAACATGTTCACCAATCTGAACCTCACCGACATGGAGACCTGCTACAAGGCCTTCCGCCGGGAGATCATTCAGAAGATCGAGATCGAGGAACCCCGCTTCGGATTCGAGCCGGAGATCACCGCCAAGGTCGCCAAGCTCGGCGTCCGCATTTACGAAGTGGCCATCTCCTACCACGGCCGCACCTACGCCGAAGGCAAAAAAATCGGCTGGAAGGACGGCTTCAGCGCCCTCCGCTGCATTTTGAAATACAACCTGCTGAAAGGCTAAATTCTGAAATTCTGAAATTCTGAAATGCTGAAATGCTGAAATCTTTAGCTTTTCAGTTTGTTCCATCGCGGCTGACTCTCCTCCGTACGTCGGCGCCTACGTTGTCCTCTTTCCGATTTTCAGTTTTTCAGTTTTCAAATTTCCCCCATGCCTCTCCTCACCGGTGATGTGCTTGAGCTGCTTCCGACCCTGGAAGCGGAGAGCTTCCAGGCCGTCATTGCCGACCCGCCTTATTTTCAGGTGCTGCTGGAGCACGAGTGGGACACGGCGTGGGCGTCGGCCGACGATTACCTGGACTGGACCCTGCGTTGGGTGCGGGCCTGCCGGCGCACACTGCGACGGGACGGCCTGATGTTCATTTTCGGCCAGCTGGGAAAACGCGAACACGTCTGGCTGCACATGTGCTCGATGCTCGCGAAGGAGATGCAGTTTCACGACATGCTCATCTGGGACCGTGCGGTCGGCTACAATGAGCGCCGGGACTCCTTCACGCCCCAATACGAGATGATTCTCGTTCTGCGTCAGTCGGCCGACGCGAAACCCTATTTCGACAAGGACGCGGTGCGCATTCCCTACGACGAAGCCACCATTCAGACGTACTTGCGCGATTCGCGCTACAAGGATCGCACGGCGCGCGAGGCGCATCTGCGCAAGGGCAAATATGCCACCAACATCCTGCGGGTTCCGTCCCTGAAGGGGAGCTCGTCGGAAAAAGCCGGCCATCCCTCCCAGAAGCCCGTCGCCCTCATCAAGCACCTCGTCGCCTGCAGCACGCGCCCCGGCGACGCGGTCCTGGATCCCTTTCTGGGCAGCGGCACAACGGCCGTCTGCTGTGAACTGCTGGACCGCAAATGGACCGGCATCGAAAAAAACCCCGCCTACGCCGAAATCGCCCGCAAACGCCTGGAGGACATTGCCAGGGAAAAAGCGGAAACGCTGAAATTCTGAAACGCTAAAATCCAATCAGGACGAAAACTCTCGCGCTGATCCCTGGAACCTCCGCCCCGAAACAAAGATTGATGCCTTGACATCAATTCCTCTGACATCATGATGTCTTAATGCGTACCACCTTGACACTTGATGACGATTTGGCGGGGGTTTTGAAGCGAAAGTCTCGTGAACTCGGCAAGCCCTTTAAAGAGCTGGTCAATGCAACATTGCGGCAAGGCTTGGCCAGCGAGCTATCAGATACCTCCCATAAAATCGTTTCGGTGAGGCCGCACGATTTTGGCGTTCGTCCCGGGCTCGATCTCGATCGCCTCAATCAATTGAACGACCAACTCGAGGTGGAAGCGTATCTCAAGAGGGAAGGCCAGGATGATTCTGCCCGACATTAATTTGCTCATCTACGCTCACAACCTCCGGGCAGCCCGACATGCAGAGGCCCGGTTATGGTGGGAGGAGTGTCTGGGCGGGAAGCAAAGCGTCGCATTGGCCTGGGTTGTGATTCTCGGATTTGTGCGCATCACCACCCATCCAAAGGTTTTTCCAAACCCACTCTCCGTCGCCGACGCCCTGGAGCGTATCGAGGAATGGCTTTCCCTCCCCCATTTCCATGTGATCGAACCTTCAAAAAGCCATTTTGCGACCTGGTCGTCCCGTCTCAAAAATCTGGGGACAGCCGGAGATCTGACCACGGACTCTCATTTGGCGGCCCTGGCCATCGAAAGAGGGTTGGTTCTCCACTCGACCGACGCCGATTTCGCCCGCTTTCCCGGCCTCAAGTGGAAAAACCCCCTGGCTAAATAAGCTCAACGCTTCTGCATTTATTGCGCTTAAGCGCAGGTGCCCGATTTTTCGCGTTTCCTATTTCCTATTTCCGCTTTTCAATTTCCTACTAACTCTTTCAGCATTCCATTTCAGCTTTTTAGCGTTTCAGCTTTT
>CALCJD010000002.1 GCA_937960895.1 uncultured Spartobacteria bacterium | reverse complement strand
GGCAGCCGTCCCCGGAAATTTTTGCTCTGGTGCAGCAGGTCGTTGGAGGGATCGCAGAAGAGGCGGACCATTTTGGCCGTCTGCTGAAAGGCCTCCTCAAGGCAGCGTTCATCTTCGAGGGCGAGCCCGGCGAAGAGAAGGAAGGGGGAAACGGCGAAGGCGGAGTCGATCCACACCTTGTAGAGAGCGGGTTCTTTCGGCCTGCAAACAATGCCGTCGGGGTCGCGCGGCGCCTCGTGAAGGATCTGGTCGGCATACCGCCGTACAGCGTCGCGGACTTTGGGAAGCCGTCCCTTCCAGAGCAGATATGCGGAGGCGTTTCCCCCGCAAAGATAGTTGGGGTAATTGCAGGCGAAGGTCATTTCCCCGCGCACGAAGGGATCGAGCCACCGACGCGTTTCCTCGAGAATGGCGGCGTCGCCGGTTCCCACGGCCAGACGGGCCATTCCGTGCAGGGTGACAATGCCCGTGTAGTGGCCGAACGACCGGTGAACTTCGTAGTGCTTGCGGGCGGCGCCAAGCGCCAGTGTCAGGGTGGATGAGGCTTTCAAGGGGTGGTGAAAACTCTTCCCCCAATGAAGCACCGGACGGCCTCCGGGTCTTTAGAAAGAATTGACGAAGTTTTCATTATTTTGACCTTTTGTCCGGCAAGCGGTTTTTGGAGGCACGGCCTTTTTGTTCCGCGTCTTTGACCTGCTGGGCGCGCCGTTGCAGATGGTGGACGAGGGGGTGTGGTGAATCTGCGGAAACGCCATTTCAGGGGCGTCTTCATTCTGGGCGGCCGGTTGGAGCATGAGCTCGAGGGCCTGAAGGGACTCGTTTTTCGACTTGGCGCAGGCTTCCGGGATCTGGAGCGTCCAATGGCGCCATCAACACCCCAGGCGCGGCGTTGTTCCTTTACGCACCGGGGCCACATTGGGGTTCGCCGCCCCCATGGTGCCGCTTTTTTTCAGGAACCGGATTCGGCCGATCCGCCACACGGGGATCCGAAGGTCGTGGTGGCCAAACGGACTGATCGCTCGGTGCGCGAAAGCTGCGACCGGGGAACGTCAGCCATTGCGAACAGCGGATTCCGGCGGAGTAAGGTCAATATTTCGCTTTAAACCGCGCGGTGGAAGCCTATTCGTTTTCAAAATGACGCCCAAATTGATTGCCGCCCATCTCGACCTCAAAGGGGCCAATTTCCGGCCAGGTTATGATCACGAGTTTTTGGAGAATCTGCGTGCTCTGGACGTTAATGCTTTGGTAGTCGAATACGAAGATGCCTTTCCTTTTGAAGGATTGGAATTGGCCAATGACAAGCGGGTCGTTTGGAGCAGGCAAAGGCTCGGGGAATTCCAGGGAAAAGCCGCGTCAATGGGCATCGAGATCATCCCCCTTCAACAGACACTCGGGCATCTGGAATATGTGTTTCGGTGGAAAAAATATGCCTCCTATGCTTTGCCCGGACACCCGAGCACTCTGGACCTCTGGAATCCAGGAGCCGTCCATCTCATAGATGAGATGCTTGTCCAGGTCCTTCGTGCCCATGGGAATTCCCGCTTTGTGCACGTCGGAATGGACGAGGCGCATTCTCTGGTCGCTGCCGCAAAACATAAGAAAATCCCCGTTCTTTCCCTCTTTTTTGAGCGCCTGGAGAAGATTTGCCGGATCTGTGAACAGCACCGGAAAACTCCCATCATTTTCTCGGACATGCTGGAAGAACATTTTTCCGAAGAGGCGCTGAAGATCCTCCGCTCGTTCAAAGAAAGAATCATCCTCCAACCTTGGGATTATCGATCGGACGGGTCACCATCCTACCATTGCCGAATGGGAGGAATCAGGGTGGCCCGGCACTGGATCAATCAGGGCCTCCCCGAGGTGCTGCCGACGGCGATGGAAAACGTCCGGGTACTGGAGGATCTTCCGCCTCCCGTCTTTCGGCTCGTCCGGCCTCATTTGAGAAACAACAAAATCGCCCCCCTCTGCCAAGTGGCGATCTGGCTGAAACTGGGTTTTCGTGTCTTAGGCGCCACCGCGGTGCGCATTAGTTCCGACGGACAATATTTGATCCCCTATCATAAGCGCCTTGCGAATATTCGCGCATGGACGAAATGGCTTCGTTATAAGAATTTTATCGGTCTGATGGCCACTTCTTGGGCGCGGGGAAATTCGTTTTGCCGTCCCAACGCCTTGATCGAGGTCACATGGAGCCTGCTCAAGGAATTTGCTCAAGAGTGCGGACGGACTCCGGCGCCCTTTTTCGGGGACTGCGACCGGCAGGCGCACGCCCTCATTGCGCAATCGCAATCCTTTTTGGAGGGAAAGGTAAGCCGTCAGGCTTTCCTCGAAAAGGCGGAGGCGCTTGCTCCGAAAATCAAAAGACATTCGTTTGAATGGAAACTTTTCTGCCTGCTCCTTCAGGCCTTTCTCTTGAAAAATCAGGGGGATCTCGTTCAACGGGAGGTGGACGATTACCTGTTTTCCAAACAACTTCCCCCGCAACTGTGGGAACGCCGGATGGCTGATCAAAAACGCTATCTCGTGGCCAACCGAAAGCTGAAGGCCGAATTCCAAAAACTGCTGATGACCCGCTATCACGGCACTGCGGTGAAGGAGTGGCTTTCCGGAGTTTTTGACACCCCCAGAAAACGCTTGGAGGCCATGCGTTCCCATTGCCTGAGCAAAACCGGGGAAGCTCGCAAAATTTACGGGTAGATGCCTGACGAACGG
>CALCJD010000001.1 GCA_937960895.1 uncultured Spartobacteria bacterium | reverse complement strand
TGTTGAGGTCGAGCGCGCGGACGGGGTCCGGAGTTTCCCGAATGGCGGCCAGTTCAAGGTCCGCGAGATGGGCCGCATATTCGTCCCGGGAGACTCCGGTCGGCGTTTCCCGGCAGATGCCCTTGACCCGGGCGAGTCCGCGAAGGACCAGCTCCGCCGCAAGGTCCCGGCCGTCGGCGAGGGTCACAAAGGCATAATACCGCGGTTTGCCCGACCGGCCGGGGGCCTGGGAAAATGACGTGTGGAGCGTGAAGGGCCGGGCGAGCCGGGACTGGACGAAGGCGGTGGCCGCCCTGCCTTCGGCGATGAGAAGGGCCGGCTGTTCCACGCCAAAATGGCGGGCCTGCTCCAGCAGCCGCCGGCGGTCCGACTCCTGGGCGGAGAGGGTTTCCATGCAGTCGACGGCATACAGACGGAACACCTCCTCCCGCTCCCTCCCGGTGGCCGGGTCCGTGAAACGCACCAAAAAGCTGTCTCCGTCCGCCCAAGACGTTTTCACCAGTCGAGCGGAGGGAATCGTCCGGAGGTCGCTGTCGGCCTGCGTCGGCGTCAGCCATGCGAGAAAAAAAACGCAACCGAGGAGGGGAATTCTCATGAAAATTTTGCGTAACTCATACAGGGAAATTCACTTCTGTCGAGCGGATTGCGAAACTCGTTGCGTGGGCAGCCCGATGGTTTGGACTTGCCTCGGGCGAGGGATTCGCTTTGCTTGGGGAAATTCCTGCCAGCGCGACAGGAATAATGTTCACACCTGAATCCGGTGTTTCTTCCGTCGGCTGGTGTAATTTTCATAGCCCATGACGCTTAGCGATCCCAGCCGACACGCCGCCTCGATCATGAATCCGCTTGAGGAACGGTTGGGCTACAAATTCCGCAACGGGCTGTTGCTGGCGGAGGCACTGACCCACCCGAGCATTTCCCTGGAGCGGAAAAACTATCCCTTCGACAACCAGCGCCTGGAATTTCTGGGGGATGCGGTGATCCAGTTGGTGGTGACGGAGCAGTTATACCGTCTTTACCCGGATTTCAGCGAGGGGAAGATGACGAAGTTGCGGACCCGGATTGTGTCCCGGGCGGCCCTCAAAACCCGGGCGCAGGAACTGGATCTTGGCCGATATCTGATGATGGGCCGGGGCGAGGAGGCGAGCGGGGGGAGGGAACGGGCCTCGACGCTGGCGGACGCCTTCGAGAGCGTGGTGGGGGCCATTTATCTGGACGGAGGGTTTGACGCCGCACGCAATTTTGTGCTTCGGGCCACCGCGGATGACTTCGAGGGCATTGCCCGCGATCCCGAGGAGGTGAACCCGAAGGGATCCCTGCAGGAAATTCTCCAGGCCATCGAGCCCTGCGCGCCGCGATACGAGGTGATTGAGCAGAGCGGACCGGAACATCTCAAGCGGTTCGTTTCCTGTGTGATCTGGAACGGCCTCGAGCTCGGACGCGGCGAGGGGTTGAGCAAAAAACAGGCCCAGGTGGCGGCGGCGAGCGACGCCCTCGAGCGGCGTGCCTGGGTCGGATTCCGACCGGAAAAAAACCCATCCAAGACATGATTTATTCGATTGATTTGAAGCTGGCGGGCATCGTGGTCGGGGTGCTCCTCATTGCGGGCCATCTTCCGGCGATTTTGCGCACGGCCGACTGCAGCCGCTGGCTGGCGGCCTTTCCCCGATCCCGCGCGGCCGGGACGGTGTTGATTGTCCTTGCGGGCCTCTGGAGCCTGATTTTGATCCGGACGATGGATCTCGGGGAGTTTGCCGGGTTGCGGAACCTCATGACCGGCGCCGTGGTGGCCGGCACGTTTCTGGCATGGCGTTATCTCGAGGAATTTCTGGCGGTGCGGGCGCTCGGCATGATTGCGCTCCTGGCGGCGGAGCCGCTTCTTGAAGCCGCCTATTTGAAACCGGAAACCTCCCGGTTGCTGGTGGTTGTGCTGGCCTATGCCTGGATTGTGCTGGGACTGTTCTGGGTGGGCATTCCGTGGGTCCTGCGGGATCAGGTGCGCTGGCTGACGCAAAACCTCGCGCGATTCCGCGCCGCGGCGTGGGGGGGCGTGGTGTACGGAATTCTGGTGCTGGCCTGTGCGTTGCTGTTCTGGCGCTGAGTCCCTCCCATGACCGGCCGCCCGCTGCAGTACGGCACGATTTTTCTCACGTGTTTCATTGATATCCTGGGATTCGGGATCGTGATCCCGATCCTGCCGCTTTATGCGGAACATTTCGGGGCCACGGCGATGCAGACGGGCTGGCTGGTGGGGATTTTTTCGCTGGCGCAGTTTTTTTTCGCGCCGGTCTGGGGACGGCTGTCCGACCGGGTGGGGCGCAAACCGGTCCTGTTGCTGGGGCTGGCGGGCACGGTGGCCGGTTATGTCTTCATGGGTTTTGCGCAGTCGGTCCAGGCACTTTTTGCCGCCCGGCTGATTGCGGGAATTTCCGGGGCCAACATCAGCGCGGCCCAGGCGTATCTGGCGGATATCTCCACTCCGGAAAACCGCGCCAAGGCCATGGGGTTGCTGGGGGCGGCCTTCGGGTTGGGATTTGTCTTCGGACCCGCCCTCGGGGGATGGGCCGGAGCCACCTTCAGTTATGCGGCGCCGATGTTCATCGCGGCGGGACTGGCGGCCTTCAATGTGGTCCTGGTGATTCTGATCCTGCCGGAATCACTTCATCCGGGGAAAAGAACCCGGGGTCGCGAACGGCTGTTTCCGACGCTGTTTTCCCATGTGGAACGCCGGACCTACCTCTGGTGTCTCGCGAGTTATTTCCTGGTGATCGTGGGCTTCTCGATTATGACGACCCTCTTTGCCCTGCTGCTCAACCACCGGTTCGGACTCGATGCGAAAAAGACCGGCTACATCCTGGCGGGGATGGGCATGATCGGTGTCGTCATTCAGGGACTGCTCATCGGGCGGCTGGTGCGCCGTTTTGGCGAATCCCGGCTCGCCCTGGCGGGAGCCATCGGAATGAGCGCCGGTCTGGCCTGGCTGGCGGTGAGCGCCGGCCTGGGCAGCCTGCTGGCCTCCTCGGTTCTGGTCGGGATCGGCAACAGTCTGCTGATGCCCACCCTGTCGGCCCTCGCCTCCCGCAGCGCCGAAGCCGCCTGGCAGGGCCGGGCCCTCGGGGTCATGCAATCCGGAGGCAGCCTGGCCCGGTGGCTCGGACCGCTGGTTGCCGGCGTGTTGCTCGGCGTGCCCCTGGCGGGCGCGGCCTACGCGTTTTTGCCCATTCTGGTTTCCGCCGGGGTGCTGATGGTGGCGGCCATGGTTATTGCCGGCCTGAACCGGGCGCGGAACTGACGGGAATCGGCTGCCGGTCCACGGGGGAGGGGCGGCCGTCCACCAGCCTACGCCTCCTGGAAGCGGCCCATTTTGCGGAACTTGTCGTACCGCGCCTGGAGGAGTTTGTCGATGGGCACCTTGACGAGTTGCTTCAGTGCGGAGGAAACCGCGTCCTTCAGATTCTTGGCGGCCTGTTCGTGGTCATGGTGCGCGCCACCCAAGGGCTCGGGAACGACCTGGTCGATCACGCCGAGCTTGAGCAGTTCGCGGGCATTGAGTTTGAGCGCCTCGGCCGCCTCCGGGGCGTGTTTGCGGTGTTTCCAGAGAATGGCGGCGCAGCCTTCCGGGCTGATGACCGAATAATAGGCGTTTTCGAGCATCAGGACGCGATCGGCCACGCCGATGCCCAGGGCCCCGCCCGATCCGCCCTCGCCGATGACGATGGTCACGATGGGCGTGCGGAGCACCATCATTTCGCGGAGATTGACCGCGATGGATTCGGCGATGTGACGTTCCTCGGCGCCGATGCCCGGGTAGGCCCCCGGAGTGTCGATGAGGGAGACGACGGGCAGCCTGAATTTCTCCGCCAGGCGCATGAGACGAAGCGCCTTCCGGTATCCCTCCGGGTGGGGACTGCCGAAGTTGCGCAGGAGGTTTTCCTTGGTGTCACGGCCCTTTTGCTGGCCGATGACCACGCACTTCATGCCGTCGATCCGGGCCAAGCCGCCCGGCATGGAGGCGTCGTCGCCGAAAAGGCGGTCGCCCTTGAGTTCGATGAAATCCGTGAACGACTTCGCGACGTAGTCCAGGAAGAACGGCCGCTCGGTGTGCCGGGCGATCTGGACCCGCTGCCAGGCGGTGAGGTTGGCGTAAATCTCGCGCCGGGTGGCCTCGATTTTTTCCTGCATGCGCCGGACTTCGGGGTCGAGGTCGATGTCCTGGCCATGCACGTGGCGTTTGATCTCCTCGAGTTTTTGTTCGAGGTCGGCGATGGGTTTTTCGAATTCGAGGCTTTTTGGCTTCATGAAAAGGGTTCAGTGGATGGTGACGGGCGTGCCGCGGGATACGAGGAGAAAAATTTCGTCCAGGTCGCCCGGCGAGACAATGATTCCCGCGGGGGCCGGGGTTCCTTCGGGTTGGGAGCGGATCATGACGCCCGAAGTCGCCAGGAGGATCCGGCGGTCGGCCTCCGGATAGCTCTTGTCGCCGAAGGCCACGCGGCTGGAACCCCGGAGGGCAATGTTATCCGCCACCTTGGTTTCCACAGGTTTGGAGGACGGCAGGCCGGGCGTTTTCACAGAGAGCAGGGGGTATTCTTTAAAAAACGCCCCCTTGTTGTAAAGCGTCAGCGTGTTGGCCCCCCGGTCGATCTCCATGCGGATGCTCAACTGGGGCACGAGCAGTTGCTGTCCGACCTTGAGGTGGATCGAGTCGAGGTTGTTGGCCCGGTAGATCAGTTCCGCGCGGGTTTTGGTCTTTGCCGCAATCTTCATCAGCGAATCCCCGGGCGCCACGGTGTAAACGGTTTTGTCGGTCCGGATGGACGGGGAAAAGACCGTCTCGTGGTTCAGTTCGCCGAGGAGTTCCTTGGCCCTGGTGAGGTTGGGGGAGTCCGGGTAATTGACGAGGAACTCCGTCAGGGCGGCCCGGACACCCTCCCGGTCGCCGGCTTTTTGCAGCTCCAGGGCCTTTTCAAAGGCCGGCAGGCTGAAGTCCGGCGGCGGCGAGGGGGTGGAGGCGCGGAATTGCCGCTGATCCTCGAGGTCGAGCATGCGGGGCTTCCAATAGAGCTCGTAGGCAAAGAACGCCGTGCCGCCGAGGATCGCGGAGGTGAGGGTGATGAGGACGAGGATGCGGAAAAGCATCATGGCGGCGGCCTCCTCATGGGTTGAAAAGTGCGGCAAAAGCGCCCGGCGGACGGATCAAATCAGTCCGCGCCGTTTCCACTCGCCGAGGTTCTCCCCCGCGGAACGCTGGATGATGTCCATGGTGAATTTCAACAGGCAGACCTCCCAGCCCTCCTCGACGCCCGCAATGAGGGCGGACATCGGGTCGTTGCGCGCGGCCAGATCCTCCTCGAGGCGGCCCAGGACGGCCTCCATGGAGTCGCGGACCACGTTTTGCTCGAGGTCGGTTTTGCGGAAGTTGAATCCGTAACGCAGGATCTTGAAGGCGTGGGCGTTCTGCTCCACCCAGTCGGCGTATTCGCGGGCGGCGTCCCCGAATCCCTCGAGAAGGACCTTGCTGAAATGGTGGGGCGACACGATGCGCGGACGCTCGGCGTCGATGCGCCCGCCGCGGATGCGCACGGCATTGACTTCATCCATGAGCTCGCTCACCAGCAGAAAGCGAAAGCTGGTCGTGCCGAAGGTCTCGATGAGATTCTTCGGAGGCACCACAACCCGCGTGTTTTCCATCGCGTAGTGAAAGTCGTGCTCTTTGATCATCGGCTGATCATACGGTGACTGTGTCGGGACGCAATAGAAGAGAAGTCTGGGGATTTGACAAGCACGGGGCTTTCCGCCTTGTTTTTTGCATGACCTATCCAACCTTGTCCTGGGAGGACTCCCGTCCGTGAGCGCGCCTGCAGTCCGACCCCGGGTGAACCTGCGCACACCCGACGTGATGGCCCGCGTCCAGGCCGAGGTGGAAAGCCATTACCGCAGCGCCCTGGTGGAGCGCATCCGGGGCCAGGGCGGGGTGCTCCGCCACGGAAACACGGTGGTGCGCCTCGCGAAACAGTTCGGGTTTTGTTACGGGGTCGAACGCGCCATCGACCTGGCTTACGCCGCGCGGAAGGTTTTTCCCGACCGGCGCATTTTCCTGCTCGGGGAAATCATCCACAACCCCGACGTGAATGCGCAGCTGTCCGCCATGGGCATCCGCCACATGGCGGCGCATCCCTCCGATGCGGACATCGACGACCTGACCGCGGACGACGTGGTCATTGTGCCGGCCTTCGGCGCCGAGGTGCCGATCGTGGAAGCCGTCAAGGCGCATGGCTGTCAGATCGTCGACACGACCTGCGGCGACGTGATGAGCGTGTGGAAGCGGGTGCGGCAGAATGCCACGGAACGGGTCACCAGCATCATTCACGGCAAGGCGACGCACGAGGAAACCCGGGCCACCGCGTCGCGGGCGCTGGGACCGGACGGCCAGGGGCACTACCTTATCGTGCTCGATCCCGGAGAGACGCGCCTGGTTTGCGACTACATCCGGCAGGGAGGCGACAAGACCGCCTTTCTCAAGAGGTTTGAAAAGGCGCATTCGCCGGGCTTTGACCCCGATGAACACCTGAAGCGGGTGGGGGTGGCCAATCAGACCACGATGCTGCGCAGCGAAACCGAGCAGATTCAGAACATGATCCGCGAAGCGGTCATGGCGCGGGACGGGGGCAGCTCGGAGAATTTCCGCTATTTTGACACCATCTGCGGGGCCACGCAGGAGCGGCAGGACGCCCTCTTTGGCCTTCTCAACGAATCCCTCGACCTCCTGATCGTCGTGGGCGGCTACAACAGCTCAAACACGACCCACCTCGTGGAGATCGGGGAAAAAAAACTTCCCACCTGGTTTGTGCGCAATGCGGAGTGCCTGCTTTCCGCGGACGAAATCCGCCACTTCGACATCCACCGCAAGGAACAGATCACCAGTACGGGCTGGCTGCTGAAAAAGCCGCTGCTGAGCGTGGGGGTGACCGCCGGAGCCAGCTGCCCGAACAATCTGATCGAGGACACCATCCGGCGGCTGCTCGCATTGCGGGGCGAGCCGCTCGCATAGGCGCCGCCGTCAGTTCAATGCCACCGCCCCGGACGGAATGCCCTCCAGGCTGAGGGCGTCGAGGAAGTCGGGTTCGGCGGCCACGCTGGCGAACGGGATGCCGTGACGCCGGGCTTCGACGCGCCAGAGGTCAAAGTGCTGGCGATAGGTTTCGGTGTAAAAACGGAGATCTTCGGGCCGGAAATGGAAGTCGCCGCGGGCGGGGCTTTCGCAGTCGAGCAGTTCCGTGTTTCCGAGCCAGTCGGGATCGCCTTCGGCCCGGCAGTGGGGGGCGAGGATGACGGCGCGTCCGCGGCCGGAGAGAAGCGGCGGAATGAAGGCATCCGGCGGGACGGGGAAAAGCAGGTCGCTGATGAACACCCTCAGCGAAGCGGCGCGCCAGGGAATGCGGTGGAGTTCGGGAGGCGGGGAGACCGCTTCGTCCGGGAAGGCGGTTTCGGTCCATCCCTGCGTCGCCTCATGGGGAACGACCCCGGCCCCCCGCAGGGAAAAGAGCCGCACGGCCGCGCCGGCGCGCAGGGCGCTTTCGAGGCAGAACCAGGCGAGTTCCCACGTGCGGTTCGCCTTCGCGGGGTCGAAAAACATCGACGGGGAGGCGTCGAGGACGAGGTCCGCGAGGGGCCGCACCTCCTCGCGGTAGAGTTTCATGGTGTAGGTCCCGCTGCGCGCGTAGGCCTGCCAGTCGATGTGCCGGGGATCGTCGCCCGGCACATAGGGCCGATGGTCCTGGAAATCAATCGAACTGCCCGCGCCGGACCCGGCGACATGACCCGTGGTGCGGCGCAGACCGAGCTTGAGCGGCAGCGAAAGCCGCTCGGAGGCCGCGCGCATCTTCCCGCGGACCCCTTCGAATTTGGATGGCGGAATGGGGAATGCGGATTGAGGGGCTCCCATCGTTACGAACGGGGAGCATCATTCCGCAATCCGCAATCGCCAATCCGAATTTTTCAGAGCGTCTTGCAGAACTCCTCGATGCGGTCGAGGCCGGTCTTGATGATGTCGAGGCTGGTGGCGTAGCTGAGGCGGACGGTGCGGTCGTCACCGAAGGCGATGCCGGGAACCACCGCGACGTTGGCCTTGCTGAGGAGGCGGTCGGCGAAGTTCTGCGACTTGAGGCCGAGGCTGCTGATGTTCACCAGCACGTAAAAGGCCCCGAGCGGGGTGACCGTGCTCAGTCCGGGAATGGCATTGATGCGCTCCACCATGTACTGGCGGCGGATGTCGAATTCCTCGCGCATGTCGGCCACGCACTGCTGGTCGCCCTTGAGCGCGGCCAGCGCGCCCTTCTGGGCGAAGGAACAGGGGTTCGAGGTGCTGTGGCTCTGCATCGAGTCGATGGCGCGGGCGATCGGCTCGGGAGCGGCCAGGTAGCCGAGGCGCCATCCGGTCATGGCGTAGGCCTTGCTGAAACCGTTCACGGTGATGGTCAGGTCATAGGCCTCCGGGGTGAGGGAGGCGATGCTGACGTGCTCGGCACCGTCATAGGTGAGCTTTTCGTAGATTTCGTCGGAGAGGATGTAGATGTCCTCCTCGGCGGCGATTTCGGAGAGGGCGCGCAGCTCGTCCCGGGTGTAGACCGAACCGGTCGGGTTGCCGGGCGAGTTGATGATGATCATCTTCGTGCGCGGGGTCATCGCGTTTTCGAACTCCTCCGGCGTGATCTTCCAGGCGTTCTCCTCCTTGGTCTGCACGATGACGGGTTCGGCCCCGGCGAGGCGGACCATTTCGGGATAGCTCAGCCAGTAGGGCGCGGGGATGATGACTTCGTCATCCGGATCGCACAGGGCGGTGATGGCGTTGAAGCAGGACTGCTTGGCGCCGTTGCTGACGATGACCTGGCTCGGCTTGTAGTCGAGATTGTTGTCGGCCTTGAGCTTTTCGGAAATGGCCTGGCGAAGCTCCGGAAGACCCGAGCTCGGGGTGTATTTGGTAAATCCGTTCTGAAGGGCTTCGATGGCGGCCGCCTTGATGTGCTCGGGCGTGTCCATGTCGGGCTCGCCGGCGCCAAAGCCGCAAACGTCAACACCTTCGGCCTTGAGAGCCTTGGCCTTGCTGTCGATGGCGAGGGTAAGGGACGGGGTGAGTTCTTGGACGCGGTGGGCAAGTTGCATGGTTTCTTACGAGAGGTGGGAGTTGAGGAGTGGTTTGAGATTGTTTTCTGTAATGCGGATAATGTCCATCTCGCGCTTTGCATTTTCCGGCGAGTCGGAGGCATGCGCGGCATTGATCATCATGCTCTGGCCGAACTCGCGGCGGATCGTGCCGGACGGTGCCTTGGAGGGGTCGGTCGGTCCAAGAATGGCGCGAATCTTCTGCACGGCGTCGGCCCCCTGGTAGACGATCGCCACGCATTTTTCGGTGCCGGGCAGGTGGCGCTTTTCGGGCGGGCATTCGGACGGCCGGGTGCCGCACATGAACTGGACGATGTTTTCCCAGTGGTGACGGCCGGCGATGGGCCCCATCAGCGCGCCGAGTTGTTTTTCGGCGGCCTCGTCGAGCGGCACGCCGAATTCCTCCTCGACCGCCATGCGGGCGCGTTTGCCGCTGGGTTCGCAAAGTTTGTCCATGAGCACGTCCAGGACCGGACCGTAGAACGCCTCGGCCTCCGCCACGCTCATGTGGTGGACCTTGAAGCCGATGATGAACAGGCCGGAGCGGGAGAACAGGTCGATGACGCCGCCGGGCCGGGCGTTGGGAAAACGGAAGTTGTCCGGCTTGATCAGGACGAGCGTCTTTTCGATGTTCTCGCCGGCCGGGAAGGGCACCGCGTCGTCGAGGATGCCGCCGTTGGAATCGGAATATTTCGCCCAGATGGCGAGATGCCGCCGGGCCGTTTCGGCGTCCGGCGCCGCCAGCACGGCGGGTTCAAAATAGACGACCTTCCCGTCCTCGACGAGGTAGTCGCCGTAGGTGTCGCGGATGGTTTCGCCGCTGGTGCGTTCGTGGACGATGTGGCCGACCACCGTACGGGTCTTGAGCACGGCGTCCTCGCCCCTGAGGATGAGCAGGAGGACACGCTGGCGGGTGCCGTATTCGTCCGGAGAGAGTTTTTTCCGGATGTAGTCGCGAATGAGCTCCTGGGTGCGGCGGTGACGCTCGTCGGGATCCGTGACCGTGGCGTTGGCGAATTCCTCGATCAGTTCCGGGCCGGGCGCAAACATGCGGCCTGCGACCAGTTCGAGTCCGGAGCGCGAGAGCAGGCGCGAGACAATGCCGCCGGTCCGCGATTTGCGGATCGAATACGGAGTGATCAGGACATAGGAAAGCTCTTCGGCCATGTGTGTATTCCGCCCGGACGGGGCGTTTTGACCGGTCTTGAGCGGGTCGGGAAACCTATCGGCGCACGGGAGAGGGCGTCAACCCCGAAAGCGAAGGAATTTTCCTCCCGGCCCATCCGTCTTCCGGACCCGCCCGGGGGCCGGGACGCCTGCGCTCCATCGGCCGTCAGGCCGGGTGCGGTCAGGGTTTTTCCTTCCGGCAGATGCCGGCGGACCATTTGCCGCGGGGAACGATGCGCGGTTTGGAGAATCCGGCCTTTTGCAGGGCGGCGGCCACTTCCGGGGCCTGCCGGAGCAGCACTCCGGAGAAAATCAGCCAGCCACCCGGACGCGTGGCCCGGGCGATGCGCGGGGTGGCCGAAATGAGGACCTCGCTGAAAAGGTTGGCCATCACCAGGTCGCAGGGCCGTTTCACCCGCAGTTCCAGCACGTCGCCGGTCTCGACGGTGATCCTCCGGGCGCGGTTGAGGCGGACGTTTCGCCGGGCGATGCGCACGGCGGCCGGATCGTAATCAATGGCCAGGGTCTCCCCAGCGCCGAACACCTCGGCGGCAATGGCGAGAATGCCACTGCCGGTGCCCAGGTCGAGGGCGCGGAAATCCTCCGGCAATTTCGGAGCGAGATCGGCCAGAAGCCTCAGACAGGTGGCCGTGGTGGCGTGTTCACCGGTTCCGAAGGCCATCCCGGCGGGAATGAGAATGCCCGGAGGACGGGTTTTGCCCCATTCCTTCCACGAGGATTCGTCCGAAAACACCTTGAGTTTGCCGCGGATGGACAGCGGGGCGCGCGGACGGGCGGGATCTCCCGTCCAAATATGGGGCGCAATTTTTGTGGCGCGACCGCCGAAGCGCCGTACGAGCTGACGGGCGGTCTTTTCGTCACAATAGGCCTCGATTTTCAACGCCCGGGAATCCGGCCAGGTGATGAAGGCGAGTTGGTTCGGGCTGAGGAAACGCAGCCTTTCGGCCCAGGCATCCTCCCATTTGACGGAACTGAGGCGGGTCCAGCGATGAAGGTTCTTGCTCAAGCCGGCAGAATGCCACGGGGGCAGAAATCTTTGAACCAAAAACCCGCCCCGGGGGGGGAGGCGCGGATTTTCCCTTGCGGTCCGGGGGCTTCTCGCCGTTAATCCACCCCCCGCATGTCAACCCAAACTCTCACCCTGGGCCTGCCTTCGGGCAGCCTGATGGAAGCGACCTTCGACCTTTTTGCGAAGGCCGGCTTTGCCATTTCGGGGTCCAAACGGTCCTACCGTCCGTCGGTGGACGACCCCGAGCTGCAGCTCCGTCTCCTGCGCGCGCAGGAAATCAGCCGCTATGTCGAGCATGGGTATCTCGACGCCGGTCTGACCGGACGTGACTGGGTGGCCGAAAACGGCTCCGACGTGCAGGAAATTGCCGTGCTGCCCTTCAGCAAGGCGAGTGCCCGGCCGACGCGCTGGGTGCTGGTGGTCCCGGAGGACTCCCCGATCCGTTCCGTGGCGGATCTCGCCGGCAAGCGGGTGGCCACCGAGGCCGTGGGCATGGCGAAACGCTTTTTCGAAAAGGCCGGGGTGGATGTCGAAGTGGAATTCTCCTGGGGGGCCACCGAAGTGAAGGTGCCCGATCTGGTGGATGCCATCATCGACATCACCGAAACCGGTTCGTCCCTGCGTGCCAACAAGCTGCGCATCGTGGAAACCCTCATGGAGTCGTATCCGGTCCTGGTGGCCAACAAGGCCGCCTGGCAGGACCCCTGGAAGCGCGAAAAACTCGAGACCCTCGCCCTCCTGCTCAAGGGCGCCCTCGCCGCGCGCGACCTCGTGGGGCTCAAAATGAATCTTCCCGAAGGAAACTTGAAGAATTTGCTTGAGGCGTTGCCCGCGCTTCGAAATCCTACAGTTTCGCCCTTGGCCCAGTCCGGGTGGGTTGCTGTCGAAACGGTCATCGAAGAGAAGGTCGTCCGCGAAATCATCCCCCGGCTCAAGGCGCTCGGCGCGGAGGGGATCATCGAATATCCTCTCAACAAAGTCGTTTATTAGTTCAGTTCACACACTCTCTCATGGGTTCACTCAAAAAGAAAAGAAAGGCGAAGATCGCGAAGCACAAGCGCCGCAAGCGCATGCGCGAAAATCGCCATAAGAAGCGTTTGCGCTACAAGTCGTAACGGATAAAGTTTCCGCCATGAGCAGGAAGAGGATTTACCGGGCTGCCGGGTGCAGAACTCGGCAGTCCGTTCTCTTTGCCGCCATGGTTTGGGGACTCGCCGCGCTGCCCGCGCGGGCCGCCGTTGCGGATTTGCTGCCAGACGAAGTTCCGGAGCCCGCCTCCGCGCTTGAGCCTGCGGGCCAGCGCAAGGCGGACGCTCTGGCGTGGTTCATGACCGGCCTCTTCGAGGAGGAGAGCGAAGGACCGGAGAAAGCCCTCGAGAGCAAGCGCAGGTCGCTGGCCCTCGATCCCGCCAATACGCAGCTCGCCATCGAGCTGTCGTACGATTACCTGCGCCGCAATGAGACGGCGGAGGCGATTGCGGTTTTGAAGGACGCCATCAAGGCGGCTCCGGGCGACACCTCCGCCTGCCTGGCCCTCTCCTCGGTGTATCTGCGCCATCTGCAGAAGCCGGACATGGCCGTCAAATACGCGCAGATGGCGCTGGAGGCCGCACCAAAGACCTTTCCTCCGTACGCCATGCTGTGGGAAATTCATCTTTCCCAGGGCCAGCGGACAAAGGCGCAGCAGGTTCTGGAAAAGGCGGCCCGCTCGAAAAGCACCGACCCCCGGTTCTGGCTGGCCCTGGCCGAGACGGTGAACCGGGAGACCCTGCGCTCCGGGGCGCAATTTTCCGAGTCCGACCTGCAGCGTCTCTCCGCCCTGCTCGGGAAGGCGGAAATGCTGGGAGGGGAGGACCCCGAGGTGCTCAATCGGGCCGCGGATCTTTATTCCCTGGCCCGGCAGCTCGAGAAGGCCCTTCCGCTCTATCGCAAGCTGGTGGATATCAAACCGTCCTTCCCGAAGGCGCGGGAAAAGCTGGCCGCCTGTTATATCGAAACCGGACGGCCCGCCGAAGCCATCGCCGTCTTGGAGGAGGTTGTCAAATTCGACCCCCTGAACCGCGAAGCCTACGACCAGCTCCGGATCCTGAACCTGCAGGCGGGCAACCTCGAAAAGGCCCTCACCCATGCCCGGCAGGCGCTCATCATGGATCCCACCCGCATCGAGCGTTACGGCGAGGTGGCGGAACTGCTTTTTGAGCTCCGGCGGTTCGACGAAGCCGCCGATCAGCTGGCCGAGGCCCGCAAACGGTTCCCGCGGTCCAGCCGTCTGAGCTTCATGCATGCCCGCGCCCTCAGCGAGGCCAAGCGGCACGAGGAGGCGCTCAAGGTGTTTGAAACCGCCCTTGTCGAAGCGGCCAACACCGATCCCGAGATGCTGAATGCCGACTTTTATTTCGCCTACGGCGCCGCCGCCGAGCGGGCGGGGCAGTATGTAAGGGCGGCGGAACTGTTCCGGAAAAGCATTGAGCTTGATCCGAATGACGCCGCCCGGGCCTACAACTACCTCGGTTACATGTGGGTTGAGCAGGGCACCAACCTCGAGGAGGCGGAGCAGCTCATCCGTCGGGCGCTTGAGATCGAGCCGGGCAATGGTGCCTACATCGACAGCCTGGGCTGGCTTTATTTCAAACAGGGCAGATATCAGGAGGCGCTCACCGAACTGATGCGGGCCGCGGAGGCGCTGGAGGAGCCGGACGCCGTGGTCTTCGACCACATCGGCGAAGCCTACGACAAGCTCGGAAAAAAGGCGGAGGCCATTCTGTACTGGCAGAAATCCCTCCAGCTCGATCCGGAAAACAAGGCCGTCGCAGCCAAACTCGACAAGGCCGCCGAAAAGGTCGTCCAGCAGCCCAAGGCGCCGTAGGAACCGCGGAATCCTTGGCGGCGCGCTGCAAAACCATTGCCATCGATTTTTCCGCTGGCGATGGTAGGAACATGGATCCAGCCAATCTCCGGGAAAACTACGAATCGGGGGCCCTGCACCGCGAGGATCTGGACGCCGATCCGGTGGTCCAGTTCCGGAAGTGGTTTGAGGAGGCGGTGGCAAGCGGCAAGGTGTGCGAGCCCAATGCGATGACCCTGGCCACGGCGAACGCGGCGGGACGGGTGACGGCGCGGACCGTTCTTCTGAAGGCCTACGACGAGAAGGGGTTTGTCTTTTTCACGAACTACACCAGCGTCAAGGCCCGCCAGATCGCCGAGAACCCGCAGGTGGCCCTGCTTTTTCCCTGGCTGCCGCTCGAGAGGCAGGTGTCCATCCAGGGTCGCGCGGAGCGCATCTCCGCGGCGGAGAGCCTGGCGTATTTTGTGAGCCGGCCGTTTACCAGCCGGGTGGGAGCCTGGGTGTCGCACCAAAGCCGGGTGATCTCCTCGCGCAAGCTGCTGGAGATGAAATTCGAGGAAATGCGGCGCAAGTTTGCCAACGGCGAGGTGCCCCTGCCGGATTTCTGGGGCGGCTATCGCGTGGTGCCGGAGGCCGTCGAGTTCTGGCAGGGCCGGACCAGCCGTCTGCACGACCGGTTCCTTTATACCCGCGAGGGCGGGGGATGGCGCATCGACCGCCTTTCGCCGTAGCACCTGCGCTCCGGGCCTTTCTCCCGGATGTTTCTTTCCGGTTGACTTCCGGAAACTCCGGATGATGCTGTGTCCGTTATGAAAACGTTCCTTCTCAGTCTCTCCTGTGTCGCCCTGATTTCCGTCCCGGCCCTTGCCGGCAACTGCCCGTCGGGCGGTGGCTGCGGAGGCGGCGGGGACAAGCCGAAGGACGGTGGCAAAAGCAAGGAAGGCGGCCAGTCGTCGTTGGTGATCCGGATTCAGGAATAGTTTTGAATTCCTCCGAAAGAGCGCGCAGGGACCCCCTTGCGCGCTTTTTCTTTTCCCCCGCGGCGATTGCCGTTTAATCCCGCCATGGCCGATCCTTCTCCGACTTCCTGGCGCGAACATTTGAAGGCGCTTGGGGAACGGCTCGAACGGAGTTCCAGCTGGCGGACGCTGAGGACCACGCTGCGCATTTACAGCGACATCGACGGCGAGCAGCGCGCCGCGTCGTTTGCCTATTACGTTTTTTTCTCCCTGTTTCCCCTGGTGGCCTTTCTGCTCACGATCGGCTCGCTGTTTTTGGATCCGGGCGAACTGGTGGACGGCATCAAGGGGTTCCTGCCGCTGAACGTGGACCAGCAGGAGTTCCTCTGGAAGGCGGTGAAAAATCTCGAGGAGGCGCGCGGCGGGGTCGGGGTCATTTCCCTGGTGGTCCTGCTGTGGTCCTCGATGCGGTTTTTCCAGGCGTTGGTGCGCGGCGTCAACCGGGCCTGGCACACCGTGGAAATCCCGTGGTGGCAGATCCCCCTCAAAAATCTGCTGATGGTTGCGGTCATTGCCAGCGCCCTGTTTGCCGGCCTCCTCATTCCCGCCCTCCTGCAGGGCGCACGCCTCTTTCTGCTCAGCGCGGCGGATTTTTTCCACCTGCATTTTCCCGAATACGACCTCCATCTGGTTTCCCGCCTTCTGGATCTGAGCCGCTATCTGATCGGCGCCGCCGTGTTGTTTTATTCCTTCAGCCTCCTGTACATGGTGGCGCCGCGCCGGATGGTCCGGTTTCGCCACGTGTGGGGGGCGGCCCTGCTGGTGACGGTGGCCCTGCAGGTCTGCCAGGTGGCCTTCGTCAACTATCTGCCGCGGATCGTAAACTACGGCATCTACGGGGCAATGGGCAGCCTGATGCTGCTGCTGCTCTGGGTGTATGTCTCCGGAATGATCATCATTTTCGGGGGCTGCCTGTGCTCCGCCCGGGCCCAGGTGCGGGGGGAATTGGCGGAGACGGCTACTCGAGCCAGTTCATCGGATTGAAATTGGCCGAAATCAGGATGGTCGCCAGTCCGGCCGTGGCGAGAAAACCCAGCACCGCAAGCGTGGGCACGATGATGAGCAGACGGCGGATCTGCCGGTCTTCGACAGTCTGGTGGGGGTCCATGACCGAGGGATAAAACGGGCCGGGTGTGGTGTCAATTCCGCAGGCCGCTCCGGACTCAGCCGTTTCCGTCTCCGCCCGGGGCGGCGGGAACCGAACCTCCGGGGCGGTGCCCTCTCCGGGCCGGCTGTGAAGCGTGATGCGGCCTTGGGCGCGGGTGACGAGGGACGTGGCAATGGCCCGACCCGGACCCGTACCGCGGCGTCCGGTCACCGGATGCGGCGTGGTGAAAAAGTGCTCAAACACGCGGGCTGAAGGGTGGGGTCGATGCCGCAGCCCTCGGAGCGGGACGTCAGGAAGAGGAACGGAACCTCCGACGTCCTGCGGATCGCCGGCAAATCCCGAAGCCGTCAGGACAGCCCCACATCCAGGACGATGCAGTCCGCCCCGTGCGCCTTCTCCGGCGCCACCGCCCCGCGGGAGGCGGGCCGGCACGTCATGGCCGGCCGCCTTCAGCAATTATTCCAGCACCTTGAAAAGGCCCGGATCGTCCTCCGCCACGAGGCTTTTCACGGCCGGGAGGATCAGAGGAACTTGATGGTCAGCGGGAACTCGATGGACTCGTTGTTGCTGGCCTTGACCGCCCCCAGAATGGTGTAGACGAGCCACCAGATGAAGACGGCGAGCGGCAGGAAAACAAACACGCAGGCGATGAAGCCGATGAGCGACAGCACCACCATGTAAATCGTCGCGGAGATCTGGAAATTCAGAACCTTGCGTCCCTCCGCTTCCAGTCCGGGAAGCTCCTGCTTCTTGAGAAGCCAGATCACCAGAGGTCCGACGATGTTTCCGCATGTCGGAAGCACCAGGCCGATGAGGGCGCTCAGATGGAGGAATGTTTTCCATTGTCTCTCGTCCGGACCGGACGGAGGGGTGGGGGGTGCGGGCTCGGGCGTGTTGGGCGGCGTCGTTTCCATGCGAAAAGACCTAGCAGAATCGTTGCAGGGCGTCGATGTTCATTGCACGGTGTTGCGGACGGCGGTTTTCCCGGTAGGATTTCGGACATGTTTCGTGTGCTTTTTCCGGCCGTGCTCTTGGCCGCCGTAACCTCGCTGTCCGCGGCGTCGCTGCCTGAAAACGTGGTTTTTGTGGGCCCCGCCAAATACCAGGCCCTGGTCGACCGGGCGGTTTCCCAGGGCTGGCGTGATCTGCCGATCGGCGAACGGACGGCACGGATCGGACTCGCCCTGCAGGGCACACCCTACAAGAACTACACCCTGGAGCTCGACACCCGCATCGAGACGCCCAGCGTCAACATGTTGGGAATGGACTGCTGGACGTTCTTTGAAATCGCCCTGGGGACGGCCCGTGCCCTCAAGATCTCGGAGAAACCCACCCGCGCCGACCTCCTTCGCATGATTGAGCTCGACCGCTACCGCGGCGGAAAATGCAACGGAAAGTTCACCTCGCGGCTCCATCATCTCGAGGACTGGTTGCAGGACAACCAGCGCCGCGGACTGGTCAAGGACATCACGCCTTCCCTGCCCGGAGCCCGCAAGCTCACCCGCACCATGAACTACATGGGCGGTTCCGCTTCGAAATATTTTCCCCAGCTGCGCGAAGACCCCTCCATGATTCCCTTCATGGCCATGGTGGAAAAACGCCTCTCCGACCGGGGCATTTGGTACGTGCCGAAATCCGCCGTGCCCGCCGCGGAAAAACACCTCCGCAACGGGGACATCGTCTGCATCGTGACCACCTGGCACGGTTCCTACACCTCCCATGTCGGACTCGCCTACCGGGACAAAAAGGGGGTGCTCCGCTTCCTCCACGCCTCCAGAAACGCCCGGGAGGTGATTCTGGATTCCCGCCTGAGCGACTATCTGAACCGCTATTCCCTGCACGCGGGAATCATGGTTGCCCGGCCCAACGACATTTAGAGCGGATTCGGAAAAGCCGCGTCCTCCCGCCGTTTGGGCGACGGGCCGGGCCCCCCTGTCGGGTCTTCGCCCGGTTTTTGCGTTCCCAACCGGCCCGCATTTCGCATTTGCCTAACGCCGGACGGACGGTAATCTAGTCGGTTCCATGAATTTCACCGATCTTCTTATTCTCGCGCAAGCCGCCGCCCCGGCGCCCGGGCAGGAGCAGCCCTCGCCCATCATTTCGCTCCTGCCGCTGATCTTCATTTTCATCATTTTCTACTTCCTGCTCATCCGTCCGCAGCAGAAACGCGCCAAGGAACATGCGGCCCTCATTGCCGCCATCAAAACGGGCGACCGCGTGATCACGAGCGCCGGAATTCATGGCGTCGTGGCGAATGTGAAGGATAAAACCGTTCTGCTGAAGGTGGCCGACAATGTGAAGATCGAATTCGACCGCGCGGCGATCACCGCGATCGAAAAAGGATCCGAAGCGACCGCCGAAGGCAAATAATTCCTTCCTTCCGACGCTGATCCCCCGTCCATGAAGAGCTTTTTTCCGTCATGACTCCCGCCGCCACCTTTTTTGTTGGTCTGTTCCTGCTTGCCCTCTTCGGCTGGTATTTCGCCACCGACATTCCCTCGCGCAAACGCAATCTGGGGTTGGTTCTCACGGTGCTGGTGGTGGCGTTTTCCATCCAGCAGTTTGTCCAGCTGAAGATTCCGCTGGGCCTCGACCTCAAGGGCGGCACGTCGTTCCTGCTCAAGCTGACGCCGCAGGACGGCAGGACTCTGAGCCCCGACCTGATGGGCCAGGCGGTGGAGGTCATTCGCAAGCGGGTGGACGCCCTGGGCGGACGGGAACCGGTCATCGCCCCCGAGGGGGACAACCGCATCATGGTGCAAATTCCGGGCCTCGAGACCCCGGAGGCCGTCGAGGCGCAGCGCAAGCAGCTGCAGCAGGTGGCCAAGCTCGATTTTGCGTCCGTGCTGCCCGCGACGCCGGAGGAGATTGCGGCGATTGAAGCCGGTGAAAGGCTCCTGAATCCGGCCTACGTCATCAAAACCTACAAGACGGAGCTCGATGGCAAAACCATCGAGACGAAGCTCCTTGTGCGGAAAAATCCCGAGGTTTCCGGCGATCATGTCGAGAGGGCTGTGGCCTACTACGACCAGAAGGGATACGGCGTTTCGCTCCAGCTCGACAGCGAGGGCGCCCGGAAGTTTGACGAGGTGGCGGCGCAGCACGTCGGCGAGCCGCTGGCCATCCTGCTGGACGGCGAGGTCATTTCCGCGCCGAGGCTGGAAACCTCCCGCTACCACGGCAGGGCGCAGATTTCCGGTAATTTTTCCGAAAAGGAGGCCCGGGAACTGGCCAGCGCACTGGAAAACCCGCTGCGCGTGCCGGTGGAAATCGAGGAAACCCGCACGGTGTCACCCAGCTTGGGCATGGACTCCATCCGCAGCGGCATCATGGCCGGTTTGAGCGGCCTGGTCATGGTCTTCGCCTTCGTGATGATCTATTACCGCATGGCCGGCATCGTCGCCTTCATCGGCCTGTTGGTGAACCTGGTGATCCTGCTCGGCCTGATGGCGATGTTCCAGTTTGTCCTGACGCTGCCGGGCATCGCGGGAATCATCCTGTCCATCGGCATGGCCGTGGACGCCAACGTGCTCATTTACGAGCGCCTGCGTGAGGAAACCGCGGCGGGCAAGTCCCTCGCCGCCGCCCTCGAAAACGCCTACGACAAGGCGTTCAGCGCCATCTTCGACGCCAACGTCACCACCCTCATCACCTCCATCATCCTCTTCTGGCAGGCGACCGGATCGGTGAAGGGATTCGCCGTGACGCTTACCGTCGGCATCATCGCCTCGATGTTCTCCGCCCTGCTTGTCACCCGCACGTTGTTCCGCTGGTTGATCGACAAGGGCGGCCTTTCCAAGCTCTCGATGCTCGACCTCATTCCCAAGAAGAAGTTCGACTTCCTTGGGAAGCGCCACCTTGCCCTGGGCACCTCCCTGGTTCTGATCCTCGGCTCCATTGCCGTGATCGCCATTCGGGGCCAGGGGAATCTCGGCATTGATTTCCGTGGCGGCGACCTGCTGATCGTCGACTCGCAAAAACCCGTGTCGGTCGAGGAGGCCCGCGCCGCGCTGGCCAACATCAACCTCGGCGACGTGACCATCCAGTTCGAACGCGAGGGCATGAAGGAGATGCTGTCCTTCCGCAGCCCGGCCGGAACGTCCTCGGAAATCCTCACGAAATTGCAGGAGACCTTCCCGGACCGGGGCGTTGTGGCGCTCTCGGAATCGAAGGTGGGACCGCAGATCGGCCTCGAATTTGCCAAACGCGCCGTCTTCGCCCTCGTGCTGGGCATTCTGGGCATTCTGGTGTATGTGACGGTGCGCTTCGAATTTTCGTTCGCGCTGGCCACCGTGGCCGCCCTGCTCCACGACGTCATCATCACCCTGGGCCTGTTCTCCCTCATCGGCGGCGAACTGTCCCTGGTCATGGTGGGCGCCATCCTCACCATCGCCGGTTATTCGGTGAACGACACCATCGTGGTGTTCGACCGCATCCGCTCCGGCCTCAAGATGGGCGAGCGGGGATCGACGCAGACCCTGATGAACACGGCGATCAACGAGACCCTGGGCCGCACGATTCTCACCGGCGGCACGACGTTGTTTGCGGTGGGTGCGCTGTATTTCTTCGGCGGAACCGTCCTGCGCGACTTCTCGTTCGCGATTCTCGTCGGCATCCTGGTCGGCACCTATTCGTCGATCTTCGTGGCCTCGCCGATCGTCCTCTGGTGGACCAAACTCCGCGGCAAGAGTCTCCGCCGCGAAGTCCTCGAGGGCGAACAGCTCAAAAACGCCTGACAAACGGGCGGTCCTGCCGTATATTGTAAGCGCACGATCCGCTCCCGAAACGATTCCTCATCGCCAGGGAGCCCGCGCCGTCGTGTCCGCTTTGGCTGAAAGCCTCGGGATGATAGCCCCGCCGGTGAGACCCCGGAAAAGCGGACACGACGGCGCAACTTTTTCCGGGGGTGGGCGTTGTGCGGAAAATGCGCGTCAAATTGCTTGCGGGACTGGCGATGCTTGCTTAAGATGCTGTTATCAAGTAATTTAAGTAACGTCAAATTGCTCGGAAGAATCATCATCAAGTCCCCGTCATGTTTGGTCAGAATTTGAGACGTCTGCGGCTGAAAAACGGATTGACCCAGGCCCAGGTGGCGGAGTCGGCCAAGATCCACAAGCGCTATTATCAGGATCTGGAGGCCTGCCTGAAGATCCCGTCCGTGGTCATTGCCGCCCGCCTGCGCAAGGCGTTGCGGTGTGATTGGAACGAACTGACCCGAGGAATCATCGACAACTGACCCGTCGAGCCGGCTGCGGTGGGGGCTTTTCGTTTTTCCGGGGATTCTTTAAGCTCCCGGCATGTCCGCCCCGGCCCGCATTCGCGAAGAACGGATTCTCCGCCTGCTGGTGGAGGGAACGGTTGCGGAAACCGGAGCGGGATTTTTTCGCGCCCTGGTGGGCAATCTGGGGGAGGCCCTTCAGACCCGGGGCGCGTGGGTGACGGAATATCTTCCGGAAAGCCGGCGGCTGCGTGCGTTGGCCTTCTGGCTGGATGAGGGCTTCGTCGCCCTGCCGGGCTCGGCCACCGTGGCCGCCGTCGAGACGGCGGCGCCCACGTCGCCGCGCATTCTTTCCGCGGCGGAACTTCTCGAGTTGGAAAAAACCAACCTCCGGCGCGCCCTCGAGACGGCCGGCGGGAAAATTTCCGGTCCGGGCGGCGTCGCCGAATTGCTGGGCCTGCCCGCGTCCACCGTCACGTCGCGCGTGAAGGCGTTGGGCCTGCGACGGTCGTGAACGGTCGCGGAATCTCGCGGACCGGATTCACGAATTTTCGCGACTGACGAAATTTCGCGACGGGGGCAAAAAGGGGCGAAAATTCCAATCTGCTCGGAACAAGGATGTTGTGATGCACGGGGTGATTGGCACGCCTCCTGATCAAAGGAGTCCCGCAACCCAAATCATCCCATGAGCATCACAACCCATCCGACAGCCACCGTTCTCAACGGTGTGGACACTGAAGCCCTCAACGAGGCCATCCAAGCCATTTCCGCCGACCCGGCCAAGGGACAGACGAAATGGAAGGTCACCTCGCACTGGAAGGGCGGAACCCGTTCCGACGCCGTGGTGAAGGAATATCACATCGGCGGCCAGCGCATCTCCAAGGACTTCACCATTCGCGTGGACGAGCCCTACGAGCTGTGCGGAACCAACCAGTTTGCCAACCCGCAGAGTATCTCCTCGCCGCGCTGAATGCCTGCATGATCGTCGGCTATGTGGCTGCCTGCGCCCTGCAGGGCATCCGCCTGGAGGAACTGGTCATCGAAACCGAAGGAGACATCGACCTGCGCGGATTTCTCGGCATCGATCCCGACGTGAAACCGGGATACGACAGCCTCCGCTACACCGTGCGGATCCGCGGCGATGCCCCGCCGGAAAAATTCCGCGAAATTCACGAACACGTGAAGGCGACCTCACCGAACCGCTTCAACCTGGCCTCGGCGAACGCCCTCCGCAGCGAACTCGTGGTGTCATGAACGTCCCGCCCCTTCTTTCTCCCACGGAATCGATCTCGATCGTTGTCGCCGCGTTCCGCCGGGATCCGGCGGTGCGCTGGATGCTTCCCGACGACGCCGTTTACGACCGGTGGTTTCCCCGCTTCGTGGAGGCCTTTGCCGGCGCGGCCTTCGCGCACGACACGGTTCTTTCCGCGGACGGCGGCACCGCCCTCTGGCTGCCGCCCGGGGCCGGGCCCGACGAGGAGGCGCTCGGCGCCGTCATTCAGGAATGCGTGCCGGAAGCGCGCCACGCCGACGTCTTTGCCCTCTTCGAGGAAATGGGACGCCGGCATCCGGAGGAACCGCACTGGTACCTGCCCATGATCGGGGTGGAACCGGACCGGCAGGGCGCCGGTCTCGGCACCCGCCTCATGCGCGAAGGGCTCGGGCGGTGCGACCGGGACGGACTCCCCGCCTACCTCGAATCGACCAATCCGCGCAACATCCCGTTCTATGAACGGCTCGGCTTCCGCCGCGCCGGCCGCATCCAGGCCGGCGGATGCCCGCCGATCGTGCCGATGATCCGGCCGCCCCAAAAAATGACCGTTTGACCGAAATCGGATTTCGGGTCAAATTGTTCCCATGAAATCCCCGTCCTCCCCGGGAACGGACCGCCGCGCGCGTGTCTTGGCGGCGGCCTCGGCATTGTTCGCCCGCTGGGGGTATGACAAAACCAGCGTGGAGGACATCGCGCGGGAGGCGGGGATTTCGAAGGGCGCGGTGTATCTGGAGTTTCCGGGCAAGGAGGAGCTCTTTCGGGCCGTGCTTTATCACGAGTTTGCCCGCTACACCGGGGACTGGATCCGACGGTTCCGGTCCGACACCGGGGAGTGGAGCATTTCCGGCATGGTGCGGCACAGCCTGGAGGCGATCCGGGCCAATCCGCTGATCCGCGCGCTGATGACGCGCGACCGCCGGGTGTTCGGCGGGTTTTTGCGGCAGGACGGCGGGTTGTTTTCCGCGCTGATCGGGCAGCGCGCGGAGCTTTTTGCGCGTCTGCAAAAGGCGGGCGCGCTGCGCGACGACATTCCCGCCCCGGTGCTGGCGTATCTGGTCAGCGTGATCGGTTACGCCCTGGTGGCGTCGGACGAGGTTGTGCCCGCGGCCGATCAGGTCGGTTTCGACGAGGCGCTGGAGGGGCTGGGGCTTCTGCTGGACCGCGGCCTGGCTCCGAAGACGGTGAAAAACCGCCGTCAGGCCCGCGCCCTGATGCTCGGCATGATGGAGCGCATGGAGGAGGCCCTGAAACGGTGAGCGGCGCGTTCCCGAACGGGCCGCTGTTCGTCGGACGCGGTCTGACGAAGGTTTATGTGAGCGGGGAAGTGGAGGTGCGCGCCCTCGACGGGGTGGATCTCGAGCTTTATCCCGGCGAACTGATTGTCCTGCTCGGCGCGTCGGGCAGCGGAAAATCCACGCTGCTCAACAATCTGGGCGGCCTGGACGTGCCGACGTCCGGCACGCTGACCTACCGCGGTCGGGATCTCACCCATGCCGACGAGGAGGATCTCACCGCGTTCCGGCGGGATGCGGTCGGGTTTGTGTTTCAGTTTTACAATCTCATCCCCAGCCTGACCGCGCGCGAGAACGTGGCGCTCATCACGGAGATTGCGCGCGACCCCATGGCGCCGGAGGAGGCGCTGGAGCTGGTGGGACTCGGGGACCGGATGGATCATTTCCCTTCCCAGATGTCCGGCGGCCAGCAGCAGCGGGTGGCCATTGCGCGCGCCATCGCCAAGCGGCCCGAGGTGCTGCTGTGCGACGAACCCACCGGGGCCTTGGACGTCAAAACCGGCATCGCCGTGCTCGAAGCCATTGAAAAGGTGAACCGCGACCTCGGCACGCTCACCGTCATCATCACCCACAATGCGGTCATGGCGGAAATGGCGGACCGGGTGATCCATTTGTCCGACGGGAAAATCTCCCACATCGATCGCAACCCCCAGCGGCGGCCCGCGCGGTCGCTGCAGTGGTGACCATGCTGAGCGCGCTCGATCGCAAGCTCCTCCGCGATGTCGGACGGATGAAGGGCCAGATGGTGGCGGTGGGTCTGGTGATGGCCTGCGGTCTGGCCATGATGATCATGGCGCGCAGTCTGATCCTCTCCCTCGAGGTGACCCGCGCCGAATATTACGAACGCCATCGTTTTGCCGACGTGTTCTGCGATCTGAAGCGCGCCCCCAATGCGCTGCGCGAACGCCTGGCGGCCATTCCCGGGGTTGCCGCCGTGGAGACGCGGGTGAAGGAATCGGTGCGCATGGACCTGCCCGGGATGGTCGAGCCCGCGGACGGAACGATCCTTTCCCTCCCCGAGGACCGCCCCATGCAGCTGAACCTGCTGCATCTGCGGACCGGACGGTACCCCGAAATCGGCAAGGCCAACGAGATCATCATGAGCGAGGCCTTTGCCAACGCGCACGGTTTCCGTCCGGGCGACACCGTGGAGGTCATCCTGCGCGGCGGAAAACAGAAGCTGCAGGTCGTCGGCATCGCCCTCTCCCCGGAATATGTCTTCGAGGCGCGTCCGGGCCAGGCGCTGCCGGACAACAGGCGGTTCGGTGTCTTCTGGATGAACGAACGCGACCTCGCGACGGCCTGCGATCTGGACGGTGCGTTCAACAATGTCGTTGTGGATGTCGCGCCGGGACAGGATCCCGCGCCGGTCATGGCGGAAATCGACCGCCTGCTGGAGCCTTACGGCGGATTGATCGCCTACGACCGGCGCGACCACGCCTCCGCCAAGCAGCTCGATGACGAAATTGCCATCCTCAACGCGCTGTCGATTGCCTTTCCGATCGTCTTTCTGAGCATCGCGACCTTCATGACCAGCGCCGTGCTGGCGCGCGTCATCCGCCTGCAGCGCGAGCAGATCGCGCAACTCAAGGCCTTCGGGTATTCGTCCGCGCAGGTGGGCTGGCACTACCTGAAGTTTTCCTTCGTCATCGTGGCGATCGGACTGGTGGTGGGCGGATTGGCGGGGACAAAGCTCGGCCACGATGTCGTCCGGCTCTACCACAAGTTTTTCCAGTTTCCCTCCCTGACCTTCCACCCGGACTACGGCGCGATTGGACTGGCCTTCGTGGTGAGTTCCGCGGCGTCGTTCCTCGGCGTTCTGGGGGCGGTGCGCCAGGCGGTGAAGTTGCCGCCGGCCCAGGCCATGCGCCCCGAGCCTCCGGCCGATTTCAAACCCTCCCTGCTCGAACGGCTCGGCGTGCAGAATCTGTTTGGGCCGTCCATGCGGATGGCGCTGCGCAATCTCGAGCGCAAACCGTGGCAGGCGGCCTTCACGACCCTCGGACTGGCCCTGGCGGTGGGAATTCCCATCGTGCCCGGCGCCATGCGCGACGGCATCAATTTCCTGCTCGATTTCCAATGGACCCATGCCCAGCGGCAGGATGTGACGGTAAGTCTCATCGAACCCACGTCGGCTTCGGGATTCAGCGATCTGCGGCACCTCCCGGGCGTGATTCACGCCGAGCCGTTCCGCAGTGTTCCGGCGCGGCTGCGGTTCGGTCATCGCAGTCATCGTCTTGCGGTGACCGGTGTGCCGCCCGGCACCCTCCTCAATCGCGCGCTCGACCGGCATGGCAATCCCCTGCCGATTCCGCCCGACGGACTGCTCATTTCGGCGAAGCTGGCCGAGATGCTCGGCGTCAAACCGGGCGACCCGGTGATGATGGAGGTGCAGGAGGGACGCCGTCCGCACCGCAGCGTTCCGGTGGTGGGATTGATCACCGATTATTCCGGTCTGTCCGCCTACATGGACATCGGCGCGCTCCGGCGCCTGATGCAGGAGGGATCGACGGTGAACGGCGCCCATCTGTCCGTCGACCGCGCGCGCTGGAAGGAATTCCTCGACGAGGTCGGGGAGGTGCCGCGCATCGGCGGCATCAACATCACCTCGGCGCTGAAGGAAAGTTTCCGCAAGACCACCGCCGAATCGATCAATCTCATCCAGGGCATCTATTTTCTGTTCTCCGTCATCGTGGCCTTCGGCGTGGTGTACAACAGCGCACGCATCGCCCTGTCCGAACGCGGACGCGATCTCGCCACCCTCCGGGTGGTCGGCTTCACCAATCGCGAGGTGGCCGGAGTGATGATCGGCGAACTCGCCATGCTGACCCTTTTTGCCCTTCCGATCGGACTCTGGATCGGCGGTCAGCTGGCCAATCTGATTGTCATCTCCGCCAGCACCGAAACCGTGCGGCTGCCGCTCATTCTCACGCACCAGACCTATGCCACCGCCGTGCTGATTGTGCTGGTGTCCGCCGGATTTTCCTTTTTTGTCGTGAGCCGCCGCATCCGCAACCTCGATCTCCTCGAAGTCCTCAAAGCCAGAGAATAAATGAAATCTGCGACCCCGAATGGAAAACCGCGCCGCAAGGGCGCATGGCGCCGGATCCCGCTTTATCTGGGCGGCGCCGCGCTGGCCGTTTTCATCGTCACCGGCCTCCTGCCGAAACCCGTGCCGGTCGACACCGCCACGGTGTTTCGGGGACCCCTCACGGTGTCCGTTCTCGAGGAGGGCAAGACCCGCATCCGCAACCGCTACGTGGTGTCTCCGCCGGTGGCCGGCTACCTCCGCCGGGTGCCGCTCCGCGCCGGCGATCCCATCGCGGAGGGAGAAACCGTTCTCGCCGTCATCCAGGCCGCCCCCTCCAGTTTCCTCGACCCGCGCGCCAAGGCCCAAGCCGAGGCGGCGGTGAACTCCGCCCAGGCCGCCCTCATGCAACGCCACGAACAGGTGCAAAGCGCCACCGCGGAACTTGACCTCGCCCAAAAGGAACTCACCCGCGCCGATCATCTGCGAAAAAAAGGCGCCATTTCCGTCCAGGAATTCGACGCCGCCAAGAATCGCGTCGACATGCTGAGCAATGCCCTCGGTTCCGCCCACTTTGCCCTCAAGGTCGCGGAGTTTGAGCTTGAACAGGCGAAGGCCGCGCTGGTGCAGGCCAGCGCGGATCCCAACGATGTCGGACAGCCGGTGGAAATCCGGGCGCCCGTGTCCGGGGTCGTGTTGAACGTCTACGAAGAAAGCGCCCGCACGATCACGCCGGGCACGCCCATCATGGAAGTGGGCGATCCGAAGGATCTGGAGGCGGAGATCGAACTGCTCTCCAGCGATGCCGTCAATGTGCGGCCCGGGGCTCCGGTGACCATCGAACAATGGGGAGGCAGCGAGCCGCTGCAGGGTCGGGTGGTGCTGGTGGAGCCCGGCGCCTTTCTCAAGGTTTCCGCGCTGGGCGTGGAGGAACAGCGGGTGAAGGTCCGTGTGGACTTTGTGGATCTGCCTCCGGGTCTCCTCGGAGACCGGTACCGCGTGGAGGCGCGAATCGTGACCTGGAGCGGTGACGATGTGCTTCAGGTGCCCACCGGGGCGCTGTTTCGCAAGGGCAATGAATGGGCCACGTTCCTGGTGGTTTCCGGTCGGACGCGACTGACGCGGGTCGAAATCGGAAGAAACAACGGGGTGTTTGCGGAGGTGAAAAACGGGCTCCGCGAGGGCGACCAGGTGATCCTTCATCCGCCGGATACCATCCGTGATGGCGGACGGGTCGCCCCGCGAAAACCGGACGCGTGATTTTGGGAAAATTTTTACAACCGGATGCTGTAACCGCTGGTCGTTGCGCGAAGGTTTTGTTACTGTGGATGTTCTGTGCCAATGGCAGCTTCCCAGACCTCTTTGTCGTTTCCTTGTGAAAAATTTGCCATCGTCGGAATCGGGTGTCGCATGCCGCCCAATGCCTCGTCCCTGCCGGCCTTCTGGCGCTTCCTGTTGCGTGGCGGCAATGCGCTGAAACCGATCAAATCGGATCGCTGGGACTGGCGACAGTATTGGGATGAGGATCCCCAGCGTCCGGGCAAGAGTTACGCGCCGAAAGGTGCGTTTCTTGATGCGGACGTGCGCCAGTTCGATCCGCTCGCCTTTGGCATTTCTCCGCGCGAGGCGGCCTCACTCGATCCGCAGCAGCGCCTGCTGCTTGAGAGCGCCTGGGAGGCCTTTGCGGATGCTGGCTACCCGCTGAAAAAGGTGGCCGGTTCGCGCACGGGAGTTTTCGTGGGCGGCTTTTGTCTGGATCACATGGTGCTTCAGGCCCAGCCGTCGAACCGGCATTTGATCAATGCGCACGCCGCGGGGGGCGTGATGATGACCGTGCTGTCGAACCGGCTCTCGCACGCGTTTGATTTGCGCGGTCCGAGTCTCACGCTGGACACGGCGTGTTCGTCCTCGCTGGTGGCCCTGCATTACGCCTGCCAGAGCCTGCGTCTTCGGGAGTGCGACATGGTGTTGGCGGGAGGCGTGAACGTGATGATGCGGCCGGAGTTTCCCATCATCATGAGCAAGGGACATTTCCTGTCCGAGCACGGGGAGTGCCACGCCTTCGACGAGTCCGCCTCGGGCTACGCCCGCGGGGAGGGGGCCGGATTGCTTCTTCTCAAGCGGCTTGATGACGCGCTGGCCGACGGCGATCAGATCCATGCCGTGGTGCGGGCCACCGGGGTGAACCAGGATGGACACACGGACGGCATTTCGCTGCCCAACAGCGAGGCGCAGGAGGCGCTCATCCGGCGCGTGTATGCGGAGGCCGGGGTGGCTTTTGCCGATGTCGATTATGTGGAGGCGCACGGAACGGGCACGCAGGCCGGGGATGCGGCCGAGCTCGGGGCGCTGCACCGGAGTTTTCGCGAGAATCGCACGCGCAAGCTGATCGTCGGCTCGGTCAAAACCAACATCGGTCACCTGGAGGCCGCCGCCGGTGTGGCGGGATTGCTCAAGGTGATCGGGGTGCTGAAAAACCGCCAGGTTCCGAAGAATCTTCATTTCAAAAATCCGAACCCCAGGATCCCCTTCGCCGACTATTGCCTGGAGGTCGCTTCCACCACGCGGGATCTGCCGTCGGCCGAGGAAAAACCGGTGCTGCTGGCCGGCATCAATTCCTTCGGCTACGGCGGCACCAATGCGCACGCCCTGCTGGAATCCGCCCCGGTCCGGCCGGAACCTCCGTCGGCGCCGGCGTCGGACCTGCAGTTGATTCCGGTTTCGGCGCGCAGCGAAAAGGCGCTGCGGGATCTGGCGGGCAAGCTGGCCTTTCAGATCGGGCAGCCCTTCAACGGCACGCTGGGGGATCTGGCCCATTCGTGCGCCTTTCGCCACAACCACCTGGATTTCCGCGGAGCCGTTCTCACGCGGAGCCTTGAGGAATTGAAGAACCAGCTGATCTCGCTTTCGACCGGTCAGGCCCACGACGGAGTGGTGGTCGCGGCGCGCGCGATCGAGCCGGGGGCGGGGCTGGTTTTCGTCTACACCGGCATGGGTCCCCAGTGGTGGGGCATGGGACAGGAATTGCTGCGCACCGAGCCGGTGGTGCGTCAGGCGGTGGAGGAGATCGACGCCATTTTCGAACCGCTGGCCGGCTGGTCGTTGAAGCAGGCGATGATGGCGCCGGAAGCCGAATCGCGCATGCGGCACACCGACCTGGCCCAGCCGGCGAACTTTGCCCTGCAGGTGGCGCTCACCCGGCTGTGGGCCGAACTCGGAATCCGTCCGGCCGCCGTGGTGGGACACAGCGTGGGCGAGGTGTCCGCGGCCTGGGGCGCCGGCGTCTACACGCTCGAGGAAGCCGTGCGCATCAGTTATCACCGCAGCCGCCTTCAGCAGACGATGGCCGGGCGCGGCGCGATGCTGGCGGCGGGAATCTCCGAAGAGGAGGCGGAGCGCATCCTGACCGATTATCCGGAGGTGTCCGTGGCCGCGGTGAACAGCTTCCACACGGTGACGCTTTCCGGGGACACCGCACAGCTCCAAGAAATCGCCGCGGCGCTCGGGGCGCGGGAGATTTTCCAGAAGTTCCTGCGTGTGGAGGTGGCCTACCACAGCCCGCAGATGGATCCCCTGAAGGACGAACTGTTGTCCTCCCTCGCCGGACTCACGCCCAAACCGGCGCAGCTCCCGCTGTATTCGACCGCGCTGGGCCGCCTTTCGGACGGCGGGGAATGGACGGCGGAATATTGGTGGAAAAATGTGCGCGAGCCCGTGCATTTTGCCGCGGCGGCGCGCTCGCTGATGGAGGCGGGATTTGCCGATTTTCTCGAGGTGGGCCCGCATCCCGTGCTGGGCAACTCGCTGAAGGAGGTCGCCGCCTCGCTCGAACGAAGGATTCACAGTCACCCGACATTGCGCCGCGCCGAGCCGGAGCGTCCCCGTGTCCTGCTGACCCTCGCGGAGCTTTATGTCGCGGGTCACGAGCCGGACTGGACGAAGGTCGCGCCGCGCGAAGGACGTTTCATTCCCGCACCGCAATATCCCTGGCAGCGCGAGATCCATTGGCTGGAATCCGAGCGGTCGGTGATGGAGCGTTTCGGTCTGCCGGGTCCCGTGTATCTCAACCGCACGCTCCCGGCTCCCAATCCGTGCTGGGAGGTGGAAATCAACCGGAATTATTTTCCGTTCCTCTTCGATCACGGCGTGCAGGACCAGACGGTTTTCGCCGGCATGGGATACATCGACGCCGCCCTCGTCCTGAACCGCCGGGTGCACGAACACGAAACGGCGCTGCTCGAAAACGTCAGCTTCGAGCGTGTGCTCGTGGTGGATTATTCCAAGCTGCAATACCTCGTCACCGAATACGATGAGGAAGGCGGACGGTTTCAGATTTTCAGCCGCACGGAAGGCGAGGGGGGCGGGTTGCTCCGGCACTGCCGGGGACGGCTGGTTCCTCAGACGGACGCCGCCCCGCCCACGCTCGATCTCGAGGCGCTGCGGCGGCGCTGTCCGCGCGAGGTGTCCGTGGACGCATTTTACGACGACCTCGCCCGGCGCGGATTGCATTACGGTCCGTGGTTTCGTCCAACGCGCCGGATTTTCTCGGGCGGGGACAGTTTCCTGCTTCACCTCGATGCATCGCAGGTGGCCGGCGAGGAAGGGCATCCGCTGCACCCGGTTCTTTTCGACGCCGCCATTCAGCCGATCCTGTTCCAGTCGGGGCGTGAGGGCCTGTTTGTTCCGTTCGCCATCGAGCAATTCACCTACTATTCCCGTCCGTCCGGCGGGGAGCTTTATGCCTTTGGGGAACTGACCAGCCATTCGGAAAGCCGTCTCGTCGCCAATGTCTGGCTGATCGATGCGGCCGGCCGCGTTCACGCCCACGCGCATCGCATGTCGCTGCAGGTCATCGAGGTGGACCCCGGCGGATCGGATGAGGCCGCGTTTTATGAAACGACCTGGAAGCCGGTCCCGCTGGAAAAAACGGAACCGGTCCGCGGATCGGAGGTTTTGATTCTGGCCGGTCCCGCCGGGGCCGGTCTGGCGCTGGGCCGGGAACTGACGGCGCTTTTGCCCGGGTCCGCGCTGGTGGAAACGGAAGCAACCGACTCGCTCGAGTCCAGCCGGGAATCCCTGACCGCGCACCTGTCCGCCGAGCCGGCCCGCCGCCACCTTGTCGTGCTTTGGGGTTCGACGGAAGCCACCGGCGCCGATGCCGCGCAGGCTTTGAGTGAAAGAATCACCGGACTTTTTCAGGCCGCGGCGAAATGCCGTCCGGACGGCGTGGACATCACCGTCGTGACGCGCGATGCCCGGCGGGTTGTGCCCGGGGACGCCGCGGCCAACTGGGCGGCTTCCGCCCTGGGTGCGCTCGGGCTCGTGGCCGCAAACGAATTTGATGCCGTCACCTGCCGCTGCCTTGACCTGCCGGCCGTGGCGGGTCCGGAGGACGCACGGTCCGTTCTGAACGAATTGTCCGCCGGCTCCGGGGAAGCCGCGATTCGCGACGGACGGCGTTACGAAATGGCGCTGACCCCGCACCGCGAGAACGGCGACGCGCCGTCCGCGACCCCCTGTTCGGTCGACGAGCCCGTGGAGCTTCGCCTGCCGCCCAAGGGACGTCTCGACGCCCTGCATTTCGAACCGGCCACGCGTGAGGATCCGGGTCCGGGCGAGGTGGAGATCCGGATCCATCTGTCGTCGATCAATTACAAGGATCTCCTCAAGGTTGACGGACGCATTCATCCCGGCGCCTACGAGGACACCTTCAACGAGGCGGATTTCGGCATGGAGTGCGCGGGGGTCGTGGTACGGGCCGGCGAGGGCAGCCGTTTCCGGCCGGGGGATCGCGTGCTGGCGATTTTGACCCGGGGGTTCCGCAGTTACGCCACCGTGCGCGAGGACTTCGTGTTCCCGCTGCCGGAATCGCTTGGCATGGAGGCCGCGGCCATCCCCGTGGTCTATCTGGCGGCCTATCACGGACTCGTGCAGGTCGCCCATCTGCAGGCCGGCGAGCGGGTGCTGATTCATCATGCGACCGGCGGCCTTGGACTGGCGGCGATGGAGATCGCCCGGTGGATCGGCGCGGAGATCTACGCGACGGCCGGTTCCGAGGAAAAGATCGTCTGGCTCCGGCAGATGGGGATCGAGCGGGTTTATTCCTCGCGCACCCTCGACTTCGGACGCCGGATCCGCGAGGCCACCGGAGGCGAGGGGATCGACGTGGTGATCGGCGCGCAAACCGGTCAGGCCATGCATGTGAGCCTCGGGCTCCTGCGCACCGGAGGTCGCTATGTCGAGATCGGCAAGAAGGACATCGCCGAGGACAACGGGCTTCCGCTGCGGCCGTTCAACCGGAATCTGATTTTTGCCTCGGTGGACATGGACCGGCTCGCCAAGGAACGGCCGGAGTTCACGCGGAAGACCCTCGAAAAGGTGCTCGGGCATTTTGTCCGCGGCGAGTTCCGGCCGGGTCCCGTGCGGGTCTTCCCGGCGCGGGAGTTTCGGGCGGCCTTCGAGGAAATGTCGCGCAGCCGGCACATCGGCAAGCTGCTCCTCGATTTCTCCGCGGGCGAGGTGGAGATTCCCGATGAATTTCGTCCCGTCATTCGGAAGGACGGCTCCTATCTCGTCACGGGAGGCACATCCGGATTTGGTCTCACCATCGCGCGCTGGCTGGCCGGGCAGGGCGCCGGCCGGGTGGTTTTGGCGAGCCGTTCGGGTCCGTCCGCCCCGGGAATCGGGGAGGTTGTCCGCGAACTTGCCGCGACCGGCACCCAGGTGGAGGTGGTTGCGGCCGATGTCACGAAGGCCGACGACCTCCGGAACGCCCTCGGGCGCTGCCGCGCCGACGGGCTGGTTCTGCGGGGGGTCATTCACGGCGCCATGGTTCTCGACGACGGGCTGATGGCGGAGCAGACCGGCGGGCGATTCCGCAGGGTGTTCGCCCCCAAGGTGGCCGGCGCGGTCCATCTGGCCGAGGCTCTGGCGACGGAGCCGGCGCTGGATTTTCTCGTCTTTTCGTCGTCCATCTCCGCGGTGATCGGCAATCGCGGCCAGACGAGCTACGTGGCCGCCAATGCCGTGCTCGACGGCCTGGCCCAACACCTGCGGGCGGCCGGACGTCCCGTCACCTCGATCAACTGGGGCGCCCTGGCCGAGTCCGGCGTGGTGGCGCGCGATGCCCACCTCGGCCTTGTCCTGTCCAGCGCGGGCATCACCGGACTGAAAAACCGCGAGGCGCTGGCCGCCCTTGCGCGGATTCTGCGCATGCAGGTGGCCCGGATCGGCGTGTTTGCGGTGGACTGGGAGCAATGGCTCCAGGCCCATCCGCATCTCGCCGGGGATTCGCGATTCTGCGGACTGAGGAGCCTGGGGGCGGGCGGAGGTGCCGGGGATGCGGCCTCGGCGCTGCGCCAATCCCTGGAGGGAGCCAGCCGCGAGCAGCGGCTTCGCGCCGTGGAGGAACATCTGCTGGAAGTTCTCGCGGCGACGCTTAAGATGTCGCGAGACACCATTCCGGTGAATCGGAAGCTGAACGAAATGGGGGTCGATTCCCTCCTGGTGCTCGAACTGAGTCTGGGCATCAAGGAACGCATCGGCGTGACCTTTTCGGCCATGGAATTCCTGAAAGGACCCAGCGTGCGCCAGCTCGCCGAGACGGCGGAAGCGCGCATTTGGAACAATTGAGACGGAGCTTTTAAAACCGGTTTTACACGTGGAACAAGCACTTGCAGGAATTGACAGTGTCGTGGCCTTCACGAACACCTCGGGCGTCAAGGGCCGGGGCACCCTCATTCACATCACGCGATCCCTCGCGGTCTTCGAGGTCTACAATCCCTTTTCCCTCGTCCAGTTGAGTGAGGTGTTGCAGGAGATCTCGGTGATTCGCGGCGAGCGGGTCATCTACCGCGGACGCGGCGTCGTCACCAGCCTCGTCTCCACAGGCCTGATGGTGATCGTCTCCGTGACGCTCATCGACTCCTGGAACAGCCTGGATCACCTCGAGCCCGGTCCGTCGCTGAGCCAGGAAATGGAGAAGTTCATCCAGGACTGGCAGCAGGGGCTGAACATCTCCGACAGCTATCAGCTCATCGTGAACAAATTTTCCGACTTCCTGGCCCAGACGAGCCGCTGGATCGAGGAGGCGGAGACCGCGATTGTCGGGAACATCACGGAAAATCCGGAGAAGGCGGCCCGCTTCCGCGAGTCGATCGAAACCGCGCTCGCCCAGAAGGTCCGCGAACTGCTCACCCAGTTCCAGTCGGAGGCGGGGCGCGTCGACGAACAGGATTCCATGGTCTACAAGACCTTCGCGCGGCGCGAACTGCATCCCTACATGTTGTGCGCGCCGTTTGTCTGGCGCACGTTTTACAAGCCGCTCGGCTACGCGGGGGATTACGAAATGGTCAACATGATGCTGCAGGATTCGCCGACGGTGGGTTCGACCACCTATGCGCGGATTTTCCACGACCTGACCACCAGCGTGGCCGCCTGCATCGCGCACCGCAACCGCATCAAGATTCTCGAGCGCCTGCTGGTCGAGGAAACCGAACGTGTCACCCAGGACGAACAGCGCATCTTCACCGCACTGAGCGTCGCCTGCGGACCGGCCATCGAGGTGCAGCGTTTCATCCGCAACCACGACATCTCGGCCCAGTGCGCGCTGCATCTCATGGATTTCAACGAGGAAACCCTCGCCTACACCGAGAGGCGCGTGAACGAGGCCATCAACGCCACCGGACACAAACCCGCCGTCAAGTTCATCCGCAAATCCATCGACGAACTGCTCAAGAACATCCATCTCGAAAGCGACGGATTCCTGCCCTCCTACGACATGATCTACTGCGCCGGGCTGTTTGACTACTTCCCGGACAATGTCTGCCGCAACCTGCTGGAGCTTTATTACCGGTGGCTGCGTCCGGGCGGACTGCTCATCGCCACGAACGTGCATTCCAACAATCCGGACCGCTTTTTGATGGAGCACCTGCTGGAGTGGTACCTGATTTATCGCGACGAAAAGCAGCTCGCCGCCCTCGCGCCCAAAGGCGCCCCGGGTGAGGTCTTTGCCGACGAGACGGGCGTGAATGTCTTTCTGAGCGTGCGCAAATCATGACACAGCTGCGGACAATGGAGGACGCGGAGCTCCGGGCGGGGTACCGGACTTTCAATTCCCGGCAGCTGGCGCGCGGTCTGATGGTCCTGAACGCGATTTCCGTGCTCATCGTGCCGGGAGGATGCGTGCTGGACTATTTTGTCTATCCCGCCCATTTCGTCGAGTTCCTCATCCTGAGGTGCGTCTGCGCCGTCATCCTCGTCGGGTTGCTCGGCCTGCTCTACCGGCTGCAGTCCACGGGCCGGCTGGCGCTGATCAAATGCATCGGGGTGTTCTCCGCCGTGCTGGTCAACGCCACCATGTGTTACATGATCTATCTGACGGACGGCGCCCGGTCGCCGTACTTCGTCGGCATGATCCTGGTGCTGACCTGCTGGTCCATCGCCTCGCCCTGGACGGCGGTCGAAACCACGGCGATGTGTCTCGTCTCGCTGGGCATTTTCATTCTGGCCTGCGTGGCGAATCCGGGATTTTCCCAGGAGGGCGCCGCGCCGCTTCTCGGGTTTGGGAGCTTCTTTGTCGTCATCACCTCCATCGCCTGCGTGGGCATCACCTTTTTCCTCTCCGGGGTCCGCTTCCAGGATTTCCGCCTGCGCCATCAGCTCGACCGCCAGAACCAGGAGCTGCAGGACATGGACCGCATGAAGACGCAGTTCTTTGCCAACATCAGCCACGAACTGCGCACGCCGCTGACGCTCATCCTCGGGCCGACCGAAGCGCTTCTGAGCCGTCCGGAAAGCCTCGATGCCAAGGTGCACGAGGGCCTGCTGATGATCCATCGCAACACCCTGCGATTGCTCAAGCTCATCAATGACCTGCTCGAACTGACCCGCCTCGACCAGGGCGCCGATGTGCTGAGAACCAGGCCGGTGGAGATCGGAACCTTTGTGCGCGGCATCGTCGATTCCGTCCGCCACCTGGGCCTGACCAAAAACCTGCGCATCCGTGTCGAGGAGGGCCCGGCGGATCTGGTCATCGACGTGGACCCGGTCCGCATCGAAAAGGTGATCGTCAATCTGCTGACCAACGCCATCAAATACACCCCGGCCGGCGGAACCGTCACGGTGCGCTGGAGCCAGGACGCCACGGAAACGGTCATCGAGGTGGAGGACACCGGGGTGGGCATTCCGGCGGAGGATCTGCCGAAGATTTTCGACCGTTTCCATCAGGTGCGCGGCAACGAGGCAAACCTCACGCAGGGGGTTGGCATCGGTCTGGCCCTGGTCCGGGAACTGGTCGAACTCCACGGCGGAAAAATCCAGGTGAAGAGCGCGGTGGGCCGGGGATCCACCTTCCGCATCGCCCTGCCGGTGAAACGCACGGAAGTTTCGTCCGATCCGGCCGGACAGGCGCTGACCTCCCCTCCCGAATCGGAGGAACCATTCGAGAAGGCCTTCCGCGCGGCCGACCGCAGCTGGCGGAACCCGACGGAACAGGGCGACCTGCCCACGGTCGGACGGGGCGACAGGGTGGTGCTCGTGGCCGACGACGAACCCGATGTCCGGAAGTATGTCGTGAGCCTGCTGGCCGAGGAATACCGCGTGGTGCAAACCCAGCACGGGGGCAATGTGGCGGCACTGGTCGCCGCCCACCGTCCGTCCCTGGTGATTCTCGACTGGATGATGCCCGACAAGGACGGACTGGCGGTCTGCCGCGAATTGCGGGCCGATCCGGCCTGCCAGGATCTCAAGATCATCCTGCTCACCGCGCGGATCGACGAGCGTTCCAAAATCGAGGCGCTTCAGTCCGGAGCCGACGATTTTCTCACCAAGCCCTTCAGCAGCATCGAGGTGAAAACCCGCGTGGCCAATCTCATCCGGGTCGCCGAGCTCCAGAGGGATCTGCGCGGCCGCAACGAGGAGCTCGCCGGAACCATCGAGAAGCTGCAGCGCACGGAAGCGATGCTCGTTCAGAGTGAAAAGATGAACGCCATCGGATCGCTTTCCGCCGGCCTGCTTCACGAAATCAACAACCCGCTCAACTACACGCTCACCGCCATCAGCTTCGCGGGCCAGTTCCGGGACACCCTCAACGACGACATGAAGGAGATTCTTTCCGACATCGAGGAGGGCATGGTCCGCATCCGCGACGTGGTGACCGATCTGAAAAATTTCGCCTATCCCGAGAAGCCCGGCACGGAAACCGAGTTCGCCCTCGCGGAAGTTCTGCGGTCCGCGCAGAAGATCGTGGCGCGCGAGATCGAAAACGCCGAACTGGAGGTCGATCTGCCGGAGAATCTGGTGGTGCGCGGACAGAAAACGCAGCTGATGCATGTCTTCATCAACCTGCTCAACAATGCCGGCCACGCCCTGCGCCAGGGACCGGTGCACGGCAGGCCGTCGATCAGCGTCCGCGGCCGGGTCGAGGAGGAGATGGTGGTCGTGGAGGTGGCCGACAATGGTCCCGGAGTGCCGCCCGAAATCATGAACCGCATTTTTGAGCCGTTTTTCACAACCCGCGACGTGGGTGCCGGGATGGGGATGGGATTGAGCATCTGCCACACCATTCTGGAATCCCATCAGGGAAGCATCCGTGTCGGCAACCGCGCCGAAGGCGGCGCCATCTTCACCCTCACCCTGCCACTTGCCCAGGAAGCCCAAAAATCATGCTGAACACCAATTCAAACCCTGTCGGAATCCTCTACATCGATGATGAAGAGAAGGCCCTCAAATATTTCCGGATGGCCTTCGGACAGAAATACCAGGTCTTTACGGCCACTTCCGGACCGGAAGGCCTCGACATCCTCCGCAGGGAGGCCGACGCCATCGGAATCGTCATTTCGGATCAACGCATGCCGGGCATGCAGGGCGCGGAGGTGCTCGGTCAGGTGCGTGCGAAGTTTCCCCACATTGTCCGTCTTCTGACCACGGCCTATTCGGACCTCGACAGCGCCATTCAGGCCGTCAACAGGGGCCACATCTATCAGTATGTGGTGAAACCCTGGGAGGTGCCCGAGCTGGGCATGATCCTGCAGCGCGCCGCCGATTATTATCAGGTCATCAGCGAGCGGAACAACCTGCTGCGGCTGAAGATGACCACCCTGCAGCGCATCATCTGCAGTGACCGCCTGAAGAGTCTTCTGCTGGCCGTGCGGGACTGGCCGGAGGAGCGGCAGGCGCCCGTGCGACGGGCGCTGGGCGGGCTCATCGCCGCGTTGCCGTCCCGCGGCGACGTTTTTGTGCCGGAGACCACCGCGTTTCGCCCGCAGGATTTTGAGCCGGGCAACCTGGTGCTTTCGGGCTACCGGAACACCGCCCGCCTGTTGGACGCACTGGAAGGCAACGCCCCGACTCCGGAGGATCTGGCCGCACGGCTGGCGGGCTGGGGAACGGCGCAGGCGAGGAACGAAGGCGGCCGGTGGATTCTCGCCTTTGGGGACGGTTGCAGTCCAAAGGCATTGACGCGAGGCGTTTTTGGTGCCCTGGTCGAACAGGAGGTTTCCTCCGAAATTGCGGCGGTCTTTCAGGCCCTCGTTCATCTGGCGTCCGCCGGAGGTTCGTTGCGGATGCTGGGCGGCGAGGCCGTGGTGGCGGAGATTGATCCACCGGCCTCCCCCCTCTCCGCCGAGGATCTCATCGAAGCGCTGTTTCAAAAATACTCCGACTGGGACATTGCCAGTCGTTGAATGTTCCCCCGACAGCGGCTAAGGTGACAATCCGGAGGTCAAGCGTGGAAAAGAAAGCAATATTGCTCGTCGACGACGAGGTCAAAACCCTCAAGTATTTTCTGCGCGCCCTGGGCAACCGCTACAGGGTGTTCTCCGCGGCGTCCGCCCGCGAGGCCCTCGAAATCATGGAACGCCGCGAGATCGGCGTCATTGTGACCGACCAGCGCATGCCGGAATCCAGCGGAGTCGAATTGCTCAACATCGTGCGGGACCGGTATCCGCAGACCGCCCGGGTGCTGACCACGGCCTATTCCGATCTCGACACCCTGGTGGGGGCCATCAATAGCGGTGCGGTGTTTTCCTTTGTTTCCAAGCCGTGGGAAATGCGGGAACTCGAGGACGTGCTCAACAAGGCCCTGGCGCACCATGAAGCTCTTGTCCGGGACGAAATGCTCCGGGGAGGACGGCTTCAGGACCTCAAGATGCGCCTTCTTGAGGATCGCGCGTATGATGTCGGATTGATTGCGGCCAAGATGGGCCATTATGTGCACAACGCCCTCTGTCCGGTGAACTTCCTGATGGAGCAGTTGCTCGACCACAATGCCGACCGCCGCTCCCTCTCCCGGGAGTTCCTTCAAAACGTCCAGGCGCATGTGCGGGAGGTGTCGCAGACACTCAAGGATCTCGAGCAAATCTGCGTGCCCATCCGGCGCCAGGCCCTCAAACCGCTCGATCTCGAGAGAATCCTCGAAAGCGCCCTGCAAAAGACCGCCGTGCTGCGCGAACGCAAGCGCCTGCAGGTGGAGACCTCCATTCCCGAAGGGATTCCGCTCGTGCGCGGTGTGGCCGCGCAGATCGAAAAACTGTTCCGGTTCATGATTGCGGAGGAGGTGGTTTCGCTGCCGGCCGACAGTGAGGTCCGGATCCGTTTTTCGGTGCCCGAGGGGGACGGCGAGATCCTTGGGGTGAATGTGGAATTCGAGGATGATGCGGTGGTCAGCCCGCGCGTTTCTGCGGAAAGCCTGCTGCACCCCTTCAATCTGCGCGGATCGAATCCGCGGGAGTTTGGCATTTTCCTCATTTCCTGTTATTTCATCGTCCGCCATCACGGAGGCTCCATGAGCGCCCGCATCAGGAGCGAGGGAGGGGTGACCTACTCCTTCATGCTGCCGGCCTTTTCGTCGGAGTGCGGCATCGAGTTGTTTGAAGATCATCCTCTCAGTCCCGGACCATGACCGTTCGCGCCCCTGCCCGTTCCAGAAGAAAGCTGCTTGTGGTCGACGACGAACCGCTCGTGCGGCAGTCGCTGGAGTATTGCCTTGAAGACAGCTATGACGTGACCTCGGTGGGATCGGGGGAGGAGGCCATTGTCGCGTCGCAGCGCGAGGATTTTCCCGTGGTCATTCTCGACCTCTGCATGCAGGGGCTCTCCGGCCTGGAAACCCTGAAGCGGCTCAGGGAGATTCGCGAGACGCAGAACATCATCATTCTGACCGCCTACCAGAGCATGGAAAGCGCCATCACGGCGCTGAACCTCGGTGCGTTCAATTATCTCACCAAGCCCTTCGATCGTGCGAATCTCAAGGAGGTGATCGCCCGGGGGTTTGGGGTGTATGACCAACAGATCTACCGCAGCCGGGATCTGCGGCATCGTCTCATGTCCGTGCACGACACGTTCTTTTCGCTGCTCTGCCATGAGTTCAACACTCCGTTGAACGTGATCCTGGGCTTCGGGGAAATGCTGGCCGACCATGTCACCGATCCGGAGCTCCGCAGTTGGGTCGAGGAGATCAAAAAATCGGGCCACCATCTCCATGAGGTGCTCATGGAGATCGTCGATTACATCGGGGTTTCCAGCCTGGCGGATGCGGGGATGGATCGCGATTTTCAACTTGCTCCCATGTTTTCGGACATCGCCGCCGCCTTCCGCGACCAGGAGGTCGAAGTGGTCTCTCCGGACACCCCCCTTCTCAACTGGGCCCTGCACGGTCCCGCCCATTCCCTGCAGGTCATCACCCGCAAACTGGTCCGCATGGCCTCGCACCGGTCCAGCCGCATTTTTCTGAATGTGCAGCTGGAATCCCTCGACGCGTCCGGATCGGGCCGTCTGCGCGTCGAGGTGACCGGCACCGGCCTCAGCCGCAAGCATCTCGAGGGCCGGGACCTCGAACAGCTCTTCCAACCCTATCAGTTCACGATTGATGACGGGTCCGGTCAGCGGGCCAGCCTTGGCCTGGAACTCGCCACCTGCCGCAAGATCGCCGAGTATGCCGACGGCTCGGTGAGCGGGTTTTTCAATTCCCGCGGGGAATTGGGATTTGCCACCGAGGTGAGCGTGAAACTCGCGTCCGGGGGAACGAAAACGGACGGCACGTCCGACGCCGGGACGGCGTGACCCCCCGGCCGCGTTACAACATGATCGAGCCCCCCGCCGCGAGGGTGGAACGCAGTTTTTCCGTGTTCACGGCCCGGGCGGCGACGCCGTCTTTCAGGGCGAGATACGCCGCGGTGCCGGCGGCCTCCCCGGTCTGGTTCATGTTGACCATTACGCGGATGGCCGCATGGGCTTCCTCGTCGGCATCGATGAACCGTCCTGCGGCGAGCAGGTTGTCATGGGGGCCGTCGGGCACCAGCGTGCGGTAGGGGATTTGGTAAAAGGTCGGACTTTCCCCGGTGTCCGGACGCCACCGTCCCACGACCGGAGCGTGGCCCGGACGAATGTATTCCTCGCGTCCGTCCAGATACCGGAACGTGATCCCCGGCTTGTCCGCATGGTGAATGTCCACGCGATAGGAGCCGTTCGCGATGGCGTCGGGGAAACGCCGGCCGTGCAGGATTTCCCCGCCGGTGAGCCGGTGCAGGCAACGCACGTGACGCGTTTCCCGGATGCCGATGCGCGCCGGCAGCGCCTGGAGGATCAGCCGGGCTTCCGGGGCGTATTTTCGGAGCAAATCCTGAATGGCGCGCACCTGACGGCGTCCCTCCCGCTCCGCCTGGGAGAAGCCCTCCGCCGTCGAGCAATCCTGATACACGCGGGTTCCCGCCAGCATGTAGAGGTCCGAGCCGGGAACCTTCACCCCCCAGGCGAATCCCTCCGGCAAGCCGAACTCGGCACCGTGTTCCCGCAGCAGCCGGCCCCAGTCCGTGCCCTCCAGCGTGTCCCAGCCGCTGAACAACGCGCAGGTCGTGGAGGGCTGGCGGCGGTTGGGCGCGTGGGAGGGAAGTCCGAGGCGATGACACAGGTCGCCGTCCCCGCTGGCGTCGATGAAAAAGCGCGCCCGAATGGCGCCGCGTCCCGACTTGTTTTCCACCGCCACGCCCACCAGGCGTCCATCCTCCAGCAGCGGCGCGGCAAAGGCCGTATGCAGCCAGGTGGTCACGCCGTGCTCGGCCGCGAGTTCGTCGAGCTCGATCTGCATCTCCGCGGAATTGAACGCCCACGCCCAGTGCGGACTGTTTTCGCGTTCGGTGACCGAGCCGCGGCGCTTGAGCCGTTCCATCAACTCCACGGTCAGTCCGGACAGGATCGGCCGGCGAAACGGTTCGTCGTAGGGGCTGTGCCAGACATTGACCATGGAAATGGTGGCGACGCCCCCGAGGCCCCCCATCCGTTCGACGATGGCCACCGACAGGCCAAGCCGGGCGGCGCGAAGGGCGGCAAAGACTCCGGTGCAGGAGCCGCCGATGACGCAGAGGTCGTATTCTCCGATGACGGGAATCTCACGGGCGGGTTCGCGGAAGAAGGATGCCATGGGAAAATTCTTTCCCGTCCCCGCCCGGACCGCCAGTCGGGAGACATGGCGACAAACGGAAAAGACATGGAGAAAACCACAAAATATGGAAAATGATTTGATGTTTTTCACCAGATGAACACCTCGTCCCCTCCGGGCCTTGATCTGGCCGTGCACTATTTGCGAAGCGCCCTGACGGTAACGAACGCGAACCGGCGGGTGTTTGACCGGGGGCTGGCCACCCGCGACGAAATCGTCACGACCGGCCGTCTCATTCTCATTCTGCGGGGGGAACTGTGCTACACGGTCGAGGACCGGACTCTGACGATGCGGGCAGGCACGGAGTTTTTTGTACCCGCCTGGGTGCGCCGGGTCTGGTCGGTGCCGCGCGGAGGGCCCTGCGAAATCATCTGGTGCGAGTTCGACGAACAGGGGGAAGGGCGGGAGTGGAACGGATTTGTACGGCGCCGGCTGGATCCGGGGGAGATCGGCCGGGAAAAAACCGCCTTCGGCCGCGTGCTGCGCGGGTTTCGCAGCAGCGATTCCGCCTGGTCCCGTCTGCAGCTCGAGGCGGAACTGAAGGCGATGCTCGTGCGGTTTTTTGAGCGGGCGAAAATTCCGTCCGGCGACCCGGCCATGCCGGTGCATCCCCGGATCAAGGCGTCGCTTCGTTGGCTCCAGGCCAACTTCACGCGCCGGGACGCCCTGGCGGAGCTTTATCGACAGGCCGGATTGACCCCCAATTATTTTCGTGCGCGTTTTGCCGAGGCCACCCAATGCAGCCCGCACGAGTACATTGAACGGCTGCGGCTGCGCCACGCCCGCTACCTCCTCGTCAGCACCGACTGGCAGCTCAAGCGCATCGCCGCCGAGGTCGGTTACGACGATCCCCTGTATTTCTCGCGGCTTTATCGGCGTTTCTGGAACCACGCTCCCCGCACGGAACGGACGATATCTGCAGCGTCCGGGGGCTGAACGGTCCCGTTCCAAAAGGGCGGGACCCAATCCGGTAGCAGGGTGCCGGTCGGGAACCAGTCGACAGGCGGGCGCTTCGGGGAGACGGAAAACCGCGTTCGTAAGTCGCTCCGCCCGAGTGAAAACGGGCGCTGCCGGCCTCCGGCGGCCGGAGCACAACAGCTGCTGTTTCGCAAATGTTCTATATAGCCTTGTCGCTGAACGCCTTGCTTATTCTTGTTCCCTGGGGACGGAAAAAGTCCCCGGCGGATTCGGGGGCCTCGGATTGATATAAATTACTTTAAATTAGGAACTTTCCTTTGCCGATTTTTGTGTCCGCGTTTCACGCGGCCTGGTGGCGGGAAAATGCCGATGGATGCGGGTTTTGCCGGCGTTTGGCGGCGGGGCGGAAACCGTCAAATCCCGCTCCGGCGCCGGTCCCCGTGACGTTTGCGGAAGGAGCCGGCTTTGCTCATTGCCCGTTCCCTGAACTCTGGTATGATCTACAGCTTAATACCGATTTCGCGTGGAGCAATTTCAACCGATCCGATCTTTTTCGTCCGCGACGCATGCGACCGAAAGACGGCCCAAATATCTTCTGGCGGCCGAACAAATTCGGGATCGCATTTTGCGGGGAACCCTGCGCCCGGGTGATCGATTGCCCTCCGAACGCGACCTGGCGACGTCCTTTCACGTGGCCTACCTCACCGTCCGGCAGGCCCTGCATCAGCTCAGTGAGGAGGGCTTTGTGGAAAGGCATCATGGACGGGGTACCTTTGTCGCCGACCGCCGCTCCCAGCCCCGGATGGCGACGGAATCGGCGCCGCCCCCCATTTTCCTTCTCGGTCTGGGGCCGCAGATGGATGCCCGACGCGATCCGGTCAACTGGGAAGTGCATCTGTTCCGTTATCAGGGCATCGTGGAGGGCGGATTCCAGTTCGGACTTCCCATCGAGGTGGTGGGCGAATGGAACGGCCACCTGGATGACACGATCCTGAAGAAGCTGAAGACGGGCACGGGTGTCATTTTGGGAGGCGATCAGGTTTCCGATGCCGATATCGAAAGGCTGCTGGAACGCAAAATCCGGGTGGTGGTCATCAATCGCCACCGCGGATTGTTGTGCAGCGAAGTTCAGGTCGACACCAAGCAGGGCGCCATTCTTGCGGTCGAACATCTGCTGCAGCTTGGCCATCGCCGGATCGGCATCATTGTGGGCGATCAGCGCAAGCCGCTGATGAAACTGCGTCTGGAGGGATACAAGGAAGCCTTGGGGCATTACGGGGTTGCCTTTGACGAGCGGCTGATGGTCACGGATGTTCGCGGCTCGGCCGAAGATGGCGCTGCGGCGACGGAAAAACTGCTCCGGATGAAGAGTCCGCCGACGGCGATTTTTGCCGGCTCGGACCAGCGGGCCATCGGAGCGCTGGCGCGGGCGCGGGAGATGGGGCGGAAGGTGCCGGAGCGCGTCTCCATCGTCGGCTTTGACGATCTTCAGGAGGCGGCCCAGCTCGATCCCCCGCTGACCACGGTGCACAATCCCCTGCATCAAAGCGGATACGACGCCGTGCGTCTGATCAACGACCACTATCGGGATCCGGATCTGGGGGTGCAGTTGGTGCGTCTGCCGATGTCCCTGGTGGTCCGCCAGTCCACCGCGCGGCTGTATGCCGGCGGACGGAAATAATCCGCCGCCCGTAGTCCCGGACCGGCCTTCGCTGTCGGGGACGGATTCCGCGCGGAAAAATCGCGATCGGCAGGAAAACGACGTTTTCTAGCCCTGATAGGGCACCGCGCCGTTTTCTCCGACGCTGTATCCCCATTTTCGAACGTAGGCTTCCCCCGGAAGGAACGGGTCGCCAATCCGGTCGAGTCGGGCCTGCAGACGCGGGTCCAGCTCGGCCCGGAGTTCCGCATGGGAGGGGTCGTCAGCCAGATTGTGCATCTGCCAGGGATCGGCCTCGTTGTCGTAAAGATACCAGGGACCGTCCAAGGCACGGACGTAGGTGTAACGGTGCGTGCGCAGTCCGCGGTATTCCCGTCCACCCTGTTGTGGGGACCATTGACCGAACGGGTGGGGACACGAAATCAGGGCGTCGTGATTTTCCATCGTGCACTCCCGACGGATCGCCGGCGAGAAATCCGTTCCCTCCACGGTTTCCGGAATCGGAAGTCCGCACAGGCCCAGCAGCGTCGGCATGACATCCGGAGCATCAAGGCGACCGTCGAGGCGTCCGGGCCGCCATCCTTTCAGTCCCGGGTATTTCAGGAGGAAGGGAACCCGGATCGATTCGTCCCACGGCCGTTGTTTGTTAAACTCGCCCTGGGATCCCAGCATGTCCCCGTGGTCCGAGGTGAAAACGAAAATGGTGTTTTCCTCGAGGCCGGCATCCCGGATGGCCTGCTGGAGCCGCCCGACCGCGTGGTCGAGAGCCGAGCAATGGGAGTAATAGGCCGCCAGCGCCTTCCGCGCCATCGCGTCGTGGGAAGCCGGAACGTTCGGACGCAGGGTCAGGGCGGCGGGATCGTAAAGGGAGCGGAATTCCTCGGGGGCGGGGATGTTATGCGTGTGCGGAGGGCCCCATGCCAGCATGAGAAGGAAGGGTTGGTCGGTTCCGCGTTTGGAAAAATACGAAATGGCCGATTCGGTTTGGGCCCAGGCGTCGTACCCCTCCCAATACCGGGGCGTTTCGGAATCCCCTTCATAATAGGGGGAATGGTGATAATCGTGACGGCACCCGAAAGCCTGCCAGTGCCGGAAACCCAGACGGCGCTGCGGAGGAATGGGAGCCGACCGGTCGGAACCATCCAAGTGCCATAGGCCGATGTAGGCGGTGTCATATCCCCCGGAGGCAAAGACCTCGGCGAGTTTGACGGAGGGCGTGGACAATCTGACATCGTTGAGAAACACCCCGTGGTTCACCGGATATTGCCCTGTCATCAGGCTGCCCCGGTAGGGAGCGCACACCGGACAGCCGGACACCGCCTCGTGGAAATTGACGCTCTCCTTCTCCAGCGCATCGAGATGCGGCGTGCGCACGTTGGGATCTCCGGCATAGCCGGTCGCCTGGCCCCTCCATTGATCTGCAAAGACGTAAATGACATTCGGCCGGGCCATGGGCGTGTCATATAGAGGATATGACCGTGTTGGGCAAGAGGTTTGGGACGGGAACATTCGGAAGATCTTCCGGGAAAACATCTTTTTCGAAAGTGGGGTCGGCCGGGGCAGAAAGACATTGACGCCCAAAATCTCTGTGTGATATAGTGCTCTATACTTTATACCCTCCTCTTATGAAACTCACGAACCTTTCCCCCTTGCTGATCGCGTTGAGCCTGGCGACAACCGCATCCGTCCGCGCCGCGTCCACCACCTGGACCAATGCCGGCACGGATTTCAACGACGCCGCCAATTGGAGTGATGGGTTGCCCGGGGCGGCGGACACCGCGGTCTTTTTCGGACCGGTCGGGATGCAGCCCGAACTTTCGGCCGACATCACCATCAATTCGCTGACTTTTTCGGAGCCGGACAGCAGCGGGTATCAGCTGACCGGAGGGGGAGGAAGTCTCACCGTGAACAGTGTGGGCGTGGGAGCGGCCTCGGCGATCTATAGCGGAAACACCTCCGGACTGAATGTCATCGGAGCGGACGTTGTGCTCGGCGGGGCTGCGGGTTCGACCATGAGCGTGACCCAGGTGGCCGGCGGAACCCTGGCCATCACGGGGAACATTTCCAGCCTGAATGCCCTCGGGGCGCTGAGGATCGAAGCGCCTACTCCGACCGGAACGGTGATTCTCAGCGGATCCAACTCCTACGCCGGAAACACCATTGTGGAGGGCAACAACCGGACGGCGCTGCACATCAACAGCGCCAATGCCATCAGCTCGGGCCGCCTGGTGCTGGTGTCCGCGGCAACCATCGACAATACAAGCGGTGCGGCCATCTCCCTCGCCGATAACAATGACATCGATTTGGGGGGTACGCTCGCTTTTGTGGGCTCCAACGATCTGGACTTTGGCAGCGGGGTGTTGCGGGTGACGGCGGCCAGCCAGAGCACGGTGAATGTCATGGCCGGTGTGTTGAAGGTGGGCTCGCTGGACGCGAATGCGGCAGGCAAGTCCCTTCGCAAAATCGGAGGGGGAACCCTGGTGATTTCCGGCGAAGCGGGGGCCAATCTCAGTGGAGGTTTCACCTTGGGGTCGGGAACCGTGGTGATCGGACATGGAAAAGCGTTGGGAACCGGGGATGTGACGGTGACGGGCGGAGCCACGCTGGCCGCTTTGACGGATCTCGGCGGGGCCGATGGCATTGCCAACAACATCATCATGGGAGGCAACCTGGTCGTCGCGGGATCCCATGATCTCGGGATCTCCGGCATGATCAGTCAGTCCGGCGGCAATCGGATTGTGGATATCACCAATTCCGGGATCACCACGCTGTCCAATATGGCGAATTCCTACACGGGAGCCACCCGGGTGCAGGGGGTCGGATCCGTCCTCGAAGTGGTCAAGCTGGCCGATGGCGGGCTGGCCAGCAGCATTGGGGCCTCTTCCGGCGATGGAGGCAATCTCCTGCTCGGCGACGGAACCACGCTCCGCTACATTGGCGCCGGAGACAGCACGGACCGCTCATTCCGGATTTCCGGCTCCGCCGGAGCGGTGGCGACCGTCGATGCCTCGGGCAGCGGGGCCATTCACTTCACGAATTCCGGCGGCCTTTCCCACAGCAGCAGCAATCAGAGCCGCACGCTGAACCTCACCGGCGCCAACCAGGATGACAATTCCATGGCGTTTGCCCTGGCGAACAATGGCACCGGGCAACTCTCCGTCACCAAGAACGGCACGGGAAAGTGGATCCTTTCCGGAGCGAACACCTACACGGGCGCGACCACGGTCAACGCCGGAACCCTCGTCATCCAGGGCACTATCAGCAACTCGAGCGTGGTCACGGTCCAAGGCGGAGGTGAATTCCGCTACAACAGCGCGACGGTCCGCACGGGCGCGATCGTCCTCAACGGGAGCGGCAATGACAGCCGTGCGGTGCTTTCGGGAACCGGCACGATCAATGCGGCGCTCCTCCTCGATGATCTGGGCGACACCCTGTCCCCGGGCAACAGCCCGGGAGTGCAGGTCTTCGGGGTGAGCCAGTCCTGGAATTCCTTCACCTATGTCTGGGAAACCAACAACTTCATGGGCCTGACGGCGGGCGTCGATTTTGACCAGATCTCCATTCTGGGCGCGCTGACGCTTGATGCGGGTGGAAGTTACCAGCTCGATCTTCGTTCGCTGACCGCCGCCAACCTCGCCGGCGATGTCGCCAATTTTGCGGAAACCGAGCGGTCGTGGGTCATTCTGACAACCACCTCCGGGATCACCGGTTTCGAGGCGAGCAGCTGGAACATTCTCACGGACGGCTTCACGAGCGCTCCGTCCTGGCAGGGCGTGTGGTCCCTCGCCCAGGTGGGCAATGACCTGGTGCTCAGCTACGCCGCCGTGCCCGAACCCTCGACCGTGGGACTTCTGGCGGCGGGCCTGGCGGCTTCGCTGTCGGCCAGGCGGCGCCGTTCCTGAATTCCGCGCGGCGCCCCTCCCCCGGGGGCGATTTTTTGCCGGGAGGCCGGAATGAAGGCTTGCCAGTTCGGCTTATCTGATATATAGCTTTATTGAACTATTCTCCCTGCACGAGAATCCGAACCGGAGGCGCTTTTTTTTGGGGAGGGGTCGCATCGGGCCCGGGCGCGCGCCTTGGGAGCCGCGGATTTCGAAAATCATCAAACAATTCCAGTGTCTTCTGCATTTTATCAAGGCCGCCTGCCGGACGAACGGGTGGTGGAGGTCGAGGTGCGCGGATCGCGCATCCATCGGGTTCGGGACCTTGCTGCGGGGGGCCCGGCGGAGGATTTGCCCTATTTTCTGCCGGTTCTGGTGGACCTTCAGCACAACGGAGCGCTGGGCGCGTATTACGGGGACATTCCCCGTCTCGGTCTGGAGAAGCTGAGGGAGATCGCGGCCTATTTGCGGAGGAACGGCGTGGGACGCTGCCTGCTCACCCTGGTCACCCAGGAGCGGAGTGAACTCGACCGGGTGGCGGATTTTTTGGGCGGCGTTCTGGAACGGGACGCCGACCTGGCGCGTCTGTTTTTCGGCATTTTCCACGAGGGGGTGTTTGTTTCCCCGCGCGAGGGCTGGCGGGGGGCGCACGCCCCGGCCTGGATTGAGCGGCCGAACTGGGACCGTCTGAAGGAGCTGGACGACCGCACCGGCGGACGCATCCGTCTGGTCAATGTCGCCCCCGAGGAACCGGGGGGATTGAAGTTCATCGAGCAGGCGGTGGCGGCGGGGAAGATGGTGACGTTGGGGCATTGCTGTCCTTCCGACGAGGTGGTGGACGCGGCCATCCGGGCCGGGGCCCGCATGGTCACGCATTTTGGCAACGGAGCGGCCTCACAAATCCACCGCTTTGAAAATCCGTTTTGGACCTTCCTCGATCGCGACGAGCTGGCCCTGGGCCTGATCTGCGATGGTTTTCACCTGCCGGGTTCCGTGGTGCGCACGGCCATGAAGTGCAAGGGACGGGAAAAATGTCTGCCGGTTTCCGATGCCAGCGGCTGTTCGGGGCTGGGCGCCGGGGTGTATCAGATCGCGGGCGGCCGGCGGGTGCGGGTGACGCCGTCGGGACGGGTTCATCTTGCCTCCAATGCGGAGGTGCTGGCCGGAGGCTGGTTTCAGCAAAACCGCTCGGTGGAGTTTCTGGTCCGGGAGGCCGGCTTCTCCTTTCCGGAGGCCTGGGATCAATGCAGCCGCGTGCCGGCCCGCGCCGTCGGACTGGTTCTGCCGGAAATCGCGGAGGGGGAGGAGGCCAGTTTTGTCCTGGCGCATTGGAAGGAGGGGGTGGTGATCGGGCAGGCGGTGCATGCCGGCGTCGCCGAGCCGGGAGCCGTCTCCCTTCTTCCGTCGGCCGAGGAGACGTCCCCGCCGGCCGCCCTGCCGCTGGAGGTGGAGGTCTGAATCCGGGGAAGCACGGACCACGGGGACCTGGGACGTCCCTTTTTCGGTGACCGCTTTTTCGGCGGCGGGTGAAGGTCTTTGCAAATTCCAAAGATATATATCCCTCTGTCCCTCCGGGATTTGCATTTTTGAAACGACGGAGGGGAGGAACGGGACGTGACCGGCGGAAAACCGGTGCTAAGATGGGCCTCCTTTGTGAAAAAATTTTATGAGTAAAAAACGTGTGGCGTTGATTGGGGTGGGCGGATTTGGAGCGAAACATCTGGAGACCATCCGCAATCTGGAGGCGCAGGACGTGTTGGAGCTGGTGGCGGTCGCGGATCCCGCACCGCTGACCGGCCTGCGTGAAGAACTGGCCGGACGGAACGTGTCCTGGTTCGACGACCACCGGCGCCTGCTTCAGGAGGTCCGGAATCTTGACGTGGTGGTGATTTCCACGCCGATTCCCTGGCATGAGGAAATGCTGTGCGACGCCCTGGCCGCCGGCGCGCAGAGAATTCTTCTCGAAAAGCCCGCCGTGCCCACCGTTTCGCAACTTGAGGGCCTGATTGCCCGGGATGAATCCCGCCGCGTTCGCGTGGGCTTTCAGTTGGTCCATGATGCGGCGGTGCAAAAGGTGAAGGAGTTGCTGGTCAGCGGTCGGGCCGGACGCCTGCAGAGCATCCGGGTGATGGCGGGGGCGCCGCGCACCGCCGTTTATTATGCGCGGGCTTCATGGGCCGGCCGGCTTGTGCAGAACGGCCGCCCGGTTTTTGACGGTCCTGCGACCAACGCCCTGGCCCACCTGCTGCACAACGCCCTGTATTTCGCCTCGCCGTCCCGTCAGGGGTTTGCCTCTCCGCGACGGGTCCGCGGATTTTTGGGTCGGGCGCGCCGGATCGAATCCTACGATTTCGCCTGGATTGAGGCGGATCTCGGCGGCGTTTCGCTGCACGCGGCGCTGGCCCACTGCATGGATTCCGTTGTTCCGCACACCCTGCACATCCTGACCGAACGGGGAGGCATTTTCTTTGAGGGGAATCGGGTGACCGCCTCCCTGGAGGGCGTGGAATTTCCCGCGATGACGATGGAGGACAGCCATGTCGACCTTTACCGGGCGCTGCTTCGCGACGACGTCGTGCCGAGCACCCTGGAGGATGTCAAAGGATTCACCGTGCTGACCAACGCCGCCCTGGCCTCCGGGGGCATCGGCGACATTCCGCATCAGGAGGTCGAAAATGGCGCGGTGCGGGTGGACGGGTTGGACCGCTACCTGCGGGCCTTCTGCACCCATCCGCGTTCCCCGGTGGAGGAGGGCCTGTCCTGGGCGCGGGTGGGGGAATGGGTGAACGGCGCGGAGCTGCCGCCGCTCGTTCTCGAGTCCTTCGCTCCCTGAGAGGCGTTTCGCTAGCGGGCGCCGGCGGGCAGCAGGAGATTCCGACCGTTCAGATTGATCCAGGGAGGGATGTTGCCGCCGAAGCCGACCAGGCCGCGGGTCTGATTGCCAACCTTCCAGATCTGTCCGGTTTCGTCGGGCCGCACCGGGAGCGCCTTGGCGTCCTCCGCCCCGGCATTGGGCGTGCTGATGTCGGTTCGCACGCCGTCGGGGCTGATGAGACTCACGCGGGGGGCCCCCACACAGGGAATCTCCCGGCTGCCGGCGGGAACCCAGAGGAAGCCGTTGATTCCCTCCACCCAGGCCGGTTTCTCAAAGGAAGCGAGGATGGCCGCAGCCAGACCTTCCGGAAGAAGGATGCTGGCGGTTTTGTCGCCGGGAACGCCGTCGACCAGGCTGGCCAGCTGGATGCGGTACAGCGTGCCCGCTTTCAGCTCGACCTCGGTTTTGGTTTCGGGGTCCGCGGTGAGGATCGAAGCGATGGTTTGGCCGTCCTTCACCCGGATGATGTCCCCGGAAATCTGGAAGTGGGAACGTGCGGAATCGTCGGTGGCCGCAAATGGACTCGCGAGGATTTCGACCGGGCCGTCGGCCAGGGGCTGGACATACAGGGTGATCTCAAAGCGAAACCGGACGGGAGTGGGCGGGGTCTCCCGGTCGGAAACGCCCTCATGAAGCACCAACCCGCCGGCCTGCAGATCCGCCGGCACGGCGCCGTCCCCATTTCCAACAGGGCCGAATCCGAGGAGGACGATTGCACAGCACAGGAGGCGCCGGGGAATGGTTTTCATGAGGCATGAAGATATATAGCAGTTTGCCATTGAAAGCGTCAACTTCCTCCTTTAGTAAAATGCTGTCATGATCAGACGAACGCGCTACGCGCTTTGCGGGCTCAGTGTCAGAGCGTTGTATCATTTTTTGCTGCCCCTGTTGGGGCGGGCCACCGGTCCGGGGGCGAACGATTTCAGCGCGGAATCCGAGGTGGTGGGAATTCTGGACATCGACGGGGACCGGGTGCGGGCTTTCAACGAGCGGCTTGGACTGGACATTCCCTTTTTTGACGCCGCCGGGGGGGTGGAGCGTTTCATCGAGGAAACCCGGCCGGACACGCTGCTGGTGGCGGGTCCGGATCATACGCACGAGGAGCATATTGTGGCCGGACTCCGGGCGGGACTGCGGGTGATCGCGGAGAAGCCGGCGGTGATTTCCTGTGCGCAGATGAGGAATGTCCTGGAGGCGGAAAAAAACAGCCGGGGCCGTCTTGTCGTGGCGCACAACGGGCGGTACAATCCGCAGTTGGGGGCGGTGAAGGAGGCGGTTCTGCGAGGGGAGATCGGACGGATCACCAATGTCGAATACGTCTACAACCTCGATACGTTTCACGGTCCGAGCTATTTTTACCGTTGGAACCGGGAGCGCGCGAAGTCGGGCGGCCTGAGCGTTCACAAGGGGGTGCATCATTTTGACATCCTGAGCTGGCTGCTGGGGGCGCCTCCGGAAACGGTCTTCGGGTTTGGCGCGCTCAACTATTTCGGGCCGGAGGGGGCGCACAATCCCGCCCGGGGGGCGGATCGGGCGCTCACATTGACGGAGGTGCGCGAGCGGTGTCCGTATTTTGCCAAGCATTACCGGCGCCGGCTGGATCCTGCGGCGGGCCGGCCAAACACCGGCTGGGACGCGCTCCAGCTCCCGTACAAGGCGCAGTATCCCGGGGATGCGTATATTTACGACGCGGAGATCGACATTGAGGACACCTATTCCGCGGTGATTGCGTTTCATGGGGGCGCCTCCGCGACCTACTCGTGCAACTTTTCCGCGCCCTACGAGGGATACCGCCTGGCCATCAATGGCACGGCGGGACGGATTGAAGCCGAGCGTCGGATTCATCCGGATCCCACGGGCCGCACCCAGGCGGAGGAGACCGAGGACACCATCCGGATCCTCCCGCTTTTTGGCGAGCCGCGAACGGTGAAGATTCCGCGTCCCAGGGGCGGGCACGGCGGAAGTGATCCCGTGATCCAAAGAGACCTTTTTACCGGCGTCAGCGAACACAGTCGCCGGCTGGGACTTGTGGCGGACAGCTATGCGGGAGCACTGGCGGTGGGAGTGGGGGAGGGGCTGTGGCGATCCATCAAGGAAAATCGTCCCTTCACCCTGCGCGAACTGCTCGGCCCCTGGTATCGCCCGCCCGGAACAAGCGCCCGGTCCGATTCCTGATCGGCTCCCGCCCTCCGGCGGATTCCGCCGCAACTGAACGCAAAAACCGCGCGTTCCAGGCTGTTTGGGGACCCCTCGGAACCGGGCTTCTCTTGCGGGAAAATGCAGCCCGGAACTTCCGGTCCGCGCTCAAAGCAATCCCCTTCACCCTCACAGAGCGCCCCGGCCGGGGCGAATCACTCCCCCTGCGCGCCGCGGAAGGGGGGATGGTGCTCGGGGAGGGACTTGAACCCTCATGCCTTGCGGCATACGCCCCTCAAACGTACGTGTCTGCCATTTCACCACCCGAGCACAGGGAAGAGCTTTTTACCTTTGCCAGAAGTGTGGATTCGCGCAAGGGAAAAATTTTCCCTTGCTGGAAAAAATCTCTGTGGCATTCTTTGCGGTTCCCACTGAGGAGGAAAATTTCATGGCATACGCAGTAATTCAAACAGGCGGAAAACAATACCGCGTCGCGGAAGGTGACGTCATCGAAGTCGAGAAGCTCGACGTCGAGGCTGGCGCCGAGACAAAAATTGAGGACGTTCTTCTGGTTTCCAACGGCGAGAACCTTTCCATCGGCGCTCCGCTTGTTCAGGGCGCTTCGGTGACCGCGGAAGTGCTCGCGCAGGACAAGGCCGAAAAGGTCGTCGCTTTCAAATTCAAACGCCGCAAAGGGTATCATCGCACGGTCGGCCATCGCCGCCAGATCACCCGGCTCAAAATCAAATCCATCACCGCTTAATTCTGGCTTATGGCGCATAAAAAAGGACAGGGCAGCGTCAAGAACGGACGCGACAGCATCAGCAAACGCCTCGGCGTGAAAAAATTCGGCGGACAGTCCGTCGTCGCCGGCAATATCATCGTTCGTCAGCGTGGCACGAAGTTCCAGCCCGGCCGCAACGTGGGCTTGGGCCGCGACTACACCATTTTCGCCCTCGTGGACGGACACGTGAAGTTCGACCGGGCCGGCCGCCGGGTCAACGTCGAGCCGCTCGCCGCCGCGAACTAAGGGCGTCCATTCCGCTCTTCAAGAGGCTTCCGGGTGACCGGAAGCCTCTTTTTTTTGGGGCGAAAAGGCGGCTTGGGAAGGCCGTTTGCTTCTTGCCTCATTGGCGGTGCGGCTGAGGCCCATCGGCCGAAGGTCGGGGAACACGACAGGAGGGGGCGGAAAATGGGGGCATCGCGTGTTCAGGCTCCCCGGGGGCCATGGGGCGTTTTTTGACGTTTCGGATCCGGGGCCTGAAGAAAGACGCGCGATGCGGCGCTATCCCAAGGCGTTGTGCACCTGATGTTCGGTGACGAACAACGGAGGGGTTCCGGAAGGGATGTAACAGAAGGCATAGGCGTCTTCACCCGGAAGCCAGGCGAGAACCTCGAAATTGACGGCATTCGACTTCGCGTCCTTGTCCACGTATTTGAAATACCGGGTGGGCTGCGAAGGTTTGGTCGTGCGGCGACGCGGATTGGCCGGCCGGACGGCGACGGGTTCCTTGGGGGCGGTGGTTTCCTTCCAGAGACTCGAAGGGGCCACGAGATTCAGAACACCCTCAAGCTCGACCACCGTAAAGGGTGTTTTGGGTCCGTCCTTCTTCAAAACCGCCAGATAACGGGCAATGCCGTTGATGTATCCCACAACCAGTGTGGAGGCTCCCAGCGGATACTGCCGCGCCTGCTCAATCCGGTTGAACCCAAGCACCATCCGATGCGGGGCAGACTTCCCAAAGATCGCTTCGATCGTTTCCGGCTTTTCCAGCAGGATCATCGCATCCCTTTTCTAGGGATTTTTGCCCCACGTGGCAAAAAATTTCCGGTTCCCACTCGGAAGGGGGAGATATAGCTTTTTGTTTACAAATGCAAAAATCTGCAATGACCTGCTTGGAAAGCTCCTGTTCCTCCCATGAAAACGAAGGTGCCCGTTTTTCGACTTTGGAAGATCCTGGCCGCCGGTGCGGTGTGCGGCGCATTGGGCCTGGGGATGCCGTCGACGATGGCCTTTGATTATACTTGGATTGCCGGGGGCGCCACCAGCTATACCACCCCCACTGCGTGGAATCCGTCGGGTCCTCCCGATGCGTCGGACAATATCATCTGGAACGATGCCGGCGGAGCGGGAGACATGGCAATCAACATCACCGGCGAGGTTCCTGTCGCCAATGTGTTCATGAGTGTGAGCTCCGGACAACGGACGACAAGAATTTCCGGAAATTTTGCCCCCATCTTCACGGTCTCGGGGACGATTTCAAAAACAGGGGGAAGTGCCTATTCCATCATGGGTCGAAACGACGGCAGCGGAACAAATGAAATGACCGTCCATGTCGGCCATGTCGACCTTCAGGAGGGGATCCTCAACTTTGGCAGTCTTGCCGTCGGTTCCACGTCATTTTCCGCCGCACTCAGGGCGGTGACCATCGGTTCCGCAACCCTTGCGGACGGCGCCACCATGGGATTTGCCGTCGGGCGGAATGCAACCACCGGCACGGCGACGATTACGGGCAACCTGCACATGGAGGGCGCCTCCACCGTGAATCTACGCAATCGGGCGGGAACGGGGGCCGGCCAATCGACGATTCTGCAGGTGGGGTCTTTGTCCTCCGCCGGATCCGGTGCGGTGATTCAAGCCAATGACCTGACAGCGGGAAATCCCACCACCGGTCTGCTGCGCCTGAACAATGCCGCCGGGGTCAGCGTTTTTGCTGGCGTCATCCGGGACGGCGGCACCATCGGCAATATGTTGAGTGTCGAGAAGAACAACAACGGCACACAGGTTCTCACCGGGGCCAATACCTACACCGGGGCCACCACCATCAACGCCGGGACCCTGCTGGTCGGACAGGGGGGCACCGGTTCGCTGGGCAACACGGCGGTGACCGTGAATGCCGGCACTTTGGGCGGTACCGGATCGGTGGCGGGAACGGTGGTGATCGGCGACGGCGCGGGCGCCGGGGACGCCTTCCTGTCGGCGGGCGATGGAGCCGGCCTCATTGGAACCTTTACGATCGGCAATTCGCTCAGCCTGAATGCGGATGCCACGTTCGTCTTTGAATACAATTCCACCCTTGCCCTGGCGGATCAGGTGGCGGCCAATGGGATAACCATCAGTGGAGCTTCCATCTCCATCATCGACCTCACTCCGGGGGGAATTTTGGCCGAGGGAACGGAATTTGTGGTGATCAACAACACCTCCGGGGGTGCCATTGTGGGAACGTTTTCCAACCTTGCGGATGGGTCCACCATTTCCGTCGGCGACACGCTTTTCCAGGTCAGCTACTCGGGGGGTGACGGCAACGACCTGGTGCTGACGGTGGTTCCGGAGCCGGCCACCACGATGCTGTTCGGCCTGGGTCTCGCCTCGGTGCTCTTCTTCCGTCGGCGGTTGGGCTGAGTCGCCCGCCCGAAGCCGCCTTTGCGAAGACCCGACCGGAAACGGTCGGGTCTTTTGCCGTCTCCGTCCCGGGATTCCCATCCGATTCGATTTCAAAATTTTCCTAAAAGGGCGACCGGAGCACATGGGCCGGCGGGGGGAATATCGCCGGTCCCGCGCAGATGAGCAGGCCGCCGGGATCGACGGAAAACGGGGGTTTTTCTGACGCGTGACGGAGAGTGTCCGTGGGGAGGGGAGTTTGAGGGTGGTCGTCAACAAGGTGCCGCTTCCTGCGAGTCGGGCCGGACTCCGTATCGGGCTGCGGTTGCGTGGGGGCGGTATGGGTTGCCGGGAACGGTGGTGAGGAAAGCGCGAGGGTTCCGCCGTCCGGGAAGGAAAACGGATTTTCGTCGGGCGGGAAGGCGCATCTCGCCATTGCCAGATTTTTCCCTTCGGCATACAACGAAACCTCTCCCGTGAAGTCATCTCCATCGTCCCAGATTCGGCCCATCCACAAGTTGATGGCCGCCAACCGTAGTGAAATCGCCATCCGGGTCTTCCGTTCGGCCACGGAACTCGACCTGCGAACGGTCGCCGTTTTTGCCCGGGAGGACCGGTTCAGCATCCACCGTTTCAAGGCTGACGAGGCTTACATGCTGCCCGAGGACAAGGGGCCGGTGGGCGCCTATCTCGACATCGAGGCCGTCGTGTCGATCGCGAAGGAACATGGCGTGGATGCCATCCATCCCGGCTATGGATTCCTTTCCGAGAACGCCGATTTTGCGCGGGCCTGTGCCCGCGAGGGCATCCTTTTCATCGGTCCGCGTCCCGAGCTCCTCGAACTCATGGGGGACAAGGTCGCGGCCCGCGCCGAGGCCAAGCGGTTGGGGGTGCCCACCCTGCCCGGCACGGACGAGCCGGTGAAGGACCGCGCCCGTGCGCTCAGGCTGGCGCGGGAAATCGGCTTTCCGCTCATCATCAAGGCGGCCTTCGGTGGCGGCGGACGCGGCATGCGTGTCGTGCACAAGGAGGCCGATCTTGAACGTCTGCTCGACGACGCCCAGAACGAGGCGGCGCGCGCCTTTGGGAATCCGGCGGTCTTTCTGGAAAAATTCATCGGCCGGGCCAAGCACCTCGAGGTGCAGATCCTCGGTGACCGCCACGGCAATGTGGTGCACCTCTACGAACGCGACTGCTCGGTGCAGCGCCGTCACCAGAAGGTCATCGAAATCGCGCCTTCCGTGGGCCTGGATCCGAGGGTCCGCGCCGAACTGCTGGACGCGGCCGTCCGGCTGGCGGCGGGAACAAAATACGACAACGCCGGCACCATCGAGTTCCTCTACGACATGGATTCGCAGGAGTGGTTCTTCATCGAAATGAACCCGCGCATCCAGGTCGAGCACACCGTCACCGAGGTTGTCACCAACATCGACATCGTCCGCTCGCAGATCCTTATCGCGCAGGGCTATTCGCTGCACAGTGCGGAGGTCGGCATGCCGCCCCAGGGGTCGATTCCCTGCAATGGCAACGCCGTGCAATGCCGCGTCACCACGGAGGATCCGGCCAACAACTTCATCCCCGACTACGGCGAAATCCTCACCTATCGCTCCGCGGCCGGCTTTGGCATCCGGCTCGACGGCGGCATGGGCAATGCCGGCAGCGTGATCACGCCGTTTTACGATTCGATGCTGGTGAAGATCACCGCCTCCGGAAAGGATTTTCCGACCGCCCTGCAGCGCATGAGCCGGGCGTTGCGCGAGTTCCGCATCCGCGGCGTGAAGACGAACATTCCGTTCCTGGAAAACGTCATCGCCAACGAGACCTTCCGTTCCGGCCAGGCGACCACCCAACTCATTGACACGACGCCGGAGCTGTTCAAGTTCCGTCCGCGCAAGGACCGCGCCACCAAGTTGCTGGCCTTCCTCGGCGACGTCATCGTCAACGGCAATCCCCACGCCAAGGGATTCAAGCCCTCCAAACCCTTCACCGAGGCGGTCGTGCCGCCCTGCGATGAAAAAACGCCGCCGCCTCCCGGCACGCGCCAGAAGCTGCTGGAACTCGGCCCCGCCAAGTTTGCCCAGTGGGTGCTTAACGAAAAGCGGCTCCTTTTCACCGACACGACCTTCCGGGACGCCCACCAGTCCCTGATGGCCACCCGCATGCGCACCTACGACATGCTGGCCGTGGCCAATGGTGTGGCGCGCCGGATGCCGCAGCTCTTCAGTCTGGAGATGTGGGGCGGCGCCACCTTCGACACCGCCATGCGTTTCCTCCGCGAGGATCCCTGGCAGCGTCTGCGCCAGCTGCGCGAGCGCATTCCGAACATCTGCTTCCAGATGCTCTTCCGCGGCAGCAATGCGGTGGGGTATTCGAACTACCCGGACAATGTCGTGCGCGGCTTCGTGAAACACGCCGCCGAGGCGGGCATGGACATCTTCCGCATCTTCGATTCGCTCAACTACACGCCGAATCTCAAGGTGGCCATGGAGGCCGTCCAGGGCACGCACGCCGTCTGCGAGGCGGCCATTTGCTACACGGGGGACATTCTCGATCCCAAGCGGACCAAATATTCGCTGAAGTATTACGTCAATCTCGCCAAGGAGCTCCAAAAGATGGGGGCGCACATGCTGGCCATCAAGGACATGGCCGGCCTCTGCCGTCCGTATGCCGCGCGGGCTCTGGTCAAGGCGCTCAAGGAGGAGATCGGCATTCCGATCCATTTCCACACCCACGACACCAGCGGCATCAACGCGGCGTCCATCCTGTCGGCGTCCGAGGCCGGCGTGGATGTGGTGGACGCAGCCATCGCGTCGTTTTCCGGTTCGACCAGCCAGCCGAACCTCAATTCCCTCGTCGCCGCCCTGGAACACACCAAGCGGGAGTCCGGACTCGATCTGGAGACGCTCAACGAATACTCCGACTACTGGGAAACGGTGCGCGAGTATTACCGTCCCTTCGACACCGCGCCGAGGACGGGTTCCGCCGAGGTTTACCTGCACGAGATGCCGGGTGGACAGTTCACCAACCTCAAGGAACAGGCCGCCAGCATGGACATCGCCCACCGCTGGCCGGAGATCGCGCGCTGCTACGCCGAGGTGAACGAATTGTTCGGCGACATCGTGAAGGTCACACCGAGCAGCAAGGTGGTCGGGGACATGACCATGTTCCTCATCACGCGCGGCATCAAGCCGGCCGATGTGGTCAACCTGCCGCCCGGCACGCCGTTCCCGGAATCGGTCATCGACATGCTGGCCGGCGGACTGGGACAGCCGGTGGGCGGCTGGCCCAAGGCGCTGCAGAAGGTCGTCCTCGGCAGACGCAAGCCGCTGACCGGCCGTCCGGGCGCCCATGCCAAGCCGGTGAAATTCGAGGCCGTTCGCGAGGAACTGCGCGCCAAACTCAAGCGCGAGCCCACCGACGACGACGTCTACAGCTACCTGATGTATCCCCAGGTCTTCCTCGATTACGCCAAGTTCGAGCGCGATTACGGCGACGTCTCCGTGCTGCCGACGCCGGCGTTTTTCTACGGCATGGCGCCGCAGCAGGAACTGTCCGTCGAACTTGAGAAGGGCAAGACGCTCTTCATCAGCCTGGTCAACGTCACCGAGCCCGACGCCGACGCGCGCCGCACCGTGGCCTTTGAGCTCAACGGTCTGCCACGCCACACCAGCGTCACGGACAAGACGATCAAACCCAAGACCGCGCCGCGGGTGAAGGCCGACCCGGCCGATCCGCTGCAGATCGCCGCGCCGATTCCCGGCATGGTGACGAGTCTGGCGGTGTCCGTCGGCAGCAAGGTGAAGAAGGGCGACAAGCTCCTCACCCTTGAAGCCATGAAGATGCTCACCACGCTGACCGCCCCCTCGGAGGGCATCGTGTCGGAGATCTTTGTGAAGGTGGGTGAAACCGTGGAAAGCAAGGACCTCGTCCTGCGCCTGAGAAAGGAATAGGGGCCCTTGCGCAACTTTTGGGGACGGCGGAGGTTTCATCCCTGATGAACCGAATGATTCTCTCCGCCGTGGCCGGTCTGACCGCCGTGCTTTCCCCGACCCTTTCCGCCGAACCCCCGACCGCCACGCCGGCGGCCGGTCCGGCCGTGCAGACCGAGCCCGCCAAGGGCGATCGCGCCGCGCGTGCGAAGGAGCGCCTCGAAAAAATGAAGAGCGAACTCGGCCTCACGGACGAGCAGGCCAAAAAGGTGCAGGAAATTTTTGCCGCCCAGCGCGAGGCGGCCAAAGGCGTCCGGGAGGATTCCTCGCTGTCGGACGAGCAGAGGAAGGAAAAGCTGAAGGCGGCCCGCGCCGAGGCGGACGCCCAAATGTCCGCCGTGCTCACCCCCGAGCAGAAGGCCAAGTGGGAGGAACTGAAAAAACAACGTCCGGGCCGGGACGGCGGACGGTAGAACGCGTCCGCTTTCCCGCGGGGCGGGCCGCCTGAGCACCGCCGCCCCGCGTTTTGTCGGGAATCGGAAGGGCGGTCAAAGTGTCGGCGGGCCGGCCCGCTCCGGCATTTTCTTCATACCCAAGCCGGTCCGCTTTCGGTATGCACAGGGCCGCCCGCATGAAAAAAAGGCTGTCCCTTCTGCTGCAAGCGCTGGTGAGCGTGATCCTGCTCGCCTGGATTTTCTGGCGGCCGGAATTTCGCACCCAGGTCTGGCAGGTGGTCACGTCGGCCGATCCCGCCTGGCTGGCGGCGGGCTTTGCCGTGGCCGGTCTGGGCAATCTTCTCGGCGTGGTGCGGTGGGCGGTCTTTCTGAAGGTCCTGCGGATTTCCCTGCCGGTCTGGGAGATTGTGAGGCTGTCGTTCGTGGGCCTGTTTTTCAACAGCTTCCTCGTCGGCGCGGTGGGGGGCGACGCCGTGAAGGTCGTCTGGCTGGCGGCCCGGGGACACAACAAGACGTCCGCCCTGCTTTCGGTCCTCATGGACCGCATGAGCGGCCTGGGTGCGCTCGTGCTCTGTTCCCTCACCTTCATGCTCTGGCGCCTGGACTGGCTGATGTCCAGCCCGGTGGTGGCGGGCGTGATCAGGTTTGTCTTCGGCTATCTGGCGGTGGTCATTCTTTTGATGGCCTTCTCGTTTGTGATCAGCGCGCGGGGCCTCACCGGCCGGCTGCCGCAGCGTCTGCCGGGACGCCGGATGATCCTGGAATTCACCGACACCTACATCCGGTTCGTCTCCGCCTGGCGCGCGACCCTGGTGGCCTCGGCGCTCTCCTTGGTCATCCTGCTGGCGTATTTCGCGACCTTTTATTGCAGCGCCCGCGCCTTCGGCGTGAACCTGCCCGTGCCGGACTTTTTCGCCTTCATGCCGGCGGTGGACATCATTTCCGCGCTGCCGGTGAGCCTGGGCGGGTTTGGCGTGCGCGACAAACTCTTCGGCATTCTGCTCGGCGACCTTGCCGGCGTGCCCATGGCGCAGGCCGTTTCCGTTTCCCTGGGAGGCGCCGTGCTGTCCCTGCTCTGGGGACTCTTCGGTCTGGCCTTGCTGCCGTCGTATCGTCAGGTTGTCCGATCATGAAATCCGCCTTGCGCGCCACCGCCGAACGCTACCGTCCCTGGCCGAATCTTTATTATTACGCCCGCGGCAAACTGGCGCTCGATCCGGCCTACCCGGCGGTCGCGCGGGAACTGGCCTCCTCGCCGCGCCCGCTGCTCGACATCGGCTGCGGCATGGGGCTGCTGGCCGCCTGGCTGCGCGCCCACGGCCACCGGGCGCCCATCGTGGGCATGGATGTGGACGACCGGAAAATCCGCATTGCCCGGGATCTTCTCGGCGCCGAGGGGGCCGCGTTCCACACCGGCGATGCGCTCGATTTCGCCCCGCATTCCGGCGATGTCGTCATGCTCGACGTGCTGCATTATTTCGACGACGCCCAACAGGAGCGGCTGCTTGCGAAGATTGCCCGAAGTCTCGCTCCGGGCGGGGTGGCCATGATCCGCGTCACCCTCAACGACAAAAGCTGGCGCTTTGCCGCCACCCGGCTGGAGGAGTGGTTTGTGCACGCCAGCGGATGGATTCCCACCAGCGGGTGGAACTTCCCCACCCGGGACGAGGTGTTCCGCGCGTTTGCCGCCGCGGGCCTGTCCGGCGAGGTGCGCCCCATGTGGGGGATCACCCCGTTCAACAGCTATCTCTTCACTTTTCGCCGTCCTGCGGAGTCGGCTTGAAAGAATCGGCGTTTTCCGTTGAAATGGCCCAAATGAAAAGGTTCCTCCTCCTCGCCCTGGCTGTTCCCCTGCTATTCACGTCCTGCATGACGTCCCAGGTGCTCGCCAAGGCCCAGGGAAAAAACTGGCCCGTCCAATCGGATGAGGAAGCCGCTCCCCCTCCCGCCCCGCTTTATTACGCCCTCCTGCCGATTTCCATTCCGGTGGACATCGCCTTTTACCCGTTCTTCTTTTTCCGGGATCAGGCCCTGGCCCGCGAACAGGCCCGCTGCGACTGAGGGCCCGGCGGGGTCATGAGGCGGAGGCCCCTGACTTCGGGAGCTCCAGAAGCTCGCGGGCCCGGGCGAGGGCGCGGTCGAAGTTGGCGCAGAAATTTTTGCGTCCGATCACTTCGATGAAGTTGGCCTGACGCAGGAGCTGCAGCGGCTGACGGTGGATGCCGCTGATGATGATGTGTCCGCCGGACTTCTTGAGGCGTTCGACAACGCTCTCCAGAGCGTTCAGTGCGGTCGCGTCCATTGCGCTGACCAGATGCAGCCTCAGGATGAGCACGCGGGGAAGAGTCTCGCTGGTGAGGATGGCGTCCTCCATCTTCTCCGCCGCCCCAAAAAGAAACGGCCCGAAAATCCGGTAAACCTTCACGCCTTCGGGAATGGACTTGCCCTGCGCCAGCTGCTCCGGGGTTTCGAGCTGGTCGTTTTCGGTGACCGCGGAAACCTCCGTGGTTTCGGCGACGCGGCGGATGAAAAGCATCGCGGCCAGCACCATGCCGATCTCCACGGCGATGACGAGGTCGAAGATGACCGTGAGGCCGAAGGTGGTCATGAGAACCAGGGCGTCGCTGCGCGGCATCTGCCGCAGGCGGGCCAGTTCGTGCCATTCCCCCATGCGGAAGGACACGGCGATGAGGACGGCGGCCATGGCGGCCATGGGCACGTACACCGCATAACGCGCGAAGAGCAGCACAATGAGCAGCAAGGTCACGGCATGAACCAGTCCGGCCACGGGGGAACGCGCGCCGTTGCTGATGTTGGCGGACGTGCGGGCGATGGCGCCCGTGGCGGGCAGTCCGCCGAAAAACGGACAGAGGATGTTGGCCAGGCCCTGCGCGATGAGTTCCGTGTTGCTGTCATGACGGTCCCCGCTCAGGCCGTCGGCCACCACCGCGGAGAGCAGGGATTCGATGGCGCCCAGCAGCGCAATCGCGGTGGCGGGGCCGATCAGGCTGCGGATCATTTCAAAGTCCAGTTTCGGAACGCGAAACGGCGGCAGGCCCGAAGGGATGGCATCCGGCCCGAACTTGGAGCCGATGGTGGCGAGGCCGGCGGAATCCGCCAGACCGAACACGGTCACCAGAACCGTGGCGCCCAGCATGGCCACGATGGATCCGGGAACCGCCTTCAGACCGAGCCGCGGCCAGAAAAGGATGAGGGCCAGACAGCCGGCCGCCAGAGCCAGCGTCGGCAGGTGCACCGAGGGTGCGTGCTCCACCAGCCAGTGGATCTTTTCCAGAAACTCGCGGGGCGCCTCGTGGGAGGGCAGGCCGAGAAAATCCGCGGCCTGCGTCGCCATGATCGACACCGCAATGCCGGTGGTGAATCCGCTGGTGACCGGCCACGGGATGAATTTGATGAGGGTGCCCATGCGGGCCAGCCCCATGAAGAGAAGGATAAAGCCGGCCATGATGGTGGCGAGGATCAGCCCCAGGTAGCCGTGCCGTTCGATGATCATCAGCACCACGGGGATGAAGGCCGCGGTCGGACCTCCGATCTGGTAGCGGCTGCCGCCCAGGCCCGAAATCAGGAACCCGGCGATGATCGCGGTGAAAAGGCCGATGGCCGGCGCCGGATACGGGGTCGCCGTTCCGGCGGGAATGCTGGCAATGCCCAGCGCGAGGGCGAGAGGAAGCGCAATAAGCCCCACGGTGAGTCCCGCCAGTCCGTCGGCGGCCAGATCCCGCAGGGTGTACCCCTCGCGCAGCGATTTCAGCAGGCGGGGCCGGAAATGAAGGAGGGGGCCGCGGCGTTTCATGAACGGGAGGCGGTCGCGGAACGGGATCCCGGGAGATAGAGGAAGAGTCCGCAATGGTCGCAGACCTCGAGGTCCTGGCTGGATTTCAGCCGGGCGGCATGCTCCGCGGGCAAACGCTGGCCGCAGGCGGAACAGACGCCGTCCCGCACCTCGGCGACACTGGTGTTGGTCCGATGGAGCATCCGGTCATGGTGGGCGAGGATCGCCGCCGGTAGGATGCCGCGCAGACGCGCAATTTCGAATTTTCGCTCCCATTCCGTCAGCGCCGCACACAAAGGACCCCTTCCGGACTCCAGAAGGCAAAGCCTGCGCAGCGACGCGGTGATTTTGGCTGGTGTTGGCATGAGACCTCCCAATGCAGTTCCCGTGCCGGAATATGGATTTGTATGTAATTGGTGAATAATAAATAGGTTATAAAATTTTCATCCGTCCGGCCGCTTGGCGGAACGTACGTCAAATGCGCAAAAATTGCGCGACATCCGCGTAAAAGCTGCGCATACTGGGGCCATGAACCCCGCGAATGTGGCGATCCTGGTGATGGATCGAGCCAACCGTTTTCTGGAAGGCATTTCGCGAGTCCTGAAGGACGCGGGGTATCAGGTGCGCACCGCGACCACCGAGCGGGCCGCCCGCGGGCTGACCGCGCGGGAGCATTTCAACATCATCATCAAGGCCTTTGATCCCCGGGGGGCGGACCGGTTTGCGGTGATGGATGCGCTGCGGCGGGAGTCCCCCGACACCCAGTTCATTTTTGTGAGCGAGGGCGGGAGCATCCGGACGGCGATGGAGGCGATCCATCACGGCGCCTTCGATTATCTCAGCTGGCCGGCCGAGAATGAACACATCCTGCGTTCCGTACGTCAGGCGCTGGAGCACCAGGCGGTGGTGGCGGATGATCCGGAAATCCGCAAGCGGCTGAAACGGCGGGCGGACGTGGACATTTTTGTCGGGGAGAGCGCCGGGATGCGCGAGGTGCAGGAGATCGTGCGTCAGGTGGCGCCGACCGATGTCAGCGTGCTCATCCAGGGGGAATCGGGGACGGGAAAGGAAATCGTCGCGCGCGCGATTCACGAACGGAGCCATCGCCAGGACGGACCCTTTGTGGCGGTGAACTGCGCCGCGCTGCCGGAAACGCTCATCGAGTCGGAGTTTTTCGGCCACGTCCGCGGCGCCTTTACGGGCGCGATTGCGGACAAGGCGGGCCGGTTTGAACTGGCCCGCGGCGGCACGTTGTTCCTCGACGAAATCGGCGACCTTTCCCGGCTGGGCCAGGCGGATCTGCTGCGGGTGCTGGAGGACGGCGTGTTCCGGCCCATAGGAAGCCGGACGGTGGTGCGTCACAACGCCCGCATCGTGGCGGCCACCAACCGGGATCTGGAGGCGCTGTGCGCCTCGGGGGGATTTCGGGAGGACCTGCTTTACCGCCTGAACGTGATCACAATCACTCTGCCGCCGCTGCGCGAGCGCCCGGAGGACGTGCCGCTGCTGGTGGAAATGTTCCGCCGCCATTTTGCCATGCGTCATGGCCGCCCGCGCAAACGCTTCCGGCCGGAGGCGATCCGGGCCATGCAGGCCTTTTCCTGGCCGGGAAATGTCCGGCAGCTGCGGAACATCGTCGAACGTCTGGTGCTGGTGACGCCCTCGGCGGAAATCGGGGTCGAGGATCTACCCCCCGCCGTGCGGGAGGGACCGCCGCCGGCGGCGGAACCCGTCGGAGGCACCCTGGCCGAGCGGGAGGAGGCGTGGATCCGTGAGACTCTGGCGCGGGTGGACGGCAACCGCACCCGCGCCGCCGAACGGCTCGGCATCAGCCGCCGCACGCTTCAATACAAACTTCAGAAAATCGAACGCAGGAAACGGGAAGGCGGGGGTGCGGCGCGGGACGGAAGGCGGTGAGTGCGGGAGCCCGGGCGGCGTGCCGCGCGCCCGGGGAGGGACCGTGCGGCGTGAACGGGGGCGTTATTTCCGATGAATGAGGGCGAGGGCCTTGCCCTGACGGTAGGCGGCGCGGAATTGCCGGGGGGTGAGTCCGCAGATCTTGCCGAGCAGACGCGCGAGGTAGTTGGGGTCGTTGAGTCCCACGCCGGCGGCGACCTCCTTGATGGAGGCGTCGGTTTCCTTGAGCAGTTGCATGGCATGGTGGACCCGGCGGCTTTGGAGGTAATGGGAGGGGGTCATGCCGTAGGCCGCCAGGAAGGCCCGGAAGAGGGTGGCGCGATGGACGCGCATGTCCCGGGCGAGCGCGGTGACATTCAACTGCGGGTCGGCAAACTCCGCGTCGATCCGCTTGCGGCACTGCTCGACCCAGGAGGGATGTTGTTCCGCAAAGGCGGGCAGGCTGCCTTCCATGGCGGCGAGCAGCAGGGCGTGGGCGAGGTGGGCGGCCTCGCGATCCCCGGCCACCGTGCCCTGGCGGACGGTTTCCTGCAGGGACCGGAAGAGTTCCACCGGACAGCGCCGGGCCGGCAGCGGCCGGGTCCGCAGGCCCATGGATTCGATCCACTGGCGGCTGTCGGGATGATCGAGGGTGAACCAGTGGTATTTCCAGCGCGGACTCACCGCGCGGAGATCATGGAGCTCGCCGGGCAGCAGGAAAAAAATCTCCTGTTCCCGCACGCGGACGTGCCGCTTGGCGAAATGGAACTCGCCGACGCCCGACTCCGTCCAGAAGATCTGGGTGAAGGCCTTGTGCACCGGAGGATCCACCACCGTGCCGCCGGGGATGTCGTATTCGCCCACGGACCGCACCGTCAGCGGAAGACAGGGGGGAGGCTGGGGGTTGAAACGGAAGAGGGAGATTTTGTGAGCTGGCAACATCTGTCCTGTTATTACGACATCCCTCTTCTGGTGAAAAGGGGGAACGGGATTATGATTTTTCCCGAATCGCAACATTTTCATGAAATCTCCCAAAATTGTCATCGTCGGGGCAGGCAGTCTGTTTTTCGGCCGGCAGGCCATCTGGGCGGCGGCGCACCTTCCGGGTTTGCGCGGCTGCACGCTGAGTCTGGTGGACATCGATCCGGAGCGGCTGGAAAAGCTGGACCGTCTGGCCCGCCTGGCCACGGCCGGATCCGGAACGCGCGTCGAGGTTTTCACCGATTATCGGGAGGCGCTGCCGGGCGCGGATTTTGTGGTGCTGAGCTTTTCCAAGAAGAACACCCACTACCGCCGCATTGAATGCGAGGTGGGCGCCAAATACGGCATCCGCTCCTGCTCGGGCGACACCATCGGGCCCGCCGGCATTTTCCACACGATGCGGGAATTTCCCAAGATTCTCGAAATCGCCCACGCCGTGGAGGAAATCTGCCCGGACGCCTGGGTGATCAATTACGTGAATCCCTCCGCCGCCATGGGCATCGGGCTCATGCGGCACTCGAAGGCGAAGAGCCTCGCCCTCTGCGACACGCACCACATGCCGGGCAAAAAGCGGAGCTACCTCGAATTCATCGGCGAGGACGTTTCGAAGATGGACCGGTTCGACCTGCGCATTGCCGGGGTGAACCATTTCACCTGGATGCTGAAGGCCGAGCTGGAGGGTGTGGACCTCATGCCGCGCATCCGCGACGCCTTTTGGCAGCACGGCCTTGAGGAAAAGGACGAGGGGGCGTCCAAGGCGCGGTTCAACAACTTCATCACCGCGCAGTTGACCGATCTCTTCGGGGCGATCCCCACCTGCACGGGTCACACCAAGGAATATGTGCCCTTTTATCAGGGGCGCGCCGCCATTCAGGAGCGCATTCCGCCCTTGGCCGTGTTCGACTGTGATGAACGGGACCGCTGGACGGCCCGCGTCTGGGAGGAGATTGACGACTACATCTCGGGCAAGAGGCCGATGGAGGAATTTCACAGCAGCCTCCATTCCGACCATGCCACCGACATCATTCAGACGATGATCATCGAGGACGGGCGCACCTACTACATCAACACGCCCAATCGCAACGGCGTGGACGGTGGCAAGGCCGTGGGCAATCTGCCCGAGGATGCCTTCCTGGAACTCGAGTGCCGCCTCGACCGGAATGGTCCGCGTCCGCTGCCCGTGGGGGATTTTCCGCTGGGCTTGCGCTCGCTGCAGTATCTCATCCTCGACATTCACGAGCTGACCATCGAGGCCATCATGCGCCGCGACCGCAACCTGCTGGTGCGGGCGCTGTCGATCGACCCGCTGGTCAATTCCATCGCCACCGCCAAGGTGGTGATCGACGAGCTCTTCGAGCTTGAGAAGGAGGAACTGCAGGACTGGCCGGAGCCCGCCGAAGGGGATTCCCGTCCGCAGACCCCGGTGGCCTCCGTTTCGGGCAGGAACCTGCAGTTGTATTGAGGATATCCGGAACGGCCTTCCGGCGGAAACGGGTCCGGCGTCCTGCCGGCCCCCGCTCCGTCGGGGGGCGTTTCCTTATTTCACGACGATATTGACCAGCTTGCCCCTGATGACGATCACCTTGGCGACGGTTTTGCCGGCGGTCGCCTCCTGAATCTTCGGGGAGGCGAGGGCGGTCTTTTCGACGTCGGCGTCCGGGGCGTCGGCCTTTACCGTGATGCGGTCGCGCACCTTGCCGTTGACCTGCACGGCGAGTTCGATTTCCTCGACGGTCAGGTATTTTTCGTCGTGGGAGGGCCAGGGCTGGGTGGAGGCGCGGCCTTCGAAGCCGGGGAATTTTTTCCCGAGCTGTTCCCAGAGCTCCTCGGTGATGTGCGGCGCGAAGGGCGAGAGGAGCGGAAGGAGAATGCGCAGCGCCCCGACCGGACGCGGGCTGGCCTTTACGAATTCATTGGTGAACACCATCATCTGTGAAATGGCGGTGTTGAAGGCGAAGTCCTCAAGGTCCGCCGTGACCTTCTTGATGGTGGCGTGGGCCACGCGCAGCTGGGCGGGGGTCAGTTCGATGTCCTTCAACTCCGACGACACCTGCCAGGCGCCCTCCTGGGTTTCCTCCATGGCCAGGCGCCAGACGCGGCCGAGGAAGCGGTAGACGCCTTCGACGCCCTTCATGCTCCAGGGTTTCATTTGCTCGAGCGGCCCCATGAACATCTCGTAGAGACGCAGCGAGTCGGCCCCGTATTCCTCGATCACCGAGTCGGGCGTGATGACATTGCCGCGGCTCTTGGACATCTTCTGGTTGTCGGGGCCGAGGATGATGCCCTGGTTGACCAGGCGCTGAAAGGGTTCGGAGGTGGACAGGTACCCGAGATCAAAGAGCACCTTGTGCCAGAAGCGCGCGTAGAGCAGGTGCAGCACGGCGTGCTCGGTGCCGCCGACATAAAGATCCACGCCGCCGCGGTTTTTGTTGTCCGTCTTGCCGCCGCTTCCGGTCATCCAGAACCGTTCGGCCTCCTCGCCGACGAACCGCCCGTTGTTTTTCGGATCGCAGAAGCGCAGGTAATACCAGCACGAGCCGGCCCATTGCGGCATGGTGTTGGTTTCGCGCACGGCCTTCTCGGAATAGCGCACCCATTCGGTGGCCTTGGAGAGCGGCGGTTCGGGCGAGCCGGTCGGCTTGAAGTCGTCCATGTCGGGCTGGACGACGGGGAGTTCGCTTTCGTCGAGGGGACGGTGTCTGCCGTCCTCCCACACGATGGGGAACGGTTCGCCCCAGTAGCGCTGACGCGAAAAGAGCCAGTCGCGCAGCTTGTAATTGACGGTGCCGTGGCCGAGGCCCTTTTCCTTCAGCCAGGCGGTCATGCGCTTCTTGGCCTCCGCGGTCGGCAGTCCGTCGAGGAACTGGGAATTGACCGCGGTGCCCTCGCCGGTGAAGCCCTCCCATTTTTCGCCGCCGGGAGGCTGCACGACCTGGCGGATCTTCAGGTTGTACTTCGTGGCGAACTCAAAGTCCCGTTCGTCGTGCGCCGGCACGGCCATGATGGCGCCCGTGCCGTAGCCCATGAGGACGTAATCGGCGATCCACACGGGGAGGAGTTCGCCGTTGACCGGATTGACCGCAAAGGCGCCGGTGAAGACGCCGGTCTTTTCCTTGGAGAGCTCGGTGCGCTCGAGGTCGGATTTCGAGGCGACCTGCTTCCGGTAGGCCTCGACGCTTTCCTTCTGGGCCGGGGTCGTGATTTTGGACACGAGCGGATGCTCCGGCGCCAGCACCATGTAGGTGGCGCCGAAAAGGGTGTCGGGCCGGGTGGTGAAGACCTCGAGCGGATAGCGCGAGTTGAAGATGGAAAACTTCACCATGGCGCCCTCGGAACGGCCGATCCAGTTTCGCTGCAGGAGCTTGATGCCCTCGGGCCAGTCGAGGCCGTCGAGCTCGGAGATCAGGCGCTCGGCATAGGCGGTGATGCGCAGCATCCATTGGCGCAGGGGACGGCGCTCGACCGGATGGCCGCCGACCTCGCTTTTGCCGTCGATGACCTCCTCGTTGGCCAGCACGGTGCCGAGGGCCGGACACCAGTTCACCGGCATTTCGGCGACATAGGCCAGGCGGACCTTGTCGGGATCGGTCCCCTTGAACGTGCTGATGGGCTCGGCCTTCCTGGTGGCCGGATTGAACCAGGAGTTGTAGAGCTTGAGGAAGATCCACTGCGTCCAGCGGAAATAATCCGGGTCCGTCGTGCTGATTTCGCGCGACCAGTCGTAGCTGAAGCCGAGCGACTGGAGCTGGGACTTGAAGCGGGCGATGTTGCGTGCGGTGGTTTCCCGCGGATGCTGGCCGGTCTTGATGGCGAACTGCTCGGCCGGCAGGCCGAAGGCGTCCCACCCCATGGGGTGCAGCACGTTGAATCCGCGCATGCGTTTGTAGCGCGAAATGATGTCGGTGGCCGTGTAGCCCTCGACGTGTCCGACGTGGAGCCCCTCGCCGCTGGGGTAGGGGAACATGTCGAGGACGTAATATTTCGGCTTCTGGGGATCAAAACCCGGTTCGCCGGGATTCGGAGCGCGGAAGGCGCCCTCCTCCAGCCAGCGCTTCTGCCACCGGGATTCGAATTCAGGAAAGGGAAATTGCTTACGTTGAGCGGCCATGGGAAAAGGGGAGCGAATATGGCAGAGAGTCTCGATTCTGAAAACCACCGATTGCTGGTCTCCACCCGGAACGCCCACAAAATCGACGAGATTCGCGCCATTTTGGGCCCGGATTTCAGCGTTTTTGACCTCTCCGTCCTGCCGGACCCCCCGGAGGTTGAGGAGACGGGCTCGACCTTTGAGGAAAACGCCACCCTCAAGGCGGTGGCGGCCTCCCTGCGGTTCGACGGCTGGGTGATCGCAGACGATTCGGGCCTGGAAGTCGACGCCCTCCAGGGGGCTCCCGGGGTGCATTCCGCCCGCTATGCCGGACGTCATGGTGACGATGCCGCCAACAATGCCCTGCTGTTGCAAAACCTGGCCAGGGTTCGCGGACGGGACCGCTCGGCCCGCTTTCGGTGTGTCATCGTGCTGGCCCGGGCCGGCCGCAAGCTCGCGGCCTTCAGCGGCGCCGTCGAAGGAACGATTGTCGAGGCGCCACGCGGCGGGGGCGGATTTGGATACGATCCGCTTTTTGTGCCGGAGGGTTACGAGGAAACCTTCGGAGAGCTGCCATCCCCGGTCAAAAACTCCCTCAGCCACCGCGCCCGCGCCCTCGAAAAATTGCGGGACTGGCGGGGCTGGGTCTGAGGGCGTCAATTGACGCCCTATTGAACGTCAGGAAATCCTTGCATTTTCCTGATCGGACGCCATGGTTTTCGCCATGGAAGTGCAACCGGATGCATGGAGTTGGCCGGCAAGTGCAAAATCACGAATCGGGCAATTTTTCGCTTCGAACCGGCCATGAATGGACGGAAACGTGTTCGTTTTCTCGTTGTCGACGATCACGTTCTCTTTTGTGATCTGTTGACGCATTTTTTTTCCAATTCGCGCGAGTTCAAGCTGCTGGGAGTTGCCGGCAGCCTCTCCGAGGCGGAGCGAATTTTGGAGCGGGAAGAGGTCGATGTTCTCTTGATCAATCTCCATCTGCACGGTGAGACCCCTCTGCCCACGATTTCGGCTTGGCGGAAACGCTTCCCCTCAGTCCGGTTTCTGATCATGGGGGCGACGGCCAAACCATCGGTGGTGGCTGAGACGACCAAATGGGGGGCCATCGGGTTTGTTTCCCGGAGGGATGCCTTGGCCGCCTTGCTGGAAGCCCTCCGTCGGGCCGCGGTGGGATTGCCCTACGTGTCCTCCCGCCTGAACCCCGGCACCCGCTCGAAATCCTCGGATCTGCTGCCGGCGCTGAGTCCCCGGGAGACTCTGATTTTGCGCAATATCGCAGCCGGCCGACCGGTGCGGACCATTGCCGAGAATCTTGGCATCAGCACCAAAACGGTGGAGCGCCACAAGGAGAACATCAAAATCAAACTCAACCTGCGCAGTGCCTCCGAGATCCTCCGGGAGGCGGTGCGCGTTTTTCCCGCCGAATTCGACGACTGATTCCCATGTCTTTCTCCTATTTTCGTGATCCCCGCTATCAAACGGAGCGCCGTCTCCTCTTCATCGGCCTTCCCCTCGTCCTTCTTGTCGGTGCGGGATTGGGCGTCGGGGTCGTGTTCCTGCGCCCCCATCTGGGGCGCCTCGGAAACCTCGGGAGCGGTCAGCCCGAAGCGCGGAATATCCTGCAACCTATTGTAAAATATGCGCCAAAAACTCCCCAGATGGCGTTGAATGATGCGCGAAAGGCGGCTGATGAAGGGGACTTTGAAAGAGCGGCAGTCCTCCTGGATCAGGTGAATCCCAAAGCGGTCCGGTTGGCGGATTTCGTGGAGTTGAGTGGTCGCATCAAGGCGGCAACCGGATTTCCGGAGGCGGCAAGGACGGAATACGCCCGCGGATTACGTGAGGATCCTTCCGCACACCTTCACTACTGGCAGGCTGTGCTGGATCGCGATGCCGGAGATCTTTCGTCCGCAATTTCTCACTGCGATCGCGCCCTGGTCATGGATCGAAATCATCCTCTCGCGTCCAATGAGCGACTGCTTCTTATGTTGCAATTGTCCAAAAAAGAGGAGGTGAGATCAGAAATAACCTCCCTTATAACAGACAACCGTCCCAAGGCACAGTGGTTGGTGGGCCTGGCCGGGATTGCCCTTGAGGAGGGTCAGGTGGAGGAGGCCGTCACCTTGTTGACCCACGCTCGTTCCGTTCTGGATCGCTCCGATTATTTTCAATTGCTCACCCATCCCCTTCTTGCGCGGCATCAAACGAATGCGCGGCTTTTCCCGCTTTTCCTCCGAAATTCGGAAGCGGCGGCTCCGGGACAAAATTGAGCAAAATCTCCCGGAATGGGGGAAACTCCCATTGGCGGTGAGGACTCATATTCTTAGACAACCAGTCGCAGGATCAACAAACAACAATCGGGAAAAATGAAAAAACATCTGTTCATCGCAATTTTAGGGCTCCTGGCGATCCCCGTTTTGGGTCTCGCGGAAGAGGTGCTGGTCCAGACCTCGTCCAATGAGTGGAGTGTGAGTCGCGACATCGTCATTACGGGAAGTTCCTCCACCATTGGCACCCAAGCCTCCGGAATTGGCGGGACGATCACGGTGAGCGAATACCTGGGCACGTTGGATCTGACCCGCGTGGTGATCAAGGTTCTCCAGCCGGCGCCGGATCAGTCTCCGACGATTTCTGCCACCCTTTCGGTGGCGGAAGGGGAATCGACGAGCTTTACGGACAGCCCCACCAACCGTTTGCAGGAGGCCACGAGTGTGCTCGCCTCCAACGCGCTGAAAAACGCCATTAGCGCGGCGGGCGGAACGATTGACGAGTATGCCCGCACCAAGAACAGCGACACGTATGCGGATACGTCGCTGACGGACGACAGTCCGTTGAACCGGCCGATTGACATTACCCAGACCGCAATCACGATCTTTGATTCGCAATCGGGTTTTGGTTCCTTCACCTCGGAAGAACTCAATGCCATCTTCCGGGATGGGGGTTCGCTGGAATTTGAGTATCTTGCGACGTCGACTCTGAATTGGAACCAGACGACGACCGCGACGATCACCGCCACGCTGGCCGGCGCCAATACCGGTCAGGTCATCGTCGAATACTACGCCGTGCCGGAACCCTCCACGACGCTGCTCTTCGGAGCCGGTGCCATGACGGTTCTGTTCCTGCGCCGTCGCACCCGCGCCTGAGGCGGTTGCCTTCCCTTCCCACCCCTGTCGCGTGAAGCGGCAGGGGTGTTTTTTTTGCCGCAAAAAAGGATCGCCCCGCAGGCGGGGATGGCGACGCATCCCGGCCCTCAGGCGACCCTGAGGACCGGCCGGGAGTCAAACCCAGCGTCCGAGCGCGGCGGCCAGTTCCTGGACGCGGATCGGCTTGGTCAAAAAATCATCCATCCCCGCCGCCCGGCATTTTTGCTCCTCCTCGGGCATGGCGTGGGCGGTGAGGGCAATGATGGGAACCCGCGGATTGCGGGCCCGGGAATCGCCCGAGCGGATGGCGCGGGTGGTCGCAAAGCCGTCCAGATCGGGCATTTCACAGTCCATCAACACCAGGTCGCAATCGTTGTCCCGCAGGTAGTTCAGGGCCTCGGTGCCGTTGTTTGCCAGGTGCACGACGTGGCCGAGTTTTTCGAGGAGGAGGCGGGCCACCATCTGGTTGGTCCTGTTGTCCTCCACAAGCAGGATGCGCCGCGCGGCTCCCGGATGGGGGAGTCCGGCGGAGGGACGGCTGTCGGCCGCGGGTTGTTCGGACGGTCGGATCAGGCGCGCCGTGAACCAGAACGTCGATCCCTGACCTTCGACGCTGTCGACCCCGATTTTTCCGTTCATCAGCCCCGCCAGTTGCCGGGAGATGGCCAGTCCGAGCCCCGAGCCTCCATAACGTCGGGACGTGGAGGTGTCGCTTTGCACAAAGGGCTGGAAAACCGCTTCGATCTGTCCGGCGGGAATTCCCACCCCGGAGTCCCGCACCTCAAAGCGGAGTTCTTCGTAAAAGGGAGTGGAGGCGAGGGATTGTACGGTGAGGGAAACGCCGCCTTGGGAGGTGAATTTGACGGCGTTGTCCAGGAGATTGACCAGGATCTGACGCAGTCGGACGGGGTCGCCGCGGAGCCGTTTCGGGGTTTCGGGGGCGATTTCGTGGGTGAATGTCAGGCCCTTTTTTTCGGCGCGCGGCCGGAGGAGGGTCATGACGCTGTCGATGAGGGCGTACAGGTCGAAATCGATGGACTCCAGTTCGAGTTTGCCGGCTTCGATCTTCGAGAGATCGAGGATTTCGTTGATCAGTTTCACCAGGGATTCCCCGCTGGCGCGGGCGACTTCCACAAAATTCCGCTGCTCCGGCGTCAGGGCCGTCTGCTGGAGGAGGTCGGTCATTCCGATGACCCCGTTCATCGGCGTGCGAATCTCGTGGCTCATGCGGGCGAGGAAGTCGCTCTTGGCGGCGTTGGCCTTCTCGGCCTCCTCCGCGAGCCGTTGCGCCCGGGCGGCGGATTCCTGAAGACGGCGGTTCAGTTCCGCGAGTTCGTCCAGGGAGCGGATGAGGGCGGTCTGGGCCTCGTCACGGCCGATTTCGATGCCCATAATCATGAAGCTGAGCACGGTGACCGAGCCCAGGTAGGACCAGAGGAGAAACACGCCGGAATAGGGTTCCGGTTTGAGAAACGGTCCGCAGCCCGAGGCGGTGCCGGCCGCGGCCACCGCCGCCAGGCTGAGCACGGCGAAGGAGGTGCCGGTGACCCCGAACCGCAGCGACGCCCAGGCGGTCAGGGCGAGGGGCAGAAAGACCAGGGGCAGCGTGCCGACCCCTGGTTGGGCCGGAGTGAAAAAGATGATGGTGAACATGGTGCCGGCGACCACACACCAGACGGCAAATTCCCCGCCCCGGTTCCGGAGGCGGTGCCAACTGGCCTTGGTGACGGAGATCAGCAGGGGAGCCGCCAGCAGCACCCCCATGAAATCCCCCGCCCACCACGTCAGCCACGAATGGCTGAAACCGGCCCAGGGCGACAGGCCGGCCAGGGAGAGCGAAAGGACCCCGCATGTGGTGGACACACCCATTCCCACCGCCCCCGCCAGGCAGAAGAGGCCGATGTCCCGCCGACGGTCGAAGGCCGGATGGAATCCGACCTGGCGGAGAATCAACGCCGCAATGAAGGGGGCGACGGTTTGGCCCGCCACCAGCGTGACGGCGAACGGTCCCTCGATGCTGAAGGAATCCTTTTGCAGGATCCAGGTGGCCAGGGCGACGGCCGGCCAGTACCTCAGCCCCCAGCGATACAGGGCGGCGGTGGCGATGCCGGTCGGCAGCCAGATCAGACTGATGGCCAGTTCGGGCGGCGCCAGGCGCAGGCCCAGCTTGGCGGTCAGAAAATACCCCGCCGCAAGCAGGAAGAATTTGGCGGCGGCCTTCCCGGCGCGGCGGTCGAGGCGGCCCACATGCGCCACGGACCTCGCAACCGAGGGGTCCGGGGCGGCTGTAAGCGAGGGAAGGGCGAGTTTCAAGTGATGGATGGAACAGGCACAAAGGAACCACGAATTTGGCAGGTACGCAAGGTTGCCCGCCGCGTTGACCCCCCGGGCCGGCGGTGTCATACTGGGAAATATGGCAGTGACTTTAGAGGAGGTGACCGGGAAGGTCCTGGACGGAGAGCGGATCAATCGTGACGAGGCGCGGGAGTTGTATCGCCTTCCGCTTCAGGAACTGGGCATCCTGGCGGACCGCCGCCGGATGGCGGCCAAGGAGGCGGCCTACGGAGGGCGCGGCGGCGAGGTGGTGACCTACATCATCGACCGCAACATCAATTACACCAACGTCTGCAACGTTTATTGCAAGTTTTGCGCCTTCTACCGCACGGAACGGGACGACGACCACTACGTGCTGACCACCGAGCAGTTGGATCAGAAACTGGACGAGCTTTCCGCCGAGGGCGGTGTTCAGGTGCTCCTGCAGGGCGGCCACCATCCCAAGCTGGGCATCGATTTTTATCTGAACATGCTCTCGCACATCCGCGAGAAATACCCCCACATCAACATCCACGGGTTCAGTCCGCCGGAGTTCAACCACTTCTCCCAGATTTTCGGCATGCCGCTGGCCGAGGTGATCGCCAAATTCAAGGAGGCCGGTCTGGGATCCATTCCGGGCGGGGGAGGGGAAATCCTCGTCGATTCCGTGCGCAATCGCATTGCGCCGCTCAAGTGTGACAGCGATCACTGGCTGGAGGTGATGCGCATCGCCCACGGGCTGGGCATGCGGTCCAGCGCCACCATGATGTTCGGTCATGTGGAAACCCTCGAGGATCGGCTGGAGCATTTGCAGCGGCTCCGCGACCTGCAGGATGAAACCGGGGGCTTCACCGCCTTCATCTGCTGGACCTTCCAGCCGGAAAACACCCGCCTGAAGGCGGAAACCGTGACCTCCGCCGAATACCTGCGGATGCAGGCCCTCTCGCGCATCTTTCTCGACAATTTCGAGAACATCCAGAGTTCCTGGGTGACGCAGGGTCCGAAAATCGGGCAGGTGGCGCTCAAATATGGCGCCAATGACTTCGGCAGCGTGATGATGGAGGAAAATGTCGTCTCCAGCGCGGGCACCACGTTCCGCCTCACCAAGGACGACATTGAACACCTGATTCGCGAGGCGGGTTACGAACCGCGCCGGCGCAGCACCTGGTATCAGTTGTTGAACTGACCGGCGGCCGCAGGTCGAACCGGGATCCGCAGCGCGCAGGCCCGGGGGTCATCCCCGCTGTTCATCCGCGCCGGCCCCTTCATCCGCGGTAAAATCCTCTTGGTCTTCCCCGGGAGGCGGGCAAGAGGCCGCGAAGGGCGGACGGACGCGAATGGGCCGCTGTTTTATCCGTGCCGATCCGCGGGATCCGTGGTTAAAAATTTCCATGCCCGACCCCGCCCGCAAAACCATCGCGCAAATTCGAACCGAAGCCCGCGCGGGAACCCTGGGCGCCCGCATCCACGCGCAGGTCGAGGAGGTGGTGCGCAAGGAGGACCGCAACGGCAAACCGTATTATGAACTCCGGCTCCGCGACGGCACCGATTCCCTCTCGCTGAAAGGCTGGAGCAACTCGCCGAACTTCAACGCCTGTGCGGAGCTGGAAAAAGGCGACACCGTCCGGGTGGAGGGGGAATTTGGCCTGAGTTCCTACGGGCTCGAGGCGCAGCGCTGGGTCCTCCGTCCGCTGACGCCGGCGGAGACGCAGGAGCTTTTTGAGGGGGACGAAACCACCCGCGCGGCCAACGAGGCGGATTACGCCACCATCACCACGCTGGTGGAAAGTCTGTCCGATCCCCGTCTTCGCGCCCTGGCCCAGGCCTTTCTCGACGAGTTTGGTCCGCGTTTCCGCCGGGCCGCCGCGGCGCGGCACAACCATCACGCCTTCCGCGGCGGACTGCTCCGGCATACCGCCCAGATGATGCGTTCCGCCGACTGCCTCTGCGTGGCCTACCCGGCTCTCAATCGCGATTTGCTTTTGACCGGCGTCCTTTTTCACGACAGCGGCAAACTCTGGGAAATGTGTCCGCCCGAAAACGGCTTTGACATGCCGCGCGAATTGCGGGGCGAACTGCTCGGCCACATCAGCATCGGCATCGAACTGGCCAACGTCCTCTGGCGCAAACTGCCGCTCGATGAGTGGAAAAACCTCACCCCGGCCTCCGAGGATGTCCGCCTGCACCTGCTGCACCTCATCGCTTCCCATCACGGCGAACTCGAATACGGCTCGCCGGTGGAACCCAAGACGCCCGAAGCCATTGCCCTGCACTACATCGACAACCTCGATGCAAAACTGGAGATGATCTTCAACGCCTACGCCAAACAGCCCGAGGTTTCTCCCGGGATTTTCGAACGCGTGCGGGCGTTGAATGCCATGCCGGTGCGCGCGCTGGCGGCCTTTTCGGCCAGGGACACCGCCCGGACGTCGAACGAAGGCCGGTAGCGAAAACGGGGCTGTCCGGGGAAGCGGCGATTTCCGCCGCCTACCGCGTGGAACGGCGGCGACGCAGAGCGGCCAGCGTCAGCAATCCGACGGTGACCGACGCGGCCGTGGTGGGTTCGGGAACCGGAATGACCGGATCCTCGGGAAGGGAACTCGGGACGACGGGTTCGGGAGGAACCACAAGGTCAACCGGCGTTGATGTCGTCGCCAAAGCCCATTGTTCCGCTCCGGCATTCCCTCCCCAATTCCGGTTGGAAACCGAATCGGTGAAGCCCAGGTTGCCGAACGAACTGTAAAGATAGACGTATTGGTCGCTGGAATAGCCCGCAAAACTGCTCACAGGAATGAACACCCAAAGGTCCATTCTTCCACTCCCGCTGCTGCCGGCCGCGTAGTCGAGCAGGACGTGACGCTGTGTTCCGCCGCCATCCAGATCCCAGACGAGCGAGCCCAGCGAGTCCACATTGGCCACCGAGGGCAGCGGAGAGGGATCCGTCGTTCCGCCGACATAGAGACGAAGTTCATCCAGCACCAGCCAGTTGTCCTTCCCGTTGTCGGGTTCGTTGATATCCAAGGCGAAAACATAATACAACCCCGAGGCGTCCGGGATCAGATCGCCCACCCGGATGTAGGGATTAAACCCCCCGGGAACGGAGGCGTTGCCCGCGCCGTTTCGGTTGTAGCCGGACTCCACGCCGTTGTTCTGAATGTTGTAAAGATCGCGAAAGTTTCCCGATCCGGAGGAATTCACCGGGTCGGTCGGAAGCCCCTGTCGAAAGAGGGCCCCGTTGAGAAAGCCCGCGGAAATGGTGGTGGACTCACCGTCCAAGTCCACCTCCATCGTATCCGGAGCAATCGTCGCGCTCGGGGAAGAGGCGATGATCGTGGTGTTCGTCAGATTGAGATATTCAATGCCGTTGACCGTTGTCGTGGCGCCTGAGGGGGAGGCGGAGCTGACGATGAGAAGAGCCATCAATCCCATCCATCCGCTATGCGTCTGGTTGCACATACGGGTGGATATACTGAGGTGCAACCGATTGCACAATTGAAAATTGCGGTGACCGGAAAAAAATTTGGGCCGGCCGGGAACCCGTTTCGTTCTAAAACTCCGCGTGTTCCAGGGCCTGGCGGGCTTGGCGGGCTTTGTCGGCGGTGCAGAGTCCGGTGGTTTCCGCGAGGAAGATGATGTATTCGGCGACGCGGCGGGCGAAAAGGCGGCGGGCCTCCCCGCTGATGCTGTAAAAGCGCGCGCGCTGGCGGTATCCGGCCTCGCTGTGATCGCCGAGCGCGGCCTTGTCGGCGCGGCCTTCGGCGGCGAGAACAAAGAGGAAGTTGTATTCGAACCAGTACACGTCCTCGGGGGACGGCGGACGGGACTCCAGTGCGGCGAGGCAGGTTTCCGGCGAGGCAAAGATTTCCTCTCCGGCTCCGGTGAGGGTCTGCAGGATGAATCCGCGGGCCATCTTTTGCTCCGTGGCATCCGTGCTGAATGCGCCCTGCACCGCAAGTCGCCGCGTGAAGGCATGCCAGTCGTTCCAGAGGGCCTGGTCGGCGGGGTGGGAGGATGCCGCCAGGGCGCGTCCCATTTCGTAGGTGTAGCGTCCGCTGGTTTTGATTTCCAGATGGCCGCCGGTGACCCGGCCGAGCACCTGATAGTTCTCCGCGGATTTTCCGGATCCCGAATGAAAACCGATGCTGACCCCGAGCGGTTCGCAGATTTTCCAGGCGCGTCCCACCATGGTTTCGAGGGCGGCGTTGTCGGGGTAGGGAAGGTTTTTCTGAAAGCCGAAGGCGGGCGCTGCGAACTGGACCGGCATGCCCATTTCGCGGCAGAGGATGAGCAGTGTGGCAAGGGTTTCCGGCGTGGTAAGACCGGGGAGTTCGTCGATGCTCAACTCCCGCACATAGGCGCGGCCGATTTCGGTGGTGAAGGAGGCTTCGCGAATGGCGCGGTATTTTTCGTCGCGGCGCTTCATTTTCAAGAGCGCCGGCCAGACCGTGCAGAGGAGGGTGTGCAGATCGGCATCCGGGATGGCCACCCCCACCGTCTGCAGTCCCTGGCGCAGGGCGGAAAGGAGCGCTTCCGGAATTTCCCGCCGCACCCAGGCCGCGCGGGCCTCCGGGGTGTCCGGAAGGGTCGTGCAGGAGAGCTCCGGGGACAGATCGAAGGTGATGTAACTCGCAAACAGGCTGCCTTCGACGAGTTTGTCCTCGCGCGTGTCGAATGCCCCGCCGATCGGCTGGTGGTCCGCGTTGAATCCCCACGGGATGCGCGTGAGGTGGAAACCTTTCTTCAGATAGGTGAGGATCGCGCCATGGGCCAGTCCCTGCACGCTCTGCCCCTGGTGTCCTTCCGGCACATCGCAGCCGATGAAGGGGAAGGCGATCTTGCCGAGCCGGCCGGCCATCATTTCCTCCGTGTCATACACCAGCTCGCGGGGAATGCTGTTCTGGCAGGCGGTGACACTCAGGCCGAGTTCCTTCATCGCCCAGCAGACGCCCGGCCAGTGAAGCGTGGTGAACCGCGAGCCGATGCCCAGACTTTGGCGGCGAAGGGATCCCGAAGCCGTGGGAAAGACGGTGGATTCCGGATCGGCTTCCTGGACGAGGTTTTTCAAACGCACCAGGTTTTCGTAGGTGGCCGGAAAGGCGGTTTTGCCGCCGGGAAGGGAAATGCCGGATTCGAGTTCCGGGGCCTGGGGACCTTCATGGACCCACGCACAATCCCCGGTTTCGTCCTCCGCCAGCCAGACGGTGCCGCCCCTGATCGAAAAACGGCTGGCGCTGTGATGCGTCACACCGGCTCCGGAGGCCAGCCGGGAGCTCAGGGACGGCCAGTCGAGGCAGAAGTCCGGACTGACACAGGGATTCTCACGAAGGCGGAGGGAGTGCTGGAGGAGGAATTGGTTGATACGGCGCATTGTTTGATCAAAACGCGGGGGGCGGGGGATTGGAAAGGGTGGCCATGACGACAAATGTCGCAAGAAGGCGACAGGTGTTGCGTCTAGCGGGACAGCAGGTTTTCCGGGCGCTTGTCCTCCGGCGTGGGTTTGCCCTGGGGTGTCGGCAGCGGCACCGGACGATCCGTGAGCTTGGGAAGTTGCTGGGCCGGAGGGGTGGCCTTGGGATCAAACGGCACGCCGCCCTGGGCGACCACCGATCCGTCGGGACGGCGGGTGAGGGCCGGACGCACCTTCTCGGCCTGGATGCCCTGTTGTTTCAACACCTTGCCGTTGATGTCGGCTTCGGTGTGGAGGAAAATCCTCGGCGCCGCGTTTTGCAGCACGTGGATGTGATTATTGTGGTCGAACTGCACCTCGGGGCTTCCGAATGTGACCAGACGACCCAGGGGAACGGTGCAATAGATGCGTCCGGCGTCCGGGTCACGCACGCGCAGGTAGAGAACGGTGGTGGACGGCAGGCGGTGCACCAGCAGGGTGAAGGTGCGGGTGGCGCCGGAACCGGCGCCTTCAGGCACGCCCACGGTTTCCTCGAAGATTTTCCGTCCTTCGGTGATCTCCACATTGAGCGGCTGGGATGAAAAGTAGCGTCCGAGCTGTTTCGAATAAATCGTGGCACGCACGCGGTAGGTGCCGAACTCGAACGGAAAAAGCGGGGTCAGATTGATCGCCCGCTTCACCGTTTTCCCCGGTTCCAGACTGAGGGGCTCGTTGCTGTAGTTCGGATTGATCGGCGGCAGGGGGCGTCCGTCCACCGACTCCACCAGGATGCCGAACCATTTGTCCCGCGGCGTATCCTCGAGGTCCAGCGTGCGGCTGCTCAGGTTCTGGATGGTCACCGTGCAGACGAGGGGCTCATACATCATGTAAAGCGTCCGACGGAACGAGATGTCCACCTTGACCTGGGCGCTGGCGGTGGCCGCCAGCCCCAGCAGCCAGACCGCGGTGAGGGCGAGGGAACGCGCGACCATTTATTTTTTGGTCTTGGCGGGCGGGGTGTCCGACGCGGTGCGGAAACCGAGGGCGATGTCCTGGCCGCCCGGGGGCAGTTTCAGCACCCGGCGCGTCAGGATGTATTCGGGCGTGCGCCAGTTGCCGCCGCGAATCACCGGCACCTTCGCACTCGGCATCTCCGGATCGGGCGCCATGGTGGCGGTCCATTCGCTCACATTGCCCGCCATGCCGTACACCTTGTATTCGCTGACGTCCGTGGTGACGGCGTCCACCGGCGACCAGGCCGGCCATTTGTCGATCTTGCCGCCTTCGGACCACTTCGGAGTGAGATCCTTTCCGGTGTTGGCCTTCTTGTCGTCCGGTTCGTTGCCCCACGGATATTTTCTGCCGTTCGGCCCCCGGGCGGCCTTTTCCCATTCCTGCTCGGTGGGCAGGCGGCGGCCCTTCCACTTGGCGTAGGCGTAGGCGTCGTACCAGTCGATGTTGAAGACCGGACTGTTCACATCCAGGGGCACGCCCTGATATCGGCCGTATTTCTTTGCGCGGGTGTAATAACCGGGGTTTTTGATTTCCACCTCGTCCGCCCATTTGAGCGGCACGTGGGACTTGCCCTTGGGCTGATCCGGGTGCGCGAATTTCGGTTCCTCCTCCGGATGCTTCTCCAGATAGTCCAGGAACTCGGCGTATTGCCCGATGGTGACCTCGTATTTGTCGATGTAGAAGGTCGGCAGGTAAACCTTTTCGCCGTCCTGATAGATGAATTCGCCGGCGGGGATTTCGACCATTTCCTCCAGGTCGCGCACGACGGCGCCCTTGGGACGGAAGAAGAAATACCAGACGGTGAAGAGAGCCAGGGCCAGAAGGGACAGGGAAACGGCCGTGCTGATGATCATGGACCGCTTCTGCTTCTTCTTGGCCTCCTCCACCATGCGGATGGCGGCGCGCTCCTGGGCGTCCAGCTTGTAGGCGTCCTGCGGGGCGATCTTGGGCTCAAGGGCCGCCACCGCCTGCGTCAGCGCGGGCCAGTTCGGGAAGGTGCGTTGTCCGATGGCCAGCTCCACGGCCAGCTGCCGGATGCCAAGCGCTTCGGAATCCTCGGGCAGCACGCTGGCGATCACCGCGCCGAGCCGGGCCATTTCCCCCGCCATGTCAAAGGCCTCCCGCGCCTCATACACGGCGATGTTGGCGATGCGCGGACGGTTGTGCGGTCCGATGAGGATGGAGTTCTCCGAAATGATGTTGTGCGTGACGTTCTGCTGCGCGAAGTATCCGAGCACCTCGGACGCCACCTTCATGCATTGCAGGGCCGTTTGTTCGTTGATCAGCTGTCCGCTTTCGCGGATCTGCCGAAGGGAACGGCACGGCACGTATTCACAGGAATAAAAATAGATGCCATTGCTTTCGCCCGCTTCGTAGACCGCAAAAATCGAAGGGTGCGAAACGTTGGCCTTCATGCTGGCGTTCGCAATGAAGCGCTGGATTTCCGCCGGATCCTGGGCGCGGGTACGATCCAGGGCGTAGAAGCGCACCTGCCGGCCCATCTTGGCCTGGGTGGCGCGGTAGATGCCCCCCTGAGTTCCCTCGCCGATCTTGGCCTCAACCTGATAGTCGCCAATCGTCATGCCCACCAATTCGTCGGGGGCCATTTCCATCTCGGAGCTGGGTGCGGCCGGCTGTGCGGAAGGGGTCGGCTTGGCCGCCGGAACCGCCCTGGCGGCGGCCACCTTCGGGGAGGCCTGAACGGGTTTCGCCTGCGCCGGTGTGGCCTGTGCCGGGGTCGGGGCGGCGGCCGCCGGACGCGGGATCGGCTGCGCGGCGGTGGAAACCGGCGTCGCCGCAGCCACCTTGGGCGTAGCTTGGGGAACAGCCGTGGGCGTGGCTGCCGGAGTGGCCGCCGGAGTGGCTGTGGCCACGGCGGGCCGTGGTGTGGCGGTGACAGGGCGCGGCG